>CAZEMR010000076.1:0-13885 GCA_964513465.1 uncultured Hyphomicrobiales bacterium
ACGTTCGGGCCCATCGCCGGCATCAGCGGATTGACCCGGCCGTTGGTGTCGTCCGAGACGACCTTCTGCACCACGCGCGCGGCCATCGGCACTGCAGAGACTCCAGCTGCGCCAATTGCGGGATTGATCTTGTTTTCCTTTTTCAGAAATATATTCAGAATTTTTGCGAAAACGACTCCGCCCGCAGTGCTGAATGCGAACGCCACAGCGCCCATGGCGAGTATGCCGATTGTGCCCCACGTGATGAAGCTCATGCCGTCCATTGTGGCGCCCACGGCGAGGCCAAGGAATATGGTGACGATGTCTACCAGCGATGTGCCGGCGGTCTTGCGAAGGCGCTCGGTGACGCCGCTTTCGCGAAGCAGATTGCCGAACATCAGCAGTCCGATGAGCGGCGCGCTCGAGGGAATTGCCAGCGAGGCGACCAGGCCGGTGATGATGGGGAAGAGTATGACCGCCGTGCGCGATACGGGGCGCGCCTGCGGCATATCGATCGAGCGTTCGCGGTGGCTGGTGAGCATGCGGATGATTGGCGGCTGGATGATGGGCACCAGCGACATGTAGCTGTATGCAGCGACCGCAACAGGCCCCAGCAGATGCGGCGCGAGCTGGCTGGTCAGGAATATCGAGGTCGGGCCGTCGGCTCCGCCGATGATGCCGATGCTGGCGGCTTCCTTGATATCGAAACCCAGGACGTAGAATGCGCCGAGCGCGGCGATGAATATTCCGAGCTGAGCGGATGCGCCGAGCAGGAAGGTGACCGGGCGCCCGAGCAGAGGCCGGAAGTCGGTAAGCACCCCCACGCCGAGGAAAATGATGGGCGGCAGCAGTTCGGTTTTGATGCCGGAATTATATATATATTCCATGATGCCGCCGCCGTCCGCGGCCATTTGCGCGAGCGGGAAATTGGCCATCAATGCGCCGAAGCCGATGGGGATCAGCAAGAGCGGCTCGTATTTTTTGGCGATAGCGAGATAAATCAAAAGTCCGGCTATGGCGAACATAAGCCAGTTCTGCCACGAGAGATAATAGAAGCCGGAACTTTCCCATAGCTGCAGAAAAGTATCCATATATATAACCTCAGGTATGTATTGTCATAATTGGTTTCGAGGAATCGATCTCATCGCCGATTTTGACATATATTTCGCCGATTGTGCCATCCGTCGGCGCTTTGATTTCGTGTTCGGCCTTCATGGCTTCAATTGTGGCGATTACTTTTCCTTTGCTGACTTTATCTCCTTTTTTGACTTTAATATCGGTTACCTCCACCTGTCCGGCGAAGGTTGAATACACATGTTCGCCGCTGCCCTTCGGCTGGTCGGCTTCGGCGGCGGGCACGGGTTTGGATTCGGCTGCTTCGGCAGGCTCGACCGTTACCACAAAATTGCGGACGCTGCCGCCTTCTTCGACTTTGACGCGGCTGGTGACCGGGCCGGAAGGCAGGCCGTTTCCTGATGCGGGCTGGACTGTGGCCGGACGGCGCTCGATTTCTTCGGCGGTCTTTTCTTTTTTGAGTGGTATATCGAGTTTGCCATTGCCTTTGAGGAATCTCATCCCCTCGTTGGCCTCGATTTTTTTGCCGGGCACCATGGCCGATAGCACGAGGAATGTGTTTTCGTCAGTAGCTTCTATGCTTTCGTCTTTGAGCGCTTCTTTGGCGGTGCCGATATTTTTGGGAGCGGCTTCGAGCGGATCGCCCTCGAATGGTTCGAGTCCGAGCTGTTCGGAGGCGATTTTAATGACCTCGGGGTCTGGCGGAAGCGGAGTTTTGCCGAAATATCCCAGCACTGCGCGGCCAAATCCGGAATCGATTTTCTTCCAGCGGCCGTAAAGCACGTTATTGAATGCCTGGAGCCAGTATTGCTGGCTGCCGGGGGTAACGCTCGTCCAGGCTCCGCCGGCCTTGACCACGACCGGGAACTCGGCGAGCACATCGTTATATTTATCCAGAATTCCGGCTTTGACCATCATGTGTACGTTCGGGCCTATGGCGCCGCCGGGCATGGGGAATCCGACTACGCGTGCGTCGGCGGTGGTTGTGGTGGGATTGAAATTATATTCGCTCATTCCTTCGTTCAATAAATTTTCGATCTCGTTCATCTTCGATGCGTCGATATCGAGCGAATATCCCGTGCCCTTCAGCGCGTGATCCATCGACCGGACGTCGGGCTGGACTGTGCCGCTGGCCATTGGTCGGCACGAAAGGTCGATGCCATCGACTCCGGCTTCGATTCCGGCCATATAGCAGGCAACGGCCATCGAGGCGGTGTCGTGGGTATGCTGCCATAGGGGCATTTCGGGAGGCATGATTTTCTTGAGGCCTTTGACCGTGTCGTAAATTGTTTTTGGGTCGCAGGTTCCGCTGGCGTCCTTAAGGCAGATGCTATCAATTTGAATATCCGCATCGAGCAATTTTTTGCCAATATTTATATAGAATTCCGCGGTGTGGACTTTGTCGGATTTGAACGGAAGGCCCATAAGCGCGATGCAGACCTGGTGGTGCATGCCGGCTTCGACGATCGGCCGGCCTGTGTTGACCAGATTGCGGACGTCGTTCATGTAGTCGAAATTGCGGTCCCATGTAGTGCCGTATTTGGCCATCAATTTTGCCTGAAGCCCGAGGCCTTCGATGGATTGTGTGGTGAGGGTTACTCCTGAGACCGAGCGGGTAAGAATTTGCAGATCGGCTTCGGGGCCGCAGACGTCGCGGAATTTTTTCATGGTTTCGAAGGGGTTTTCGCGAAGGTAGAAGAATGGCGCCTGGTATCGCGCGCCGCCGCCGAATTCGAAATGGCGGATGCCTGCGTGTGCGGCAGCTTCGAGCGCCGGTTTGAAATCCTCCCATCGCACTTTGCCGCCGAAGGAGCTTTGCAGGCCGTCGCGGAAGGGTGTGAACATAACCCGGATTTTTTTTGGATTTTCCGTGTAGATCATTTTACCTCCTCAATCTTGGTGATTTGTGTATTTGGATAAACCGAATTCATGGTGGATGCTATCGCAGCGAGGATTGCAGGATCGGCAACGGCAGCTTTTGCAGGGAAGATGCGCAAAATTATGCGCATAATCACGGCCAGCGCGGTCAGCAATATGAAAACTGCGATAAATGCGGCGAGGCACATAAACAACAGATCAGGCGTATTCATAGGTATTCCCCTGGATGGTGGACGATGCGTCGAGAGGTAAGCATATATATATCATCTGCTTTCAAAGCCGATAATTTATTGGATTGAGGATTTGAGGGATAATATATGATTAATAAAAAATATTATCAAGTAAAATTTTGGAAAATCAAATTAAAATTATTTTCTGTATCGTGAATGATTAGTCATGAAGCTGGAGCCTGCCGCGAGTAACAGGCCGGTCGGAATCTTCCAGCAACAATTCGAGGTTTCGTCCGATTGCGCGCACGCGTCCGGATTCGAGCATATCATAGCGGCCGTCACGGTGGTCTGCCCACATGGTGATGCGCCGGCCGATTACTATCGAGCGGTTGATATATTTTTTAAGCAGGCTTTCGTATCCGCCGTGGATTAGCTCGAGGTAGTTGATTTTCAGGCGCTCGAGCAGTATGGGGAATACCGAGGCGAGTGTGATTCCTTTGGGCCGGGGTGTAAATTTGCGCAGGCAGGCGGTGCGTGGAACGAAGATATTCGGCTCGACTTTTGGGGTGGATTCGACGTTCATCCCGATGCCAAGGATGGCATCGGTGACCACATTGCCCTGGCTTTGCGAAAATGCGAGCACGCCGCATACTTTGGCGCCGTCGATTACGATGTCGTTGACCCACTTGATCATGGCGCGGCGGCGCATTCCGGGGATTTCGTCGATTGCTTCGAGCGCCGAGAGCGCCGCGATTATCATAAATCCGGATGCGAAGTCGGGTATCTCTCGGTGGGGACGGAAGTAAACCGAAAGGTGTATATTGCCCGGCAGGCTTACCCATGAGCGGTTGTGAAAGCCGTGGAATTTATTGCCGAATCCGGCGCAGCATAATAAATTGGCCGGCAGTGGGCAGTCCTGCCGGCTGAGTTCTATAAGGTCGTCGTATTGCGAATTTTCTGCGTATCTGGTAATAAAAATATTAGTCCAGAAGTCGTCCTCGGCTTCTCCGCGGAAAAATATTGCTCCGGGGATAAATTTATTTTTAGCTTCGAGCATACATTTTTCGACTGTGCGCGGCCTGATCTGAAGCCAGGGAACGTCGGAACTGATATAATTCTCAGCGAAATCGGTGTCGTCAGTAAAAATTATCATTTTACCATATTATTCATTCTGGATGCACGGCTAAATGGTAAAATAACATTTTTTTCATAATTCCACAATCAGGTTTTTAAACCAGACATTCATGCTTTCGATTTTTCCGGAAATATTTGTATTATTTTTTAATGTGCCGGTGTATGTATATCCCGCGTTGGCGAAAGTGATGTTCATCCCGGCCGAGAGCGCGCGTGCAATAGTATAAGCTGTGATAATATTATAATTTTCGCGGGTGTCTTCCTCCATGCGCTGCAGCAGATATCCGGCCAGCTTGCGGCCCCGTGCCTCGGGCAGGGTGGCGAAGTCGGTCATTTCTGCGTTTTTGGAGTCGGGATCCATCTCTGCCGAGCTTGCCGCAAGCAGCACTCCGTTAGAGAATACGCCGTAGAATGCTACATCGCTGTCCATTGCCTCGACCAGGTAGTCCGGCTCGTGGATTGGGAAGGGATATGTGGGGAATACGTTTTTAAATAATTCGGCCATCGCGGGAGTATTCTTTGGCTCGAGCGGGCGGATGTCGTATTCCTCGGGCACCGGCAGCGGATGCGCTTTGGTTTTGGTCGAGCATATTTTCAGGATATTATCCATTACCTTTTTTTCGTTGGGGGGTATTTCGCGGCGTTCGGGCTTCAGATATTTTGCGAAAAACACCGCCGGTACCGTGCCTTTGAAAAAGTCGGGAATATTGGCTTCTTCTTCGTAGCCGTTTTCGAGGAATTCGCGGGATGCCCACTCGCCGACTTTTGCGAAAATTTTGCCAAGATTTTTTTCTCTGGCCATTTTTTCGATTGTGCTGATTATTTCGGGATATTCGATCGGCCCGAGTTTCATCAGATAAACGCGGTCGTTGGCCTCGCCTATGTGTATCTTTGAATCGCCGATTCTGATAATTTCGTCGTACATATGTTTTGACTCCTTATTTATGTGATTTTCAGTTAATTATTTTGAATTTTCGGCATAAATATCATTCTGGCGCCGAAGAATACTACTATCGAAATCATTATTCCCCAGAAGCTTGGGTCGAGTCCGCCGGGCATTTTTATTTTGGCAAATATGAGCACAAGTGTAAGCCCGCCGCCAGCGAACATGCTGGCCAAAGCTGCCGGAGCATACTGCCGGCGCAGGAAATATGCGCCGAGTGTGGGGATGAACAGCCCCGCCACCATGAATGAATATGCGTATAGAATTATATCCAGTACCGATTCGAAAGAGCTTGCTATATATATAGTTACGATTCCTATCACAAGGGTTACGATCTGCGATATCCTGACCAGCTTCTTCTGCGATGTATTTTTGATGAAATAGCGTTCGATCAGGTCGTTGACTATATTGCCGCTCGAGGCGATCAGGCAGCTATCGGCGGTGGACATAATGGCCGAGAAATACGCTGCCACTATGATGCCCTTGATTCCGATGGGCAAAATGTCCTTCAGTAGCAGCGGCAAACCCATCTCGGGTTCGGCCATCGGGAAAAACACCCGGCCGACCATCCCGAGAAATACGCCTACGAATGCCATTATCGGCCATTCGAATATTCCGGCGATATACCATGCTTTTTTGGCGTCTTTGGCGTCCTTGCATGCAAACATTCGCTGGTAGAGAGTCATTGCGATCAGCCAGATGGGGATGATGGTGACCATCCAGTTGATGAACTGCGTCCATGTAAGGTTAGTCAGCGAAAAATATTCCGCAGGCAATGCTTTCATCAGCGAATCGAATCCGCCGATCTCGTATATCGAGAATGGCACTGCGATGAAAATCAGTCCCGAGAGCAGAATGATCCACTGTATAGTATCGGTATAAATCACCGCCTTGAGGCCGCCCAGCACGGTATATATAAGTATAATGCCTGCGATTATTACCAGCGAAAAAGTCATCGGGTCTACGTCGATTGGGACGTCCGAGAACAGGGTGGCCGAGGCGAGCTTGGCGCCTGCGAGCACCTGTCCGCCGGTGAATCCCATATAGCCGATGCCCGAGATAATCGCGGCCACCAGCGCTACGCCATTGCCGTATTTATACCTGAGAAAATCGGGATATGTGAGCATCCCGTGCTTTGCGTCGATGCTTTTGATCCGCGGGATAATCAGCACTGCGGTGAGCCATGCGCCGACAAGCCCCGAGAATAGCAGCCAGCTGCCCGAAAGCCCCATCACGAATCCGAGTCCGCCGAGGCCGATAGAGAATCCGCCGCCGACATCGGTAGCTACTACCGACAGCCCGACATGCCCGGGTTTGATCGAGCGCCCGCCTACGTAGTAGTCCTCTCTGTCCTTGTTCCTGCGGTAGAAATATACCCCCACAGCAAACACTAAAGCCATATAAATCAGAAAGATTGCAAAATCAATCCAGTGCATATTGCTCTGTGGGTACCTCCGCTTTTAAGCTTAACAAATTTTTAAAATACGGGAAAATCGGCCCGAAAGGACAAATTTTCCCAATAGTATATAATATTTATTATTTAAATCAAAATATTTCGGAATTATTCCTGCTGGCCGCCTTCGCGACGCTCGAGCCGTTCGTTGTTTGCGGGCACCAGCGAGATATTCTCGCCGTCGGACAAGAGATCGGCAATGCCGGTAGTGGTATATTCCTCGTAGTCCGGGGTTTTTTCTGCTTCCTCGAGATCGAGCTTGACGGTGCAGCGTTCGCAGTTGCGGTCGCAGAAGAATTGCTCGTAGCTCTCCGGCTCCTGATAGCTTGTGATAACGCCTTCGTAATTGCGAAGGATTACTTTATTGGTCGACCACGAGATCAGATAGTTCGGCATAACGGGTATCTTGCCGCCGCCGCCGGGCGCGTCGATCACATAGGTTGGCACGGCGAATCCGGAGGTATGGCCGATCAGGCTTTCGATTATCTCGATGCCCTTGCCAACTGGCGTGCGAAAATGCGAAAGGCCCTCCGAGAGGTCGCATTGGTACATATAATACGGCCGCACGCGGTTTTGGACCAGGCGCTGGACGAGCGTTTTCATAATCCGCGGGCAGTCGTTGACTCCGGCGAGCAGCACAGTCTGGTTGCCAAGCGGGAATCCGCCGTCGGCCAGCTTTGCGATAGCTTCCTTCGCCGAGGAAGTTATCTCGCGCGGGTGATTGAAATGCGTATTGATCCAGAGCGGCTGATGCTTTTTCAGCATATTTACCAAATCGTCGGTAATGCGGTATGGCAGCACCACCGGCATTCGGGTGCCGATGCGGATGACTTCCACATGCTCGATCTTGCGCACCTCGCCGATAATCCAGTCGAGGTAGTCGGTCGACAGCATAAACGGGTCGCCGCCGCTGAGCAATACGTCGCGAATCTCCGGCGTGCGGCGGATGTAGTCCAGCCCGAGCTTTATGACCTCTTTGCGCGGGACGAAATCAACGTCGCCGACCTTGCGCTTGCGAGTGCAGTGGCGGCAATACATAGAGCAGACATTGCTGATATGAAACAGCACGCGGTCTGGATATCGATGCGTGATCGTCGGGGCCGGGCTGTCGGTATCCTCGGCCAGTGGGTCGGCCATGTCCATATTCGAAATAATCAGCTCTTCGGGCGAAGGGACGGACTGCTTGAATACCGGGTCGTTCTCGAAATTTTCGGGATTGATCAGCGAAAGATAATACGGAGTAACCGATAGCGGGAACTTGCCGAGCGTTTCGTCGAGCCGCGACCTATCGTCTGGATTTATCTTTATATCGAGCAGCCGCTCGACCGTATCGAGATCGGTGACGGAATGCTTCAATTGCCATTTCCAGTCCTTCCATTTTATTATGTCCGCATCGGGATTGATCTTTTTGGCAATTTTCTGCTGAACTCTATTGTAAATACTCATCGTAGCACCATAAATAATAAAACATGACGAGTCGGCGAATTAGTTTCGCCGCAATCACAAATAAGATTTCGTAATTATGTAAATAAATTCGCTTGCTGCGCGGAAAGCCGGTCAGTCCGGTTGATTTCCGGCAAATAAATGCATGAAATATGCGGATAAATACGAATTATTAGCGGGATTGCTCTTTTGAAAGAGCGTAACCCATTGAGAATACAAATTTACGTAATTTCCGGCGATTTTGAAAATCGGGCATAGCCAGCCCTGGCCTTAATTAAAATGCAGTCCGAGCGCCAGGATATTTTTAAAATTAATTTGAGATTAATATATGGGAGGCAATATATATTGATACGTTTCAGTGGTAATATGATTTTCGGAAGGCCGGGAATATATTTGTTCAATAAAAAAAGCCGCTTCATGATTATAAAGCGGCTTTGAGAGCCATCTGTCGGACTCGAACCAACGACCTGCTGATTACAAATCAGCTGCTCTACCAACTGAGCTAAGATGGCGTCAAAAAGAACGAATACAAATATAAGACATTTGCATAATACGGCAAAACAAAAATATTATTGCACGAAAAAAATTTTTAAAATTTATCCGGGAAAAGCATTTCCTCGATCAATTCGCAAAGGATGTGGGCGATCATAATATGCGACTCCTGGATGCGCGCGGTGACGCTGCCCGGTACGATAATTTCGCAATCGCATATTCCAGCCATTTTGCCGCCCTCGCCGCCGATCAGCGCGATGGTCTTCATTCCCTTCGACTTCGCGGTTTCGATGGCGCGGATTACGTTGCGCGAATTGCCGCTGGTGGATATGCCGAT
Organism: uncultured Hyphomicrobiales bacterium; assembly: GCA_964513465.1. Lineage (GTDB taxonomy): Bacteria > Bacteroidota > Ignavibacteria > Kapaibacteriales > UBA2268 > CAZEMR01. Next base: position 8,904 of record CAZEMR010000076.1, read on the forward strand.
AAGCACATCGCCTGGTGCGCCGTAAGCCTCTGTTGCGCGGGCGAAAACCTCGTCGAAGCCGTAGTCGTTGCCGCCGGCTGTCATGATTGATGGATCGACCGTCAGCGCGATTGCCGGCAGCGCGGGGCGTTCGACCGAGCTGCGGAATCGTACCACCAGCTCGGCTGCTATATGCTGGGCGTCGGCGGCCGATCCGCCATTGCCGCATAGCAGCACCTTTTTGCCGTGGCCCAAAGCGCCGGAAAGTGTCATAGCGGCGTCGCCGATCTGGTCGATGCACTCCTCGAGTACGCGGGTTTTGATTGTGATGCTTTCGGCGATCGAGTCGGATATTTTATTTTTCAGATCGTTGTCCATTTTTCAACTCGTATATATAAAATGAAAATCACGTTGCTTGGAAAAAATTATTTTTCGGATAAATTATTGATAATGCCCATCAGCTCTTTGCGGCCAAGGCCTGAGACCGATGAATAGGGCAGCACCTCGCGGCATTGGCTGCAGAATTTGACGAGGCCGTCGAGCTGCTCTTTGCGCTGGCTGACCATTTTGGTGGAGATTTTGTCGCATTTTGTTAATAAAATTATATATGGTTTTTTGTTTAGCTCTAGCCATTCGATAAAGCTGAGATCGGTTGGCATCGGGTCGTGCCGCGAATCGATCAGCGCGCAGACGAGCGAGAGATTTTTACGAGTCTCGAGATATGCGAAGTTGAGATTGGCCCATTTTTCGCGGTGCTCTTTGCCGATGGCGGCGTATCCGAAGCCGGGCAGATCGGCGAAGCTCCAGCGGCCCTCGACCGAGTAGAAATTGATCTGGCGGGTTTTGCCGGGAGTCGAGCTTGTATGCGCCAGATTTTTGCGCATTACCAGACTATTGATCAGGGTCGATTTGCCTACGTTGGATCGTCCGGCGAATGCCAGCTCGGGCATATCGAGATCGGGGAACTGCTCTTCGTTGGCTGCCCCTTTTATGAATTCTGCTTGCGATACTTTCATTTTTCCTTACTTAAATATTTATATAAATAATTCTTCTTCGTCGTCGTCGCTGCCATCGCCGATAAGCTGATCGAAGTCCGATTCCGGGAGCGACTGCACTTTGCGCAGCTTGTTCTGAATCTGTCGGGTGCGGGTGCCAACCAGCGTATCGAGGCTGTTGGTGGCGGTATTGAGCTGCTTCTGGGTTTTCTGCAATACGTCGCCGAATTTGTCGAATTCTTTCTTGACGGCTGCGAGTATGTCCCAGACCTCGCTGGAGCGTTTCTCGATGGCCAGCGTGCGAAAGCCCATCTGAAGGCTGTTCAGGATGGCCGAGAGCGTGGTCGGGCCGGTGATTATTACTTTATACTCGCGCTGGATAAGTTCAAAGAGGCCCGGATCTCGAATTACCTCGGCGTACAGGCCCTCGAACGGCAGGAACATGATCGCGAAATCGGTAGTGTTCGGCGGGTCTATATATTTATCGCTGATGTCCTTTGCCGATAATTTGATGCGCCCGGCCAGCATCTTTTTATATTTTTCAACTTCGTCCTTGTCGGCTTTGTCGTAGGCGTCGAGCAGGTTCTGGTAGTCCTCGGTCGGGAATTTCGAATCGATCGGCAGCAGTACGGGTTCGTCCGAGCCGTTGCGGCCGGGCAGCCGCAGCGCGAATTCGACAATGCAGTTGCTGTTGGGATCGGGCTTTACGTTTTTGCCGAATTGATCGGGCGCGAGCACGGATTCGAGGATGTTCTCGAGCTGGTACTCGCCGAGCACGCCGCGGTTCTTGACGTTGGACAGCACCCGCTTCAGGTCGCCCACGCCGCTGGCGAGGTTCTGCATTTCGCCGAGGCCCTTGTGTACGAGTTCGAGGCGTTCGCTGACCTGCTTGAAGGATTCGCCGAGTCGCTGCTCGAGCGTTTTGTGGAGCTTTTCGTCGACTGTTTCGCGCATTTTTTCGAGTTTGGCGCTGTTGTCTTGCTGCATTGATTTGATCTGCTGCTCCATGGTCTCGCGCATTTTTTCGAGTCGCTGGTCGGTCGAGCGCAGCAATTCGTTCTGGCGGTTTTCGAGCGTGTCGAATTTCTGTTTCTGTAATTCATTGAATTCGCGGATAGATCGCGCAAGCTGCTCTTCGAATGATTTGAGCGAGCCTGCGGATTCCTCGCGCTGGGTTTTTGCGTCGGCGGCAATCTGGCCGCGCATTTTCTCCATACGCTGGCCGGTGGATTCGGTGAGCGCGGAGAGCGTTACGTTGATATTTTTCGAAAGCGAGTCGAGCTGCTTCGAAAATGTCTCCAGATGTGTTTTTTGCAGCTCGGTGACGTCATGGATGCTTGCGCTCATCTGGCGTCCGAATCGTTCGAGCGATTCGCCGAGCGATTTGGAAAGCTCCTCGCGGGTATCGCGAGAATTTTTGGATAATTCCTCGCGGTTGCGTGCAAATTCATCCCGGAGCTGGCTTTCGAGTCGCTGTATCGCGGATTCGAAGGACTTCATCCGGTCGGCGAATTCTCCCGAAGCGAGCTGAGAGGTCTGGCTGCGGATTGCGAGCAGCATTGCTATCTGAGCGATGGCAATAGCCGCTACTGCCGCTATCAGAATTGTATCGAGCATATATTTACCTGTTAATTAAATATTATTACAAAGTTACGAGTTTTCGGAATGTAATGAAAATGCAGAGAAAAATATAAAAGGTGTTTATTACATGTAATTAACCAGCCTGAAACACAGAATATTTACATTTTTTCTTTATGGCTTTATTAATTTGAATTTAGGAAAAATCTTTCGTAAATTTCACAAAAATATTATTCCCCGGCCCGGCTCTTTCGCTCGCAGAGATCGATTAAGCCCATGTCGGATTATATCTTACCCGGAAAGAATCAAATATATATATATTGGAGCCGCGATGAAGAAAAAGTTAAATCCACTGGTAAGCGACGATTCAGTGACAACTATACTGGAGATTGCTTCCGCTTATCAAAAAAGTAAAATCCTTTTGACCGCCTGCGAACTGGACATTTTTTCGGTGCTGAACGACGGCCCGAAAACCGCCAAAGAGCTTGCTTACCAGCTCGGAACCGATGAAAGGGCCACCGACCGCTTGCTTAGCGCTCTTTGCTCGATGAGGCTGCTTCAGAAAGGCGGCGATGTTTATACGAACACCGAGGGTACCAATCGATTTCTCGTAAAGTCGCAGCCCGAATATCTCGGCGATCTCATGCATGTGGCGCATTTGTGGGATACCTGGGGCACTCTGACCGAGTGCCTGCGAATCGGAACAGCCGCGAGCTTTACCGATATCAATGACAAGAGCGACGAATGGGTGGAATCATATGTGGAGTCGATCCACCGCCAGGCGGTGCTAAAAGCGCCCGATATTGTCAACCGTATTAATCTTCATGGAGTTACTCGTGTGCTTGATCTTGGCGGTGCGTCGGGACTTTATGCGATGGAATTCGTCAAGGCCAAACCCGACATAAAAGCGACAGTCTTCGATTTGCCCAAGGTGATCGATCAGTGCCGCAAGCATCTCGATCGCGAGGGTTTTTCGGATAAGATCGATACTATTCCGGGCTTCTTTCTCGAGGATGACTACGGCAAGGGCTACGATATCGTGTTTATTTCGTCGATTATTCATTTATTTTCGATCTGGGAAAATATCAAGCTGCTCAAAAAGGCGTTTGATTGCCTCAGACGCGGCGGCCGCGTGATTATCGAGGAAGAGCTGATCGACGATGATCGCATCCATCCAACAAGCGCGGCGATTCTTTCGCTGAATATGCTTGTAAATACCGAGGGCGGCGAGGCTTATACCGAGACGGACTTGTGGATTATGATGCGCGAGGCATGGTTTACCGAGGTCAAACGGGTCAATACAGAATTCAGCACAAGCCTGATGATTGGATCCAAATAATATTTGCAAATTATTTTAATATAGATATTTGATCAAAATCACATCTGCATGCGGCGGGTCAGATAGTCCTTGAGCGCTTTGTCGAACGGAGTCGATGTGTCGACGAGGTGGTAATCTATCTGGTGTGTGCGGCATTCCTTGCGGAAATAATCGATAAATTCCTCTACTGTGCGGGCGTAGGAACGCTGTATCTGATATGGCTGGGTAATAAGCTCCTCGCCGGTTTCGACGTCGCGGAAAGTCGCTGCCGGCCCGAATTTGAAATCAATCTCCCGCGGATCGAGTATCTGGAATGCGAGCACCTCGTGCTTTTTATGCCTGAAATGCTTGAGCGCGTTCATAACCGAAGCCGGATCGTCGAAGAAATCGCTTATTACTACGACAAGTCCGCGCCGGGCAACGCGTTCGGCGAGCATATCGAGCGCCGCGGCAGTGCCGGTCTCGTTGGCCGTTTCGTTTTGATGAAGCATTTTGAGCAATTCGCTGATATATGACTGGCGCGATTTGGGCGGCAGATAATTTTTGATTTTGGTATCATACAGCGCCATGCCCACCGCGTCGCGCTGCTTGATCATCAGATAGGCCAGCGCAGCCGCGAGATAGGAGCCATATTCGAATTTGCTGATATGCCCCTTCGACGCAAACCCCATCGAAGCGCTCGAATCCACCGCAATCACCGACCGCAGATTGGTCTCCTCTTCGAATTGCTTGACGTAATATTTATTCGTGCGGCCGTAAACCTTCCAGTCGATATTTTTGATCACATCGCCGGGGCGGTACTGGCGGTGCTCTGCGAACTCGACGCTGAAGCCGTGATAGGGCGAGCGGTGCAGTCCGGTGATAAAGCCTTCGACCACGAGCCGCGCCTTAAGTTCGATATTGGCGAGCTTTGCGATAGTCTCCGGTTCGAGATATTTTCTGTAGTCTTTCATATTTCCGAATTATTTGCCATAAAGATAACAGGACGAAACAGGGGCAAATGTATTAAGGCCGGGCGGCGGACTTTGGATATTAGCTATTAGCTATTAAATTTTGGATACGGAATTAGCATTTCTATCTAATATCCAAAATCAGAAAAGAGAGATTGCTTC
>CAZEMR010000077.1:0-13747 GCA_964513465.1 uncultured Hyphomicrobiales bacterium
ATATATTTGTAATAGAAATCGCGGGCCGGGAATACATCTGGAAGGTGGTAAGGGAATAGGAAAATAATTATACGTGCCTTTACCAAGTAACACAAGTAATATTTGGTTATTGAGTAATATTTTATTACTTTGTTTACGGTGTTTATTGTGTTTTAGCGGGGGGACATGCATCTTATTAACATCAGCAGCAATCCGCCTTTGCAGGCGCCTGCGACCGATGCTCTGCTCGAGCGATTTATCGCCGCCCAGGACGTCGGCCCGGCTTCGCGCGCGCTCTACCGCCGCACCCTTAAGCTGTTTTTCGAGTGGGTGCGCCGCAATAGCCTCGATATTTCAGAAATTTCCCGTCCCCATGTGCTCGCATACAAGGCCGATTTGCTCGACTCCGGCAAAAGCACCCTTACCGTCGCTTCTTATATTACCGCCGTTCGTAAATTCTATGAATGGACGGAGGCCAATCGCTATTATCCGAACGTTGCAAAGGGCATTAAATCTCCCCGCCGGCGTCAGCAATTTCGTAAGCAGCCGCTCAGCCCCGACCAGGCCCGCGAGCTGATCGATTACTTCGCCGACAAACCTTTGCGGAATTTCGCAATTATTAATCTATTGCTTCGCACGGGCCTGAGGACTATCGAGATCGTCCGCGCAAACGTCGGCGATATCGCCCACAAAGGCTACAGCCGGGTGCTGATGGTGCACGGCAAAGGCCGCGACGAAAAAGATAATTTCGTGATACTGACCGAAAAGGCTTATAATCCAATCCGGGAGTATATCTCGGAGCGGGGCAATCCGCCGAATGATGCCCCATTGTTCGTATCCGAAAGCAACAATAGCCGGGACCGACGCCTCACGACGCGGAGCATAAGCCATATTGCAAAAGAAGGACTAAGGGCTATCGGACTGGACGACCGCTCATTCAGCGCGCACAGCCTCAGGCATACCACGGCGGTGAATATTCTGCGCGCAGGCGGCAGCCTCGAGACCGCGCAATATACGCTAAGGCATACTAATCCGGCAACAACACAGATTTATACGGCCACAATCCGCGAGGAAATGCGGCTTGCAAACAGCGGCGAGGCTTTGCTGGATACGGTTTATTAGATAATACGAGTAATATAATATTACTAAGTAATATTTGATTATTTGGTAATATAATATTATTCGATAATAATTAATGACCTGATAATCTTTTTCATCAACAAATTAAGCTCAGAGATAATGAAAGATATTACGGCATGGATAACATACGACCTCTATCCCGCTTTGTTCGAGCGGATCGACGCGGCTTTCCCCGAGCATAATTTCGAACGCTTTAGCGGAGGATGGCGCAGTCAGACTTATTTATCCGGCCAGCCACATAAAAGCAGGCGCGACAAAACCGTAGTCACCACCAACCACCCCGGACGGATTCTCGAGCAGGGCGGAGATAATTTATCGCTGATCGATTACGTTATCATGCGCGACGGCGTGGAATTCATAGAGGCGGCCAGGCAGCTTGCGGATATCGCCGGACTCGATCTCCCCGGCGACCGCGCATTCGACGCCGAAGCATACGCCCGATACCGCAACCGCGCCGAAGTGCTCGAAGACCTGAACGAATATTTCAAATATCTTCTCTGCGAAAAACCCGAAGGCGGCGACGATCGCCGAAAAGTACTCGAATACCTAAGCGGACGCGGATATTCCGACGAAGACATCCGCACGATGGAGCTGGGGTATTGTCCCCCGCAGAGCAGGATTAATTCATATCTGGATAAAAAGATCGAAAAGGGCGTATTCGCCCCCGAAGTCGTGGCCGAAGCTCTGGCCATGCTCAATAAATCCATTGGCAATACGCATATCCTGTCTATTCCGTATCGAAGCGGCGGCCAGATAAAGGGGTTCAAATTCAGGACTATCAATCCGGATATTTCGCCAAAATATATGAACACCACGGGAATGGACAAGAGCGGCGGATTTTTCAATCTTGCCGGAATCAGCGGCGATAAGGACATAGTCATCGTCGAGGGCGAACTGGACGCGCTCCATGCCTCGGCAAAAGGCATCCCCAACGTGGTCGCATCCGGCGGCAAAAGCGTCCACCCCGCGCAGATCAGCGACGCAATCAGGCGCGGAGCCAAAAGCTTTACCATATGCCCGGACAGAGAGCCCGGCAAAGAAAGTCAGACCTACAGCGATGTTTACCGAGTAATACAAGTAATATTGAGTTACTCGGTAAGCCGGGTTTACGTGGTAAACCTGCCCGACATCAGCCCGGAGAAAACCGACCCCGACAGCCTGATCAAAGAGCGCGGAGCCGAAGCATTTGCCGGTGCAATCCGAAATGCCGTTCCCTATTATGAATATATATTAAAACATATTATTGCTAAATATCGGCAGCTCGAGCAGATCGAAGGCGCAATGTCCGCCCGCCGCATCGATGACTTTCTCGCCGAAATCGTATCGGCGGCGGTAGCAATTCCGGAACCGACACATAATGACATATTCCGGCATTTGCTGACAGCCGATCCTCTGATCGCCCGCCTGGGGATCACTAAGGAAAGCATCGCCGAAACAATTGACAAAATTGCCGCATCCCGCGAAAAAGAGCGCCATTCGGCCGAGCTCAGGGAATTGCTCGCAAAGGCCGAATCCCGACGGAACGCAGGCGATACGGCCTCCGCGCTAGAGATATTGGAAACCGAAACCCGGCGCATCAAAATCAGCGCCCGCGCTACGGAATTCGACAAACTGAAGCATATCCCGACGGAAGCGGACGTCCGGGCATACTTTGCGCAATCGGAAGAAGGATTATATTCCGGTTATCGGCTTCGGGGTCAGGAATTATTGCTTCCTTCGGGCGCGCTTACCGGAATTGCCGGCGCCACTGGCCATGGCAAGACCGATTTTTTGATAAATCTCGCTTTGAACGCCGCGGATAGATATCCCGATAAGGAATTCTACTTTTTCACATACGAGATGAGCGAGGAATCCATATTAATCCGATTTTTGAATACATTTCTAAACGAAGAGCTTAACGCAGGCAGCAATCACCGGACAATCAAATCATATTTCAAAACCGGATCGACGCAATATATATATAAGGATAGCGCAAAATATTTCCTTCGCCGCAAAGATGAATTTTTCGATCGTCTCATCGCGCCCGGCAGACTCCGCTTAAAGGCCGTCGATTATACGGCGCCGGAGCTTATACTCGCGCTCCGGCGGCTGGCGGAAAGCGGCAAGGTCGGCGGATTTTTTATTGATTATTTCCAGCTTCTGAATCTTCCGAAAGAGGGCTACAAAAATTATTCCCGCCAGGAAGAATTAAAGGTTATTTGCCAGGATCTGAACAAAGCCGCAAAAGATCTCCGTCTGCCCCTCATCCTGGCCGTGCAGTTCAATCGCGAGGTAACCACACCGTTCCGTATGCACCCGACAAAGATCGGCGAGGCCGGAGACATCGAGCGCATACTCGATACCCTCATCGGCATTTGGAACACAAACAAAAATTGCGTCGATAAAGACCTTACGAAATCCGAGGAAAGCGATATGAATTCGAAATCCCTGCGGCTGCCGGATCGGTTATTCGTGCAGATTCTCAAAAGCCGCGAAACCGCTTCGGGCCTTAGCGAGCTGCTGCTATATAATGGCAAAAAAGGAGTAATCGAAAACGAATCCGATGAGGAACCGACATTTTAGTAATCTTAGTAATGCAAGTAACATTAATAATATAAATAATATCGGTAACAGCGATAACATGGGTAAGATAATCTGCATAAGCAATCACAAAGGCGGGGTAGGCAAAACAACCTCGGTAATAAACATCGGCGCCGCACTTGCCCGGCTCGGACGAAAAGCCTTGCTTATCGATTTCGATCCGCAGGCAAATCTTAGCCAGAGCCTGGGCATAATCACGCCCGAAACCAACATCTACGAAGCAATCAAAGGCGAGCGCCCACCGCACCCGATCGAAGCCGACGAAAATCTTTTCGTGGTGCCATCCACCCTCGACCTCTCCGGAGCCGAGGTCGAGCTTTCCGGCGAAGCTGGCCGGGAATACATACTCGGAGAATTGCTCGAACCGCTTCGCGCGGAATATGATTATATTCTGATCGACAGCCCGCCCTCGCTCGGATTGCTGACAATTAACGCACTGACGGCAGCCGACGAGGTATTTATCCCGTTGCAGTCGCAATACCTGGCGCTTCAGGGATTGACCAAATTAATGGAAGTAATCGAAAAAATTCGCAGGCGGCTAAATAAAAATCTTACCATAGGCGGAGTATTCGTAACTCAATACGACAAACGCAAAATCCTTAATCGGGACGTGGTGGCCACAATCCGCGAGCACTTCGAAAATATCGTATTCAAAACTATGATTCGCGATAACATCGCATTGGCCGAGGCGCCCACTCAGGGCCTCGATATATTCCGCTACCAGCCCAAAAGCTACGGCGCCGAGGATTATCTATCACTCGCACGCGAAATACTCAAGCGAAGTAAACATTGATTACCGGATAATATCGATAATATTGATAATATTTACTGTATGGATAATTCAAATAACAACAACAACATAAATAATATTAGTAATACGAATAATATATGGAATTGACTATGAGCAAGAAAGATTTCAAAGGCGGACTCGATTCGCTGCTGGGAAGCAAGCCAGGCAACAAAAAAAAGGAAAAGTCCGGGCCGCAGCCAACCACTGAAAACAAATCGGCGGATAACCAGCCTCCCGAAAAGGAAACCCGCGCGACATTTATCATCAATGAAGAATTGCTCGACAAGATGAAGGCAATCGCATATTGGGAGCGTCTCCGGATTAAAGATGTCGCAAATATGGCATTCGAAGATGCCGTCCGCAAATACGAAGACGAACGCGGCGAAATCAAACCCATCCCGGAGAAGTGATTTTTTGGGAGGATAATATTACTTTTTTATTATGTATAAAATGTAAATATTACACCTCTACTTCCATAAATATTACATTACAGAAGTAAAATATGAAGCACAATAATAGCCAAAATAAATACATGGAATACCGCCGGAAAATCGAATCTTTATATCAAAAAAGCAATGACTGGACGAAAGTTTACACTTCGGCGGTAAATCCCGACGCCCCCGAATCGCAGGCGGCATTTGTCGATTATGTAGAATATACATCAAAAATCAGAATCGAGGATATAGAACACTTACGCAATGCGACCGGAATAGGAGATTTGGACGCGGAAGTATTCCGTGCGGCGCGCTTATATCAATATTCCGAATCGATAGCCGCGGCCATTCGCAAGGGCGCGCCGTATGGCCAGCTGACCGAAATCGAATCCGCCGGACTTTCCGAACAGGAATCCGCGGAAGCCATGCTTAGCGCAATAGCCGCGGAGTTCAGGCTCGGCGCAGGAATATCGAGGCTGCCGAATCTTCGCTTCATCGCCGCGGAGCTTCAGGCGCCGTATTCACTGATCATGGCCGCATATAAATCAGCAAATCCTATAATTGTATCACCCGAAGACGCATAAACATATATGAAATCTGAAAATATAGATAAAATACTCAGCGGCGGATCGGCAAACAAGCGCATCGGCCTTTATTTCGAAGACAAAGCCCTCAAATCCTTCGGCAAGGAGGCCTTGCTAAGCGCCGACGACGCAGAGACATTAAGGGAAAGCTTCAAGAAAGCCCAGGAAGTTAAACTCTTCCGTAAATTCACCGAGCTCAGCCTTGTGATCACAGATGCGGTAATCAACCTGCAGGGGCTGATGTTCGAAGTCAAAATGCACTATTCCAATATCCTGGGATACGTCATAGTCTGGCGAACACTTGAGGAATCCGAAGTGATTATCAATTCGGTGCTCAACGAAATATCAGATCCGGACGAGCGGCTCCGCATTTCCCGCACAATCGCAAATTCGGAATTATTTTTTTCGCGATTACGTCCGGACGAAAACGGATATGCCACTATCGACATCGACACCCGCCACGAATACGAAAACCAAAGCCAATACAGCTTCCGGATATTAATGAATAACGTCCGCGACGAAGCCACCCGCGCCGCTATTCGATTTATGAGCTGGCGCGCTGCAATCCTTGATTTTATGAAAGAGCAGAATTTTAATATAAATGCATATGTGGAAATAATTGATAAATATACGGATGCGGTAAACAGCCCGGTCGTCCGATGGGATAAATATCTGAGCGATCAAAGCAGCTTTATTCCTGATTCGCCGGCTCCGCGCCTGGACAAATTCAAGCATATCTATGCGGTAACGCCAAATCCTAAAGAATTCCGAGTTGATAAAAATATTTACACTCAATTCAAGAGAGAACTTTTAGAAAACGGCGTTAGTTTTTTACGGACTTAATTAATATTTTTTTATATTAATATATGGCAAAAAAACCGAACAAAAACAAGGCGGATCTGCCCGGACTAAGCAAAGGCAAATCTTTCGACGCAGTCGGCAAAGATGCGCCCGAGATAAGAGAAAAGCGCAAATACAAAGCCGGCAAGCATCTGGTGGATAATATACTTAAAAGCAACGAACCCGTTCCGTCGCAGCCATCGCTTTTCGATACTCTGATGGAAACCACACGCGAGAAAGTCTCGCAATCCGGCGCCGAGATCAAAATACTTAACCGCAAGGGCGAAGGCATTAAGCTGACCAAAGGCGAATATAAACTGCTGCTGTGTATGGCAAAATTGCTCGCAGACAAAAGCCAGACAACCAACAAAGAGGCCCCCGATTATTTCATGGGGAATGTTGCAGCCATCCAGCCAAACACATATAAAATGGTGCACCGCGGCGGTGGCACCATCGAACGCAAATATCCGATACTGGCCTTCACTGTTTACGAACTGACCCGCGAATACGTCGGCGGCGGATCCGTATCCGGGAAAAACATGGAAGACGTCAGGAATATTCTCATCGGACTGGCCGACGATGTTGACAAAAAAGCTTTGCTGCGATACAACATACACGTCGAGCATGGCAATGGCAAAGAAGACCATTACGAAATCGAAACTTTCGACAGCCTCATCCGCTTATATGACGTTAAAAAAACACGCACCGAAAACGGCGAGGTCACCGAAATCAAAAAAGAGCAGACAGTCCAGCTCCACCCGGTATTCGCCGACCAGATAGACAAAATGTATATCCAGCTGCCGTTGCCGCAATACGTTATCGAAGCCTACGGATCGACCAGCGTATCGGCGGTAACCCAAAAATTCATACTCGAATTAAGCCGGGCATATTCAAACCGTCTGCGGCTGGACAAAGACGAAGAAGGCAATCTCATATATATAATCGGCGCAAACAAGCTATTCTGGAAAATCGCAGATAATTATATGAACCCCCAGAGCGGCAAGCCCGAACGCCCGCAGACTCTGGAAAAATACTTCCTTAAATCAGTCGAAACCGCCCAAAAATTAGGACTGCTCCTTGCTTTCGAAGAAAGCGAGAAAAAATCCGGCGAAAGAATGTTCAAATTCCTTATTTCCAAAGACTGGTAAAAAACTACGTACCTAATTGTTGAAATCCGTAGTTTCGAAAAAAGTGAATTACGTACCTAATTGTTGAACAGCAATTCAGCAGATTGAGCGCAAGTTATTTATTTTTTAATTATTTATTTGATTTCATGCTGATTTTTATCTATCAGTCAAATAAATCTGCGCTTTCGGCAAATATCCCCACACGCCGCATAAATACAAGGCTGCCGGGGAATTCGGAAGCGATTTTTTGAAAGCCGCTCAAAACTACGTACCTAATTGTTGGGATTACGTACCTAATTGTTGAAAAAAGGGGCCATTTACGTACCTAATTGTTGAGATTACGTACCTAATTGTTGAACCCGAATTTACTACCCTAATAATATCATGCACTTAGCAAGATGAAATTTTGTGTAAGAATTCTTAAGAATATCTATAAGATATTATTAAGAATAAGAGGATGGAAAAACTTCATTTCAAATTCCGTTTTTCCATTCCTCAAAGAAAATAGCTGGATTTTATTATATCTTTTTGGGGCGGGGAATCGACGGCAAACCGGCGGCGGATTACGAGGGGTATCATTATGTATCGATTGCCCGTTAAGTCGCCTCAGGCGCGGTTTATGAGGCTCGTTTTTCCCGGGGATTGATAAATTGCACTGCCGTAGTTTAAGTGGATTGATATTTATCATATTTTAAGGCCTTTGTCATTTTATGCCGTACATTTCCATTAATTCAATTTTGCGTTTTATAATGTGATTGCCCCGCAATGAATCTTCGTGAAATCAACCGAAATAAAATGCAATCATATGCCAATCCATGAAAGAAATCCTTCATTATGCTGCATTAATTTGCTCATAGATTCATTTTGCATTATCTCGGAATAAAAATTCAATAAAAGATCATAATGACGCAATTTTTATAATTCTGTCAGCTGGAATTCTCAATATATTTTCCGAAATAAAATCATAAATGTTTATATTGCCGCAATGAATTCAGAAAATCGTAGAGAATAAAATAATCATGTCGGAAAAAGGCGAAATATTGGTTTACCGCGCCGAGGGCGGCGATGTAAAAGTCGATGTCCGGCTTCGGGACGAAACCTTGTGGCTGACGATTAATCAGATGTCCGCGCTGTTCGGAGTCGATAAGTCCGGCATCAGCAGGCATTTAAAGAATATATACGAAAGCGGCGAATTAGAAAAATCCTCAACCGTTGCAAAATATGCAACAGTTCAAACCGAAGGCGACCGCGAGGTTAGCCGCGAGTTGGAGTATTACAACCTCGACGCGATTATTTCCGTTGGATACCGCGTGAACAGCATCCGCGGTACGCAATTCCGAATATGGGCCACCGAACGGCTGAAAGAATATATAATCAAAGGATTTACACTCAACGACCAGCGCCTCAAAGAACCCGAGGGAGGCCGCTATTTCGAAGAATTATTAGCCCGCATTCGCGATATTCGCTCGTCCGAAAAAGTATTCTGGCGCAAAATTCTCGATATATACGCCACCAGCGTCGATTACGACCCACAGGCTGAGACATCGAAGAAATTCTTTCGCCAGGTACAAAACAAAATGCACTGGGCGGCCCACGGCCACACCGCAGCAGAGCTGATCTATCGCCGCGCCGACTCGGACAAACCAAACATGGGAATCACCAACTATCCCGGAAATAAGCTACTTAAGCGCGATACCGAAATAGCCAAGAACTACCTGAGCGAAGACGAACTCGACATATTAAACCGCATCGTAACCGCATACCTCGAAGTAGCCGAGCTGCAGGCCCGCAACCGTCAGCCAATGACCATGCGCGATTGGAGCGAGCGGCTGGATCAGTTCCTTTCGATGACCGGCCAGGAGCTGCTCGACCACGCCGGCCGGATCAGTCACAGCGCCGCAATGACAAAAGCCCACGAGGAATACGAAAAATACCGCGCCAAACAGCTCGAAAAGCCCACCGAAGCCGAAAAACACTTCATCGAAGCCGAAAAAGAAATCAAAAGAATAGAAAAATCGAAACCGAAAAAAGGCAAAAAAACGCAATGACCAGGCCCAGAAGCTACGCATAAGCCCGCTAAATCAATCTTTTCAGCGCAATACAGCCCTCATAGCTCGTACAATGGTTGAAAATCACCGAAAAAAAGTGAAAATCAGTGAAAATAGTTGAAAAAGCGAGAATATCACCGAAAAAGAGCGAACCGAGGGAACCCAGGGGAATCAAAACCACTCTTACCGTAAGAAAAAACGCACAAAAAGCAGCATCAATACCCGCAAGAAGGATTATTCCGGGGAAAAATTCAGCGAAATATATAAAAATTCAAAAAACTAAAGAATATTGATTAAATTAAGTATTGCTCAAGCAGAAAAATCCCTCAAGAACCCGGCGAATACGCCGTTCTAAAATCCAAAAAATCTCAAAATCAAGTTCCACACAACATTTCGACGTGATTATTCATCGTTTCCGCGTCAAACCGGAACGAATTACACACGCCTTAATAAAATACATATCAAAATGCATTCATTATTAAAACTGTATTCATCCATGTTGTATAGGTGAAAGTATGATGAATACAGGTTAATACCAATTATGAATAAAATACAAGCAAACATTTACCCATACTGCAAGAAAATGTGTAAAATTATATCTTGTTTGTAAAATAAACAAAACGTATCTTCCCTCATTGATGAAAAGGGGGTAATCGTGCTGGTTTTGCATTGATGGTTGAAAGCGATTAGATAGGGTTAAACGGGCCCCTTTTGCTAAGGCATCGAAATAATGCCTTTTATCTGAATCCTATATGATAAAGCTAAATTATAAATGTATAATATATAAGAGAATGGCATGAAATATTTACTGATTTCACTGGTTGTATTTTGGATTAATTGTTCTTTCTCAAAAGCGGATGGAATATATTTCGAAACATTAGATTTCGATAATACTCAGGATGTTATAATAACAGAACATTCGTCGAGCATCTCAAATTTGCCTGTCCAGATATTTTGGGGACAAAGCCAGACAAACCATTCCGGTACTATTTCCATTAATACATCAAACGAGTGGCTAACCAACATCCGATACCCGCAAGGGGATTTGGTAGCAGGCAGTTTTTCAATGTTACACTACAATCTTGATTCCGCAAAAGATATTTTTATACATTATGAGGTGTATAACGATTCGCTTATAGATGAAAAAAGGGTTGTTATATTTGGCCATAACAATTTGAAAAACATTAGCACGATATATCTTGACTCTATCACATCAAACCAAACGAGTCCGTTTTATGCGACTATTATATCGCCGCCTGATCCAACTGACTCGGTGGGGTACGATATATTCGGAAGGAAATTCTTCCCATTGGAAAAATTTCAAACGGACTATACACCTACTCCCACCATAATTTCCAGTTTAAAAAAAGATACACCCATTGACGATCCGATTATTTATCCTACGCCGGCAAAAGATATGCTCAATATCAAGAATAGCAAATACGACGAAATTATCATATATACTACCAAGGGAATAGAGATTTTACGTCAAAGCATTGTTCCGGATTCGGACAATTCAATCGACATTATGAAATTAACCTCCGCGGCATATTACTTAGTTCTCCATGACAGAAATTCAGATAAATACTGTATTAAAAAATTTATCAAAATAAAGTAAGGAAATCATAATGAAAATATTGATAATGATGATATTTATAATATCAACAATCCAAATCAACGCACAGAACACTACTTATTGCGACGAATGTCCGGAAATTCTTTGGCAGGAAGCAGCAGATTCGGAAGTAAATTCATATTTCAATTTCCCGATGCAGTTTGAGTATAGCACGAGAGACTGTGGGGGATACAAAGAATTTAGGATAGCAAAAATATATTGG
Source organism: uncultured Hyphomicrobiales bacterium (assembly GCA_964513465.1). Lineage (GTDB taxonomy): Bacteria > Bacteroidota > Ignavibacteria > Kapaibacteriales > UBA2268 > CAZEMR01. The sequence continues at coordinate 11,361 of CAZEMR010000077.1, forward strand.
GATGATCAGTATAGTTATAATGAATCCATATGTAACATAGTGAGCATATTTATAAGATCGTTTCTTTTGGACCAGAATGGTGCATTATTCAATGGTGGGGAAAGGGTTCGGTTTATTATGCCAAGCTGTTGGGAAAAGCTTGAAAATACGGGGAGTAATCAAGTTGAACTTCAGGAATGCGGTGATTATTGCTGCGTACACGAATATCTTATTGCGGTGGAAGGGGATTGCGATGCGTCCGCACAGTTTATTAATGAAAAAGGTATTGAATACTGCCCAAAAGAGAAACCAGAATGCGTTAACTGTTGTGATCCCATAATCAAATAAAGGTGAAAACATGAAAAAGATGATAATATATTTAGTGATTTTTATCTGTGCGACTAATGCCGGATTCGGACAATTAGAAGATTATTTGGATATATTGTTTGATATAAATGAAAGCACTAAAAACCTTGGTGAAGGGCTAAAGACGGAAGCGGAAAGCATATCAGTTAGCCCAAGGACAGGAAGTATTTCTTATTCAAAAAATGTATATAACGGGACAATAAATACTGTCCCAATTGACATTAATATTAATTATGCGGATAAGGTGAAATTTACTTCGTTTTCATATTTTAATGTTGTTAGCGGTAATTGGAAACAATTTTCAGCAAATAAGCCCGCATGGATTATAGGCGTTAATGGTTTCGCCGTACAAGTGCTTGCGGGGGCCAATATGTTTATCTGTGATCCATATTATTTAAGGAGCGATAATATTGAGACCGAGGGCTTATATGACGGAAGCAGCAAAGTTGAATTCGAAGAAGAACATCTTGTTTGGGTTATTGATGGCTATCATTTTTGTAATACAATGCATGGGACACACAGAGTGGATAATCGTCCTAAGGATGGGTATCAAGATATAATAAGATTATTGAAATCGGATGGCTCTGTATTGGAACTGCGGAATGCTATTGCCGCTACTGGGGATCACCTTAGTATCAAGCGATCTAAGTATCGTACAGGGAAATATTATGAAGAAGGCATAAATGCCAAAGGATATGCAATAGTTGAGTATATCGATAATTTATATTTGCCTAGTTTCCCTGGAAATGATGAGTCTGATTTAGATTTGACAGGTGAATTTAATTATCTGTATGATACTACTAATCCCGGTTTCTCGGGCATGTATTTTCGGCCTCGAAGAATGCATTATTTCCCCGGTGACGGAATGGAATATGTATTCGTAGAACATGTTATGCCTTTTGGCGCAGTCCCTGTTGCAGGAAATAATCCTTATCTTAATGATTTAATAGATTTTTATATGGGCGGGAACGGAGAATATTCTGTTGGGCGTGGTAAGAATTATGCACACTTTGGTTCTCCGTCGATATTTTATTTGGAAAAGATAAAAGCCAATATGAACGAAGCAGTAGATGTTTCTTACTATTGTAAATCGCTGTATGGTGGAAGAATTATTTTAGGTGATAGCGAACCATCCCTAAATTTTGTTTACGATAAGAATTATGGAAGTTCGGTTGGGCGAGTAGCTTTAAAGTCTATAGGAGATATTTCAGTAGGATATCCAAAATTGGCAGAAATTGCTCCTAATTTATATCCTAAAGACCGTAATCAAGTTGTGATAGGCTCATATGAAGATAGATTTTTTGTTATCAATCTAAATGATAAGTATCGTATAAAATCCGGATATCCAGGAGATAACTGGGATTATTTGCTTGGGAATTATGCATTTTCATCTGGGCATGCAAACCAGTATGGCTATGACCCATCAAAATACTATAATAATAGCTTTGCAACCGGACAAAAATTTAAAACATATATGTCTTGGATTGATTATGTGGAGTCTATCCAGGAGTTATATCTTGTAAAAAATTTAGATGCCTATGTTGTATTAAATGGATTGTTGTCATTGCGTAAAAGCACAACGTATTTCAATTATGAAAAAGTTAATAGAGAGGTTGAATTAAAGTCCGGTAATACTACAGCAGAATATCCGAATGATTCATATTACTTAAGCAGTGGGGTTTATTCGTCTTTAATATTGAATTATAATTTTGCGCGTGTTACAGAAATATTTGAGAACAATGCTAAATATACAATAAGCTATGCAAACGACCCTGAGCCTTTACAGCCAATATATTTTGGATCAGGAACAGCCAATAGTTTTTACAAATTGAATAATGCGGTTCATTCCCTTGCCAAAAACAGGTGGGATGGAAAGCCAGTATATAATAAAACTTTTACATATTCCCCTCTACCTAACACTCTAAAAAATCCTACCTGCTCTGTAGTGGAAAACATCAACAGAAACACGTCAGGTTCTCAACCGGATTGGTATTATCTTAAAGTTAGTTGAAAATTGAAAAAAAAGAAAGAGGTTCCTCTCA
>CAZEMR010000078.1:0-13715 GCA_964513465.1 uncultured Hyphomicrobiales bacterium
AACGCGATAGGTGCCTTCTATGGCGAGCTTGATTTTCGCAAGCCCGTATGAAGCCCCGCTTACGTCGTATTCGAAGTCCATATTTGTCAGTCCGGGAAGAGCGGCTACTGCAGTCCAGTCGAAATCGCTGCCGTTGAAACGGCCGAGCTCGAGATCGGCAGGAATATTGCCGCCGGATTTCCGATAAACCAATAATAGATAATTTTCGGGATAATTAATTCCATTCATCATACCCGGGGTGACGAAAAGGACGTCCTTTCGGAACTGGGCGTCGGAAACGAGCGCCATCTGGAATGGGTCGCCGTTTGGCTGGGGATCGCCGTCCTCCTCGGTGCCGGTATTATAAAGCGATACGAAAATCGGCTTATCCGAATGGAATACCGCGGGATCGGGATGCGGCGCGTCGCTTATCCGGGTTTCGATATAAGCGCGCCCGAGCACTCCGCCGGCCTCGGGGATATGTGCTATTTGATTGTGGTCTTTATATATATCCGTCGCCGGAAGTTTTGCATAAATCCTGAACACCGGACTTTTCAGCCGCTCGCTGAATACCGGCGCATGGTAATATTTGCCCCAACTGAATGTCGGCACTTCCATCTCGGCGATATAATCGCAGTATTTATTTAAAACGGGGACGTTGGCGCACTGGTTGCCAGATACGATAGCCACCGGCTTGGTTGCATATACTGCGCTGCCGCTCAGATCGCCGTCGACTCCTTTGGACGAAAACATCCACACATCGCCGCGGTCGAGATACATCTCGGCCGATTCGCCGGGCGTCATTCCGCCGGCGGTGGTCATGCCTTCGGCGCCGCCAAGGGTGAATGTCACTTTCGTATTGTCATACGCAGCGACGATTCCCGCCATGCTCGGAAAGCTGTGGTACATCGGGTACTGCGCAGACATATCCGGATAGGACGAAATTATGTACTGCTGCCCCAGCGCCGATACCGGACTAAGGGTGAATCCATCGCTCGAATTGCGATAGCGCACCGCTACGAATGCGGCGATTGGCTCTTTGGATACAACCTGTACCCCCGCGCCGGAATAAACAGATTCCGGGACTTCGGGTTCGTGGCCGCTTTTTTCGTAGGGCTGAGCCTGGGCGGGAGTCATTTCGAATACGGTAACCTCCCAGGGCCGGGTGGTCCGGGTTTCGAAATAAGCTTTTGAAGGCACCCGCACCGTGACCTCTGTTGAAGCGTAAGAGACCACGTAAATCATTATCCGGTTTTCGCGGCCGGCCTCGTCGTCTTCGAGGCAGGGCGGCACGGTAAACCAGAACTCAGTGCCGGTATTATTGGATCCGAGGAATGATGGAAGCAGCGAAACGATGTCGTCATTGGCGCGCGCCACGAAAACGACAGACATCGCAGCAATTATCAAAAGAATTAATCGCGTATGAAAATTTCTCATAAGCCCTCCGAAAGGCTGATATTTATAGTGCACTTATTTTAATTGGCCTGAATTTTGTAAACAATTATTCGATAATAATACAGAATTAATATATAAATACTTAACATATATATAATGACACATCAACTCCGAAAAAGTCTCAGGAAAATCAAATATTTTTTGAAAATAATTATTAAAAGCTTTCAAAATCCGCGCCGGCGCAACATTCGACGCCCGATACCGTATTATTAAATATATATACACTTAGAAAAGACTTTGTTACGTCAGTTTTATTTGTGTATACATTCTTTTTTTTATAGAAGAATTCGAATACGAAATATAATTATCTAAGTTTAATATAAAAACACAGGGAAAATATGCGAAAAGTACTATTCGGCATGGCCACAATTACCGTTGGCGTGCTGGTCGGATTTCTGGTCCAACCGCTGATTTCGAGCGACAACGTCTACGAACAGGTGCGGAAGTTCTCGACCGTACTGAATACAGCCAGCAAAAATTACGTCGAGGATGTGGATACCTATAAGCTGACCGAAGAAGCAATCGTCGCGATGCTGAAGGATCTCGACGTGCACTCGGTATATATAACCCCCAAGCAGAAAAAAGAAGTGGACGAAGACTTCCGCGGCAATTTCGACGGAATCGGAGTCCAGTTTGATATAATCAACGATACGATCACGATTATTTCGCCCATACCCGGCGGCCCGAGCGAGGCGCTGGGAATTATGTCGGGCGATAAAATTGTTAAAATCGACGGCGAAAACGCCGTAGGGATAGACCGCAGCGACGTACCCAAAAGGCTGAAAGGCCCCAAAGGCACGATAGTCGAAATCGACATCAAACGCAGCGGCGAACCTGAGTTGATCCATTATGAGATTACCCGCGATAAAATTCCGCTCTACAGCGTCGATGCCGCATTTATGATCGACAGCTCGGATATTGGCGTTATTATCACCAACAGATTCTCCGCCACCACCTACGACGAATTGCGCGAAGCGCTCGATAAATTGCGCAAGCAGGGCATGAAAAAACTCGTGCTCGACCTTCGCAACAATCCCGGCGGATACCTCAGCCAGGCATTTTATGTAGCCGATGAATTCCTGCCCGGCGGCGATACGATCGTATTTACCCAGGGCCGGCGCGATAACTTCAACGAAGCTTTTATGTCCACCACCAACGGAAGCTGGGAGGACCAGCCGATAATCGTAATGGTAAATGCCGGTTCGGCATCGGCCAGCGAAATCGTATCGGGAGCAATTCAGGACCTCGACCGCGGTCTGGTGGTCGGCACCACCTCGTTCGGCAAAGGCCTCGTACAGCGCCAGTACGAAATCGGCGACGGCTCGGCATTCCGGCTGACAATTTCGAAATATTATACCCCTTCGGGACGCTGCATCCAGCGGCCATATAAAGACGCGGACAAATACCGCCATCTCGTTGGCCGGGTCGAACTCGAGGAAGGTATGAACATAGAGCACGCCCTCGAAAAAGTCAAGAAGGAAGTCAAGCAGGAGATCGCCGAGGGCAAGGACGGCAGCGACGAATTCCATATCGATTCGCTACCGATATATCATACGCTCAGCGGACGCGTGGTGCTCGGCGGCGGCGGCATAGTGCCGGACTATATTGTAAAAAGCGACACAATCAACCGCCTGAGCATTCTGATCCGCAATAAGAATCTTTTCTTCGAATTCGTAAACAATCGAATGAACGATGAGCTCGGGCGAATCGAAAAGAAATATAAAAATGATTTCAAATCATATTTCAGAAATTATCAGATTTCCGACCAGATGATGAATGATTTCAAAGAGTTGGCTCAGTCCAAGATTGACGAGTGGAATGACGACCAGTTCAAATCCGACCGGGAATATCTTTTGACAGCGCTGAAAGCGAATATCGCCAATAAGGTGTGGGACCGCAACCACTACCTGCAAGTGTTCTATACGATGGACCGCCAGCTAAATACGGCAGTCACATTGTTCGACGAAGCGCAGAAGATTGCCGGCGGAGTTCCACGCGACTGATATAAATTAATTTATACAGGCTGCCCGGTGGATTGCGAAACCGGGCAGTTTGTGTTTTGCGGCCCGGAGATACAAAAAAATCAGGATATTTAAAAATCAAATATTATGTATAATCTCAGGAACAATTATCGCATGAAACTCAAATTTCTTTTATTGGTGGCCGCTCTGATCTTTTCATCCGTAGCGGCCAGCGCGGGGGTTTTCCAGAAGGGCGAAGAGCTCGAATACGAAGTCTCCTTTTTCGGCATCGGCATCGGCAAAATCGTAATCATTTCCGAAGGCGAGGAGGAATACAACGGCAGACCAGTATACAAAGCAAAAGCCACGATGGATTCGTATTCGGGCATTCCGTTTGTCGATCTGCACGCGATATTCAATAGCTGGATGGACAAATCGATGGCATTTTCGCATAAATTCGTCGGCAACGTCAAATCCGGCGAAAACACATGGAATTACCAGAAAATATTATTTAATTACACAAAAAATGTAATGCTGAACGAGCGCTGGCACGAGAAGACAATCGTTTTCTCAGATACCATCCGCATTGGCAAAAAGAAATATAATGACGGCCTTTCGCTTTTTTTTATGGCGCGCAATTATGTCGATTTAGGCAGAACAGTGAACGTGCCGACAATCATCGATAAAGACACGGTGATGACAAAGCTGAATTTCCATGGCACGATCAAGCCAAGCGAAATAGACGCGGTGAAATATCCCATTTCGACTTTATACTTCAACGGGCAGGCCAACTGGACGGGGATATATGGACTTTCGGGGGAATTCGAGGGCTGGTTCTCGAGCGATGATGCCCATGTCCCCATCCGTGCCGAGATGAACGTCTACGTCGGCAGCGTTGATATCGAGCTTGTTCGCTGGAAACGTCCAGGCTGGACTCCGCCCAGATATAAATAAGTATATATATCCCTTGTGGCATAGAATTTGTTATTATCCCACTCTAAATCAAATTATTCCTTACCAATAATCTCGGAAATTATATGGCTGAATCAAACTATTATACGTTAATCGGAATCGACGGCGGCTGAACGCATACCCGCGGTGTGCTCTACCGCGGCGGGAAGCCTGTAGCCGAGACCAACTCCGGCACCACGCGTATCGGAGCCGTCGGAGTGGGAGAATCCTGCGAAAGAACTCTTAACGTAATTATCGAACTATGCTCGCGGGCCGAAATCGAATCCACCGAGCTCGACGCAGTAGTCGTCGGACTCGCCGGCGTGTGGCTCGAAGAAGAGAAAAAACGCTCGCATCATCTATTGAAAACCCTTGCCCGCGGCCAGGACGTCACGCTCAACGATCTGCTCGTCACCAGCGACGCCGAGCTTGCAATCGAAGGCGCATTCGAAGGGGGCAACGGAATTATATTAATCACAGGCACCGGATCAATAGCGCTCGCAAAAATCGGCAAAAACAAACTTGTGCGCTGCGGCGGATGGGGCATAGAGCTCGACGACGAAGGCAGCGGAGCATGGATCGGCCGCGAGGGCCTCACAGCAGTCGTGCGCGCCCTCGACGGACGCGGCCGTCCGACTATAATGACCGAACTTATCGGCAAATTATATCCGAATATCGATCTGGAGGTGCCCCGCACAATTGTCAAGGCTTATGCCGAGCGTACATTCGAATACCACATGATCTCTCCCCACGTAATGAAATGCGCCGAGGAGGGCGACGAAGTATGCCTCGAGATCATCAACCGAGCCAGCTTCCATCTGATGGAACTGCTCGAAGTGCTGCAATCGCACATAAAAACCAAGACCGCCCCGGTAGCGCTCATGGGCGGCATAATCGACGCACGCACCCTGCTCGCTAAAAAACTCGAAGAGCGAATCGAAAAGCATTCGAAGCTGAAAATGACCCGGCCCAAAGGTACTGCTCTCGATGGCGCACTGGCAATCGGCACCCGTCTGATAGAGGAAATGACATAACCCAAAAATTGCATAAATGACCCACAAGGCCGCCGCGCGGAGCAATCCCCGGCGGCTTTTTTATGAAATATTTTTTTGATAATAATATCAAAAAAATTATATTGCCTTTTGCATTCCATTTTTATTTAAAGGGCAGAATGTTTTCGAACAAAGAAGCAGAATATCTTATAGGGCTTGAAAAAGAGTTTCGTAATCCGGTTGGAGCAATTGATATAAGAAAGGAAAAGAATCGATTTGCTTTGATTGCTCCGGAAGATGATGCATATAGTTTTCTTATGCAGATTACTCTTAGTCAGAAAATTGAGTTTAAAGCTACAATTCATCATGCAGAAAGCAATGTATCCGTTGGGTTATCAAGGATTGATTATAAAGGAGGGCATTCTAACCCCACTGTTATTACCGACAAAGTTCCATCGAATCTGCACAGATATGTAAACAAAATATTTGCTCCTGATGAACCTCATATGCATATATATGTAGAGGATTACAAAAATTTGGTATGGGCTGTACCGCTGGAAGATACGGATTTTCCTATCAAAAAATTGAATTCGGATAAAGATCTGCAATCTGCAATTCGTGCCTTTGGAAATAAAATAAATCTTACTTCAGATATTAATTTTGCGGATACATTATTTTGAGCTGGGTCGATACATACTTAGATGAATATTATAATTGGCTTCGAAAACATACTTTTATAGATTCGAATCCTAAAAACGATTGGGCGTTGATAACTACGCCATTTATAGGGGCATTTAATGACCTGATAGAAATTTATGTTCGAAAGATCGGAGACAGAATTATTCTAAGCGATAGCGGCGAGACTTTTAATAATCTTGAATTGCAGGGTGTCAAATTCAACCGTTCAAAACCCAGACAGGATATATTGAATTCAATTCTGATCAATTATGGAATCAAACAAAAAAACAGCGAATTGATCGCTGAGAGCAATGGGAATAATTTTGCTCAGATTAAGCATAATTTTATTTCTGCGATATTAGAAATTAACGATCTATATGTCCTTTCAGACCATAAGGTGGCCTCGATATTTAAAGAAGATGTCCGGAATTATCTGGAGGAATTAGGAGTAATTTACACACCTGATTTTATCTGCAAAGGTAAAACCGGCCTTGAGTTTAATTTTGATTTTCAGATTGCTCACCAGAATTCCGAAATTGTTATCAAATCATATAACACAATAAATAAATCGAATCTTTCAACATTTTTGTTTTCATGGGAAGATATCAGACCAGTAAGAGAAAAAAGCACCAAGAAAGATGTCAGGGCAATTGCAGTAATCAATGACACTAATCAAGAAATCAAACCGGAATATCTGGATGCGTTGATTAATAAAGATGCTGAATATATTGAATGGACGAAACGCAATTCAGGAGAAAATAAAGAGAAATTGATACGGGAATAAATGGAAGGATTAATTTATACCACCCACAAGCCGCCGCGCGGAGCAATCCCCGGCGGCTTTTTTTATTTAAATAGTAAAAAATGTTTGGAAATATCGGACTATTTTAGTATTATAAGATTAATTATTCTGATACAAAATTTTGGGAATGAAATGAGTCGCAATAAACTGAAACGTTTACCCGAATACACCTTTCTCGGATGCCCGCTCACCAAAAATCGCACACCCTGGTGTTTCCGCATATGCTCTCCCGATGCTGACAAATGCGGTCCATGCGGGCGTCCTGCTCCCCATGCGTTCCGTTCGCACATCCAGCTTGGTATCGACGAGTACAAACGCAGGAAATCCGCAGAATCGGCCGCGCAGAGTTGCCCGGAATAAGTTTTTGTGGTATTTTAGCCGGGTGAATTGTTTAATTTTCGCTTGAGTATATGTCCGCAAATCCGAATGATTCCGCCGGCCCGCTCACCCGCTGGGCGCCGCTGCTTTTGTTGCTGCTCGCCATTGCTGTTTATGGGCGGACTGCGACTTACGACCTCAGCTATTGCGACGATGTCGAAATTATTATCCGTCATTACGACCGGATCGCCGACGCAGGCCGCTGGGACGACGAGATCATGCGCGGATATATGGAGACGGACTACTACCGCCCGGCGGTGAATCTGACGTTCTGGCTCGATGCGCAGATAGCCGGGCAGTCACCCTGGATTTATCATGTTACTAATATAATTATACATTTCCTGGCCGTTCTGATGCTGTTCTATCTGCTGCGAACGATGCGGCTTCCGCGATCGATACCGCTGATTGCCGCTGCGGCGCTGGCGGTGCATCCGCTCGCCGTCAACGCAGTCGCATGGATACCCGGCCGCAACGATATGCTCTGGGCTATGTTCGGATTCATCGCATTTCTGGGTTTGATTAAATTCCGCAATTCATTTAAATATATATGGCTTATCGTACATTTCGTTGGATTCCTTCTGGCAGCGCTCAGCAAGGAAACCGCGCTCGTGCTTCCCATTATTTTCATAGCATGGATAATATTATTCCGGAATAAAAAGATTATTAATCGCGAAAATCTTTTGCTCGCCGGCATGTGGATTATAGCCGGAATTATCTGGTATATTATGCGAAATTCGGCGCAGCTCGGCGAATCGGTCAACCGCACCGGCATTGACGTATTCACGATGAACCTCCCCGTAATTGCAGAATTTTTCGGAAAATTTTTCATTCCGGCGAATCTTTCCGTTCTGCCGGTTTATTCGCAATTTGCCACGCTGAGCGGGATATTCTTCATGGCTGCGCTCGTTGCAATAGCTATCATTAACAAGCGCCGGAATCGGCGGCTGTTCATATTCGGAGCGGTGTGGTACCTGGCGCCATTGCTGCCGGCGATGTTCGTTACAATGCTGAATTCCTCGGACTGGAACGAATACCTCGAGTGCCGCGCTTATTTTTCGATGGCGGGGATACTGCTCATGCTGTTTGCGTCGCTGCCGGAGCGCTGGTTCGACCTCGAAAAACGCGCCAGCCGCCTTGTGATCGTGGTCATACTAATTATCTGGGCATTGATGGCATACGTCGAAACGCAGAACTACCGAGGCCCGCGCGAATTTTACGAAAGCGCTGTCGAAGACCATCCCGGGCGCGCGCTGTATCACGAAATTCTCGGAAATATTTATGAACGCGAACGCGAGCTTGCCTCGGCGGAAAGCCAGTATCAAATGATGATCCGCTCGAATCCGGAATATGCGAAATATTACACAAAAATCGGCGGATTCTACATCGATCAGGGTCGCTATGGCGACGCAATCGGCTACCTCGAGAAAGGGCTCGCAGAATTTGACTCCAGCAAAACGATTTATGGCGATCTGGCGATGGCCTACTGGCAGACCGGCGAATTCGACCGCGCGGATTCGCTGTTGGGCGTTGCTCTCGGTATATGGCCTCGCGATTTTGATTTATTATTCGCGAAATTCATCGTAAGCCAGAGCACCGGCGATACTGCCGGGGTATTCGAATCAGCCCGGAAAATCCGGGAATACGGCCATCCGACTGCCAGCCTTGGGCGATTTTTGGCAGGCTGGATGCGCGCGGCAATTGATGAGCAGAACTACGATCTGGCGGCAAGGTATGCGCATATGGCGATTGATCTGCGCTACCGGAAATCCGAAGTTTTCGAATATTTATATAAATATTATTATGAAATTAATCCTGACTATACAAAAGCGTCCGAATACGCTCTCGAAGCGAAAAAACTCGGTGCCCAAATCGATCCGGAGGCGCTAAGCCGATTGAAAAAATTGAACGAACAGGGAAATTGATTCGCAAAAATTTGACATTTCGGAAAATTTGTATAAATTAATATTCCCCGGCTGAGGCCGCATTTGCATTTTTTGTGACCGAATTACCACATTTATTCATAATATTTATCAGGAGCGATAATGAAGGAATATACGCTGAAAGACGCCGTCGAAACCGCAATCAAAGCCGAAGAACTCGGTATTAAATTTTATAGCAATCTGGCGCAGAAGTTCCGCAAAAATACGGAAATCCACGATATGCTTCAGGATCTGGCCAAAGACGAGGCCGACCATAAAAAACAATTCACCGACCTGCTGAAGCTCGTACCCGAAGGCAAGCAGCCCACCGAAATGGATAAGGAATATATGCAGGGTGTGGATATTTCCAGATATTTTGACGATATGGAGACAATCGATACCGACAAAAAGCCCGACGAAATCCTCCAGAGCGCTTATGAATTCGAGAAAGAATCCGTGCTGTATTACCTCGGAATCAAAGATATGTTCGGCGGCAGCGCGGTGCTCGACGAGATCATCAAAATGGAAAAATACCACATGACCCGGCTGATGAAATACTACATCCAGCCCAGCAAGTTCCGCGGAATTTCCGACGAGTGGGACTAAAATGTCATCCGCAGAATCGGGAACCGTCGACGTAAAAGGCTGGAATATATATTATAATGTTATACCAGGCCGACGCGCAAATGCTCCCACGCTGGTATTTATCCACGAGGGGCTGGGCAGCGTCCGCGCCTGGGCTGATTTCCCTGAGCGAATCGTAGAAAAAACCGGTCTGCCTGCGTTTGCTTACGATCGGCGGGGATATGGCCGATCCGATCCATATGATTTCTATGGAAATATGAATTATATGCACGAAGCCGCCGATTTTTTATATGAATTATTACCAAAAATGGGAATTGCCCGGCCATTCCTGATCGGCCACAGCGATGGCGGCTCGATCGCGCTGATATTCGCCGCGCGGCATCCGATAATCACCGAGGGCGTGATCACAATCGCCGCGCATACGATGGTCGAGCCGATCTGCGTCGAGGGCGCTCAAAATGCCGGAGAATTATTCACGAGCGGCAGGCTGCGCGATAAACTAATCCGGCTGCATGGCGACAAAGCCGACACCGCCTTCCGTTCGTGGCAGGGCAACTGGACTCATCCGGACTTCCCGAAATGGACTATAGAGGAAATGCTGCCCGCGATCGATTGTCCCGCGCTGGCGATTCAGGGGGATATGGACGAATTCGGAAGTGTCGCCCAGCTCGAATCTATCGAGCGGAACGTGCCCGGCGCAGAGACGCATATAATTAAAGATTGCAGGCATATACCGCACCTTCAGTCCCGCGCTGAGACAGAGAGGCTGGTCGGTGATTTCATCAATAAAATTAATTTTGATTAAGTAAATTGACAATATCTTCATAATTAGTATATTGCAATAGACAGATCAGGGCTGTGCGCCTTATATATTTAAAAAGCCGCAATCACTGTACGGGTAATCGCGGCCTTTTTCCATGAGCTAAAGTAGGATGAAGTATATGAGGCGTACACCCATTTAAACGGGATATTTTCCCGAAGGTTTCATATTTTTTTACATTTTTTCAAATTTTTTGATTAATCATGCAAAATTCTTCCAAAAAAAGCTATTTCCCGATAATGATAGACCTTTCGGAATTCCCATGCCTTGTGGTGGGCGGCGGCAAGATCGCGCTGCGCAAGGTGCTGAGCCTACTGGATTTCGGAATGGAGAACTTTACCGTTATCACTCCCGAAGCCGAAGAGGAAATACTCAAGCTGGCATCGATGCGCCGGATAAATCTCAAACAGCGCAAATACGAATCCGGCGATGCAAGGGACTACCGGCTGGTGTTTTCGGCCACCGACGACCCCGAAGTAGCGAAGATGGTGCACCGGGACTGCTCCGGTACCGGAGCGCTGCTGAATGTGGCGGATGTGCCCGACTTGTGCAATTTCATAATGCCGGCGATTGCTCGTCGCGGCGAATTTATCGCTGCATTTTCATCGCAGGGGCGGGCGCCTTTTTTCGCAAAGCGCAAAAAAGACGAATTCGAGCTTCTGCTCTCGCCGATGGTGGCCGACGTGGCGCGGCTTGCGGGCGATTTCCGAGAGCGGCTCATGGCCGACGAACGATTCGAAAGTCCGGACAAGCGATACGAGCTTTTCCATCGCTTTCTGATGATAAACTGGGAAAAGGAACTTTACGAGCACGGCTGGGATGACACCGTACGAAAAATGGAAGACCTCTTCGGATAGGAATAAATATGAGTAAATCTGGTATGGTATGGCTTGTGGGCGCCGGCCCTGGCGACCCCGGGCTTATCGCATGGCGCGGTTTGCAGCTGATCGGCCGTGCGGACTGCATTTTATTTGATAATCTGGCAAATCCCGAACTGCTCGGGCACTGCCACACGGGTTGTGAGAAAATTTTTGTCGGCAAGGAAGCCGACCATCACCACATGTGCCAGGAAGATATAATCGCGCTGATGATCGAAAAAGCCCGCCAGGGCATGAACGTCGTCCGGCTAAAGGGCGGCGATCCGCTGGTTTTCGGACGCGGCAGCGAGGAAACCGCCGAACTGCGCAGCGCAGGAATTGATTTCGAAATTGTCCCCGGCATAACTGCAGCCATAGGCGCAACTGCGTATGCGGGCATCCCGCTGACTCATCGCAATCTGGTCACCCAGTGCGTGATGGTCACCGCCCACGAATCTCCCGACAAGACCGAAAGCCAGGTCGAATGGAAACACCTCGCGCGGATGAACAATACGACAATAGTTATATATATGGGCGCAAAGAAATTACCCGATATCGCCGAAACACTTGTGCGCTACGGGATGCGGCCCGATATGCCCGCCGCGGTAGTCGAAAACGGCACACTCCCGCGCCAGCGAACTGTAGTGGGCACCATATTTAATTTACCCAAAGAAGTCAAAAAAGCCGGCCTCAAACCGCCGCTGATTACGATAATCGGGCCCACGATAGGACTTCGCCGCGAGGTCGATTGGTTTGTGCGAAGGCCGCTCTCTGGCAAGCGGGTCATCGTTACCCGCGCTCGCGACCAGGCGCAATCGCTCTACGAAAAACTCGGCGAGATCGGCTCCGAGCCCATACCGTGCCCGGTTATCCGCACATCGCTCTCGATGCCGGAAATCGCCGCCAAAGATTTGATGAATAAAAAATATGACTGGGTGGTGTTTTCCAGCGAGAACGGCGTTCGCTATTTCTTCGAATATCTGCGCTCGGGCAATCTGGACGCCCGAAGCTTCGGCGCTGCAAAAATCGCGGCCATAGGCTCCGGTACCGCCCGGATGCTCGATGAAAAGGGAATAATCGCCGATTTTGTTCCATCGAAATTCACATCGAAGGAGTTAATCGCGGAACTGACTGATAAATATGACATTACCGGAAATAGTATCCTCCGCGTGAAAGGATATTTCGATCAGGATCCGCTCACCGATGGTCTGCGCGAACGCGGCGCGGAAGTGACGACCTGCACGGTTTACGACCTCGATCGCGACACACCGGACGAGCATATTATCAATCGAATCAACAGCGAGGGCGCTGATTTTGCGCTTTTCACAAGTATGTCCACAGTGGATAATTTCTTCGAATCGCTGGGCGAAGATGATGCCCGACGCGTACTCGAAGGGGCAATTTCCGTGGCAATCGGGCCGGTGACCGCAACTGCGCTCGACCGGCACGGAATTGACCGCTATGAAGTAGCCGAAAAGCATAATATTGATGGATTAATTGAGGCTTTGCTCAAAATTTCGTCAGAAAAATGAATATGTAATTCGTAAATAATTATTATTTTTGGCAAACCAGAAAATTGTCAAAACTAACCGGTTTTTGATTTGCTGAAAAGTCAATCCACAAAAAATAAATTTATCGAGCTGGCTGTAGCATTCGGAATTTTCGTAGCAGTAATGCTGACAGTTTCGCGCTATCTTGTTTTTATCGAATCGCGCCAGGGAGTTGTAATCAACGACCCGCTGCTGAACCTGTTCAGCCCGGTCGATCTATCCTGGGTATGCTTCTCCGCATTATATATAAGTATAATAATTGCAATCATTTCTCTGCGCAAGCGACCGGAGATTATGACCCTCGCGCTCGAGAGCTACAGCATCATGGTGCTGCTGCGTATGCTGACGATGTATCTTTTGCCGCTCGATCCGCCGCTGACCACAATCCCGCTGGATGATCCATTCGTGGGCGCGTTCACCACTGGCGGACCTCCGCCGACACGCGACCTCTTTTTTTCGGGGCACACCGCAACTATGATGATATTATTCCTAACTGCCGCGAATAAATGGCTGCGCGGGATGTTTTTAGTGCTCGGGCTCGGGGTGGTTGCCTGCGTGCTGGCGCAGCATGTGCACTACACTGTCGACGTCGTGGCCGTGATACCCATTGCTTATTTTGCCTACCGGATTGCCCTGTTTACAAATGTCCGGCTGTACGGCTGGGACTTTATATATAAATCAACAAAATAGGCGGCAACGCAATCAGCAGAGACGCCCATGTGATCAATGTATAGCGATCTGAGCGGTTAGACCGGACCTCAGCTGTCCATCACGAAAGTTACCCCTGC
>CAZEMR010000079.1:0-1278 GCA_964513465.1 uncultured Hyphomicrobiales bacterium
AGGCTTTCAGTGGTCGGGTACCGGGAAGATGAATAATGCGCTCTTGAATAATGCCGTTGCCGAGGGAGGCGACGGATATGATCCGAATGCGATATACGAAACTCCTCTCTTAGGCATTAAACAGGCCACATATAAAAATAACAATTCTGACATAGTTGGAATATGGAACTGTATGTCGCTGCAGTATGAACCGACTTTATATATCGATCCTGACTCGACGGGTTTGTTTAAAACCAGACTTAATGATCCCGCGGATCCGATTTTCGGTTTCAGTCATATAGTTGGCCATATAATCTCTCCGGATAGCAGCAATAACGAAAATTACAGTCGGTTGCTTTTGAATAAGGATTTGGCTGATGCAGGCGATACGATAATTTTGTCAGATACATGGGAGCCTGTTTTGCTGCATACTTTCGTAGGGCATTCCCAGATTTTCGGATCACGAGGCCAGATGTGGTATGTTAGCATAAATCTTCGGCGTCTTGACCCGATTGAAAATCCTGAGCAGGATACGACCAGAGTTTTAACTATAAAACTACCTTATTCGACCACTTCCGCAACAGTTAATGGATTGATAACATTCGATTCGATTCCGAAAAGTTATCCTGATGTATATCAGCTTGATTATTATAATGATCGCGGTATCGCGATGGAATTGAAAGACACAACGACAAATGAATTTATTATTCGCAGAGATATGCTCCCAGCAAATTCGAATAATCCGGATATTACTCTAAGCGCTCATTTCATTACAAATGGAGATACGCTTTTTCATGATTATAATTATCCCTTCATACCAGGTGCTGGAGTTCCGTTTCCAAATACAGCTAAAATCGACACAATGGACATTGAAGTAACCTACCACGGCGGTTGCGACATAGGTATTGATTGGATACGAATAGAAAATCATATGGCGCACTGCTTGTTTCGTGGGATGGTGGATAGTTTGGGATTGCCCGGCGATACTATTGGTAGAATAACGCATTACAATGTTCCTTCAGACCCAACCGCCATTTTTGAGCAGAAATCCATAAAGGATATTATCCAGACCTTTGTGGACAGCCTGAATAAATTCCAGATACCGGGCCACCCGAAAAACCAATTATTCCGATTCTACGGTCAGGACGTCGAAAGCCACGAACCCATGTGGTGGGGCCAGCTTCGATATTATAACCTGATCACAAACGGAATGGCGGTCACGCGAGATCATCCTTATCTCTGTGACCACTATTATCATTACACCAAAGCGCCGAACAGATACTTTGGAATAAAGCTGAG
>CAZEMR010000079.1:1378-13606 GCA_964513465.1 uncultured Hyphomicrobiales bacterium
ACCACTATTATCATTACACCAAAGCGCCGAACAGATACTTTGGAATAAAGCTGAGTGAGGCGGAAGGGTTGGTTTTGGTGCCATATTTAAGAAAAGCCGATCAGGGCTATATGGGTTTTAAATGGGGGTATTTTGCAGAAGATACTATGCATAGAGGCATGGATACACTATATTCAAGTTATGAGACTTCAATAGGCGCCGACACATCTTTTCATTGGCTACCAGCCGACGGATTTTTTCAAAAAGTTGTGGGTTTTGACATACACAATGATCCATTGGCTATGGATTCATTAAGAAAGACATATGGCTACAGCGACGGAGTACAAATACAATGGGAGGCAATGAACCAGCGCATTTTTTATGATAATCGTGATTATTTATATTCGGACAAGCCCTGGTGGATGAATTATTTTATAGGAGCAATCTGGAGCTGCGATACTTTAAACATGGAGGCCAGGGTTGGAGGATTGCGACCCAAAACCGGCGAAGAGGCGCGCTTAATGATAATGAAATCATTATTGATGGGCGCTAAGGGATTGTTTTATGATAGAGAACATGCCGATCCTCTACCCTCAGGTATGCTTGGCATTGGCGACGGCACTCAGATAGATTCTACGGCGAACCCGCCGATTACGATAGAAAGCGACGAGGTTGGCGGAGATTTTATGCTTCAGGAAAATGATCCGTGGAATTTTGATGATTATATTGATTTTGATCAGTGGGAAACAAGATCGACAACAGATCGTGATCGCTTGTATATAGGTATGAAATCCACACGAATGGAGATATATAAAATCCATCAATGGATACGCTCGGTGGAGGATGTGCTGATGCAATTAAGGCTGGTTGCGTGGTTTGGCAAGGATTTCCATAAGTGGCAACACCAGCATCCGGATTATCCCGCGAACGTTTTAGAAAATTTTATTGATGCCGCCAATATCCGCACACGGAAGCTATTCCAGCCGAATGACGTCGGACCTTCCAACAACAATTCGCCGATCGAGAACCCCGATTCTTCATTTTTTGATATAACATTATTATCACACACGACCGACCCGGATATGGACTCGGTCTTTTTTGTGGGTGTTCAGAACCGCCGGACAGATCCGCTGATACGCAATTATGACTTGTATGGCGATACCCGAATCGATTCATCGATGAAGTTTTATTCATCAGCGGAGTTCGATCATAACGCCCGATATGGGGGAGCTAATATCTCCGGGCATGGCAAAGATTCCTTATACTGGCAGGATTTATGGTGGAAGCGGCTGGGCTGCCGGGAGATAACGCTGCCGTTCCAGTTTGAGTATTCGAGCGAGGATCATGAATATGCGCTTCTGAAGGTGACGGAGCTGGGCGTGGGGACGTCGATCGATGATGATGACCTGCTGGCGTGGGGAGATCGGAAGTTTTATCATAGAATCGATACGGTTGTTGGTCAGGATAAATCAATAAAAATCAAAATGCTGCCGGGCGAAGGTAAAATCCTGAAGGTAGAAATATTGCCTCCCGCAAATGAATTCGATGGAATTCTGGCGTATTCAAATCAGAGAAAAATGGTGGCGTATCCGGCGCTTAATGCGATGGGCACCGGCCCGGATTTCGTGAGATGGTATTATCACCTTGTATTTCATAAAAATGTCAGCGGGATAAACAAAATCTATTATACCCGAACGAAATTACCGATTGATCAGTATTCAAGCTCTGAAAATCTGCAATGGGAGAACCCGAAATTGGTCTCCGATTCGATCCGATGCGGCTGCGAAACCGGAGATATTCTGACAAATCTGAACTGCGCTTATCCCTCGATCGTTGTCCGACCGGACGTAAATGAGCAAAAGGCTTATATAGTATATACTTGCAGTGCCACACAGAATTGTAATGAAGCGGAATTCGGTCAGTATCAGGATCAATTATTGATCTCGGAAACTATTTTGAATAACGTCTCAAATTCGAATTTTGGCGAAATAGAAATCGAGTCAAGAAAAGTATTGGAGCATATTCACGGCGATGATATTGACGAATGGGGAACTCCAATGGTTAACGCTTCGGCCAATCGTAATTATTACACATGGTCGGATGCGGTTCGCGGAATCGGAGTTGACTTTCACGCACCCGATGAATCATGCTTCGCTGCTAATAGCAGTACGTATATTAAATTCAACAATGATTCAATTTCCCAGCATCCATCGCTGAATAGCTATTCGCGTTTTTTGCCAACAAGCGGAGGCCAGAATGAAGACGTCTGCGCGCTCGTATGGCAGGGAAATATTACGGGTGGCCAAGGTGAATTGAATAACGTTTATTATACAAATCTCGGAGTGGATAATGGAGTGGTGCAAAATTCTCTTCCAAATACCATATCCGGTTATCCTGTATCGGATTATCTAATGAGTGCTGACGGAAATTCTATGCAATTACATATCCCTGGGATGAATGATAATAAGTTTCCGGTAGTTCACAGGGGGCTTTCAAGCAGCGCCTCATTTACCGATAGAATCGCATGGGAAAGCCATACTAATGAGCAAATTTGTTCATTAACCGGAGCAGAAGCTTTCACAAAATTAAAAACTATTGAAAAAGATGCGGTTTTTCCACCTTCAGCAACTGCTTATGCCACTACAAATTTAATGGGAGCCTTCAGCTTAACCCGTCCAAGCATTTCTCAGGGGAATTATATAAAAGGAATTGCCGACGAAAATATTAGTAAGAAAGCTGTAAGTTTAGACGTTAAAACAATAATGTGCACCTTTAAAAACCCATTTTATATAATCACAACTCCTGGCATCATTCATGTACCGCATGGCTTAAAGGACTGGGTTGGCAACACAATCGGTTCTCCCAGCCAAGCTGGAGAGTATGTTTGCGAAGGCGATTACCCCCAACTCGCTGCCCGCCCGAACGTCGAAGACGAATATGAATTATGGAAAAATCGCCGGGTATTCAGCGAGTATCCCCTCGGTTCGCCGAACACTACAATTATTACAAATGCGAAGATGTTTTACAAAGGAAACGATAACAATTTGACCCTTGTTCCATTTTTGGGGTTCCATAAGGCCAGCGGAAAACGAATCTTCTCAATGCCTAAGCTTAATTCTGAAATGATCAGATTCGATACCCGTTATATTTATCCACTCATGTATGATTCGACCGAGCGAAGACGTTCGGCAATTTCGAATCTTGACACAATATCAACGGAATGGTTCACAGCGTCGGCCAACGCCGATCTGGAATTCCGCGCATGGGGCATGGATACTACGGAAATCGAGGTTATAATCGAACGGCGTTCCAATCGTGCGCGAGCGAGATTGAGCCTTTCGAACATACCCGACAGCATAATGCAAAGGCTGAATTTCCGGATGGTAAACGGCAACCGAAACGAATATCGTTTACTATTTATAAACGTCAGCGACAGCCTGATTTTCTCGGAGAATTTATTATTAATGAATGATGAGGATGATCTGTTGCGTTCGGAGAAGTTCGCTGCCAGAGAACAAATAATCGATCTTTCGAAACTTGAGGACGATAAATATCTCTCCGACCACCTCAGCCTCTCGGTCTATCCCAATCCGGCGGATGAGGAAATCTACGTAACCGCTTTACTGCCGGTGGAATACGCCGCAGAGCAGGCCTCGGGCGCAATCGAAATGCGCATGTACTCATCAATCGGCAAAGAGGTTTACCGCGTTGCCTGCGCGCCCGGCGAGACGGTCATCATTCCCACGTCCAGAATGCCCGCAGGGATGTACGTAATCCGCGCCAACCCGGCCAGCCAGAGCCGAACGACACACCCGCTCCACACTTCCCAAACCGTAATAATCAATCGATAGGAATATCGCTCTCTCCCTCGCTCGGTGAAACCCGGGCCGGGGGGGATTACTTTTTAAAAATAAAAATATTCGCATGGAAAATCACTCAAGTTTATTTATTTTAGCCCGGTATTCTAATTTCTGATTTTCCGTGTGTTTGTATTATTTTACCGGTCGGGATCCGTCCATGCAGCCACCTGAGGAACTTTTCGAACTTATCCGCCGCTTTGAGGACAACGAGCAGCGATATAAAAGCAATCAATACAACGAAGCCCAATTGCGCCAGGAGTTTATCAACCCTCTCTTTGCGCTGATGGGATGGGATATTTACAACAGCAAGGGCTATGCCGAGCAATACAAAGACGTTGTTCATGAGGACAGTGTCAAGGTCGGCGGAATGACGAAAGCGCCGGATTATTCATTCCGGATCGGCAGCCAGCGCAAGTTTTTTCTCGAAGCAAAGCGGCCATCCGTCGATATCAAGGGCGACATCCATCCGGCTTACCAGCTCCGGCGATATGCCTGGTCGGCCAAGCTCCCGCTCAGCATTCTCAGCGATTTCGAGGAAATGGCCGTTTATGACTGCCGCAAGAAACCGGTCAAGACCGACAAGGCTTCGACTGCGCGAATTAAATATTATAATTACAAGGAATATCCCGATAAATGGGACGAGATTGTCGGCATTTTTGGCCCCGAAGCTATCAAAAAGGGGTCATTCGATCGGTTCGCCGAATCGACCGGAAAAAAGCGCGGCACCGCCGAAGTCGATGATGCATTCCTCGCCGAGATGGAACGCTGGCGCGAGCTGCTGGCCCGCAATATTGCCCTGCGAAACCGCAGCCTATCTACCCGCGCACTCAACGAAGCCGTGCAGAAAACCATCGACCGCATAGTTTTTCTGCGAATCTGCGAAGACCGCGGCATCGAGGAATACGGCCAGCTTCGAAAGCTGCTCAACGTCAGCGATGTTTATTCGCATATGCGGCAGATTTTTCTTCGCGCCGACGACGTCTATAATTCCGGGCTTTTCCATTTCACCGAAGAACGAGACCGCGCAGAACCCGACGAATGGACGCTCGACCTCGAGATCGACGACATAACGCTGAAGGACATCGTCCGCTGCCTGTATTATCCCGACAGCCCCTACGAATTCTCCGTGCTCCCGGCCGACATCCTCGGTCAGGTTTACGAACGCTTCCTCGGCAAAGTCATCCGACTTACGCCCGGCCACCAGGCAAAAATCGACGAAAAGCCCGAAGTCCGCAAGGCCGGAGGAGTTTACTACACGCCCACCTATATCGTGGACTACATAGTCCGCAACACAGTCGGCAAGCTGCTCGAAGGCAAAACCCCCGACGAGGCGTCGCGCCTGCGAATCGTCGATCCGGCCTGCGGAAGCGGCTCATTCCTGCTCGGAGCATACCAGCGCCTTCTCGATTGGCACCTCGAGCAATATTCCGCCAAACCCGAAAAATATATGAAGGGCGCCGAACCCAAAATTTACGACGCCGCCGACAAGGATTACCGGCTGACCACCGCCGAGAAAAAGCGCATACTGCTGAATAATATCTACGGCGTCGATATTGACTCGCAGGCCGTAGAGGTCACAAAACTGTCGCTGCTGCTAAAGGTGCTCGAAGACGAAACCCGCGAATCGCTCGGCCTTACACGCCAGTTCCGGATTAATTTCAAAATGCGCGCGCTGCCCGACCTATCGGCCAATATCAAATGCGGCAACTCGCTGATCGGCCCGGACTTCTATTCGGGCAAGGACTTGCAGCTATTCGGCGAGGAAGAGCTATACCGCATTAACGTATTCGACTGGGCAGAGGAATTCCCCGAGGTGTTTGGGCGCAAAGAGCTTCAGGCATTTCATATAACATGGGCAACCCGAAACAGCAGAATAAGCGAAAGAATGATCCTGACAAATGCGCAAAAAGGCGAACCCGTATATCTCGACGAAAAAATGATAAAGATTGTAATCGGCGCAATTGAGGAGAAAGTCCGCGAGGAAGGCCTGAGAATTCTCGCAGTCAACGTATTGCCCGATCACGTGCACCTGATACTTGTTTGCGAAGAAAAAGAAACAGAAGAAATCGTACGCAAACTGAAAGGCTATGCATCATACCGGATAGGCAGAGAGCTAAAGCTCTCTGTTGCGGGGGAGGGCAGAACGACACGCATCTGGGCCAGAGGATACTCGGCAACCGGAATCCGCGGAGAGGATCATCTGCGCAAGGCAATCAATTATATCCGATACAATCATATCAAGCATGGCTATTCCACCGGCAACAGCGCACCTCAGCCCGCTGATGATTCCATGGGTTCGGCCGCTTCGCACAACAGCGCACCTCAGCCCGCTGATGATTCCATGGGTTCGGCCGCTTCGCACAGCAGCGCACCTCAGCCCGCTGATGATTCCATGGGTTCGGCCGCTTCGCACAGCAGCGCACCTCAGCTCAACACCCGCAACAGCGGGCTTCAGCCCGCTGGATACAGCATCCACCACACCATCGCGCCCGAACTATTGGCACCGGTGCACAAAGCATTCCAGCCAATTGTCTCCGGCGGTTTCGACGCAGTAATCGGGAATCCGCCGTATGTGCAGTTATCAATGTACGAATATTTTAATGAAGATATTAAAAAGTATTTACTTCAAAAATATAATTCATCAATGGGAAGAATGAACACTTATGGGTTTTTCATAGTGAATTCACTAAATAACATACTCAAAGAGAAAGGCTATATTTCTTACATTGTTCCAAACACTATTTTAACACAAGAGTATTATCAAAAACTCAGACAGGAATTACTCAATAATAATATTAAAAAAATCTGCAACTATGTAAATCCTGTGTTCAAAAATGCAGTTGTAGAAACTGTTGTACTTGTAATCCAAAAAGGGACTTTTAAACCAAATGTATGCCAAATTGTTAATTATGACAATAAAAAGGAAGTCATAATATCGAGTTATAAAATTGATCCTAAAATATATCACGAAACCTACAAAAATGCCTTTAATACTAATTTAACAAATGATCTAATTAATTTGAAAGTAAAGATCGAAAAGAATTCAATTGCTTTGAATAGCACTGCCAATATAAACCAAGCTATAGCGCTAAAACATGATAGATCTAAGTCACTTTTTAATGAAAAATTGGATGTAGAATACAAGCCAGTTTTAGACGGTAAAAATATAAATAAATATTTAACTAAATGGACGGGACTATATTTAAAATATGATGTTAATAATATTCATTCCTGCAAAAGGAAAGATATTTTCGAAGCAAGAGAGAAAATTCTTTTTAGAAGAGTTGGTGCCTCAATAATAGCTACTTATGATGACGATCAATTCTTTGCATTGAATACTTTGATTGTCCTAACTATGAAAAGTAAAGGTATTTCATTAAAATATGTATTAGGTTTAATCAATTCCAAATTATTAAATTATTATTATTTTACATATCTAAAATCAACAAAAAAAATATTTTCAGAGATTCAAGCTCGACAAATGGGGCAACTCCCCATCCCCAAAATCGACTTCGGCGACGCGGACGACAAGTCGCGTCACGACCGGATGGTGGCGCTGGTCGAATCCATGCTCGGGCTAAACCGGCGGCTGCACTCGTCCGGCCTCAGCACCCAGGAAAAGCGGATAATCGAGCGCCAGATCGCCGCCACCGACCGCGAGATCGACGCCCTGGTCTATGACCTCTACTCGCTCACCCCCGACGAAATCCGCATAGTAGAGGGGAATTGATATGGGGAACCGAGTAATATTTTACATTGATGGATTCAATTTTTATTTCGGTCTCAGAGAAAAATTCGGCAGAAAATACTTGTGGATTAATCTTGAAGAATTCGCCGGGCATTATGTTAAAGGCGGAGATCAATTGGCCGGAGTAAAATATTTTACGGCAAGAGTTACTCAGCCGCCGGATAAACATCTGCGACAAAGTCAATTTATTGACGCTCTGAAATATTTCACGAATGTAAAAATATTTTACGGAGTGTATTACAGTAATATGGCAAAATGCAAAAACTGCGGTTGGAAATCAATAGCATCAAAGGAAAAGAAAACTGATGTTAATATCGCTACCGAGATGCTGATGGACGCATTTACCGATGAATTCGACAAGGCAATACTAATCAGTGGCGACAGCGATCTGGTGCCGCCGGTAATCAAAATAAAGAAACATTTTCCGAAAAAGAAAATAATTATTCTTTCTCCGCCGGCAAGAAATAGCAAAGAGCTAAAACAAAGCGCAGACGCAAACATATCGGTATTCGAAAAATCACTGAAAAAATCACAATTTAATGACAGATTGGTGGCGCCTAACGGAGCAGTATTGAACAGGCCTCAAAAGTGGCTATAAAAAAGAATCCCCCGGAAGTTCGGGGGACGAGCCGGGGAATCTCTCCCCGGGGATGTTACATTTATATCAAACGTAGAAAATATTTACATAAAATACAAGATAAAAAACGAGAATGAGGAAAAAATATTATAGTAATCGTAGTAAATTCCACAAATATATCGAGCCGAGCGCCTGCGACAGATTGAGTATAGAGGAGCCGACGGAGGGGAGATGAGGAAATTCAATAAAAATAATTGGCCTTTATGGGCAGCCGGCGGCATTGCCATAATCGGCTTTGTGATTTTGCTGTTTCCGCCATTCAACGACTGGAGCTTCAATCTGAACGAAGACCTGATGGTCAAATTCGGAACCTTTTATGGCGGGGTTTTTGGCACTTTGGTAGCGCTATTAACGCTGCTATTTTTTTATATCAATTTCCGGGAATCCCAGAAGCATTGGGAAACTCAGCGAAACAGCCAGATATTTTTCAGTATGCTCGAAGATTATCATAAGTTCATTGATGGGCTGCCGAATATAAATATTCCAGATAAAGGAATTGTGGTGGGAAAGGGACCATTTAAGTATATTGCTGAAATATTGCTAAGAGATAGCGGAAATAAGCAAAAATTGAAAAATTCAGCAGATTACTTTGAAAAGATTTACAGCAATTATCTAAACAACTTTTTTTTAAGAATTGAATTAATTTCACAGAAGGCACTTGAATTTGATAGCTTTGAAAAGCATTCTTTTTTTGTGGAATACTCTAAAGCAATTCTGGATAGCTACCAGAAGCTGATTATTGCGACCTATTACCTCTATGACAAAGATTTTAAATATAAGGATTTGATTGATAAATACGGACTTATAGATTTCGACAAGGATTTCGAATCAAATTTCCAGAACGAAGAGGCAAAGAAAAAATTCCTCGAGCCATTAAACAGAGGCTGATGCAACAGGGGAGGGGGTGGAGCGTTTTTCAGGTAATGAAATTATTTGACTTCTATATATTCAGTATTGACATTGTTAATATAATATTGAACTGTTTTGGTAGGTATTAATTTGTCGTCATTAAAAATCACCAAATTGTCACCTTCTGATAATGAGCTTTTATAAATAATCCCATGAAAACCGGAATGTTTAATTAGCTCACAAAGATATTGACTTGCGAGGTATTCGAGATTAGCTATACGAGGTATGACAGGTTTGGACAATTCATTCCCCAGCAAAATTAAAAAAGGCATATTTCTGTACATCATTTCTAACTCAGCATCGCTTTCTAATTCAAAAGGGCTAATGGTAGTTTTGGGGTCTCTAAGATCAGCCAACTCTAAATTTTCATTGATTTCAAAAGTGGCAACAGTAATATACTCTCCTTTGTTGCATCGCACTTCAGAAATTGCAGTTTGAACTGAATTCGCAAGATATAAGTATGGTATGCCTAAGGGATTAGCTCTTCCATTTAATACTTTTTCCTTAGGCGGCTTACCCATTTCGGATATGCCGAACGGTTTTTTAGAATTACAGATTCGGGCCCGATATAATTCTCTTTCATCTTTGCGATAAAGCGTTCCAATGTGCTTACCGAAAGGTTCTATAGTTTTTAAATTAAATGCATTGCGAGGAAAGAATCGATTGTTATGTTTTAATTCCTCGCGAAATAATTTCCAATTTTCTACATCTTTTTTCTCTTTTGCATGGACAGGTTTATATTGCCCGGTAATAATATTCTCATTATCTGATATGGATGCGAGAAGTTCCCTTTGTTTATCTTTATCAGAAAAATTAAATAATCCCCAATCATTCTGAATAAGCTCATTTAATGGATCACCGGAGGCAAGTTGTTCGTAGAGGCCGAGCAATAGTTCAAATTGATCTGATAATTCATTAGTTTCGATTATTGAAACATTAGATTTTTTGCAAAAATCACAATTGCCTTCAGTATTACTGAAATTAATAATTTGGTTCTTGAGAAAGGTGTCAGAAAAACAATTCGGACAACAATACATATTATTTTTCCTTAGAAAGAAAATCAGCAATCAGCTCAATATGGTGCTGCATAGATAATTTTTTTACATATCCCAACCCAGGATAATGCTCTTTATTATATAAATCCAAAAAAAGATTACAAGCTTGCGAATGATAAATATTAGATTCGGGTTGGCGAATTGCAGAGACTAACTTATTCAATGCTTCTAAAAACTTTCCTCCAGGATTTGTCGGTGAGTCTGTCTGATCTGAGACGAAATGATAGATATACATATCTTTATCTGAACTTATAAAGGTCAAATGTATTGCAACGGCGTAAGCAGGGCCACCGGTTTCCGAGTAGTCATCGCCAACAATTAAAAAATCACCAAAACCATTCATGCCTTCAAGTTCATACGTTTCATGCAGATCTGAAAAATGCTCATGCAGGGGGTATAGAGAATTTTTCTTTTTGGGTTTAAACCCATCACGAATAAGAATGCGATCTATGCCTTCCCTATTTAAATGTTTTTGATACAACTTGCCGGTATAGCCATCAATAAAAATATTAGAAGAAATATTAGAGAAATTTTCTATGCTTTCTGCTATTTTAAGGCCGTCTGAAAACCCATAATGAATTAAATCGAAATTCCAATTTTGGAAATTGCTTAGGAAATATTTCAACTCATGGATGCTTGAATTAGCATTAATAATATAACCCAAAGAAACAGTATGAAAATCCTGTAGTTTATCATTTATTAATGCATCAATAATGCTCTGCGTGCTAACCGGTGTTTCGCCTACTTGAGGATTAATGATCAATGTTGATTTTACTTGTTTCTTTTCCATAACTTCTAAAGCTTTGACCAGAGCTTTGAAGTCTTGCTTGACAGGCTCAATAATCGGATGTGTATTTGAATCAGCTAAAAGGTGGGCGTTTTCACGTAAAAGAATTAACTCATATTGTTTGCCGCGTAAATAAGGATGATACATGCTTCACTCAAGTATGTTGATGTAAAAAGAAAGACATTTGTCTGTTTAATAAATCATTGAGTTTATTGATTAAATGAGGTTTTTCCCCGACACTGACGGCATACGCAAATGTAGAGTGGGGGGCATTTCTTAAATAATTGTTGAGTGCCTTTGAATTATTCCGTAATTTCAGAATGCTGATAAAATCAAATTGCAATTTTGTAATAGGTATCTGGTGAAATAATGTTTGGCATTCGTCAAAAATTCTTGTATTAGGAACATCTGGAATAAATCCGAAATTATCTTTAATGATTTTTAAATATTCTGGTTTCCTAAGTGATTTGAATAAAACCTCGTGCTTAATATTCTCGATGTTATTCTTTGCATTACGTATCTCAGTTAAAAAATGCTGATCAGAGTACAGAATAATGCCAACTTTGTCTGGTAATTTACTATGCATTTCACCCAAATATGATTCAGGAACGACTACATAAATTAAATCGAAAGCTGTTTCATACGAAGAGATCTGATCATCTAATCTGTTCAATGTATCATATTCAGTTTTAATTTCATATACTGCAGAAGTCCCATTAAGTAAAACAATATCCGCTTTGCTTTTACCAACCCTGAATTCAGTAATCATTTGAGTTGTTTCTAAGTCATGCTTTTTAATAAGGATGTTTTCAACAATAGAATTCTTATAAATATATTCATTCCTATAATGTTTTTTCAATAAATTGAATATATATTCAAAGAATTTTCCTAAAGTTATATTTTGGTCAATATTTTTTAGAATATCAATATTCTGGAAAAGTTCGCTAAGATATGAAGAGTAATTATCTTTAATCAAATTGTTTAACACAATTGGAGAAAAAATTTTACTCAGAGAAGGAAGATGAGTTTTGCTGATATTGTTGTTCCCCTGCTGCATGTCGCGTCCTTGAATAATGGATACGAGTTTATTTATCGAATCATTATTCTGAAAACAATATAGCTACTTTTCTTAGATTATTCAAGATTTTTTTAAATAATTTTGTATATTAAATTTTTTTCTCATTTCTAACCCATCACAGCTTTAACCATATACCCGACGGCGATTTTTAGTATCTCGCGCACGTCTTCGTTTT
>CAZEMR010000080.1:0-13213 GCA_964513465.1 uncultured Hyphomicrobiales bacterium
GTTGATGTCTTGGCGCTTTGCATCGGCGAATGAGTTGATATTCGTCGAACCCAGGAATTCCGCCCACCTTGCCAGATGATGACCATAGATAGCGCGGGTATTTTCCGAAAGGCCTTTTTCGAGCGAAATATAATGTATATATCCGCTCAATTCCCGCTTCAGCCTGCCCGATAGGGATTCATTGCCGAGGACATTATTTTTCGCCGCCTTCCTCTTTGCCGGTCGGGATTTCCTTGTATTTAACGCGCTGATGAGACATCCCGTGAAGATTCTTCAGGCATGTTTCCTTGATTATCTGAAGCTCCTTCATCGAGATCGGCGAATCGTCGAACTGGCGGTCGTCGAGCCGTTCGCGAATATTCTTTTCGATTGCCTGCTCGAGCTTTTCGTCGTTACTGCCGATTACTCTCGAAAGCGCCTCGGCGCTGTCGCAGATCATCAGAATTGCGGTCTCCTTATTATTTGGCCGCGGGCCGGGATAGCGGAAATCCTTTTCGTCGACCTTTCCGGTCTGGGATTCCTCGAGCGCCTTTGCATAAAAATGCCTTATCAGCGTAGTGCCGTGGTGCATAGGTATGAAGTCGATAAGCCGCCGGGGCAGCTTGTATTGCTTTGCAAGCTCGATGCCCTCTACGACGTGTTCCTTAATCGCATTGGCGCTCTTGCGCGGCGGCAAAAGGTCGTGCTTGCTGGTTTTTTCCATTTGATTTTCTGCGAAATACTCCGGACGGGCTATCTTTCCGATGTCATGGAAATAAGTGCCCACCTTGGCCAGAATCGGATTGGCGTCGATTGCGTTTGCGCATTTCTCTGCGAGCATCGCCACCGCAAGCGTATGCTGATAAGTGCCCGGCGAAATTTCGCTCATTTTTTGCAGCAGGGGGTGATTCAGATTGTCATATTCCTTGATTCTCAGATCGGTGGCGACGTCGGAGATATGCTCGATCACCCACAAAAAGCCGAATGTGGCCACCGGCGAGATCGCCGCATTTACCAGCGAAAGGCTCAGTCGCTTGACGATTACCATGAAATCCACAGCCTGCTCGAAGCTGATTACGAATACCGAAATCATAAAGCCTATGAACACGAAAAATATCGACTGATACATCTGGGTGCGGCTCTGGATATCGCGAACGGTGTAGGCCGCAAGAGTGCCGGTGAACATCATCACCAGGCCGGTGATGTAGTCATTGCCGCGAATACCAGCCACCAGGAGCGACATCGTAACAGTGGCATAAAACGCAGTCCGCGAATCGAACACGATTGCGATCAGCATAGAAAACGCCGGCAGGAATATCAGATATTCCAGCGGGAAGGTCGATGGTATCACCACAGATAACCAGGAGAGGAAGGATACCGCAATGAACATCGAGCAAATAATCGCCACCTCGACATTATCCGAGAAGATTTTTTTCCGGATAAATAATAAATATAATACCATTAAAACAATAATGAGTCCTGCGTGGCCGATTTTGCCGGTTATTACCTTCCAGCTAAGGATATCCTCGCTTCGAAGATTCATCGAATTATAATATGACTTCAGCTTGCGTAGCTGCTTTGCCGAAATGATTTCGCCGGAGCTGACAATCGTCTCGCCCTCATGAACAATGCCGATCGTGCGTGGCACGCTCCGGCGCGCCAGCTCTATGTTCTGCTCTGTCAGTTCGCCGGAATATATATAATTCGGATTCATCACCTTTGTGATAATTTCGAGCCCGATTGGCATCGAATTCTGCGAAACCCTGCTCAGCAATTCGTTTTTGACTTCATCCAGAAATGACTTGGCGTCCACAAGCGATGTGGCTTTCAGTATTTTCTGCGAATTCGGGGGTAGTTGCAGGATGATTTCGTGATGCTTAATCATCTCTTTTTCGTAGTTGACAAATCCGTTGCGATATGCCTCGATCAGCTCCTGGCGCAGAGTCTGGGCGATTGTCTTCGATTCGCGCCGCCGCTGATTGATCGAAAGCTCGCTGAATGGCTTGGTGACTTTTTCAGAGAAATAGCCGCTTGTTTTTTCGTTAATATCGGCTGCAAGTTCGGTCAGCTTATCGATCAGAGAATTGAGCCTTCGAAGCGACTGATCGATAACCTCCTGTTTGAAAATAAACACAGGCCGTGCCCGCTCGGCTGCTTTATCCATTTCCGCCTGGTATTCCTCCTCGGATTTATAAACCGGGAACGAAAAACGTGCCTCGATAGTCTGGCCTTTGTATTCCTGGCCGACTACGATGTTTTTTTCCTTGGCGCGGTCTTCGACGTAGTCGATGCGCAGCACGAAAAACATGCCGCAGACAAGGATAGTCAGCACGAAAAGCAGTATTTTGATATTCATGGAGTTACGCGGATCTTTACGGCGCGCTTCCTTGGGAATATTGCGTTTGCTGAGCAATTTTCTGAATAATGTGGTTTTTGATTTAGCCATTTTGAGTAATTTTCAGTTTGGAAATGTTGTATTTTAGAAATATCTGACGAATGCCAATATACATAATTTATTGAAAAAGTGCATAATCCCGATAAATTCATACGAAAAATGAATATGATTGTAACTTTTTCGCAGTACGACGTTTCTTTATAGATGTACGACCTGCATATTTCCATGAACTTTCTTATTTTTCCTTAAAGGATATTTATGAAAAAATTAATTCTACTCGCACTGATACTGGCGACCAGCGCGGGATTCGCAATGAATCCACAAAAAGACGAAGCCATAGTCAATCTACCGGCAGAAAATTTGTCAACATCGGAATTGATGGGAGCAGATCCCGCCAATCCCGTGGCGTGGAGCAAATTCATAGAAACACACGGCCAGTGGCAGGCCGCATTTGGCCGCCATACCGGCACCCCGCATCGCGCTATCGGCAAGCCAATCACTATCGAGGGATACGAACAAATCAACGAATCGAATATCGAAGCAGCAGCCATGAAATTTCTGACCGACAACGAATCTGCTCTCGGAATCGACCCGGCTCAGCTACGGCTGGTGCGCGCGCGCGAAGTCCGTGGCCGCTGGTATGTGTCGTATGTTCAGACATATAAGGGGCTGGACGTTTTGCTCAGCGAAATCGAGCTCCGGATATTCAATAACGGCAATGTGATGGCATTCGGTGTGGATTATTACTCCGATATTAATATATCGGCAGTGCCCCAGATCGGCCCTGGCGCGGCTATGGAAGCAGCCCACGGCGGAATGGCGTATAATCCCAAACGCGACCGTACGCTCTCGAATGGTGAAATGTATGTGCTGCCTTATGCCGATGGCGGCAAGATAAGCTATAAGCTGGTTTATAAGGCAATCGTAGAGACTAATGAACCCATTGGCAAATATATTACTTATGTGGATGCGAACAACGGCGCAGTGGTCTGGCGACGCAATCAGGTGATGAAGCTCGATACCAAATTCAGCTCCGGCGGCGGAATCAAGGAAAAATCGCCAATGGATACTATCAGCAACGGCATCTTCAGGGATTTATATATTAAGGTCGGCTCAAGGGATTACACCACCGACACCAACGGCCAGGCCGATGTCAATAACGAAGGCCCGATCACCGCAAAGCTGCAGGGACCCTATGTACGTGTAACCCCCGAGGACAGAGATGCGGCCTTCTATTCGTCCACCTTTACCCCCGGCGATGACAAGCATATAGAATGGAACGACGAAAATTCTGAGCTTTGCGAAAGAATCCTGTTCTATCATACCAATTACATTCATGATTATTATAAAAATCTGGATACTGACTTCGACGCCATGGACTTCCAGATGTGGGTCAGAATTCAATACGACGGCCAGATAACCAACGCCATGAGCGCTGGCGATATGCTCTATTTCATCGGCGCGGGCAATCCAGAACTCAGATTTGCAGAAAGCCCCTCGGTGCTATATCACGAATACGGCCACAGCATCAATCATTTCCTGTACGAGCAGGAAGGCTCCGAAGGCGGCATGGGCAACTCGTCGTGCAACGAGGCGCTGGCGGATATTACCTCCGCATTTATTCTTGACGACCCGATCATAGGGCGCGGCACATTTGCCGACGACCCCAATGAGTATATACGTAATGTGGACAATCTGAACCGCTTCCCGGATGACATTATCAACGAATCCCACCACGACGGCCTCATACTCGGCGGCGCTTTCTGGGATCTGAAAGAAGCCACCGACCTGGAGACCGCGCAGCATCTGGCGCACTTTGCCAGATACGGCACCCCCGACGATATTAATACCGGCATTGCTTTTACCGAATGGTTCATCGAGGTGCTGGTCACCGATGACGACGACGGCAATCTGACCAACGGCACCACCCACGCCGCGGAAATCATCGAATCGTTCAATAAGCATAATATCGGCACAGCGCTCTTTATGCTGGCTTCGTTCGATCATGATGAATTTGCCGATACCGAAGTTACCGATCATCCGTATATTCTGAACTTCGGACTCAGCGCATTCCCGATTGATGATGCCCAGCCCGAGAACGTCCGACTTGTATATTATATAAACGATTCGAACGAGAAAAACGAAGCCGCCACTACCAAAACAGGCCCGGGCGAATACAGCGCGGTAATCCCCGCTCAGGATGCAGGCACCATCGTGCGTTATTACTTTGTGGCCAACGACCCCGTCAGCGGCGAACTCATGAAATTCTCCCGAAAATTCTCAGGTTTCGACCCCTTCATCTTCGCGGTCGGATACGAAAATATCGTCGATCAGGACTTCGAACAGATCGACGGATGGCAGATATACGACGACGAAGACGACGCCACTCAGGGCCGCTGGGAAATCGCGGCGCCAGTGGGTATCGAATACGGACCTTACCTGTTTCAGCCCGCATCGAATTACTCCCCGGATGGCACCAAATGCGCAGTGACAGGCTCGGGCGGAAGTATGCAGACTTTCAGCATGTATATGCCCAACGGCACCACCACTCTGAAATCGCCCATTTATGATTTCTCGAACGAGAACAATCTCGCAGTCGAATTCCAGGCATGGTTTTTTAATATGAACCGCGTACCCGAAGATTCATTCAGCGGCTCTCTCAAATTAGAGATATCCTCGGACAGCGGCGCCACCTGGCGCTACCTCTGGTCGATAAAAGAATCCACAGGGGACTGGTCGAAAATCATTGTACAGCTCGATAATGATCAGCTTAGCGACAAAATGCA
Organism: uncultured Hyphomicrobiales bacterium; assembly: GCA_964513465.1. Classification (GTDB taxonomy): domain Bacteria; phylum Bacteroidota; class Ignavibacteria; order Kapaibacteriales; family UBA2268; genus CAZEMR01. Next base: position 5,161 of record CAZEMR010000080.1, read on the forward strand.
ATTCCGTTTCGTTGCCCGGGTCGTAAGATATTCCGGCATGCAGATGTCCTATACCGAAGCGCTGGTCGACGAATTTTACGTGATGAAGCCGATGATGATCAATTCCGTCGAATCCGGCGCCAATGCCGATTTGGCAGTCCGCGTATATCCCAATCCGGCGACCGAATACGTCAATTTTGAATATTCCGGATCGAGCGATGTCCGGCTGTCAATATTCGATTCAATGGGCAATCCCGTTGCATCTCCGCAATCAATCGGCGGCTCCGGCGACATGATCTTCCGCTGGAACGGCTGTGACGCTACCGGCAGAAGGCTCCCCGCAGGCGCATATTTCTACCGGCTTGCAGGATCGTCCGAATCCCACAAGGGCAAATTGATTCTGGAATGATGCTTTTAATTTATTAATCAAATTATTAATTTAAGCTCCCCGCTATCCGGCGGGGAGTTTTTTTGTGTTAACCAGGATAAAAACATGGAATGCCTTTATTCGCCCGAATTCGATAAAACTATGGAAGCGGTACCGCTCGACTCCGACGAACGCCGCCACCTGCGTGCGCTCAGGCTGCGCCCCGGCGACCGCGTAATGGTTACCAACGGCCGCGGACTAATAGCCGAGTGCCGCATCGAAGCTGGGGGCGCCGACCCCGTGCCGCTCGTCTTTTTGCCCGAATACGGCGAATCCAAAAATCCTCCCTCGCTGGCGCTGGGACTGCTTGCAGCCCGCGACCGATACGAATTCGCGCTCGAAAAAGCCGTCGAATTCGGAGCCGCGGATTTCTATCCATTAATTACACAATTCACTCAGGCGAAAGCGATAAAGCCAGGCCGGCTCCAGGCAAAGGCAATCGCAGCGATGAAGCAATGCAAACGCTCGCGTCTGATCAATATACATAAGGCGATGAAACTGGATGAATTAATAGATGAATTCCAAAAATATCCCACAGTTGCCGTCGCCGATCCGGACGGCATGGATTTTACTGATATATATATACCCGGCCGGATTCTGGCAGTAGTAGGCCCCGAGGGCGGATTCTCCGAGGCCGAGCTGGAGATGCTGCGGGACAGCAATGCCCAATTTCTGCGGCTGGGCAATCGGAGGCTGCGCGCGGAAAGCGCCGCAATCGGTGCAATGGCGCTTATTTCATTGCAAAAATAAATGCGGATTCATTGAAATAATTGATTACTTTAAAAAAAGTATTAAATTTGTAAAAAACAAATACTCATTAAAATTCTGTAATCGATCCTATGGAAGTTGATTGGTTCAAATGCGTCGGCGATGTCTGGTGCGAACTCAAAAAAGTCGACGTCAATCATGAATTCGTCAGCGAGTGCAACGGCGTTTATATCATCTGGTCGGGCAAGGGCAACGAGCGCGTAATCCTCAAGGTCGGATCGGGCAATATAAAGGAGCATATCCTTGCCAGCCGCGGCAATCTTGCGATCAAGGCTTTCGAATACCATGGGCTCTATATCACATGGGCCGAGATCTCGCCGCTGCGCCGCACCGGGGTGGAGCTATACCTTCTGGATACGCTCGAACCACGCATTATCGAAGACGTCCCCACCGCAATCAAAGCAAAAGTCAATCTGCCCTGGGATGATGATTAATCAGGATTCGCGGTCGCGATGGCTGCGGATTTTCTCCCGTGCCTGATCGAGATATATCGAGCTGGGATAATCCAGCAATAGCTTTTTCCAGGTTTCGATAGCCGCGTCCTTCATTCCGGATGCAAGCTGGGCATCCCCTTTGATCATAAGCGCATAATCACCATAAAGCGATTCCGGATATTGACTCTTCAGCGTATCGGCCGATGCGATGGCGGATTTATAATTTCCCGCTTTAATATGTGCCAGACCGGCTTCGATCAGACTTCGCTGCCCGAGCGATGTGCCGGGAGCGGACTTTGCGGCTTCGCTGAATATTTCCGCGGCCTCTGCGTAATTATTCCGGAGACTGGCAAGCTCGCCCTGTCCGTATTTGCGGAGCGCGTCGTTATGCTCCGTATTCTGGTTAATCAGGAATAATTTGAGCAATGAATTATTCGATTCGTCCGATTCGCTGCGCCCGGCAAGCATAGTATAATACTTTTTCGCAGAATCTATCCGGCTGTTGTAAAAATGAAGCTGGGCCATGTTGTACATAGCCAGCTCGACGACGTCCGGCTGGTAGCGGCTTTTGGAGTCGATAATATTCTCGAAAATCTTACGCGCGCTTTCAAAATCGTCCTTTATCATATAAATTTCGCCGAGCAGATTGGTTGCCTCCGCGCTGATCGGGAAATTGGGCTGGGTTTCGATCAATTGACGCAGCTCTTTGATGGCCGTATTGGGGTCTTCGAGCTGTTCGAGCGCCAGAGTCGCTATGCGATAGCGGCACTCGGCGGAATTCGCATTATCAGGAAATTTTTCGATAATATCCCGATAGCGTGCGATAATATTGTTGACCTCTTCGGGCTTCATCCGGTCGTTATCGCTCATCTTTTTTTCGAGCGTGCGGGCATATCCGTAGAGCGCCGAGCTGAGGTAATTGCGGGCATCTTTGCTGTCGATCACCCATTCATAGGCGCGTAATGCGATGCGGTAATGGCCGTCGGCGCGGCTGCGGTTGGCAAACTGGATCACCTCGCGACCGCGGGAATTCTGAAGCCGGTCGATATTTATATATGCCTCGAGCGCGCGGTCATAATTGCCGGTGGTGGTCGCATACCAGGCATAAAGTAGCTGCGCGAGAATATTGTTCGAATTATTCGAAGCGAAATCGTTAAGCCGGCTGCCGACGTATTTCTCCGCCTCGGGATTGGCCATCAGCGCGTAAAGCCGGCCCTGCACCACGGCTAGATTGTTCTGATTGCGCAGCAGATTGAGCGCTTCGTCGGTGCCCGCCTGATAATTGCCGGTGGCGATATAAAGCTGGCTCAATTCATTGGCGAATTTCTCCGGCTTGCCCAGATTATCGCGGCCTTCTTTCAAAGTGGCAATCGCCTTATCGAATAGCATAAGCCCGGACTGCGATTCGAACACCTTCAGGTAAGTTTTTGCATTGCCGGGATTCAGCTCAATTGCCCGCTCCCATTCGCGATCGGCCTCGTTGGTTTTTCCGGTCTTCCATAGCAATTCGGCATAAAGCGAATAAGCGTCCGGCGATGGATTATTCGTTTTATAATTTTCTGCCATAGGCAGCAATTCGGAGAATTTATTCATTGCGTTATATGTGCGCACTACTCCGCTGAAGTACTCGTTATTATTAGGCTTAGCGTCGTAAAGCTCTTTATAAAGCCTCGCTGCGTCCTCGAAATTGCCGGCCGCCTCGTAGCTTTGCGCAAGCTGGAATTTCTGTGTATTTACATCCTGGGCGGATAAAGTGGCGGCGAATCCCGCAATTAGAAAAAATATTATTAAAAAATGTTTCATGGTCGAAAAAAAATATTAAATTAAGAAAAATTTAATGATCCGGTTAACAGACGTAATTCGACAATTACTGTTGTTATCCGATTTCCGAACAATGCACTGAATTTATGCGAAAACTGCGTATTGCAATAATTGTACTCATAGCCCTCTTTGCGGGAGTGACTCTGGCCGCGCTGCTGATGCCGGACATCTACCGCGTGGACAAAAGCATCATTATAAATACCGATCGCGAAAGGGCTTATGATTATCTGAAAAACCCGGCTGACTGGTTCCGATGGGCGGTCTGGCTCGAAGGCAGCGATTATATTTATAAACCCGGCGAAATCCCCAAAATCGAAGCAACCACGCCCGAAGCCGAGTTGCACAGCCTGCGATTCACCGAATTCATAGAGGACTCGCTCGTTCAGGTGGAATTCACTCGCGTGACCGATCTGAATAGCGTTGTCCGGATATCACTTCGGGCGGAAGACGGCGGCGTTAAATTATTATGGAATGAATTCGGCGAAACCGGCAGCCACCCCGCCCGCCGCCTGATGATGAACCTGTTTATGGAAAGCTTTTTCGGGCCGGAAATCGACCGCAGCCTCAATGATTTGAAATCAATTCTGGAAAATAAAGCATTTAACGGAGAAATTCAGGACGAAAAAATGAACGTGAGGATTATTTATGACAATAGCGCACACCCCGGACTTGACAGCGGATGGGGATTTTCCGCAATAGTGGGGGGTGTAATGTTCGACACCGGCAATGATTTTACAAAACTTATTGGCAATATAAAAAAGCTGGAAATCGATCCGCAGAGCATACGCTATCTGGTGCTCTCGCACGAACACCGCGACCACACCGGCGGCGCGCTCGAATTAGTCGGTATGCTTGATTCGCTGCAAGCCGTTTATGTCTGCAAAGATTTCGATGACTCTCAGAAAGCCGCATTAGTGACCTCAGGCGCTACTGTGGTCGAGGCCGACACAGCAACCGAAATTACCGATAATATATATACTTCGGGCAGCTTCCCGGTCAGTTACCATGGGGGTGCATTTTGCGAGCAGGCGCTGGTGATGCGTCACAATGCGAAAATCGGGATAATCACCGGCTGCAGCCATCCCGGCATTGTCGAAATCGCCGAAAAATGCCGGCTGGATTTCGCAGTCGAAAGCATCTCATTCATTGCCGGCGGATTTCATACTAATTCGCTGAACAACCGCGAGCTGAAGGCGCTGGCGCTCGAGCTTCGCAGCCTCGGAGTCGAACGCGCGGCGCCCATGCACTGCAGCGGCAGGGCGGCATATCCGGCTTTCCGCGAGGTATTTGGCGACTCCGCATTAAAACTCGCAGCGGGTGACCTGATTGGCTTCTGAGGCAATTAATAGAAGAGACCTGGAACAATTCCGCCTGGGTAAGGTCAGCCTGGTCGGATTCAGCCATTTTATGCATGATGTGTATCCAGCTTTTCTCGCGCCATTGATTCCGCTGCTGATCGATAAGCTCGGCTTCTCATATTCGCTGGCCGGAGTGCTGATCTTCTGCCTGCGGGCGCCGTCGCTGCTGAGTCCGGTTATTGGCGGACTCGCAGACAAATTCGACATGCGCTATGCCTTGATATTCGCCCCGGCATTCACAGCCGTGATGATGAGCCTTGGGCCTCTTGCTCCGGGATTCGGCTGGCTCTGCGTTATATTATTAATGGCGGGAATGAGCGCAGCGATTTATCATGTGCCATCACCGGTAATGATCCGCCACCTATCGGGCAGTCGTATAGGTACGGGCATGAGCATATTCATGGCGGGCGGCGAGCTTGCGCGCACTGTCGGGCCTATCGTAATAATCGCGGCTGTGGAGCTGTTAGGATTCGAAGGCTCGTATCCGGTTATGACGCTCGGGCTTATCACGGCGATAGCATTATATTTTGCAATCCGCAGGGTAGACCCCGGAGGTATGGTCAGCGGCCGCGGAGCCATCCGCAATCTGAAGGGGGCATGGCAGAAAAATCGCCGAATGTTCCTTTTAATACTGGGTATTATGTCCGGACGCGGATTTCTGATGGCTGCGCTTACACTGTTTCTGCCGGCTTTTATGATAGAGCGCGGCTCGGATCTGTGGATAGCAGGCATTGCGCTTTCGGCGCTGGAGCTTGCCGGAGTCGGCGGAGCGCTTGGATCGGGCTTTTTTGCGGATAAATTCGGCAAAAAGCGGGTGATTATATATATGATAATTCTGACGCCCGCGCTGATGCTGCTGTTTCTGGTCACATCCGGGGCGCTGTCGTTCGTGATGCTGATCTTCACCGGACTGGCGCTGTTTGCGATTACTCCGATAATTCTGGCGATGGTGCAGAGCCGCGAGAACGAATTCCCTGCCTCGGCCAATAGCATATTCATGACGCTGAACTTTGCGGTGACCTCGGCTCTGGCCTTGCTGTTCGGCGCTCTGGGCGATGTTGTATCGCTTGAATTCGCGTATTATTTCAGTGCGGCGGCGGGATTAATCGCGATTCCTTTTGCAATTATGCTGCCGGGAAATTCTGAAGATTAATAAAATAATAAATAAAAAAATTAATATTTTTGTGACTAATCACAGAAAAAATGGTTATTTAATATTAAAGGGGGCACCGAAATGGAAATGAGCAATAAAATTGAGCTTGTCAAAGGAGACATTACCAGTCTGGAAATCGAAGCTGTAGTAAACGCAGCCAATAGCTCGCTCGCTGGCGGCGGGGGAGTCGATGGCGCAATTCATGCCGCGGCCGGCCCCAAACTTCATGATGAGTGCATGAGAATCGTAAAAAAGCAGGGCGGATGCCCAACGGGCGATGCGGTGCTAACCAGCGCTGGGAATATGCCTTCGAAATACGTCATCCACGCAGTCGGACCCGTTTGGGGCGGCGGCAAAGCAGGCGAAGCCGATCTGCTCGCCCGCACTTATCGCAACAGCCTCGACACAGCCGACCTCTTCGGAATAAAAGAAGTCGCATTTCCGAATATCAGTACCGGGGTTTATGGTTTTCCAAAACCCGATGCCGCCCGGATCGCAATCGACACAGTGAACGAATACATCAGCGAAAATGACTCGATCGAGCGGGTGGTATTCTGCTGCTTCGACGAGGAAAATTATCGGATTTATGAAGAGATACTGGGCAAAAGCGCCGGGAATTCCGATGAGTAAATTATATATGTTCTTTCTCATAATATTTTTGTGGGCAAATTCGGCAATAGCGCAGCCACGCGAGCCGATCATCCTCGATACGGCCGATGTGCTGCTTGGCAGCACACAGACCGATGCCGGCCATGTGCGGCGGTTTATGGGCAACGTCCGGCTGCACCAGGGCAAAGTCCGCGTCCATGCCGACGAAGTGATTCATTATATCGATCAGAACCGCGCAAAGCTGATCGGCAATGTGCGGATACTGCAGGACGATATGACTATGAGCGCGCCGCGAATCGATTACGACGGCAATAAAAAATTCGCCCGCGCCGAAGAGGGCGTAAGGATTGTGGACAGCGCAAGCACCCTTGTCGCCGATTCGGGGTCGTATTCCACTCGCGACCTGATTGCCGACTTCCGCGGCGAAGTTGTGATCGAGGACGACTCGGCGAGAATTATAGCCAATCGCGTGATTTATTATCGCAAATCGGGCAACAGCGACGCAACGGGAGATGTGGTAATCCGCGGGAAGTATAGCAATACCGCGCTCGCAGGCGATACGGTGAATTATATCCCGAACGAAAATTATACGCGGGCGGCCGGCGCGCCGAAACTATTCCAGATCGATACTCTGCGATCCGGCAATGGCGACAGCATCCGCGCGGAGATAGACACGCTGAGCATCCGCGCTCTGATAATGCATGCCTGGCGCAGCGCACAAGCCGAACGCTACGTATTCGACGATTCGGTGGAAATAAACCGTTCCGGAATGGCAGCCCGCGCCGATAGTGCGGTTTACTTCAAAACTGCCGACCGGATCGAGCTTTTTGGCGGACCGGTTGTGTGGTATGATTCCACTCAGCTCCATGCGGATACGACGATCATCCGGCTGCGCGAGAACAAATTAGAAAGCATTCGGGCAAAATCGCGGGCTCTGGCCGCCAGCCGCGGAGATTCGGCAGACCCCGCGGCGATTAATCAGATAACCGGCAGCGAGCTGTTTCTTGAATTCAGCGATGGCGAAATACGGATGATCCATAGCCGCGGCGATGCAAAAAGCCTCTACTTCCTGGCGGGCGAGGACGGAAGCGCCGGAGCCGACCGCGCAAGCTGCGACGAATTCAAGATATTCTTCAGCGATGGCGAACCCGAAAACGCGCTCTGGCTGGACGAAATCCGCGCCGATTTTATCCCGGATAATGTATATTTCGGGAATATTGAAGAGTATTATCTGCCGGGATTCCGGTGGAGCTATAGCCGCCCGCATAAAATTGAGATGAAACTTCGTAATTCGAAGAAATTAAATAAATAAATTGAATTAAGATTAATAAAATTGTAAATTAATTCATAAATGCAATGACTTAAAAATCGCGAAATCCGAGGCGCTTATGAAAAAAACCTTATACATATTTTTAATTACTTTATTCTCGTTTAATCTGAATGCACAGCCGCAGGAGACCTCATCATTCGAGGGCACCCATTTCTGGGTCGGATTCATGCAAAA
>CAZEMR010000081.1:0-13187 GCA_964513465.1 uncultured Hyphomicrobiales bacterium
TTTCCCGGCTAATTCCAGCTTCCCCTCGATTCTCGGAGAGATGCTCACCGCCGCCCTCGGCGCCCAGTGTATGATATGGGAGACCTCGCCTGCGGCCGCAGAGCTAGAGGAAATGACTGCCCAATGGCTGGGTCGGATGATCGGTCTGCCTTCGGAATTTCACGGGGTTATTCAGGATACGGCATCCACGGCCACACTCGTTTCGCTGTTAACAGCTCGCGAATTAGCTTCAGATTTTGAAATCAACAAGCATGGCTATGCCGGTTCAAAATTCCGCGTTTATTGCTCGGCAGAGGCTCATTCCTCGATCGAAAAAGATGTGAAAATCGCTGGAATCGGGCGCGACAATCTCGTGAAAATTCCAGCCGACAGCAACTTTGCAATGATTCCTTCCGAACTCCGGAAAGCGATTGAAATGGATATAGCTGCCGGTTTACAGCCGCTGGCCATTGTCGCTGCGCTGGGCACCACGAGCTCCTGCGCAATCGATCCGCTCGATGAAATAAGCCGTATCGCCGAGCGATACCGCCTTTGGCTTCATGTGGACGCAGCCTACGCCGGTTCTGCGCTGGTTCTCGACGAATACCGCCCCTGGCTGCAAGGCATCGGGCGGGTGGACAGCTTTGTATTCAATCCTCACAAATGGATGTTCACGAATTTCGACTGCTCGGTCTATTTCGTAAGAAATAAGGAGGCGCTGATCCGCACATTCGAAATCATGCCGGAGTATCTCAAAACCGGGAGTGATACGCATGTAAAGAATTACCGCGACTGGGGAGTGCAGCTTGGACGCCGGTTCCGCGCGCTTAAGCTTTGGTTTGTAATTCGGTCGTTTGGCACTGAAGGTATCAAGTCGATTATTCGCAAGCATATAGAGAATATTCAGACGATAAAAAAACTGATGGAAAGCGAAAATGATTTTGAAATATTAGCTCCTGTCAATCTGAATCTCATTTGTTTCCGGTATCATCCGGACGGAATTGAAAATCAAAATGAATTAAATCATTTAAATGAGAAAATTTTGCAAAAAATTAATTCCACCGGAGAAATCTATATGACGCATACGAAGCTCGCCGGCAATTACGTAATGCGTTTGGTTGCCGGGCAGACGCATGTCGAGATGCGCCACCTCGACCGCGCCTGGGAGATTATTCGCGCTTCTGCCCGCAATATGACTTAATCCGGTAAATATCGGGTAACTTTTCGCCAAAAATTTGGTTAATTATATATATAGCAAGCGAAAAATCATTCCGCTTCGTTTATAAAAGTCGGGACTATTTTTCAGGAAAGATGAATATGGATTAATGATTACCCGATTAATTATATATATACTTACGGTCCTTGCTGCCGGAATAATGCTTTCTGCGCAGACTCTGATCGTAGGAGATACCAGATCGGACGAGTACCCGCTCATCCGGACGGAATTTTTTTTGGTGGACTCCGACCTGGAAATAGTGAGAAATATTGCGGCGGATGATATTACCATTACCGAAAGCGGGCTGCAGCGCGATATCGTATCGCTCGATTGCTCCGGGCATTCCCGCCTGACGAAAATATCGTCTGTGTTGGCTATCGATATTTCTTCATCGATGGATGGCAGCCGACTGAATGCGGCAAAATCCGCCGCCCGAAACTGGATCGACAGGATACCGCTGGACTCCTCGGAATGCGCGGTCGTCAGCTTCAATGAATTTGCATATCTCAATAGCGATTTTTCGCAGAACCCTGCCGCGCTGAAAGCCGCGGTGGATGCGCTCGAAGCCGGGGGCGGCACCAGCTACGAGAGCGCTTTCCTTAATCCATACGCCGGTGCGTTAACAATTGCGGAAAAGGGCCGGAAAAAGCGAATTGTTGTGTTTCTGACCGACGGGGTGGCCAATTCCGAAGCAAACAGAATTATCCAGACGGCAAATTCAATTAATGCAACAGTTTACTGCGTGGTGGCCGGTATGCCTGCGCCGTTGGATGTAAAAAGGATTGCTCTCGAAACCGGCGGACTATATTTCGAAGACATAAGCGAATCCGGGCTTGGCGATGCTTTTCGCCGGATATTGCTCGATGCGCTGGACGCTGGCCCTTGTATTGCCGAATGGCTTACCTCGGGATGCGAAACTATGCGAGACGGCAATCTTCGTATTAACCCGGTCAATATATCAGCAAATTTTAATTATGACATTCAGAGCGCGGATTTTCCGAATATCAGGATTTCACCATCGGCAGATTTGAATTTCGGAGTAGTCGCCGAGGGCAAACAGGTATCCGGTCATGTTCAGATCACCGCCAAAAATGGCAATATCAGGGTGCACAGCATAATTCTCGACCACCCCGATTTCGAAATAGTCGATTATGGGGGCGAGCCCCCTACTTTTGTATTGCTCGAGGATTCGTCGCGATTGCTGACTATAGTATACACAGCACCAGATACTTTATATACATATGCTAATCTGATAATAAATTCGACCGCGTGCGGCCCGGCCAAAGTCAATCTTACAGCAGGGTCGAAATATGCACCGGCAAAAGATACAACACTCCGGATAATTAAGCCCAACGGCGGAGAAATTCTTGCCGCCGGAAGCAAGTTGGATATCGAATGGGACGGGGTGGCAATCGCCGATGATGTCTCGCTCGAATTTTCGACGAATGCAGGCACAAGCTGGCTGCCTGTGGCAGCGCGTGCAGATGGTCTATCCTATGAATGGCGGATTCCGGAAATAGCGTCAGATCGATGCCTTATGCGAATCAGTCAGATATCTGCTGAGAATTATTACAATCGAATTTCCCAGCTTGTCGGTCATGCCGGCCCGACCGAGGATGTGAAATTTCATCCTAACGGCAAAACACTCGCAAGCGGTAGTCACGACGGCTCTATACGGATTTGGGATTGCGAAAACAATTCCGAAATCGAGTTGATAAATACCGAGCGAATCACCGTCAGCTCGATTGAATGGAATGCGGCGGGCAGCCGAATAGCCAGTGCCAATGGACTTCCGGACGTCCTCATTTGGAATTCATCAAATGGCTCGTTATTAATTACATTGAAAGCCGATGCGATTATTCGAAAAATTTCATGGTCGAACTCCAGCAATCTGATTGCAGGAGCAGGCAGCGACGGAAAAATATATATATGGAATCCCGGCATTCCCGAACCGATCGAAGTGATAGATGCCCACAATGGCGCGGTGGCCAGCATTGAGTATTCGCCCGATGGTATGTATCTCGCCAGTGGCGGAGAGGACGGAATACTGAAAATATGGAAAGCCTCTGACTGGTCGGAATACCGCAAATATCAGCCCCCTATGGCAGGGAAAATATCTACTCTCTCGTGGTCACAGTCCGAAAACGACTGGCGGGTGGCGTTTGCTCATACCTCCGGCGATGTAGCCGTGCTCGAGGTAACTTCGCAATTCATTGTGAAAAGATTTAAAGAATCCGATCGGAATGTATCGGCCATCGAATGGAGTCCAGACGCAAGCATAATCGCAATCGGCGGCGACGACAACGCAATCCGGCTGTGGTATACCGATTCGGAAAGCCTGTATTATGAATTTACCGGCCATATCGACCGTGTGCTCTCGATAGACTGGACTGCCCATGGTAATATGATCGCTTCGGGCAGCTACGAAACACGCATACTAAAGTGGACGCCCGACGATATACCATTCGAAGGCCATGCGATTCAAAGCGATAACTCCGACGCGTTGTGGAGTATTGCAGTGCCATCTATTGACGTTCGCGACGTTGAATTCGGGACTGTAGCCACTGGCGATATGCTCGATACTCTGATCCCGAATTATTTTTTCAATAATGGAAGTCTTCCTGTTTCAATCGATTCCGTCCTAATCGATGGCGGTGATTTTGCTTATCTCTCGCCGCCTCTGCCTATGACTATCGACCCGGGCGAGACGATGTTCGCCGAGATGCGGTTTTCGCCATCGGAGCATGGCAATAAACAGTCGCTTATTAATATATTTACACAGAATAAGCTGATTACCAGAAATATTAGCGGCAGCGCAATTGCTCCGGGACTCGGAATTGACTCAAAAATTATTGATTTCGGAGACATATTGATCGGTCGCTCGGCAGACAGCACATTTGAGAACGTCAGAAATATCTCTGGCCAGCTTGTGGACAATATCCGCGCAAGCCAGACCGGTCCCGAATTTACTGCATTCGATATATATAATGGAACCGGAGATTTCGCACTCGACCCCGATGAAAGCAGGACGTTTTCCGTAAGATTCGACGCGGCGGGCCACGGCGCTAAAATGGGCGGAATTCTGATAGAATACGACGGTCCCGGTTCACCCGGCAGGATTGATTTATACGCCAATGTTGTTGCGCCCGAAGCACTTGCGCCGGCTTCGGCGAGCTTCAGCCCCATTGTGTGTCCGGACGAAACTTCAGCCGCGCGGCTGTTTATCAGAAATATCGGCGATGGTAATATGCACCTCAATTCGGCTACAATAACGGGAGCCGATGCTTCGCAATTCCGCATTCGGAAATTCAATCCGGATACGCTTCGTCCGACCGAAAGCGTCGAATTATTTATCGATTTTCTGCCTGATTCACCCGGAATTAAGAACGCAGAATTCCGAATCAATACCAATATGCAAAAAAACGGCCACGCAGCGATTGTTTACCCGCTCTCAGCGCGCAAGGACAGTGCCGGATTCCGGCTTTCGGCTGGCATATTGTCATTCGCAGGTCTTGATCCGCAAACGACTTACAGCAAGACATTCTCGATCGAAAACACCGGGACTATCCCGCTTGAATGGGATTATCCGGTTAGCAAAAATAAATTTAAAATTAATGAAATAATTCCCGGAGTGACGCCTCCCGGAGCAAACTCGCGTGTTGAGTTGGAATTTTCAGGCGGCAACGAAGGCGAATTCTTCGAGGAGCATTATAAATTCGGTGGAATATGCGGCGATTCGGCGGAAATTACATTTACTGCCAGTGTAGGCCGCGACGATGCTCTGATTTCGGCTGTCAGCCGGATTAACTTTCCGACGCTTACCTGCGAGAAATATATCGATACATCGTTTACCATTGAAAATGTGGGCGCCGCTTCGCTGACGATTACCGATCTCAGCTTTGAGGATTCGCAGAATGGGAATTTTTCGATATCGGCAACTTTTACCGACTGGGTGATTGCTCCGGGCAATAAACGCCAAATATATATAAGATTTATGCCGCACGAAACCGGTGATATTTCGGAAAATCTGATTATCCGCTCTAATGCTTCCAATTCTACTGATGGCAAATATTCGATTCAATTAAATGGCAGAAAGAATGACTACGGAATTATTTTTATCCCGGATTCGCTCCATTTTGAAGTCATCCCGGAACAAACATCACGAAGGCAGGAAGTGACAATTGTCAATACTGGAACTTTGCCATACAAAATTCCAGCGGCAATGGATTCCGGAAAATTCCGCATGGAAAGCGGCTTTGGGCAGATCGTACCCGTCGGCGAAAGCGCGACGATAACGATGTTATTCAAGGGCGGCAATGCGCGTGAATCATTCAACGCTGCATTCGCTCTGGCCGATAGCTGCGGCGAGGTCTCGCTCTTGCCCGTATCCGCATATGTGATCGGGCCGTCGTTCGTGACAATTGCCGCGCAATCCGTGATTGCTGCTCCGGGCGATACCGTCTCGATCCCGATAATGATTACCGACCATCGCGACCTGTATTCATCGGGCGTTACAGCGATTGAATTCGAAATTGAATACAACGCATCGCTATTGATGCCGATTGGCACCACTCCGACAGGACGGATTGAGCGGCTTCGCAGGATAATCCCGATCAGCGCGTCTGTCCCCGCGGAAGGGGATAATATGCTTGCGAATGCGGAATTCCTCGTGGTTGTCGGCGATACCACTTTTACGGAAATAGCTATCAATAGTGCGCTCACGATTGGCGACATCATTGCGGTCAATACGGTTTCAGGGACTTTTACTTCTTTGAGCGATATGAGCATCCGGCATACACGGAAGACAGAGCTTCATTGCAGCGAACCGCATCCCGCCTCCGGCATGACCATGATCCGGTACGAGACTGCCGAAAGCGGAGAAACCGAGCTGGCGCTATATGACATTTTCGGACGCAAGCGCGCAGTGCTCGACCGCGGCCACCGCGAATCCGGAGAATACGAGATATGGTTCAATGCCGGGGAATTCCCCATGGGCACATACTTCCTAATGCTTCGCACCCCGTCGGACTGGCGGATGAAGAAAATGATCATATTGCGCTAAATATATAAATATATATGGCCTATCAGAATTCACCGTCGCGCGCGTCGATCAGCATTTGGCCCTGATCGATCAGCCATTTGCCCACACCGACGGCCACCTCCGGCGTCATTATAAAAGTTGCCTGAATCTCGCGAGTATAATCGCCGCGGCTGATCTGTTCGCCCTTGTTGGGGTCGAACATTCCGTTTTCGTCGGCGCGGACGGTGATCACATTCGGCAGATTGGGGCTTTCGACGTAGAAATACGCCGCCACATTTGTCCGATCCGGCGCCGGGCCGCCCCAGACGCCAGTCAGCGGCAGGGTCTGGGCATGCTTTGATTTTTCAATAATCAGCGAAATTTCGTTCAGCGGTTCTTCCATTTTTACCTCATTTATTTAAATTATTCATTAATTGTAAATCTGAACAAATCTAGTCTGCGGTCGAGCCAGTTCCGGGTGGTGCCGCTCGTGCGATGCCTGCGGATTAGCTCGAGATCGACGTCGTGGATGACGACAGTCTCTACGTTTGGCGTGCATTCGGCGGCTATGCCGTCGCGCGCAAATATAAAATCGCTGGGGGTGAATATCCCCGACTGGGCATACTGGATGTCCATGTTTTCTACGTCCGGCAGATTGCCCACATTCCCTGCAATTGCGGTAAATACCTGATTTTCTATACATCTGGCCTGGGCGCAGTAGCGCACTCGGAGATAGCCCTTGCGCTCGTCGGTGCAGAAGGGCACAAATATGATCCCGGCGCCGCGCTCCACAGCAATTCGCGATACTTCCGGGAATTCCACGTCGTAGCATATCTGGATATTGATTCGCCCGACGTCGGTCTGGAATACCTCGACCTTGCGGCCGGGCTCGACGCCCCACCAGCGGCGCTCGTTCGGGGTGATGTGCAGCTTGTATTGCTTGCCGATCTCGCCATTGCGCTTGAATAGGAATGCGACGTTGTAAAGGTGGTCATTCTCCGAAATAAAGTGCGAGCCGCCGATAATATTTATATTATATTTGATCGCAAGATCGGTGAAAAGCTCGAGATACTGCGGAGTGAATTCGGCCAGCTTGCGCGCCGCAAAGCCCGGATTCCGTTCGCCAAGGAAAGACATCAGCTCGGTGGTCATAATTTCGGGGAATAATATGAAATCGCTTTTATAGCCTGAGGCAACATCGACGAAATACTCGCAATGCCTCGCGAAATCATCGAATCCATTGATTTTGCGCAACTTATATTGTACTACACAAATTCGGGCCGGACGAGCCGAGAAATATTTCTTCCGTGGTTCGGGTGAATAATGAATATTCGTCCATTCCAGCAGCGCTGCATAACCGCCGGACTCGCGATCCTCGGCGAGATATTTCGGAATCAGGCGCTTCAGCACGAAGCCGTTAGATAGCTGGGTGGTCAGCACCGGATCGTAAATTGCGCGAATAGAGACTTTATCAATATATTCATCGACAGTCAGTTCATTTATATATTTTTCATATCCTGGAATGCGACCGCCTACGACGATCCGCATCAGATTCCGCTCGCGGCAAAGCTTCTTGCGCGCGTCATAAAGCCGCCGCGCCAGCTTCATTCCGCGGTATTCCGGATGCACCATTATCTCGATGCCATAAAGCGTGTCGCCCTCGGGATTGTGGTTTGTGATATATCCCTCGTCGCTGATGCTCCCCCAGGAATGCTCATCGCTATATATATCAAAATCGATAATCAGACTTGATGACGATGCAATAAGCTCGCCGTTATATTCCAAACAAACCTGTCCTTCGGCGAAGTGCTTAAGCTGGCTGGCCAGATGATCCCGACCGAGCGGTTCCATCCCAGGAAAACATATCTCCGCCAGCCGCGCAAGGTCTTCGTAATCGTCCATCGTCAGCGGTCTTACGTGGATTTCCTGTTCGAAATTCTCGATATTTTCAATCATAATTTTCTGAATTATATATATTTATAAAAAATAGAAAAGGAGTGCCGAAAAAAATAAACCGGCGAAGAGATTCTCCCCGCCGGATATAATATAGGATAAATCGGATTATCAGCAAAAAATTATTTCATTTCCCACTCGGGCAAACGCCCCGGAGTCCAGGGTGCGTCCAGCCTGTCCATAGCCAGTTCGATCGGAACAATCTGATCGTCGAGCAACTTGCGAATCCGCGACAGAACATCCTCGAGCTCGGCGCCCGCTACCTTGTAGCTATCGCGGTTGGTGGTGGTAGGCGCCGAATTAGTGTACCACATCGAATATAATATTATGCCGATCCGGTCGGTGATGGCCGGCGGCTGATTGGCATTACGCTCGCTGATCGTGGGGTCGCCCGAGAGCGCCTTGTCGATATCGGCCAGCTCGAGCTCGGCGTTGCGGGCGCGTTCGATAAGCTCCGGCGGGGCTTCTGCGGTGGCGAGCAATGTTTTGCGAATTATATCGACGCGTTTCCGTAAGTTGTTTAAATATTGGGAAGTTCCATAAACTGCGCGCTGCATGTCCTGCACTTCGCGCTGGAATTCGACGAGAGCTTTGTGATCCTCTGCGGGCAGCGTAACTTGCTTAAGCACTTCGGTTTCGAACCATACCGGCCCGGCCAGTTTGGTCAGCTTACCATCGACGGATTTATACATGGTAACCTGATATTTACCCGGCATAACCGGCATACCGGAATGCTTGTTGATCTTTGTATTCGCGCTCAGCGGGCTGGTACCGGAATAACGCAGATCCCAGGTGATGCGGTGTAAGCCAGGTGCTGCGGGCGCGCTGAGCCGGCGTACGACGTCGCCCTGCTCATTTGCGAAAGCGAATATCAGATATGGCGCTTCCTCGAGGTCTTCGAGTCGTAGCTGCTGCCAGCTGGGGTACTCGGGGGTACGCTCGTCTTCCTCGGCTTTTTTCCATTCTTCCTGACGTAAATCCTTACGTGTTTTGATTTTTTCTTTTAAATAATAAGTAATTGTGGCGCCGAAATCAGGATTTTCCGCGCGGTAGAATGTCTCGCCCAGCGAACGTCGGCCAAATGAGCGGTTCTCGGTGTACATCAACGGGTTACGCACGGGGAAGATGCGAGCTTCGGAGTCCAGAGTTTCTTTGCTGATTTCGCGGAGCGGCGCGTAGTCGTCAAGTATATAAATACCCCGGCCGAAGGTGCCGACTGCGAGGTCGCTTTCGCGCTCCTGGATGTCGAGGTCGCGCACGGCAATAGTCGGGAATCCGCCCTTCAGCTTAATCCATTTTTCGCCGCCATCAACAGTGAAATAGACGCCGAATTCGGTGCCCACAAACAGCAGGTCGGAGTTAACATGATCCTCGGCGATCGTCCATACCGGCTCATTTTCGGGGAGATTGCCAATGATGGATTTCCACGATTTGCCCTTGTCCGTGCTTCTGAACAAATATGGCTTGAAATCCGCGCGTTTGTGATTATTAAATGCCGCATAGACCGTGCCCGCGTCGTGCTGCGAGGCAAGCAGATCGCTGACGTATGTCGTGTCCGGTACGCCCGGGAATGATGCGTATTTCGTCCAGCCTTCGCCGGCGTTTTCGGTCATGTGAACAAGCCCGTCGTCGGTGCCGACATAGAGCAGGTCTTCCTGCACGGGGGATTCGGTCAGCGAAATAATATTTCCGTAAAGCGAAGTCGATGCGTTTTTGGCCACCGCTTCGGGCGCCCATAATTTGCCCATTACCGCGAGTTTATTGCGATCAATCTGTCGCGAAAGGTCGCCGCTGATCTTGCGCCAGGTATTACCCTGGTCATCCGAGCGGAATACCTTATTTGCCGCAAAATAAAGGCGCTTGCGGTCGTGCGGGCTGAGTATCAGCGGGGTGTCCCAGTTCCAGCGGAGCTCCTCGCCGGCTTCGGGCTGGGGCTGGATGCCGGTTACCTCGCCGCTCTGCTTGTCGTAACGTACGAGAAATCCGTACTGGAGCTGGCCATAGACGATGTTCGGATCGACCGGGTCGATCTGCGGTTCGTAGCCGTCTCCGCCAAGCACGAAGTACCAATCCTGATTCATGATTCCGTGAGCGTTGTTCGTGCGCGAAGGCCCGGCAAGCGAGTTGTTATCCTGAGTGCCGCCATATACAAAATAAAAAGGCTGGGAATTGTCGCATTCTATTCTGTAATATTGAGTTACGGGCAAATTCTCGAAAAATCTCCAGCTCTTGCCGCGGTTATAAGTCTCATAAATTCCGCCATCTCCGCCAATCATCAGGTGGTCGGTGTCGTCAGGATCAATCCAGAAAGCATGATCGTCCACGTGGCGCTCGCTGAGCCCGAGCCGATGCCATGATTTGCCGCCGTCATCGGTGTATTTTGTGTAAGTATCCATGGAATATACCACATCCACGTTTTTTGGGTCGCAGAAGATTTCCTGATAATACTGCGCGCTGGCAGTTTTGTAATTATACCGTTTCGACCAGGATTCGCCGCGATCTGTCGAGCGGAAAAATCCGCCCTTGTCCTCGGTTGCTTCGATAAGAGCATAGACCACATCGGGATCTACCGGCGATACGGCCAGACCAATGCGCCCGACGTAACCGCCGGGAAGGCCTTGAGTTAGCTTGCGCCAGGTTTTGCCGCCATCCTCGGTTTTATATATAGCCGATTCAGGGCCGCCATTTATCAGAGTCCACACATGGCGCCGCCGCTGATATGACGAAGCATACATCACATCCGGGTCGCGCGGGTCGGTCGCAATATCGCTGACGCCAGTATTCTCGCTGATTTCGAGAGATTTGTTCCATGTCTTGCCGCCATCCGTGGTTTCGTAAAGCCCGCGATCGCCGCCGGGGCCCCAGAGCGGACCCTGCGCAGCCACCCAGACATGGTCGCTGTTTCGCGGATCGATAATAATATCGCCGATATGCTCTGAATTTTTAAGCCCCATATTTTTCCATGACTTACCGCCATCGACGGATTTGTAAACGCCGTCGCCATAGGACACACTGCGCTGGCTGTTGTTCTCGCCCGATCCAACCCAGATCACATTATGGTTATTCGGATCCATCGCAATGCAACCGATCGAATACGATCTCTGCGAATCGAAAATTGGCGTAAAATTGTGGCCGCCATTGGTGGTTTTCCAGACTCCGCCGGATGCGACAGCAACGTAGAACTCTTTGTGATTATTAGGGTTAACGGCAAAGTCGCCAATCCGGCCGCTGGTGATAGCCGGGCCGATCAGCCGCAGCTTCATACCGCTGAAAGTGCCTGGATTCATCGGGTCTTTATCTTTCGAATCCTCTTCGGAAAATGCGACAGAAGCGGTGCAAATCAGCAGAGCAATTGCCGTAAGTAATAGATTTTTAATCATTTGTAATTTCCATAAATATTTGAGACAAGTAAACGTTTTTCAAGTGGTATGTTCAAACAAAATGAATATACGAAAATATCAAAAATTTCAAAGAATTATGAGCTAATATATATATGTTTTTGCCCACAACCCCAGAAGAAATGAAGCGCCTCGGCTGGGAGAGGCCAGATGTGGTCATCGTTTCCGGCGATACCTACCTCGACAGCCCCTATTCCGGCAGCGCAATAATCGGCCATTGGCTAATGGCGCATGGATTCCGCGTGGGCATAATCGCTCAGCCGGATATTGATTCGCCGGACGACATAACGCGACTCGGCGAACCCCTTTTATTCTGGGGGGTTACGGCGGGTTCGGTCGATTCCATGGTTGCCAATTATACAGCATTACGCAAGCGCAAAAAAAGCGATGATATGACCCCCGGCGAAACGAACGATCGACGTCCCGATCGCGCAACTATTAAATATACCAATCTGATACGGCAATATTTCAAAAACACAGCACCAATCGTACTTGGCGGAGTCGAGGCAAGTCTGCGCCGTATAGCGCATTACGATTTCTGGACGGATTCAATTCGCCGGTCGGTATTATTCGACGCCAAGGCGGACTATATAGCTTACGGAATGGCCGAACAGACTACCCTCGAGCTCGCACGGGCTCTGGCTTCCGGGGAAGACCCACGATCTATTCGCGGTCTGTGCTACATATCGAATGATTACCCCGATGAATATCTGCAACTGCCCGATTATGAAGCATGTAAGGCGGATGACCGTGCATTCGAAGAATCTTTTTTGCAATTCTATAAAAATACTGACCCGCTTAATTCTAAGGGATTATGCCAGAAACATGCCGGTCGATGGCTTGTTCAGAATCCGCCTAACTATTATTTAAATCAAGAGGATCTGGATAAGGTCAACGAGCTTGATTATGAATATCGCGTGCATCCTTATTATAAAAAAATTGGCAATGTGCCCGGCGAGCAAACCGTTAAATTCTCGATAAACTCCCACCGCGGCTGCTTTGGCGAGTGCAATTTCTGCGCAATTGCGGTTCACCAGGGCCGAACAATCAGAAGCCGCTCGGAGAAATCAATATTGCGCGAGGCAAAAACATATTCTAAAATGAAAGATTTCAGGGGAAATATATATGATGTCGGCGGGCCTACTGCAAATATGTACGCAATGGAGTGCAAAGTGCAGCAAAAGAAGGGAAGTTGCCGCAATAAAAGGTGCGCTTTTCCCGATTTTTGCGAGTCCATGAATATCGACCATGCGCAACAGACGGCACTTTTGCGCAAAATAAGGCAATTGCCAAAAGTTAAAAATGTATTTCTCGGATCAGGCGTCAGATATGATCTGATAATGGCGGATGACAAAAGTGGCCAGCGCTATCTGAAGGATGTGATTGATCACCATATCTCCGGCCAGATGAAAATCGCCCCCGAACACGCCGATGCCGAAGTATTGAAAGCGATGGGTAAGCCACCCGCATATTCCGTCGCAGAGTTTAAGCAAGCATTCGATAAATTCAATAAAATCAAAGGGAAGCAGCAATTCCTTACTTACTATTTTATTGCCGGGCATCCGGGCTGCGATCTGAAATCGGCTCGAGAACTAAGGCGATATATTTCGAAGCACCTTAA
>CAZEMR010000082.1:0-12904 GCA_964513465.1 uncultured Hyphomicrobiales bacterium
CTCCGGCATGAATGACCCCACGCAAACTATAGATATATATACGCTTGCGGGGGTGTATATTATGAGCGCCGTTGGGCCGAGGGTGGATGTGTCGCATCTGGCGCCGGGCTTCTACTTCGTCCGCGTGGGCGGCAGGTCGCTGAAGTTTGTGAAGATTTAAGAGAGACTGCTTCGTCGCTTCGCTCCTCGCAATGACCCGGCGGCGGGTGTGACAATTCCCCGTCATTGCCAGAGGAGTGAAGCAATCTCAATCCACGCATTCATAATTCATAATTTTAAATTCTTAATTGACTTAAGGCGCGTTGTTGGTGTGGCTGATGTAGAATGTGCGGCGGTCGTCCTCTTCCTCTTCCGATTTGATGCGGATATTGTAGCGGTTCTCCGGCAAAGCGTCGAAGCTGTGTTCGGCCCATTCGATCAGCTTGATGCTTTCGGGCTGGAAAACGCATTCGCGGAATCCGATGTCCTCGAGCTGCTCGGCCGATTCGATGCGGTAGAGGTCGATGTGGTATATTAATATATCCTCGCCCTGGTCGGTGGTGCCCTCGTATTGATTCATGATCGTAAACGTGGGGCTGGTGACGATTTCCTCGACCTCGAAATGGGCGCAGATGCCTTTGATGAATTCCGTTTTGCCCGACCCCAGATCGCCATAAAGAGCAACGACGTCGCCCGGTATAAGCTTTTCGGCGAATCCGGAGCCGAGGTCTATTGTTTCGTCTTCGCTGTTGGTAATGTATACTTCTTTGTCCATAGCTGCTAATTTAAGAAAAAAATTGAGCCCGTGAAAATACTTTTTACCGGGGCTCGAGCGTTATTACGGGGATTATCATTTCCTCGAGCGAAATCCCGCCGTGCTGGAAGCTGTCGCGATAGCGCTGCAGGTAGTGATGATAATCCGTGGGATATACGAAATAGTAATCCTCTTTTGCGATAATATTATTAACTGTAATGCCCGAATGCGGCAGTTTGTAATCCTCGGGATTGCGTATCTGCATTGCGTGCCGGGGGTCGGCCTTTACGTTTTTGCCGAATTTATACCTCAGACAGGTCGAGGTGTCGCGGTCGCCCTGCACTTTGACTCCGCGCAGGCAGCGCACCGAGCCGTGGTCGGTGGTGATCACAATCCGAATGCCCTTGACCGAGGCGAGCTGGCGCAGCATACTGAAAAAGCTCGAATGCTGGAACCAGGATTTCGTAAGCGAGCGGTAGGCCGATTCGTCGGGGGCGATCTCCTTGAGTATTGCGTAGTCAGAGCGGGAGTGCGCGATCATATCAACTGCGTTGAGCACGACGACGGTGAAATGGCTCTGGGCGAATTTCATAATGTCCTTTTCGATTTTTTTACCGAAATCGGTATCAAATATTTTTATGAAATTCAATTTATTGCGTAATTCCAGACGCTTGCGTTTTGTCCAGGATTCGAGTAATTCCTTTTCATAAGCATTCTGCTTGTGATCCTCGGTATTGGATTCGACATTCCACCACTGGGGAAAATATTTTTTAATATCGGTCGGATAAAGTCCGGCGAAAATCGCATTTCTTGCATAAGGCGTGGCGGTGGGCAAAATCGAGCTGTAGAAATCCGTATCGAACGAATAATACGGCCTCAGAAGCTCTTCCATCACCAGCCATTGGTCGTAGCGCATACAATCGACCACGAACAGCACGGTAGGGCCGCTTGTTTTCAGGTGGTCGAGCACATAATTATCCATGATGTGCGGCGACATAAGCGGGGCCTCGTTGTCCTCGCCGTGAATCCAGCCTTTATAATTATTCTCGACAAAGCGCGAGAATTCCGCATTGCATTCGCGCCACTGATCATGGAGCGTCTGCTGCAGTCCGGTATCGGTGTGGCGATCGAGCTCGAGCGAATAATTCACCAGCTTTTTATATATATCCTGCCATTCGTCCCACGAAAGCGGTCCCATTATCCGGCGGGCGATTTCGTTGAATCCCTGCAAGTAGTCCTGGGTAAATGTTTCGGTTTCGAGGCGTTCTGCTTCGAGAAATTTCTTGCATGCGAGCAGTATCTGCGCAGGGTTGACGGGTTTGGTCAGGTAATCGTCGATCTTGCGCCCCAGGGCGTGTTCCATCAGCGATTCTTCCTCGTTTTTGGTAACCATCACCACGGGGGTTGAGGGCTGGACTTCCTTCAGTGTGGGCAATGTTTCGAGTCCGCTGATGCCGATCATCATTTCGTCGAGGAAGATGAGGTCGAACTGGCTCTGGCGGACGAGTTCGATTGCGTCCTCGCCGTTGCTGGCGGTGGATACATTGTATCCGCGCTGCTGAAGTAAGATAATGTGAGGCTTGAGAAGATCGATTTCGTCGTCGATCCAGAGGATTCTGCCTTTGTGGTCTGCCATGTTTCTGCTCCCGAATTTAATAATAAAATATAAAGACGATTTTGTAGGATTGAATTGTTTGAAAGCGGGTAGCAAATTTTATGGAAGTGATTTCCGATATTGAAACAAAGCACTTAAATAGAATTGACGCGGAGCTGCGGAAAGAATTTTCGGTATTATTTTTTTTATCATAAAAATGGATTTATATTCCACGAATAAATCTATCGGAAATTAATAATTATTAAATATTTGCCATATATTTTTCGTCTGATATATCAGTATAATAATATTTATGTATAAGAATCTTTTGCATAAGCAATGAATTTCAATAAATTTACTTTAAAATCGCAGGAAGCGGTGCAGACCGCACAGGAAATCGCCCAAAGCTATAACAATCAGGCGGTCGAGCCGGCGCATTTGTTCGCCGCGCTGATTCAGGACAGCTCGGGCATTATCCCCGATATGCTCGATAAACTCGGTGCGGGAGTGGGCCGGATGAAAATCAAAGCCGGCGAACTGCTCGACAAGCGCCCGAAAGTATCCGGAATATCCTCCACCCAGCAGTATATGTCGAACGATCTGAAGGCAGTATTCGACGCCGCGCTCGCCGAGGCAACCAATCTGAAGGATGAATACATCAGCCAGGAGCACCTCTTGATAGCGCTCGCCGACGGCAGGGGAGATGTTGCCAATCTGCTGAAATCCCAAGGCGTTACCAGGGATGCGGTTTTGCGCGTGCTTCGGGAATTTCGCGGGTCGCAGCGCGTTACCGACCAGAATGCCGAGGATAAATACCAGTCGCTCAAGCGCTATGGCCGCAATCTGAACGAGGAGGCGCGCAAGGGTAAGCTCGATCCGGTAATCGGCCGCGAAGACGAAATCCGCCGCGTGATGCAGGTGCTATCGCGACGCCGCAAAAATAATCCGGTGCTGATCGGCGATCCCGGAGTCGGCAAAACCGCAATCGCCGAGGGAATCGCCCACAGGATTGTTTCCGGCGACGTCCCCGAATCGCTCAAATCCAAGCGGATTGTGATGCTCGACACCGCAACCCTTGTGGCCGGCACCAGCTTCCGCGGGCAGTTCGAGGAAAGGCTGAAGGCAATAATCAAGGAGGTCGAGGAATCCGACGGCGAGATAATTTTATTTATTGACGAAATCCATACGCTCGTCGGGGCGGGGCAATCGCAGGGCGGCACCGACGCCGCGAATATACTCAAGCCCGCGCTGGCCAGGGGCGATCTGCGCTGCATCGGTGCAACCACGCTGGACGAATACCAGAAATATATCGAAAAGGACGCCGCGCTCGAACGCCGCTTCCAGAAGGTGACGATCAGCGAGCCGTCGATCGAGGGCACGATCTCGATCCTCCGCGGACTGAAGGATCGCTACGAGGTGCATCACGGCGTGCGCATCACCGACGAGGCAATAATCGCCGCCGCAGAGCTTTCGGCGCGTTATATCACCGACCGGTTTCTGCCTGATAAGGCGATCGATTTGATAGACGAGGCCGCAAGCAAAATGCGCATCGAAATCGACTCCATGCCCGAAGAGCTCGATTCGGTCGAGCGGAAATTGCGCCAGCTCGAGATCGAAAAGCAGGCATTGCTGCGCGAACTGCGCGC
Source organism: uncultured Hyphomicrobiales bacterium (assembly GCA_964513465.1). GTDB lineage: Bacteria > Bacteroidota > Ignavibacteria > Kapaibacteriales > UBA2268 > CAZEMR01. The sequence continues at coordinate 3,974 of CAZEMR010000082.1, forward strand.
CCGCGGCGAAGATGTAAGCGTCTGATAAATATATTGTTTGCTCACATATATATATTAAAAATGATTAAATTAACCAGAATCGACGGACGCGAAATAGTTGTAAACGCCGACGACATCGAGACGGTCGAGACTTCGCACGATTCGACCGTGTCGCTCAAGACCGGCCGCAAGCTGATCGTCGTGGAATCCGCCGATGAGATTATCGGCAAAGTAATCGAATTTCGGCAGAAGTGCTTCGAGAAAGTCCTTGTCAGCCCGGATGTAAAACGCATTGAGAGATAATCCGGAAGTGGCGCATCGATTGATCATAATTATTGCATTCATGGCACTTTGCGCCACCGATATGTTGGCCCGCGAAAATCCTTTATCACAGCCCGGTCGTGCGACCCAGCCGGATGCGCTCGTCTTCGGATTCGATAAAATTATCAATCGATATTATTTTACAGGCAATCTGAATTACCACGAGGATTTCGGCTGGGGGATTGTTTCGATTGACCAGAAATACCTCGGCACAGTGCTGCCTTTGGTCAATACCGTGGTACGCGACGAAGAGACCTTTCGATTCGATCTGGAAATTCCCTATAATAAATGGCTTAGCATTATTGTCAATCAGAATTGGATACTATCTACAGACAGCCGCTCGATAGGTATCAACGACCTTGAGCGAATCAATGGCCTGGGCGGCTTGCGGCTTTTGACAAGCGAAAATTCCTTCGTCGAGGCAATGGCCGGCGGCGAGCGCAATTCGCAGGTAGGGGTGGCAGCTCCGGGGTCGATATTCCGGCTGGCCGGGGGGCTTGCCGACGCCGATCTGGACGGATACAAGCTGAATTCCGGATTGCAGACGCAATTGCTCGATCTGGATGACGGACGCAGCAATTCCGATCTGCTGATTTCTGCCGATGTGTCGCGCGATTATGATATGCTGAACGCAATCGACATCGGCGCAAATTATAAATTGATGAACCGCGATTATCTGACTCCGCTGACTCTTATCGAAGGCGAAACCAATGCGGTTGAGTCGCGTCTGGAGAATCGCCTTGCCGCCAGCATGAATCTGGATTATGCGGTCAGCGAGCGCATTGCCGCCACCGCCCGCCTTATTTATAATGATCTCCGGGTCGAAAAATCCTACAAGAATTACTTCGAGGAGCTCTCAGTGACCGGTATCGGACGGCAGCATCAGGAGCTGAATCTGACTATTGATACCCGTGCGCGATATATTTCGGATGATTTTATTCAGGAAGCCGGCATTTATTTCGAAAGCCGGGACGAAGACAACACCATCGAGAATAAATACGGAATAATGCCCACCGAGGAGGACAGGCTGCGGCGAATCGAAAACCAGCGCGATGTGTCGTCGTCGCGCACACGGGTGATTGCGCGAAGCATGTGGACTCCAACGCAGCGCGATACGTTCGGGCTGGACTATTCGGCTTCGATACTGCGCTACGATACTCCGAGCGACCTGAACAACAGCGATCGCGATGAATTCAGTACAATATTCGGCCTGCGCTATGGCCACAGATTTTCGCCGATAGTCTCGGCGTCGGTGTCGGCCGAGCTGCAGATGCTGCATCTGGTTTATCTCAAAAAAGAAATGAGCGGTAATAATAACTGGAACCGGATCATCCGCTTTACGCCTTCGGTGAGCATCCGCACCGAAAGCTTCGCGATGAGCCCGAAATTCGAAGTGATGGCCAATTACACCGTGTTCGATTACCAGTCGGTGAACGCCGGAGTGAAGAACCTGAGCTTCCGCCAGATACGTTATCAGGATTCGCTCATTGTTATTTTACAAAAAAATCTTAGTTTGCAGTCAAGAATAAATTTCCGATATTATGAAAGTGGAATTCTGTATTGGGAAAATTTCTCAGAAATACCGCTGAATTCCAGCCTCGAGCAGCTAGTTAAGTTGTTCGCAATAGTAAAGATGGACGAAAAAACGGAGATCGGCTGCGGGGTGCGCTACTATCGGATATTGCAGAGGAATCTATCGCGCAACCCGTCTAATGCAGCGGTCGGCGGGGTGAATATATATTCAGTCGGGCCAGAAACAATGATTTCCGCGCGTGTTTCCGATAATTTAAAAATATCGATTTCGGGCTGGTATGAATTCCAGACTGTGAATAAATACGATAAGCGCGAAATTCCCAATTTATTTTTACAAACATATCTGACTTTATGAGGATTGCTATGGGGGAGAAAACCTACAGAAGAGAGCTATGCCTGATCAGTAAAAGAAAATCGGTAAGCGAAATCGAGCCGGTAATGGCACAGTTAAAAAAAGATGCGGCAATCCCCGACGAAAAATATTATAATATGATGATCGCCATCACCGAGGCGGTTAATAATGCAATAGTCCATGGCAATAAGCTCGATTCGTCAAAAAATGTATTATTCATAGCCGATGTAGTCGACAAACATGTGATAATCGAGATAGAGGACTGCGGCTGCGGATTCGATCCCGAGAATATTGCCGATCCGCGCGCCCCCGAGAATCTGCTGAAAGAAGGCGGCCGGGGTGTATTTATCATCAAATCGCTCGCCGACGAAGTTATATATATGACCTCGGAAAGCGGCACCAAACTGAAATTGATTTTTAAATTCTGATTGAAGCATGATTAATAGATTCAAAGAACTAGATGAATTAGTCCAATGGCTGCTTGCGCCCGGTGCGGAAGCGGCCCTTAATCCCGTGCTCCGGATAGAAGGAGGCTTCGGCACCGGCAAGTCCGCTCTGATCGCAGCGGCGCTTAACGAATGCCGCGCCCGGGGCATGGCAAAAATGATTTTCCAGCCGGATAAGGCCAATAAATTCAATACATTGCCGGAATTTGTGCTGGGTATATCTCAGCGCCTGACCGTCGGGTCGATCCGCTCGAATATGAGCAATTATGAATGTATTACGAATAATACCCGATTCCCGGAGCTGCTGCGCGATGTCCGCCAGGTGGATACCTCTCTGTTCGAAAAAATTTACCTGCGTCAATACCTGAAGACGATGTACGATTTGGGGAATTACCAGTGTACCGATCAGGTCGATCCGGAGGACGAGGATGGCAGATATATAATGGAATATATCGACGGCTATCTGCCCACAAAGGCCGATAAACGGCTGCTCTGCGATACCGGCAAAGTGGTGATCGAATCCTTCATTGTCGATCTGATGAATTCGGTCTATCCCGTGACCGAGGTACACCCTTCGTTCGAATCATATCCTCCGGAGCAGCGCCCGAGGGACATTATATTGATAATGGATAATTACGAGGGGATAGAGGGCTCGGCGGATTCATGGATAATGAATTATCTGCTCCCTTATTTTTACGAAAAAAAATTCGGCGAATTCGAATCTTACGATATATCGAGTCTGGAGAAAGACCTGCGGGTGGCGGATTTCTTTAATCTGCGTGTGGTGCTCTCTTCGCGGAATATATTTCCTGAGAAAAAAGAGGAGCTATGGAAGGATTTCAAATATGGAATGCAGCGCATTTCTCTGGATAATTTCCCTGATGATTTAATCGACGAATTCCTTGTGCGCGAAGGAGTCCCCGACGAAAACGCCAACGTAGCTCGAGAATTCACCGCCGGCAATCCTTATTTGCTGTCGCTCTGGACTGATGCAATCAATTTAAGCTCATACAGCGACGATGTGGAGATGATGTATCACCACGCCTCCAAGCGTGTGCTGAAATACTTTACCGAGCCGCAGAAGGACTGGTTTATTTGCGCGTCGTTTATGAAGATAATCGATCAGTCCGGACTGAAATGCTTTCCGATACTCAAGGAGCACGGCGAGGATGCGTTCGAGTTTTTCAGCGAATTATCCGAAAATTTCATAGAGCGCACGGACGACGGAATGCGGGTGAGGCCATTTATTGCAAAATTAATTCAGGAATCGATAAAAAGCGAATCCGGCGAAACAGCCCGCCAGATGCACAAAATTGCCGAATCATATGAGGAAGTGCGCGATTTATTCACGGAATTCGATGCCGACGAAGTTGATATCATCCGTGGACTTGCGTATTTCGATCGCTTCGATCTGGACTTTGCGCTCAATAAGGCATTCAGCGAGGATGCCGGCCGGGCGTATGATCTGGTGAGCCGCTACCCCGCGCATTTTGCTAAGCATGGCCCGAATTATTCGCTCGATCGCGAAATTAAAGAGCGTATAAGGAATTTCAATCGAATAATTGACGGCCCCAAATACGAGCATCGCCGCCAGTTCGTAAAGAGTATTCATAATGAATATAATCAAATGATCGGCCGCGAAATCGACCACCGCAAGATGGAAATCGCTAAATATCAGGACCGTATAGACCGTTACTTCCAAGATAAGGATGCACTTGCCGAAACAATCGACTCCAAAAAAGCCGAATACGTCAATAGCGAAAAAGAGCTTTTCGATTATAATCGCAGCCTTGGGCCGATCGAAAAGCAGAGGCAGTTTGCTCCTGCGGCGCGGTATTTTCTGATTTCGATAATATTGATTGCGGTGGGGCTTATAGTCTCCGAATATAGCAGCCCGGGCGAGCTATACGGCTATACCGATCTGGTGCGGAATGTATTTTTTGCCGCCGGTGCGGTCGGCTTTGTTGCGGGAGCATATTATTTATTCCGGGCAATTATTCAGCGCCGCTCTAACAGCGAATATGACAAAATTATCTCAGAAATCCGCCGCATCGAGAATGCGCGATCGAAGCATCAGAGCGAGATCGACGGCATTCGTCGCGAGTTGGAATCAGAAGACCCTGCAATTGGGAAAATGAGGCAGAAGATCGAAGATATGAATGCGGAAATTGCGGAACTGGAAAAAAAGCTGGAGGAGCCCTTTATACAAAAGGAGCAGAATCAGGGATAAAGCCGCTCGATCTTCCAGTCGCCATCGATGAGTCTGTACTCGAAGCGGTCGTGGAGCCGGCTTTCGCGCCCCTGCCAGAATTCGAATGTGTCGGGGATGATACGGTATCCGCCCCAATGCGGCGGCACCGGCACATTTTTGGGATATTTAACCATATATTTTGCTACTTCGCGGACTAATTTAAAGCGGCTCGACAGGGGTCGGCTCTGCTGCGATGCCCATGCTCCCAGGCGGCTTGTAAAGGGGCGGGTGTCGAAATATTCGCGGGTTTCGTCGACGGAGATTTTCTCGACCTGCCCGGCAATGCGTATCTGGCGCTCGAATTTATCCCAATACAAAAGCATACTTGCCTGTGGATTTTCGGCGATGTCGCTGCCCTTGCGGCTTTCGAAATTCGTGAAAAAAACAAATCCCCGCTCGTCGAAATGCTTCAATAGTACAATCCTGCACGAAGGCCTGCCGCCTGCCGATGCGGTGCACAGCGACACAGCATTGGGGTCCATAAATCCTCCCTGCATGGCGTCTTCGAACCAGATTTTGAACTGGTCGAAGGGATTGCCTTTAATTATATTTTTTGATAGTGCCGATTTGCCATAATCGCGGCGCTCGACAGTAGTTGAGCGGATGAATTTCATAATTGATTACCGGAAAGCTTTCAAAATAACGAGGGCAGGCCGTCGGGCCCGCCCTATAAAAATATTGCTGTGCGGATGCTTACTGTCCGATTTCTTTTTTGTATGCTTCGACATCCATGAGCTCGTCGAGTTCGGATTTGTCGGACATTTCCATCTTTACGAGCCAGCCTTCGCCGTAGGGGTCGTTGTTTACCACTTCGGGGCTGTCGTTGATGGATTCGTTAATTTCGATGATTTTGCCGGAAATGGGTGCGAACATATCGGCAACGGTTTTGACGGCTTCGATAGTGCCGAATGTATCGCCTTTGCTGACTTCTGCTTCTTCGGGGATGTCGACGTAAACCACGTCGCCGAGTTCGCCCTGTGCGTGGTCTGTGATGCCGATTGTGGCTGTATCGCCATCTACGCGTACCCATTCGTGGTCTTTGGTGTACTTTAGTTCATTTGGGAATTCCATGTTGCGCTCCGGATTATTTGATTAATAAATTAAAAAGATTTCCAGTCGTGTCGTTCAAGATATTTTGTATCTATATTTCCCGCGATAAAGTCGGGATTTTCCATCATTTTTTTGTGGAATGGGATAGTGGTCTGAATGCCCTCGATAACAAATTCGTCCAGCGCTCGGCTCATCTTGGCAATGGCTTCTTCGCGGGTGCGGGCAAAGGATATCAGCTTGGCTGCCAGCGAATCGTAATGCGGGGGGATTGTATATCCCTGATAAATATGCGAATCCACGCGGATGCCGTGTCCGCCGGGTACATGCAGGCTCTCAATGCGTCCGGGCGAGGGCCGGAAATTGTTCTCTGGGTCTTCGGCATTAATGCGGCATTCGATGGCATGGAAGTTGGGCTCCTGCTCTTTGAGTTCGAGCTTTTCGCCGGCTGCGACCCGTATCTGCTCTTTGATGAGGTCGACGCTGAGCGATTCCTCGGTTACGGGATGCTCTACCTGGATGCGTGTATTCATTTCCATGAAATAAAAATTCAGTTTATCATCGACCAGGTATTCAATAGTGCCGGGGCCGACGTAATTGACGGCCAGCGCGCCACGCACGGAAGCGTCGCCCATTTTTTGGCGCAATTCTTTTGTAACAATGGGTGAGGGGGCCTCTTCGATAAGCTTCTGATGGCGGCGCTGAGTAGAGCATTCGCGCTCGTTCAGATGGATGGCATTGCCGTGCTTATCGCCGAAGACCTGGATTTCGATATGGCGCGAGCCTTCGATCAGGCGTTCCATATATATATCCGGATTGCCAAAGAAGGTTTCGGCTTCGTTGCGAGCCACCATGAATGATTTCTTCAGCTCTTCGGGGTCTTTACATAATCTCATGCCTTTGCCGCCGCCGCCCGCTACTGCTTTGAGCATAACCGGATAGCCGATTTCGTTGGCTACCGACATTGCGTGGTCGAGCGACTGGATATTGCCTTTGGAGCCGGGCACCACAGGCACTCCGGCGTTTCGCATAGTTTCCTTTGCGACTGATTTGTTACCCATTCGGGCGATTGCATCTTTGCTGGGTCCGATAAATGCGATTTCGTGATCTTCGCATATCTGGACGAATTTTTCGCTCTCGGCCATGAACCCATATCCGGGATGAATGGCGTCTGCATTGGTAACTTCGACTGCCGCAATTATGGATGGGATATTAAGATAGCTGTCCTTGCTCGGAGCCGGGCCTATACAGACCGCTTCGTCGGCGAATTTGACATGAAGCGACAGATAATCCGGCTCGGAATAAACGGCCACCGTTTTGATGCCCATTTCCTTGCATGCCCGGATTATTCGCAGTGCGATTTCGCCTCTGTTTGCTATAAGAATTTTTTTGAACATTGGCTTATTATCTCTGTATTAAACTAATCGGGTTTTATAAGGAACAGTGGCTGGTTGTATTCCACTGGCTGAGCGTTTTCGACCAGAATTTTGACTACTGTGCCCGATACGTCGCTTTCGATCTCGTTCATCAGTTTCATTGCCTCGATAATGCAGAGGGTCGACCCCGGACCGACACGAGTGCCAATCTCGACAAAAGGATCGGATTCGGGTGAGGGGGAGCGATAGAAAGTGCCTACAATAGGCGATTTGATTTCGTGTTCGCCGTTGCCGGCGGATTCTTTAGCCGGGGCTTCGGCCTCGACATTTGCCGAAGTGCCGGCGGGGGCCGACAGCGGCTGAGGCGCATATCCCTGAGCAGGCGGCGCCATTGTTACATACTGCATCTGCGGATGCCCGGCGGAATCCTCCTCGGAGTTTCTGCGGATTTTCAGCTTAATGCCTTCTTCCTTAATATATAACTCGTCGGCGGAGCTTTCGTCAAAAATTCTCATTAACTGTTTTAAATATTTCAGATCCATGTCAATCCCTTTGGCTGGAACATAACTGAATTTATAGCCGTTTGCCGCCGGCTGGTGCGGGTTATTCCTTAACGCGCTCGATGTAGGAGCCGCTCGAGGTATCAACTCGGATTAGGTCGCCTTCGTTGATGAATAGCGGCACCGGTACTTCGACTCCTGTTTCGAGAGTGGCGGGCTTAAGCACGTTTGTGGCCGTATCGCCCTTGAAGCCGGGTTCGGTGCGCTCTACGCGAAGATTAACATGCTGTGGCACCTCGACTCCGATCACCTGGCCTTCGACAAAAGCAAGCTGCACCATGTCGTTTTCTTTAAGGTATGCAATTTTATCGCCGACCATTTCCGCGGGAACAGGGATTTGTTCGTAGTTGTCGGGTTCCATAAAATAAAGCATATCGCCATCGCGATACAGATACTGATAGGGCCGGCGTTCGAGGCGAACAAACTCGATGGATTCGCCGCTGCGGAAGCGGTTTTCCTGGAGCTTGCCAGTGCGCATGCTGCGCATCTTCACCTGATAGAAAGCCCTGAGATTGCCCGGAGTGCGGTGTTCGCTTTCGAGCACCTCGCACATCTCGCCATTATACATAACAATTGCGCCCGGACGCAGATCCGAAGTAGTGCCTTTCATTAACTCACCATAAGCCGTTTATAAATAAAAAAAAGAGGTGCCGGCCGGATTCGAACCGGCGTTCGCGGTTTTGCAGACCGCTGCCTGACCACTTGGCTACGGCACCAATACGAATAACAAAGATATGAACTAAATATCGAAAATGCAAACAGAAATTTTCGCCGCTTCCTGAATCAAAAAATTCATAACATATACAATAATACCACATTCATATAGTCTTATTGGGAGCGAAAATATTGTGCGAGCAAAATTTTATTCTCATACAAAAATTTCTTTGCAAATTAAAAAAAAGCACTTATATTTGTGTTCACTTCAAACGCGGAAGTGGCGGAATTGGTAGACGCGCTATCTTGAGGGGGTAGTGCCCACCGGGCGTGGGGGTTCGAGTCCCCCCTTCCGCACGAAAATCAAAACTCAATATCCCGAAACCCGCTCCAGCAGCGGGTTTTTTATTTT
>CAZEMR010000083.1:0-12767 GCA_964513465.1 uncultured Hyphomicrobiales bacterium
ATTTTCCCTTCGAATCTGCGCCCGCCGTATTTTCCGCTAATAATTCGCATTGATTATATATATAAATTATTTAACAGAACTCAGAATATACTCAATAAAGCTTGATTTTTTTGTGGTACGACGGAAGCGCGCCGCCGATCGACGGCGGATAAATGTGCGAGGTGTGCACGCAATAATCGCGGGCACGCTCGTCGAGCTTGGTGGACATCATCCGGAATGCGTTCAGCCGCCCGGCCTCGAAGCCGATCAGCATGGCGGTCTCCCACATCTGCAGGTAAAGCTCTTTGGTCAGGCTGGCGCCGAAGAAAAAAGCGGTGTCGATCTGGTCGACATAGTTTTCGCGGATGCGGTTGAACTCTTCCTCGAGCATTTCGCTGAGCTGATCCATATTGTTGACCGACAGCAGGTTATAATATACCGGGTGGCTTTTCTCAAGCACGCTGACATCGATAAAATTCTCCTGAATGCCGAGCAAGGCTACGTTCTGATCGTGGCGATCGGGATAGTTATAAAGAAATGCTGTGTGGGCATTCATATGGCTGATCTCGATATTATCGATATGCCGGCCGGTAGTTTCGAGCAATTTCTCGCAGGATTTGATAATTTCTTTTGAAATTATTACCGCCATCATCATGTCCTTGCCGCTTTTGCCCGCCCTCATGGGATAAATATTAGTAACAAAATCTTCGTAATTCATGCCCGGATATGCCTGGCGTATTTCGAGTCCAACGAGCTGGCGCAGCTCCTGCGGCTTCATACCCTGACGTCCGGGGAACTGGCTGACGTAAACGATCTCGGCTGGGATAGTGACGCTCAGCCGGTCGGGGGGCTCGCTTATCTGGCCGAGGATTTCCTGAAGCTCGGCGGCGCCTTTTTTGGAAGACTCCGAACGCAGGTCTTCGAGATCGATGTAACCCTTAGTGGAATTTATATATTCCAGCGACAGTCCGTCGGGTGTATTGCGGACAAATGTCAGATAAGTTCTGTCAATATTAAAAAATACCGATAGCGCAGTTTTCATAATTCACAGGCCGAAATTATTGATCTGAAAGATTTTGAATAATACAAAATAATGAATTAAAAGAAAAATACTCAACAAGAATATTTTTGTATTCGTAATTAATATTTATTCTCTGGCGGCGATGTCCTGAGCTTGTGAGACCAGCTCTACGTTCGAGACCGATTTTGTGCGCTCGGAAAAATATGAATAAACCGCCGGAATCACGAACAGAGTCAGCATCGTGGCGAATATCAGTCCGCCGATCACTGCGATACCCATCGAAACGCGGCTTTCGGCGCCTGCTCCGAGAGCCAGCGCTATCGGCAGCGTACCCAATATAGTCGAAAAGCTGGTCATCAAAATCGGGCGAAACCTAAGCTCGGCAGCTTTGATTGCGGCCTCGGTGACGCTCAGCCCGCGCGCCTTCTGCTGGTTGGCAAATTCCACAATCAGGATTCCGTTTTTGGTGACGAGCCCTATGAGCATTATCTGACCGATCTGGCTGAAAATATTTATGGTCTGATCGAAATACCAGAGCGATAGCAGCGCTCCGGCGATTGCCAGCGGCACAGTAAACATGATGATAAACGGATCGCGGAAGCTCTCGAATTGGGCGGCCAGCACGAGATAGATGAACACCAGCGCCATTATAAATATATACATCAGGCTGGAGGAGCTTTCGACGTAGTCCTTCGATGGCCCGTCCAGCGCGGTGCGGAACGATCCGTCGAGCAGCTCCGCGGCGATTGCGTCCATCGCGGCGATTCCGTCGCCAACTGTCTTGCCGGGGGCAAGGCTGGCCGATACGGTCGCCGACACATAGCGGTTGAACCGGTATAGCTGGGGCGGAGTGCTTTGCTCGTGGACGCTTACGATGTTGTCGAGCTGCACGAGCCGGCCATCGCGGTTGCGTACATAAAGCGACTTCAGATCGAGCGGCTCGTCGCGGCTGGTGCGCAGCACCTGGCCGATTACCTGATACTGCTTGCCGTTTCTGATATAATATCCGAATCTCTGCTCGCTGAACGCAAGCTGGAGAGTGCGGGCAACGTCGGCCACCGATACGCCGGTCTCGCGGGCCTTTGAACGATCGATATCGACCACCAGCTCGGGCTTGTTGAATTTAAGATCGACGTCCACCATGCGGAATGTCGGATTGCTGCGGGCGGCTTCGAGAAATTCCGGAATTACTTTTTTCAATTTATCAAGATTTGGCGATTGTAATACATATTGCACCGGCAGTCCTCCTCGGCTCGAGCCGATGGATTGCTCCTGCACCACGAATGTGCGGGCGTCGTTCAGCTCGCCGGCAATCCCGGATACCCGCTCGTAAATTTCCTGCTGGGATTGCTCGCGCTGGTCGGGCGGGGTCAGTATCAGCCGGACAAATCCGCTGTTAACCGAGCTCGAGGCGCCGAATCCGGGCGAAGTAACCGAGATAATGGCCTCGCTTTCGGGTACATTTTTCTGAAGCGAATCCACCAGCCGGTTCATATATAATTCCATGGCGTCGAATGTGGTGCCTTCGGGTGCGGTGGACATTATCCTCATTCCGCTGCGATCCTCCACCGGGGCAAGCTCCGAGGGCAGTTGCGAGCCGATTAACATAATTATTCCCAGCGATATTCCGATTATCAAAAACGCAAGCCAGCGCCGACGCATGAAGCTTTCGAGCATTTCGGCGTATCCGGCGTTGAGCCGCCTGAAGAATGGCTCGGTCTTTTCGTAGAGCCAGGAGTGCCTCTCGCGTTTTTTCAATAGCCGGGTGCTTAACATCGGCGTCAGAGTAAGCGCTACGAATGATGAAATAATCACGGCTCCGGCAAGCACTACTGCGAACTCGCGGAACAGCCGACCGGTCAGCCCCGAGAGAAACATGATGGGCAAAAACACAGACGCAAGCGCGATCGTGGTCGAAATTATTGCAAAAAATATCTCTGCCGAACCTTTCTTGCCCGCTTCGATTGGTTCCATGCCGTCTTCGATTTTCTTATATATATTCTCGAGGACGACGATGGCGTCGTCGACCACCACTCCGATGGCAAGCACCACCCCGAGCAGCGTTAGCACATTTATCGAATAATCGGCTATATACATTATGAAAAATGTACCGACAAGAGCAATAGGAATGACTATAATCGGAATCAGAGTGGTGCGCCAGTCCCGCAGGAACATGAATATCACCAGAATCACCAGCCCGAACGCCACGAAAATCGTCTGCTCCACCTCGAGAATTGATTCGCGGATATGCGTGGTGTCGTCGAATCCGATGCCGAGCCCGAGGTCTTCGGGAAGGTCTTTTTTGATCTGATCGACCCGCCGGTAGAATTCATCGACGATATCTATATGATTCGAGCCGGGCTGCGGCACCAGCACCACGCCCACCATCGGTATGCCGTCACGCTTGAGCAGCGTTCTTTCGTTTTCGGGATAATGCTCGGCATAGCCGATGTCCTTGAATCGTATCAGTTCGCCGTTGCCGCCTTCGCGGACGATCAGATTATTAAAATCCCCGACCGTGGTCAGTCGCCCAAGCGTGCGGACTGTCAGCTCGGTGGTTTTGCCTTCGATCCGGCCGCTGGGCAGCTCGATATTCTGCTCGGTGAGCGCATTCCGGACGTCCAGCGGGGTAATATTATGCGCTGCCAGCCGCGCGGGGTCCATCCATAGCCGCATTGAATATTTCTTTTCGCCCCATATCCATACCTCGCTGACTCCTGGGATAGTCTGGAATCGCTCCTTAAAAGTATTTTCAGCTATCTCTGTTAGTTCCAGCAGGTTGCGGCGGTCGCTCTTGATATTCAGGAACACTATCGGCCGGGCGTCTGCGTCTGATTTAGAAACAATTGGCGGGTCGGTATCCGGAGGCAATCGGTATCTGGCGCGCGAAACCTTATCGCGGACGTCGTTGGCGGCGTCCTCCAGATCGATATCGATACCGAATTCAACGACGATTGTGCTGCGGCCATCGCGGCTGACCGAGGTCAGTGTGCGAATGCCCGCGATTCCGTTTATCGTCTCTTCGAGCGGCTCGGTAATCTGCGATTCGATGACGTCGGCGTTGGCGCCTGTGTAGGTTGTGGTTACCGTGATTATTGGCGGATCGACGCTGGGATATTCGCGGACTCCGAGGAAATTATATCCGATTATTCCGAAAATTACAATCGAGATAGACATCACAATTGCCAGCACTGGTCGGCTGATACTCAATGACGAAAGGCTCATTTATTCAGACCCGAATTTGATTTATTGTTTCTCTGTTTTACGAATATAAGCAATGAATCTTTTTTTTGGCGGAATTTTGACATTCCGAATATTATTATATATTTACTAATACATTCTTTCACATCAATCCGGCTTCCACAGCCGCAATTATCTTTTTTATTATCCCGAAATTTAGAAATTATTGCCAGATTTTAGCTGGATTATATTATTTTTATCTTGTTAAATTAATTCAGAGGTAATTTTTATGAAAATCATCTATCTTCACGGACTCGACGGACAGCCAAACGAAGAGAAAATGCAGCTGCTGCGCGACGCAGGCCACGACGTTACCGCCCCGCAAATCGAATACCGCACTTACGAGGGCGACATAAAGCTATTCAACGATCTGGCGGAAATGATCAAAAAGGGCGATTACGAACTGATAATCGGCTCGAGCATGGGCGGATATTTCGGCTTCTATTTATCGGAATTCTGCCGGGTGCCGGCCGTACTGTTCAATCCCGCGTTGCACAGCCGCACGCTCGAAGTACCCGTCGAACGTAATTATACCGATACCAAAAAGTATCTGCTGCTTGGCCGCGAGGATTATGTGATTCCGCCGGACAAAACCCGCGCAATGCTCAACACGCTCGACATCAGCAACACAGTGGTCGCCGAGCTCGAGATGGGCCACGAGGTACCGGTCGATATGTTCAAATTTGCTCTGGATTATATCGAACAAGTTGTGAAATAAATATATATATCATTGCATGAAAAATCTATATCTGATCGATGGGATGTCGCTGGTGTTCCGGGCATACCATGCGCTGATCAAGAGCGGACTGACCTCCCCCGAGGGCGACCCCACCGGCGCAATATTCGGCTTTGTTAATATGATAACCTCGATGCTCGAGAAGCATCACCCGGAGAACATCGCAGTGGCGTTCGACAGCCGCGAGCCTACGTTCCGCCACGAAAAATATGAGCCATACAAGGCCAACCGCGATAAATTCCCCGATGACCTGGTGCCGCAGCTCGAAAAAATCAAGGAATTCCTGGATATTATGAATATAAAGCGATTCCGGATAACGGGTTACGAGGCCGACGACATAATCGCCACCATCGCCCGCCGCGCCGCAGGCGAAGGCCACGACGTTTACTGCATCACCAGCGATAAGGACTTCTACCAGCTCGTGACCGACCATGTGAAGCTGCTCAAGCCCGCGCGCAGCGGCTCGGATTTCGAAGAGGTCGGCATCGATCAGGTAATAGAAAAATTCGGCGTCGGACCGGACAAAGTAATCGATGTGCTCGCGCTGATGGGCGACGCAAGCGACAACATCCCGGGCGTAAAGGGTATCGGCCCCAAGACCGCTTCGCCGCTGATTCAGCAGTTCGGCGATGTGCCCAATTTATACGAACATCTCGACGAAATCGATAAAAAAGCCGTCCGCACCAAACTCGAAAAGAATAAAAATCTGGCCATGCTCTCGCGCGAGCTGGTCACCATAGTCGATGATATAGATATGGAAATTGATTTCGATGAGCTGAAATTCTCCGCGCCGGATTACGACGCTCTCGACGACTTTTTTGATAAACACGGATTCACCCGCCTCAAAAAGCGCTGGTTCGACGGCGGACTCGCCGATGACGAAAAAAAAAGCGATGATACTCCTGAGGATTCCTCAGAAGCTGCGCCAGCCCGTGGTATCCGGCGACTGGAAGATATCACCCACGAATATAAACTGGTCAACACCCCCGACCAATTGCGCGCGATGATCGAATACCTGAATAATTTCGAAATAATTTCGCTCGATCTCGAGACCAGCTCGCTCGACCGACAGACCTGCGAGATAACCGGCATAGCGCTTGCCGCCGAGGAAGGCCGCGCATTCTATGTCGCGGTCGCCGAGAGCCACTCCCCCGCCGAAGCCGAAGCGCTCACAAGTCAGGATTCTCTGTTTGCTGCGGGCGAGGACGAGAAGGTCGATCCGACCACACTCGCCAGGGCTAAGTCATTGGATTTTGATTATGTTAAAAAAGAATTAGAAGAGATTTTCTCTTCGGATAAATTCAAAATCTGTGGTCAGAATCTTAAATTCGATTCATATATATTATTGCAAAAAGGAATCAGGCTGCGCCCCATCGAATTCGATTCGATGCTCGCCTCATACGTGCTCAATCCGGACGACCAGCATGGCATGGACGCGCTTGCCCAGCGCTGGCTGAGCTATCAGCCCATCCCGATCACCAGGCTGATCGGCGAAAAGCGCAAGGACCAGAAATCCATGCGCGATATCGACCCCGCCGAAATTGCCGATTACGCCTGCGAGGACGCCGACGTCGCGCTGAGACTGCGCAATCGGCTGCTGCCCGAGCTTGAAAAGCGGGATATGCTCGCTCTCGCAAGGGATATCGACTTCCCGGCGATTAATGTGCTGACCCGGATGGAACACCGCGGAGTCGCAATCGACGTCGATGCGCTGGCCGAGCTATCGGTCGAAATCACCGCCGAAGCCGAAAAGCTGACCAAAGAGATTTTTTCCGAAGCGGGTATGGAGTTCAATATCGATTCGCCCAAACAGCTCGGACATATTTTATTCGAAAAAATGATGATCCCGCCCGTGCGCAAGACCAAGACCGGCTTCAGCACGGATGTGGGCGTGCTCACCCAGCTTGCCGACACTTATCCGATCGCCCGGATGATACTCGAATACCGGCAATTAGTCAAGCTGAAATCGACCTATATCGACGCGCTGCCGCGGCTGATCAATCCCCTAACGGGCCGCATCCATACCACGTTCAATCAGACTGTGACCAGCACAGGGCGCCTTAGCTCGACCGATCCGAATCTGCAGAATATTCCTATCCGCAGCGAACTCGGCAAACAGGTGCGACGCGCATTTATCCCGCAATCCGGCGAAAATGTAATATTCGCAGCGGATTATTCTCAGATCGAATTGCGCATAATGGCCCACATCTGCGGCGACGAGCAGATGATCCGCGCGTTCAGCGAGGGCGTCGATATTCACGCATCGACCAGCTCGGCGCTCTACGGAGTGCCGCTCGACGAGGTGACGCCGGATATGCGGCGCGTCGCCAAGACAGTGAATTTCGGGATCATGTACGGACTCGGCGCATTCGGGCTGGCATCGCGCCTGGGCATCCCCCGCGGTGAGGCTTCGGAGATAATAGATAATTATTTCGAAAAATATACGGGAATTCGTCTATATATAGATCAGACCATCGAATTCGCGCGAAAAACCGGATACGCCGAAACTCTGGCCGGGCGCCGCAGGTATTTCCCGCAGATCAACAGCGGCAACCGCAATCTGCGCACTGCCGCCGAGCGCGCAGCCATCAATATGCCTATCCAGGGCACCGCCGCCGATATGCTGAAAATCGCCATGATCCGGATCGACCGCGAAATCGAACACCGCGGACTCCGATCGCTGATGACGCTCCAGGTACACGACGAACTCGTATTCGAAGCCCCGCGCAGCGAAGTCGATGAATTAAAAGATTTAGTAGTGGAATTAATGGAAGGCGCGCTTGAATTAGGAAAAGTGCCCGTATCTGTCGACACGGGCACCGGTAAAAACTGGTTTGAGGCACATTGATTTTCGGGGAATTATGCCAGTTGTATGCCTTATCGCAAATAAATCGCGATAAAAATATGTAGAATCGGTTTCCGCTAAATATATATCAGCCGCGGATAAGCTGCAAAAATGTCTGCGGATTCTGGTTCGACTGCGCCAGCGATACCAGCGATGCCTGCTGCAGGAACTGCGATTTGATCAGCTCGAGCTGCTCTTTGGCAACATCGGCGTCTTCGAGCCTCGAAATCGCCGCATTGTAATTGACGATCTGGTTGTTCAGCAGCACTTCCTGTGAATTCAGCCGGTTCGACAGACCGCCAAGATACGAAGCCACTTTGTTGATATTCTGCATCGCGTCGGCCAGGCTTGTCATCGTGGTGCCGATAGCATCATCGGCGAAAATGCCGAGATTCTGGTCGTCCACCGCGTCGAATGCATTCATATCCAGACCGGTAATTCCGGCAAAATTCTGAATCTCGTTAGCGTTAACGTTGAAATTTCCGCTTTCGACGTCCAGCTCGGTGTTATTTTCGCGCATATCGACATTCAGAGTGATCAGATCGTTATCCGCATCGAAGCCGATCACGAACTGCGCATTGAAGTCGCCGTTGAGGAGCTGGCGTCCGCCGAATACGGTCGAATCCGCGACGGTCTGTACCTGCTCGACGAGCTGGGATGCTGCTTTGGCCAGCGCGACTTTCTCGTCGGTGCCCATAGCGCCCGATGCAGCGGTTGCGGTCGAATCTTTGATCTTGGTCATAAGCTCATTGATATTATCGAGCGCATCCATCAAAACATTTGTAATATTAAATGCGTCGCCGACTGTCTTGAGCGCTGCCTTCAGCGAGCCGTTGCGCTGAGTCAGGGCGCGCGACGTGATATATCCTGCAACGTCGTCGGCTGCATTGTTTATCCGCTTGCCTGTCGACAAGCGAAGCTGGCGCAAGGAAATGTCCTTGTTGGCCGAGTTTAGCGAGTTATACGCGTTCTGAGCGGGAATGTTGGTTCTTATCCTCGCATTATCACCTGATGCAAATGGCATTTCATACCCCTTTTAATATATATTTAATATCAAGTTTTCATAAATCGCAAGTCTCTTCTATCCTCGAATCAGCTGCAGGAATGCCTGCGGATTCGAGTTGGCCTGGGCCAGCGATACCAGCGATGCCTGCTGCAGGAACTGCGACTTTACCAATTCGAGCTGCTCTTTGGCAACGTCGGCGTCTTCGATTCGCGATATTGCAGCATTATAATTGGTTATCTGATTTTTCAGAAGATCTTCCTGCGAAACCAGCCGATTGACGATACCTCCAACGTAGGATGCGACCTTGTTGACGTTGTCGATAGCGTCGGCCAGGCTGCTCAGCGTCATGTGGATTTTATCGAAACTAAATATCCCGTGGTCTTCGTTGGTTACGGTATCGAATGCTGTCAGGTCGAGCCCGGTGATGCCGGCAAAGCTTCCCTCGCCCATGGCATTCATATCGAAATGGCCGCTGGCGGTGTTGAACTCTTCATTATTGCGGGTCATATCGACCGAAAGGGTTATCAGGTCGTTCGATGAATCGGTGGCTATCACAAAATCGGCCGAGAACATTCCATCGAGTAGCTGCCTGCCGCCGAAAACGGTAGAGTCGACCACAGTCTGGATTTGCTCAGCCATGCGATATGCTGCTTTTGCCAGGGCCACTTTTTCGTCAGTTCCCTGTGCGCCAGAGGTCGCCATTGCGGTAGCGTCCTTAATCTTGGTCAGCAGCTGGCTGATGTTGTCGAGCGAATCCATAATTATATAGGATACGTTCTGAGCGTCGCCCACCGCATTCATAGCGGCTCTGAGCGATCCGTTTCTGGCCAATAATGCTCGCGAAGTGATATAGCCAGCAACATCGTCAGCGGCGTTATTGATTCGTTTGCCGGTCGAGAGCCTCAACTGCCTGAGCGAGATGTCCCGATTGGCCGTATCAAGTGAGTTGTACGCATTTTGCGCCGCGATGTTCGTCCTGATGCGGGCGTTTCCTCCAATGGCGAAAGGCATTATTCACCTCCGTGTGAACTATAACAAAATTATTCTTGTCGGTGTTTGAATATATTTTTTTAATCTATTCTGCGCGATTTTCTTTTATGATTCTATACCGCGCAATTTTATCGTATATATCTATCCACAACTCGCGTGCCAATTTTATATGGCACTCGCCGAATCAAATGTAGTACATGGATTTAATACAAAAAACCGGGCCAGTTTTCTGCGATTCAGCCTCAATTAGGGCGAATTCCGCGTCAATGCGGCTCTGAGACGAAAATTTTATGGCAATTATTAATAAATACCTGATTTAATGCGCTACGGCGGGGGGATTTTCGGGTCATAATTCTGGCGATGTATCTTCACATGGCGAAAATTGACCATTATGATATTAGCCAGCTTTTTTTGGAATAATTAAGATTTTTTAAAAAAAATTTCAGATGAAATTCTTAATCGTGTGGAAAACTTGCCAATGGTGAAGATTTATCTACACTTGGTGATTAATACGCAGCTTTTTTCATTTGCGACGGATGACTTCGATTATCGACCGATCCTGCCAGCCCGCACGCCGCAGATTGCCGCTCTTCATGAAAGCGGCCATTATCAGGGTGGCCATTCCGACTCCGACCATAGAGCCGAAATATATATCCATATAGAAATGCTGGGCGAGATAAACCCGCGAAAACGCCACAACCACCGCCAGCGTGGCGAACAATGGTCCGAGGTATTTCTGCGGAATAATCGCGGAAAGGAATAAAAACAACGCGAAGGCCGTTGTGGTGTGTCCGCTGGGAAATGCATGGTGATGATAAAGCGTCGCGCCCTCTACAAAATGTATCGCCGACTCGGCCAGAACACCCCGCGGCCGCGGCATATCGAATATCCGTTTCAATAGCTGGGTCATAAGGCCGCTCGATGCGAACACGACCAGCCCGACGATCGAATACCTGATTCGCCAGAATAAAAGAATAATAATCACCGCCGCGAAAAAGAGTCCATCGCCAACAAAAGTAGTGTAAAGGAAAAATTTATCGAGAAACGGAGTATGCGAGCCATTGAGCCAAAGAACCATATCGCCCTTGTCGATTGTAGCAAAGACGAATGCTCCGGCGATCAGACAAAGGAAATATATATAATAGAAATATTTATTTCCGCGGAAAAATCTGCTCAGCGAGTCGGTGTATTTCATCGGGTCTGGAATTTCCTGTTTCTGACGGAATTCTTTTTGGGTGCGGATTTGCTGGAATTTTTGCGAAGATATTCGGCGTAACGAAGCCGCTCGTCGAGATTGCCGAGAATCCGGTAAGCTTCGTTGACTTCAACAAACCGGTCGAGCGTATCGCGGCCGGGATTGCGGTCGGGATGGAATATCCTGGCCATTCGATAGTAAGCCTTCTTAATTTCGCCCGACGAAGCAGTGCGCCGGACACCGAGTATTTTATAGTAATCCTTCAATTCTTTTTCCATTCGTAAGATCAAATTGTCACAAATCCGACTTTCCGAAAAAACGAAATTACAGCAAAATATTTTCTACTGTAATAATTTAATAAGAATCCGGCTGATCGCAATAAGTAAAATTACTCAGATCAAACCTGGATTCTGGCATGGATTTCTATATCGGTGTCGGCTGGCAGCTCGGTATAGCTGATAACTCCGACCATCGGGAAGGTGGGATGAATCATCCGGTAGAAATAGGGCCGGATTTGGGCCGAGCATATCACCAGCGGCAGATGGCCGGCAAGCGTTACCTCGTCGATAGCCTCTGATACGCTTTCGTTGATTTTGCCAACGGTATCCGGCGGTAGTCCGAGCGTGGGGCTGACCGCCTGGGTCTGGCTGGTCGAAAGCGCCCGCGTCATCGAGTCCTCGATCTCCGGATCGATAGCGATCGCGTGGATTACACCGTTGTGATCCTCGTAAAGCTTCTTGATGGTCTCGGATAAATTATGGCGGACGTATTCGGTTAGCACATCCACATTTTTCGTCACTTTATAATATTCGAGCAATGCCTCGAGTATCATCGGCAGATCGCGGATCGGGATGCCCTCGCGCAGAATATTCTGCAGCACTTTCTGAAGAGTGGACATCGGCAGATTCTCGGGGGTTGCTTCTTCGACCAGCACGGGATAGTCCTGCTTAATATTTTCGAGCAGTTGTTTTGCATCCTGCCTTGTGAGCAATTTATCCGCATTGCGGCGCAGCAATTCTGTCAGGTGCGTCGTAAGCACTGTCGCTGCCTCGACTACGGTATAGCCCATTATTTCGGCGTTTTCGCGTTCGTCCATATTTATCCATGTGGCCGGGAGTCCGAACACCGGCTCGGTGACGCTGATGCCCGGTAGTTCGCCTTCGGCGGTGCCGGGATTCATCGCCAACAGACGATTCGGATGCAATTGATTGCGGGCAATCTGGTTGCCGCGGATTTTGATTACATATTCCTCCGGCTCGAGCTGGAGATTATCGCGCACGCGCACCGGCGGCAGGATTATTCCCAATTCCATAGCAAGCTGGCGGCGGACATTTGTGATACGTTTGAATACATCCCCGCCCTGCGATTCGTCCACCAGCGCAATCAGATTATACCCAAGCTCGATCTCGACCGGATCGACCCGCAGCAGGTCTTCGACTGGCTGTTCCTCGGGGGTTTTGGCTTTTTCGGCTTCGGCCAGCTCGGATTTAAGCTCGCGTTCGGCCTGGCGCTTGGTCTCCTGAGTTTTATAATATGCAAACCCACCCGCAGCGGCGGCCATCACCCAGAAGGGAATCATCGGAAATCCCGGCAGCAGCGATATGATTATCATCGCTGCCGCGGCTACCGCCAGCGCTTTGGGCTTATTGCCAAACTGAGTGCCAAGCTCGGTGTTAAGATTCTCGCCCGAGGCAGAGCGCGTCACAACCAGACCGCCCGATACCGAGATCAGCAGCGAAGGTATCTGCGAAACCA
>CAZEMR010000084.1:0-12617 GCA_964513465.1 uncultured Hyphomicrobiales bacterium
CGATCCTTAACGCCACGCTTATAATAATAGTCGCGTTTGTTCCCCTGTTTTTTTTGACGGGCATGGAAGGCCGCATGCTCCAGCCGCTGGGGATTTCTTATATCATTGCGCTGGTGGCGTCATTGGTGGTCGCCATTACTATAACGCCGGTGATGTGCAGCTATTTATTAACCCATGAAAAATTCCTCGAAAAGCACGAAAAGGAAAGCTTCGTTTCGCGGCATTTATCAAAATATTACGAGTCAGCGCTTAAAAAGGTAATGCAATGGCGTAAGCTTACGATTGCCGCAGTAATCGCCTTATTTATAATTTCTGTAATTATCTTCTTCAATTTCGGACGCACATTTCTTCCGCCGTTCAACGAGGGCTCGCTGACTGTAAACATAGCCGCAATGCCTGGAATTGCGCTGGATGAATCCTCGGAAATCGGCCGCAGGGCCGAGCAGTTGCTGCTATCGGTGCCCGAAATCAGAACGACTTCGCGCAAAACCGGCCGCGCCGAACTCGCCGAGCATTCCTTCGGAGAAAATGTCTCGGAAATCGATGCCCCGTTCGAGCTGGACGACCGCAGCCGTGCCGAATTTCTTGAGGAAGTTCGCACAAAACTGGCCACATTGCCCGGAGTGGTGTTTAGCGTCGGTCAGCCTATTGCTCACCGGCTGGATCATCTGATTTCGGGATCCAAAACCAGTATTGCGATTAAATTATTCGGAACAAATCTCGACAAAATGTATCGTATTGCGCAGCAAATCCAGACCGAAATCCAGGGGGTAGAGGGAGTGGCCGATCTTAGCGTACAGCAGCAGATAAACATCCCGCAGCTAAGGATCGAGCCGCGTCGCGAAATGCTTGCCCGCTACGGAATTTCGCTCGCGCAATTCAACGAATTTGTCGAGGCGGCAATCGGCGGTATCAAGATCGACAATGTGTTCGAAAAGGAGCGCTCATTCGATATGATTCTCCGCTACGAAGAGCAATACCGCGACCGCATCGAATCGCTGCGGCATATATTAATCGACGCCGCGGATGGCCACAAGGTGCCGCTTTCGCTGGTGGCCGATATCCGTTCATCATCAGGCCCGAACAAGGTGCAGCGCGAAAACGTCCATCGCCTGCTGGTGATTTCGGCGAATACATCCGGGGCGGATCTGCGTGGCGTGGTTACGAATATACAGGAAATCATCGACGAGCGGATCGACCTGCCGACCGGCTACCGCATTGAATACGGCGGGCAGTTCGAAAGCGAGGCAAAAGCTTCGCGAATATTATTTTTCACGTCAATCGGAGCAATTTTTGCGATATTTTTGTTGTTATATCAGGAGTTCAGAAATCTTCTGCTGGCGGGTATAATTCTGGTCAATCTTCCGCTGGCGCTCATCGGCGGAGTGTTCGCGATTCTGATCACCGGCGAGGTGGTCAGCATTCCGGCGATCATCGGATTCATCACGCTATTCGGAATTGCCACCCGCAATGGAATATTGCTGGTATCGAATTATCGACGTCTGGGCATGCTGGAAGAAAATATGCGCGAAATAGTGATCAAGGGATCTCTCGACCGGCTGAATCCGATATTGATGACCGCGCTCACAGCCGCATTAGCGCTGATTCCGCTGGCCATAGCGGGGGATATGCCCGGCAACGAGATACAAAGCCCGATGGCTAAAGTAATTCTCGGCGGATTGCTTTCGTCAACATTTCTGAATCTGCTGATAATCCCGATTATATATTTTATGATTTCGAAGAAATCCGATCTGAAATTCAAACAGAAACTTTTACAATAAATAATTGAATTGACATGAAAAAAATAATTCTGACATTAATAGTAATGCTTTATGCTGCGAATCTCGGGGCGCAATCAATTGAGGAGACGCTGCTCGAAATCTCCGCCAATAATGCCGAACTTACGGCAATGCGCAAGAGCATCGACCGACAGGCGGCGGAATATCGCATGGGAGTTGTTCCGCCCGACCCGGAATTCGAATATGCCCATATGACCGCTGCAGGCGCCGAAAAGACCCGATATGCTGTCAGCCAGAGCTTCAAATTTCCGTTCTTCTATCTGGCGGATTTCGCATTTGCCGATTATTACGAAGAGACTTTGCTTGCGGGATATTCCACCCGGCGAAGCGAGATTTTGCTCGATGCGAAACTTCTTATGATCGACATCGTATATTATCAAAAAATGATTGATCTGTATATAAATAATTCCGCAAATGCCGACAGCACGCTTGCAGCTATGAAATTGAAATTCGAAACCGGCGACGCAGACCGGCTCGACGTCATGAAGGCCGAAATATACTCGACCCGCATGAAACGGCGGCTCGAGGAGCTCCGCCGCGAAAGCGATGCTGCTTCCGAGCAGCTCGCCGCGCTTAACGGCGGGAAATCCTTACGCGCGAAATTCCGCGATTACCCCGGGGATAACATCCCGGAAGACGCCGAAGCTTATATCGAAATCGCGCTCAAGGACGACAAAGAGCTGGATTACCTATGGCAGGAATATATACTTAAGGACAAAGAGGAGACATTGACCGACTTCAGCTATATCCCTGAATTTTCGATCGGCTGGGAGAATGATCTCGAGCCGGAGCATGATTTCAGCGGCTGGAAATTGGGGGTTTCGATTCCGGTATTCAGCTATTGGAACACCAGCGCGGAAGGCGAATTTGCAACCGAAACCGCCTACGCAGAGCACCACCGGCGGCGTATCGAGCTCGAATATGAGTATAAAAATTTATACAATGAATTAATAACAGTCGAGTCTTTAATTGAGGATTATGAGTCGTCCGATTTCATAACCGAAGGCTACCAATTGCTCGGATATTCATATCAATTAGGCGAGATTTCCTCCGCCGAATATTTTCTCGAGCTGAATTATTTTAATGAATATGCAGATGAATATTACAAACTGGAGCGCCGCCGCGCCGCACTAAATGCAAAGCTTATGAAACCCTGGATTTTAAATCAATAAATGAATAAAATTATCAAGGAGTCACAATGAAAGAATTCACCAGCCACGCAAACCACTCTTTCTGCTGGATTGATCTGGCAACGACCGATCTCGACGCAGCTAAAAATTTCTACGGCAAGCTCTTTGGATGGGATGTGTTCGAGGACAGCGACGACAGCGGAGAACGTTACTTCATGTTTACTCTCAACAGCAAACCAGTCGCCGGGCTTTTTGAAAAAACTCCCGAGATGGCCGAAATTCCGCCCCACTGGATGCCTTATATCACAACCGAGGATATGGACGCGGTGCTCGGCAAAGTCGAAGGCGCTGGCGGAGCCATCATCGCGCCGAAGCATGCATTCGGCGACGCCGGATCGAAGGCGATGATAAGCGACAGCGTCGGCGCTTATGTTGCGCTGTGGCAGCCGGGCGAACATATCGGCACCGTGTATAAATATATTCCCGGCTCGATGAGCTGGACCGAGCACGCCAGCCACAAAATGATGGATGCAATCGTATTCTTCGAAAAAGTTTTCGACTGGGTCGGCAAGACCGATATGTATGGCGAAATGAATTATACCACCTTCACCGCCGGCGAGGAAATGGTCTGCGGCATGTACGAAATGCCCGAAGGGATGAAGGACATCCCGCCGCACTGGCTTACATATTTCGCAGTCGAAAAGATCGACGATTCGCTGAATATAGTCAAAGAAAACGGCGCCGATATCCTGATGGATAAAGCTTACATCCAGGGGGTAGGCCATTTTGCGGTAATTCGCGATCCGCAGGGCTCGGTCTTCGGACTGATCGAAGGCGAAGAAATGTAATCCTTCGGACTTTGGACTTTTGATATTAGATATTAGTAATAGAAATATATTCGAATTTGTAGAGACAGGTCACAGGCCTGTCTCTTTTTTTTTGGGATTTGGGTTGGAAATTGCTTTGCGCTCCGCTCCGCGCAAAGAGTCCGCAAGCGCATATTATGCAAAGGGCTAAAGCCCTTTGTTGCAATAGCGATAGTACGCCGCAGCGGATTGCTTCGGCCAATATCTAAAATCTAATGTCCTATTCGGGCATTTGGTAATACAATTCTGCTCCCGGGCCGAGCGGCAGCCCGATCCATACCCATACTATAAGCAATAGCGACCATAATATGAAAAACGCGATGGAATATGGCAGCATAGTGGCAATGACCGTTCCAATGCCCGCATCCGGCTTGTATTTCTGCATAAAAGCAATAATTAATGCAAAAAAGCTCATCATCGGCGAAATTATATTCGTTACGCTGTCGCCGATTCGGAATATCACCTGCGATAGCTCCGGCGAATATCCCATAAGCATGAACATCGGGATAAAAATCGGCGCAAGGATTGCCCATTTGGCCGATGCGCTGCCCATAAACATATTGATCAGCGCCGCCAGAAGTATAAATGCAATTATCAGCGGGACCAGCCCGACGTTCAGGCTGCTGAGGAGGTCGGCGCCCTTGATTGCGAAAATTATTCCGAGATTGCTCCATTTGAAATATGCTACAAACTGCGCGGCAAAAAATACAAGCACAAAATATAGCGATAATGTCTTCATTGCCCGAGACATTCCATTCATCACATCGGAGTCGTTTTTGAAAGTGCCGGCTATCCAGCCATATACCACGCCGGTTACACCGGCTACCAATACCAGCACAGCTATCACGCCTTTGATTATCGGAGAATTCAATACCCCGTCGCCCGGACCGCGAAGATAGCCGCCATCGGGAATGATTCCGGCCAGCAAAAATCCGACGATTATCAGGAATGCAATCATTGCCCAGAATAATCCACGCTTTTCTTCGGGGCGAAGTCGTTCCAGTTCCTCGCCGCTGCCCTCGCCGGTATATTCTCCGAAGCGGGGCGCGACAAATCGCTCGGTCACCCAGGTGCCGCCAATAGCAATTACGAAGGTCGAAACCACCATGAAATAATAATTTGCAGTCGGATTCACGTCGTATGTCGGGTCGATAATCTCTGCTGCCTCGGTTGATAAACCGGCCAGCAGCGGATCGATCGTGCCGATTAATAAATTGGCGCTGAATCCTCCGGATACCCCTGCAAAAGCCGCAGCCATACCGACTATTGGATGACGCTTTACTGCAATAAAGATCGCACCTGCCAGAGGAATCAGCAGTACATAGCCGATATCGCTGGCCATATTCGATAGAATTCCGGAAAAAACGAGCACGAATGTCAATATTCTTTTAGGGGAAGACAGCACGAGCATACGAATTACAGCGGACACCAGGCCGCTGCTTTCGGCGATCCCGATACCCAGCATGGCAACAAATACCACGCCCAGGGGAGCGAATCCGGTGGTGTTATCCACAAGCATATTCATCATGCGATGCAGATTTTCAACCGTCAGCAGGTTTACCGGGTGCACCTCTTCGCCGGTTGCGGGATGTACAGCCGACCAGTCGACCCAATAAGCCACGCCGGATAGAATTAAAACCAGCAGAGCGAATATTCCGAATAAAGTAGCAGGATGGGGTAATGCGTTTCCGCCTTTTTCCACAAATGTCAAAAATCTGTCAAAAAACTTCTTTTTCTTCAATTTGCCTTTTGCCATAAATGCACTGTCTCCAATTTTTGGGTTCGTTAAGTATATATATTTCAATTTCAGGAATTGGATGGCAGCATAGTTTTGCCTTATACCTGCGAATGCTTCCTAATATTAACTATCATCATATTTATTTATTTTCCAGCGTGATTGCTTTTTGCGCATAAAGCGTTAATTACAAATCATTTTAATTTTTAATGCTTGGATATAATCCGGCAGTAACTGGCATTCAGCCGCGTGAAGGAGTGGGATTTTCGTTTGCAAATAAATTATTAATTAAATCATACGGAAGAATCTTCGGTGTGGATTTCATTCAAAAAATTCATAAATCTTTTGTAATGGCTGCCTTTCCAGTAGATTTTGCCGCAGCCGGAGCATTCGAAAAAATCGTTGAAATTGCGGCGGGTACCCTCCTCTAACAAATGCTCTATCTCGCTTTTGGCGATTGTGCGGAGGGGTGAATTGCATTCGGAGCAGAGCGTGAATTCTCTGATTTCGTCAAATAAATTGAATTTCCTGAGGGTCTCGCGGAGCTGCTCGACGGGTTTATCGCTTCGAAGCCAGCGTCCCAGGCCGATTGCCGAGCGCTTCAGAAGGCCGATGTCGCGGCTGAGAACGATTCGTCCGGATTCGCTGGCGATTTCTGTGATTTCGGAATCCTCGAGATCGTTCGAGTACAAGGTGTCGAACCCGAGCAGGCGCAGATATACCGCAAGTCGCCCCAGATTGACGTCGGCGATGAAATTCGGGCGGCCGGGCATTGGAATCGCGACTTTGCTGACAAGAGTTATATCGAATTTCGAAAAATAGGGGTATACCGAAATCTGGTCATTAGCCGAGGGCAATTCACCGAAACCGGCAGAATGGCCGTTAATCAGGATGAGCCCTACCTCGCAATGCGGCGGGCCGACAGCTTCGATTATGTCCTTGACGCTTTGTCGGATTTGAAGGCCGACCGTAAAGTCCCGACCCCGAATTTTCTGAGGAAGGAAATCGTTCAGATCGTCGTAAAAGCGCAATATGGCGCTATCCACGACTGGAATCCGGATGGTGGGCAGGAATAGTAAACCGGAATGTGCTGCCTTCTTCGGGGACGCTGTCGACGGTAATATCGCCGCCGTGAGCATCGATGAATTCTTTGCTGATAATAAGCCCCAGCCCGGTGCCGCTTTCCTGCATCGTACCCTGGCGGCTGATATTTTCGTCTATCCGGAAGAGCTTGCGGATATCGTCGGTTGCGATACCTATGCCGGTATCGGTGACTGAAATTTCTCTCATGCCGCCCTTTATGGTTTCCGAAAGGATAATCTTTCCGCCCGGCTTGCTGAATTTGACAGAATTAGAAATCAGATTGCGCAGCACTGTGTGGATCATCTGATAATCGAAATAAGCAAAAGTATTTTGTTTTATATTATTTTCAATCGTGATATTTTTATTTGCGGCTGCCTCTTTGAACAGGAATAGATTATTCGTAATCAATTCATATAAATCATGATCATCGGGCGTAAAATTGATCTTCCCTGTTTGCGCTCGCGACCAGCTAAGGAGATTTTCAATCAGCTTATATGCATTATCAGCGGCTTTTTTGAGGTCGCGGATTTCGCGAAGCTGATCGTCTTTGGACATCATATCGTAATTTTCAAGCAGATATTCGCTCATAGTCACAAGCGTATTGAAAGGATTTTTCAGATCGTGCGCAATAATCGAGAAAAATTTATCCTTAGTATAATTCAGCTCCTTCAGCCGGCTTTCGCTTTCCTTTAGCGACTGCTCGGCAATAATCCGGTCGGTGATGTCGAATACCACGCCGATCAGCCGTCGTGGGCTGCCGTCCGGGCCGTATTCGGTGATCTCGCCGCGGTCGTATAGCCATTTGTATCCACCGGTCTTGGTGCGGATGCGATATTCCACCTGGTAGCATACGTCGCGGCCCTCGAGGTGGTTGCGCATAGCCTGCATGGCGTGGTCGTAGTCGTCGGGGTGGATCATCTCGGTAAATGCGTACACATTCGAGTCGAGTTCCTCTGGCTGATAGCCCAAAAGCCAGGCCTTGCGAGGATCGAATTCGACAACGTTGGTGGGCAGAAACCATTCCCACCACGCCAGATTGGCGGCGTCCATGGCTTGTTGCATACGAATGCTGAGGCGGTCGGTCATCCGCGCAGCTTTGTAATGATGGGTAATATCCGAAACCAGGAATATCAAATACTGTGCCTTATCAATACTTTCGAGCCGGACTTTGATCTGATATACCTTCTCTTTGGTTTCTTTGAGCGAACTGGTGCCGTTCCATTTGCCGGCCTGAAGAAGTGTGGCCATCAGATCGTCGAAATCGCCAAAGGGCATCAGATAGCCTAGCGAATCGAATATTGAATCGCCGATTTTGATTTCGCCGTCGCCAACCTCGGGACCGTCAGTATTTATATATATGATTTCGCCATTCTGGTCTGTGGCATATAAAGAAATTCCCGAATGCTCGAATGATTTGATTAGCAGAGATAATTTTTTGTCCTGATTCATAATGACTTTCCGAATGTTATCCGATCAAATTGACTGAGGTATGCTGTTGTTCGAATTTATTTTTAAATGGCCCGAATGGGAAAAACTAAGATTCTATTTACCCAAAAAAAACTTCAATGAATTTACGAAAAAATACGTAAATCTTTGATTTTTGCAAATTATTTTCTTGCGGCGGCGAATACTTCAACGCCAGTAACGTTTTCATAAGCCCTTCCGACCCGCTTGCGAAGGCTCCGCCGTGCGCCGAATAATTCGCCGAACATGAGCCGCGACGCCCAGTCCATGCGCCGGGTCAGCCGGGTATTGCTGCGCCGGGATTCTATCCGCTCAACCCGGAAGCCTGCCTTTTTCAGCGCGGTGCCAAGTGATTTTATCCCGAAATGATAATAATGATTCTCCGGCTGGAACCATATCCAGCGCTGGCGGAATAATTTCTGCCAGACCTGATGGAAATTCGGCACTCGCACGAATACCATTCCGCCATCCCGAAGCCGCGAGCGGATCTCGCCCAGCGAGGCCACCGGGTCGGGGTGGTGCTCCAGCGAATGCCACATCGTGCATACGTCGAACTCCCCGTCTGCATCGCTCAGCGATTTGTATATATTTAATCCTATGTTTTCTGCGTATTTGCGGGCATTTTCGGATGGCTCGACTCCGGCGGCCTGGTAGCCCATACGCCGGCATTCATCGAGAAAAAAGCCCTTGTCGCAGCCTATATCCAGTATCCGCGACGGAGCGGGAATAAAATCCGAGATTTCGCGGATAAGCGAGAACTGCTCCGGGATGCGCGCTATCCGGCGCTGCTCGCGGACGAGCGGTTCCTCGGGGAATATCTTATATTCCGATTCGTAATATTTGCGCAGCTCTTCCTCGCCGGGAATCTTTTCGGAAAAAATTGCCGTGCAATCGGCGCATTTAATAAGGCGGTGACCGCCGATTTCGAAGGCCTCGACCTTTGCGGACCCGCATATTTTGCAATTAATTTCTGGCATTATATATATAATTCTTTTATTATCAAATATTTACTTGACGCGATAAATCCGCGCAGTCTGGTTTACATTGTGCTCCGGATTGAGCATATACAAAATATCGTCGATCAGGCTCGGCGAAATCTTCTTCACCTCCACCAGATCGATATTCATCTCGCGCTCGAATTCATCTACCCGGCCCTCGACGTCGCGCATCCCATAGAATATGAAATAATTGGGCATTTTGCGGCCGGATTCCGCAAGCTGCGCGGCAAGATCCGCCGCATCGCCCGACCCTGTAAGATTATAAACAGGCACATTTTTATTTAAATAATATTCCGGAATGAAGAACCAGCCAACCTCGCCGGGGACGATTGCCACCGCCGCCACGTCATGCTTCTGTGATAACAAATACAGCGGCTCGACGCGGGTCTTCTTGCTGTAAGTGAATGTGAAGATCGCCAGCAGCACGATATTGACCGCCCAGAACCAGCGCCAGGCGCTGCGGAATGCCGCCCGCCAGTTTTTGCCGATTTCGCGTTCGCGCGTGAATTCAGTCCAGCCCACAGCCGAAAGCATGATTATCAGCGGGATGACAGGCAATATAAAGCGCTCCTGCTTGTTGGGGAATATCGAATGGAATACGAAAAACGCCACCACCGGCAGCCAGATATCCAGATGGCGCCGCCAAACGCGACCGAAGCCATAAAGCAGCATGAAGCTCGTCGGCGGAATCAACAGGCCGATGATGAGCAGCAGGTACTGATAAAACGGCCCGGTTGTGTAGTCCCCGCTGTGGCCCGCGTTATAGAAGAAATATGTATAGAAGGACGCGAAGGGATAGCCCCATGCGAAGATGTCCGCCGCGCCCTGCACCAGCACCGCCGCCGCAAAGAAACCCGTCGCCAGCAGACCCATCTCGCGAAACTGCCGCCTGAAGCCGAGTATGAAAAACAGCACCGCCGGGATAATCATCGTCTGGTAGCGGAATACCCACGACAGCGCAAACAGCGCACCGGCCAATAGCCACCGCGACCGCGATTTGTCATCGCGCAGCGCCACATAAAATCCCGCCATAAGCGGGGGAATGGTGACCATCTCGATCAGGTTGCGCACGCTCATAAATGGCAGTATCCAGAACGCCGCCAGCAGCCAGCCCGTAAGCCGCGCCGCCTCCTTTCCGGAAATCCGCAGCGCGATCAGATAGCCAAACAGCACTATCAGCAGCGAATAGAATGCGTGCACCACGCGCACCACGTACATCTTGGCCTGGGGGTCGGCGATCCCGACGCTCTCCAGCGCGCTGAAAATCACATAATGCGCGAGCGGGTAAACAATGCTGTGGCCGTGGGGATTGCCGCGATTCTCCCAGATCGAGGGGTCTCGCATAATCTCGTAGGGCTGTTCGATCGGGCCGAAATGGTCGTCGTGCATCCCATAGCCCTTGGCGAAAACGGCGGCCAGCAGCCGAAGCGCGATAGCCACGATCATAATAACGAGCAGAGGCCGCTCGTCATAAAACTTCCTGAAAGCGCGCAACAAATTTCTATCCCCCGAAATGTTATCAGAATAATCTCAAAAATAAGAAAATCAGATGAGATATGGGAATCGGGGGATTACCACACCTTGAATTTGCGGAACGCCTGCAGGGTCTGGAAGTAGAGGTTATCTTCGGTCTATCCCTTCTCCGAAGCGAGAGAAATGTATGGAAAGCTTGAATAATAAAATATAAAAACCATAATTTCCTAACGAAAGCTGCTTTTGAACATTGCCTGGATTTAAATAGCTTATTTTGCAATTAAAAATTTTATCCAAATAAACGAATGATTCGGGAAATAAACCGGGATTTTCCGGAAGGTAAAAAATATTTGTGATTTCTTGTTTTCGAATTGCTCCTAAGTGTGCTTCAATTTTATTTTCTGGAAAATGTTGCAGCAGATGCGATCGATATTTCTCAATGTTTTGGACAGGCGCATAAAGCGCATCGATTTTTGAAAAGCTTCGTTTATTATCGCGAGAAATGTCACAAGTATTAGATATTATTAAGCCTTCGATTGTCTTTAAGTTAATATCAGGTAAGCTTAAAAAATGGAATCCGAAGCAAATATCTCCTTGCAGGTATTCATTTGAGAATTTGTTTTTTGGCAAATAAAAATTATTATTCAGATCAGATAAATTCTCCGGGTAGCTATTCAGGCAATGGTATAACTGATATTTACTGCCATCGGTCAAATAGGCCGGTAAGAAAATCTGAAATTGTTCAAATTTATCAGAGGGCATTTATAATAAATCCATAATATTCTCTGAAACATATTCCGCTATTTCCGGCTCCATTTCTTTGGAATTTTCAATCATTTTTTTTGCGAAGTTATTAAATGCTTCTTCTAACATCTCGTCGCTAATTATAGGTGTTTCTTCAATTACTAAATCCTGCTGAAAATATTGAGTATTATTATTTTCAACATTGATTTGTGTCGAAGATGAAAGATACGTTTGATTGCCTTCAATGCTCGTACTGTCAATTCCGGCATGATAAGCAACGCCGGCAATAGCAGCGACTGGCAGCACAATATATTTAGTTTTATACATCAGACACCTTAATAAGATGGTCGCAAAGTTTGCAAATAAGAATTCTGCAACAAACTGAAAAAGAAATTTTTCTCTTTTGAATGAGCCGAATCAATTATTTCTTCATAAGACGTTACAAAATCATGAATATCGTTTGTATAAGTATCGATATCCAATACAGTACCCTGAGTATTTATTCCTTTGGCAGTATGTTCGATTTCGATATTTTCGGAAATTCTCAGGTTATGCTGAAAATTTTCATCTTCGATTACTGTGGTAATAATCGATTGCTTTCTTTTGTTGTATTTTTCGTTGTTTATTTTAAATTCAATATTAAGAGTATCTTTTATACTTTTATACTCTAATAGATTTATATATCTCAACGCGATCCTGCGGAAATCGGCGGCAATATTTGCTTCTATAAATGAGCTGATTATCGACTTAATTTCAGAAAAATACTTTTGCCATCCCGGATATTCATCTAAAATATCGACAGCCAATACCCGCGGGCCAAGACGGATTTGAAATAGTTCATTCTGTAAACGATAGTGAGGCTGGTATAATAAATTGCTGTCTTTTTCGCGTATCTGAAAAGGAATATCAAGAATGTTTAAATTTTCAACATTCGGATATTTATCTTTAAAAATATTATATAAAATTCCAAATACTGCATTTGAATTGATGTTTGGTACAAATCTAAGTTCAAATACTGCGTCTATAATTAGATCCTTTTCGAGCTTCTTAGGTAGCATTTCATTAGCAGCTAATAATTAATATATTTTTGGTAATATAGCGATAACATCAATATTGCGCAACAAATTTCTATCCCCGGAAATGTTATCAGAATAATCTCAAAAATAAGAAAATCAGATGAGATATGGGAATCGGGGGATTACCACACCTTGAATTTGCGGAAAAAGAAAAAAAATATTTATAACACATTTCAGACGACAAAAAATGTCGCCTATGCAATTATATTCAGGGAAGTTAATAATTTTTCTTATAAGGAGGTTATATGA
>CAZEMR010000085.1:0-12604 GCA_964513465.1 uncultured Hyphomicrobiales bacterium
TGTATTCTCGGGCACTTCCGAAGACCAGTCCGACGGTCTGTTTACAATAATCGCTCCGGATTATCAGGCATACGATATTGATATGGGCAAATTGCTTGTCGGCGATCAGCGCGACAGCACAATTATGGGATTCATCACCCCGCTCGAGGAATATTCAGTTGTTGTCGATTCAATAAAAATCATCGGGCGCGATGCCGCTGATTTTTCGATGACGTCCGGCCTCCCGCCCTGGCGTGTATATCCCTGCTGCCCGGAGGATGTTGCGTTTACTTTTGCGCCGACCAGCCCCGGCAGCAAAACCGCTACGATCGAAATATACGGTCCGGGCGAAATGCGCAGGCGCACAATAGTTGGCGAGGCAGTAGAGCCACAGCTCGAGCTTGCGCATAAGCTCATAGATTTCGGGGATTTATATATATATTTCACCCGCGATACCGTCGAGGCAATCGTCCGCAACACAGGCACCGCGCCAGTGGACGTCGTCAGCGCGGAGATCGCCGGGCCAGACCGCCGACAGTTCGAACTCATCGAGGGCGGCGCTCCGTTCCGAATAGAGCCCGATTCGATTCATAAAATGAAGCTGCGGTTCAAACCCGTGCACCGCGGCCGGGCGATGACCATGCTTCAGGTTCGGGCCGATGGCGACCCCGCCCCGCTCAGCGTAACGATAGAGGGCAATGGAATCGCGGGCACAGGGCGCGCCACAATCGTCGCCGCCGATGCCAGCGCCGATGCGGGCGAAATTGCTGTGATTCATATATATATGAAAAATCAGGAGAATATGTTCATCTCCGGCGCGGAGAAATTCCTGGCAACTCTTAGCTTCAACAAGACGCTGCTTGTGCCGGTCGGCGATACCCCCGCGGGGACGATCGAAGGCGAAAATCGCGTGATTAACCTCGAATTCCCCATTCCCGAAAAAGATTCACTGCTCGCCGGACTAGTCTTCCGCGCGACTTTGGGCAATTCGAAATCGACAGTGCTCGGGCTTTCGGATGTCGAAGTCGTCGGCGGGATTGCCGTTGTCGATTCCGAAGATGGGTGGTTCGAACTGACTGGCGTCTGCGAAGAGGGCGGCGAGCGGCTGGTGGAATACTCCGGCGAAAAGGCGCTTGCGATCAGCCCCAATCCGGCGTCTGAGAGCGGAGTTGTCAAATACACAACAATCGAAAAAGGACTTGTGGAAATTACGATATATAATTTATTCGGAAATTTAGTTAAACAAATCGAAAGCTCCAGCCGCCAGCCCGGAACGTATGAGATCGGATACGATGCGAGCTATCTCCCCGCGGGCACGTATTTCATGATTATGAAAACGCCCGGCAGCGCTGCGAGCCAAATACTGAATATTGTCCGATGAAACATTTTTTAACAATATTATATATAATGCTCCCAGCGCTGCTGACAGCCGGTGAGCCGGGCCGCGCGGAGGAGTTCCGCATCGGCGCATACGTCGATTACGGCCTTAATCATCATATAGCGGATTTCAGAGCTTTGCCCGGGGTGCCGAATTGCTGTCCGTCGTTTTTCTCCGGGGTATCAGACGGCGAAGGCTTAGGTATCCTGGGCTCTTTTTATTTATCGGACGATTTCTTGCTTGCGCTGCGGCTGGGGTATTCGAATTACGGCGCGCGGCTCGTCCGCGCCGAGGACGTCGTTCTCAATCTCGAGGGCGACAAAATCAACGGACGTTTCGAGCACACGCTCGAGGCCGACATAGCCGGCGCTGGGGTATCGATTCTGGCGGATTATGATCTTGGCGCGGGCATATTCGCATTCGTGGGGCCGCACGCGGGATATTTATTTAAAATGAATTACAGCCAGCAGGAGCACATCACCCGGCCCGCCGATATGGGCGTATTTACCGACACCGGCACCCGCATCCGCAATAAGAATTCCGGCGAAATCCCCTCGGCCAGCGAGCTTTTTGCGGCGGTCGAATTCGGTCTGCGCATGGAATTCCCGATGAACCGCAGCGGATCAGTCGTGCTCTCGCCGCGGCTGGCGTATTCATTCGGCATCACCAATCTGGTGGATGGCGTCGGGTGGCGGGCGAATCATCTGCGGGCGGGAATAGCGATTATTTATTCCCCATCGCGGAAAGCCGATGAACCAATTGAAATTATCCCCGAAAAGCAGGATATGGAAATTGAACAAATTCCCGAAATAAAAAGGGATTCGCTTGTAATTGCCGAGCAAAGAGCAGACGATCCCGGCGAAATAAGCGTCACGGCGGTGGGGGTGGTCGATGGCGAGGAGCGGCCATTCGCGCAGATGACCGTAGAGGAGTTCCTCTCGACGAATATGCGGCCATTGCTAAATTATATATTTTTTGAAAAAAATACTACGGAAATCCCTGAAAGGTATATATTTATAAATAAATCGATTGCTTCGCAATTCTCCGAAAATGAATTGCATGGCCTCGATGCGCTGGATACATATTATAATATTTTGAATATAATCGGCCGGCGGATGGTCGAAAATCCGCGAGCCAGGCTGACACTTACCGGCTGCACCAGCGGCCCGGCCACCGAACCCGCCGGCGCCGGGCTATCACGCCGCCGCGCCGAAGCAGTCGCCGAATATCTCCGAAAAGTCTGGGAAATCGAGCCTTTGCGATTGAGTATCCGCCCCCGCCAGCTACCCGAAAATGCCTCCGATCCGGACGATCCCGATGGCGCCGAAGAAAACCGCCGCGTTGAGATCGAAGCCAGCGAAAATTCGATCCTGCGGCCGGTAGTCACTACCGATACGCTGCGCCGCACCGATCCGCCGGTGATCCGCTTCTATTGCTCGGTCGGGCGCCCCGAATCCTGCGCAAGGTGGACCCTCAGCGCGATGCAGTCCGGACGAATCCTGCGCCAGTTCTCGGGTGCGGGCGCGCCGCCGGATTCGATCGAGTGGGATGTATCCGACGAGCAGCATTCGATACCGCTCGGGCCGGAGCCGGTGACATATTCGCTGGAAATTTCGGCAAAGGGCGGAGCTATTGCCAGAAGCGCCGAGCACGACCTGCCGCATCGAGTCAAAACGCTGCGCCGCAAGATGATAGAAAAGCTCGAAGACCGCCGGATAGACCGCTATAGCCTGATACTATTTGATTTCGACGAATACCGGCTCGATGAGTCCAATCGCGAAATCGTCGAATGGATAAAGGGCAGCCTGTCGGACAGCTCTGACCTCCGCGTCACCGGATATACCGACCGTATCGGCGAGGAGGATTACAATCTGATGCTCTCGCTCGACCGCGCCCGCGAGGTCGGCCGCCGATTGCTGCCCGCAGACGTCCGGATATTCGGTCGCGGGGAATTCGACCCGCCATTCACCAACGAGCTCCCCGAAGGACGCTTTTACTCCCGCACCGTAAATATAATTGCCGAAACGCCACTCGATTGGTAAATTACTGCGAAATGATTATATTACAATCATTAGATTAACCTGTGAAAAAACCGGGAAGGAAATTTTATGCGTAATATAATTGTAATGATAATTTTGCTGGTATTTGCCGCCGGATGTTCGGACTCGACCGGGCCGGAGGAAAAAGCCTCGCTAAAAGTATACACCACTATGACATCCTCGACCGTCCGCCAGAGCTTTGATAAGGGGAATGACCCCACGGTTCTCGCCGAGCGTGTGGATTCTCTGCATATCGACCGCGTCCGAATTCTGGTTTCGCGGCTGAAGCTGAAGGCGCTGAATGGCCCCGAACGCGACGTCAAGTCCGGACCGTTTGTGCTGACCGGCGATTCGACATTCGGAGAATTTATGCTGACTTCGGGCGAAATACCACCGGGCGAATACGAAGCCGTAAAGTTCGAATTCCACCGGTTCAGCGGCAGCGAACTTGAATTTTTCCGCAATGATGCCGTATTCGGCGATTTTGCAACGGGCGACCGCTGGACAGCGATAATCGACGGCGAGTATTTCGAGGACGGCGCGGCAATCCCGTTCGTATTCCGTCGCGCATTCACGGCGAATTTGTCGATCAATCTCCGGCAGCCGGTCTCGGTCGCCGCAGACGAAGAGCTTGATATAATTCTCGAAATCGATCCGCGCGAAGTGTTTATGGATGCTGGCTGGCCATTGAATCCGGATTCTCCGGATAATGGGAATATTATCGAAAAAAATATCAAAGACGCTATCAAGGCGAACAAAAGGAATTAAATTTTCATGATTTATAAAAATTCTTTAAAAACTATTCCCCGGAGTAAAAAATGAAAAAGAGAATGGGCATCATTTTTGGGCTGATCGTTATTGCGGTGGTTGTGGTTATGCTGCTGCTCATGGACTTCCCGCCGTCCGAAGAGGGCAAGACCTCGGGCACTATCGGCAAGGTCGAGAAGCACCGCAATGTGAAAATTCAGGGCAAGGATATCGAGCTGCGCACCGAGTTTATCAATGACAAAGAAAAGCTTGTGGCCTCGCTCGGAAGCCTTTTGAATTATTATGTATATACGAACAAAACCGCACTGATCCTGAATAACATTAAATACGACCAGTTGCAGGAATTGCTGCCCCCGGGCAAAAAGGCGCTTGCCGAAGACCTCAGGCAGCTTGGCAGCTTCATTCAAAACAACAATGAAAAAATGAAAAATACGATCAATACGCTTGCAGCCGCGCATAAAGCCGAGAATCCCCCCACCGGGGATATCGAAAATTTGATCATTCAGGTGGCGGATTTTCATATGAGCTATCTCGACCGCAATGATGCCATTAGCCGCGCTGTGGCGGGGCTCGACGAGGTGCTGGCCAATCCCGGCGATATGAAGAAAAAAGAGCTGCAGGAGCTGACCCGGCTGCGCGATGCATTGCTGATGCTCGATATTGAGACAGTTGCCGCCACGGGCGATAAGCGGAATGGGGAATTCGTGCAGAAGCAGAAATTCGTCAATTCGAAAGAAGTGGTCGACACTGATAAAACTTTCGGAGTATACAGCACACCCGATCTGATCGACAACAAAGCATTCGAAGGCCTGAACGTTCAGCAGAGCTTCAGCAATCTGAGCGAGGAACAGCAGAAGATGTTCGTGAGCGCATTTATGTCGGGCGTTGCCGCGGTCGAGGGAAATAATATCATATTGTCGCAGGGCGATCTGAATTTGATTTTAGCGACACCGAAAGACCTTGGAATTCTGGCAAAGCAGGATCTGAATGTGGTTATGGCGCAGGACGGACTTGATCTTTTAGTAATTTTAAATGGCGCCTTTTTAAGCAAAGAAAATCTGGGAATATTTATGTCGCAGGATCAGCTCAATCAATTTATGGCCAGCGGCGAACTGAATATGATCTTTTCCGAGGGGCAGCTCAATTTTTTACTGGCTAATGATAATCTCGCATCAGGCGCGCAGAAAGATCTGAACACAATCTGGGCGCAGGAGCTTTCGATTGTCTTCAGCATGGAAGACCTCGGGGTCTATTAATTTAATTATGAAATAGTTTATTTAAATGAAAAAAATCTGGCTTTTGATAATTGCGCTGATGGCTACCACAGCCAGTGCGCAATTATATAAAATTGAAACAAATGAGATCAATCTGATTTACGGCGGCAAAGGGCTTTCCTACTTGTCGCCGTATTCTGTAAAATGCTTTACAAACGCATGGCAATTCCATAAAGAAATCTGGGATTATCAGCCCGACGAGCAGGTTGTCATTTTCCTGAACGATTTCACGGACGGGGGCAATGGCGGAGCGCTGGTAATGCCCTGGAATTATGTTACAATCAATGTGGCGCCGTTTGCCTACGACTTCGATATTATTCCCGCCAGCGAACGAATGCACTGGCTGATGGACCACGAGCTGATGCATATTGTCGCCACCGACAAACCAAGCTCGGGCGACCGGTTCTGGCGTGGGATGTTTGGCGGCAAGGTAATGGCCGACAATCAGTTCCCCCTTTCGATGATCTATAGCTATCTGACCGTACCCCGCTGGTATTCGCCGCGCTGGTATCAGGAGGGCATCGCCGTATTTATGGAAACATGGATGAGCGGCGGCCTTGGGCGCGCCATCGGCGGCTACGACGAGATGGTCTTCCGAACGATGACACTCGATTCGGCGTATTTCTATCGAGTGGTGGGGCTCGAGACGGAAGGCACGGCAATCGACTTTCAGGTTGGCGTCAATTCATATTTATATGGCACCCGGTTTACGGACTATCTGGCATATGAATACGGCGCGGATAAATTGATGCAATTCTATTCGCGGACGGACAGCAGCTCGAAATTTTACGCCAATCAATTCTATGACGTATATGGCATTTCGGTCGATGAGGCATGGGAGAACTGGATTGGATTCGAGAAAAAATTCCAGCGCGATAATCTTCGCATAATTGAGGAATATCCCGTTACCCGGCCCGTATATATAACGGACGGGGCGCTTGGCTCGGTCTCCCGCGCATTCTTCGACGAGCGCGAGGGCAAAATCTACTGCGCGGTCAATCATCCCGGCGATATGGCGCGGATCGTATCGATCGATATCCGGACCGGAGAAATGGAAGACGTTCGCGATGTGCTCAGCCCGAAATTGAATTATGTGACATCTCTCGCCGCAGATATGGAAAATGATCTGCTGTTTCAGACCACCTGCAATAACACCTGGCGTGGGCTGGAGTCAATATCTATTGAAGGAGCCGCCGACAATCTTATGGATTACTCCCGCACCGGCAATCTGGTGGTCAATCCCGCGGATAAATCGCTTTGGGGAGTGCAGGTGATGTCCGGCCGCACGGCAATCGTGCGCTCGGCGCCGCCATATGAATCATTTACCCGGATGTATTCCATACCATTCGGGCAGAGCTTTTTCTCGCCGGATATTTCGCCCGACGGGAGATTGCTATCGGGTACGCTGGCCGACGCGGCGGGCCGCCAGCGGCTGGTTTTGTTCAATACCGATTCCCTGCTCGCCGGAATTAATGAGCACAAAATGCTTTATGAATTCGAGGACAATTCAGCCTCGGATTTCAGGTTCTCCGAAGATGGCCGTTATTTATACGGCACTTCGTATTATACCGGGGTATCGAATGTATTCCGCATCGAAACCGCGACCGGCGAAATGGCCGCTCTGACCAATGCCCGGCGGGGATTTTTCCGTCCGCTCGATCTCGGCGGCGACAGCCTGCTGGTGTGGGAATACACCACGGGTGGCATGAGGCCTGGGATTATCCGCAAAACCACGACAGAGGATATCAACGCAATTACATATCTCGGGCAGGAGGTTTTCGAGCGCAATCCGAAGCTGAGGGAGTGGAATCTCGATTCGCCCGCGCAGA
Organism: uncultured Hyphomicrobiales bacterium; assembly: GCA_964513465.1. Taxonomy (GTDB): domain Bacteria; phylum Bacteroidota; class Ignavibacteria; order Kapaibacteriales; family UBA2268; genus CAZEMR01. The sequence continues at coordinate 7,268 of CAZEMR010000085.1, forward strand.
TTAGTCTGGATTCGCTTGGCGCCGAGGAGGAAGAATATAACTCTTTTGCAAACTTCGGTCTTGCGTCGGTTTATCCGATAATCGAGGGATTCAAGGTGTTTCCGGCCTATGGGCTGCGGTTTCATTTTATGGATAATGTGGGATTCAATTCTCTTGCGTTCAATATTTCTTACTCGCCGAACCGTTTATTGCCGGAGCGCCAGCGCCTTCATTTTTTTATGGATTATAAATACTGGCAATGGAATCTTCAGGCGGGATATAATCGTGCGAATTTCTATGACCTTTTCGGCCCGACCCGCGTAAGCCGTGCGGGATATATGCTTTACGGATCATATCATGATTTTTTATTATATAATGAAAAGCCGCGCCAGATCGATTATACGATCGGCGCTGCGATGTATGGCGATCTCGAGACTCTGCCGGGCTATCAGAATGTGGCCGCGAGCATCGACCGTATGTATTATGCCCATGGCGAATTGAATTATTCGCTTACCCGCAAATCGCTGGGCGCGGTCGAATCCGAATCCGGAATCGAGGCCAATCTGACGGCCGACGCCGCCTGGGCAGCCGATATCGTACACCCGAGGCTGTCTGCCAAGCTGGATTACGGATGGCTGACTCCGCTGCGCAATACATCGCTTTGGCTGCGGACTTCCGCCGGCTGGGGATTCGCCGACCGAGAGCGCCCGCTGAGCAATTTCTATTTCGGGGGATTCGGCAATAATTATGTGGACTATCACGACAGCCACCGCTACCGCGAAATGGAGAGCTTCCCGGGGCTTAATATCAACGAGGCCGCGGCAAATAAATTCGCAAAGGCTCAGCTCGAGTTAAATCTGCAGCCGGTGAGGTTCCGCCGCTTCGGGTTTTTGCATATGTACGCCACCCACGCGCGGATGAGCCTTTTCGGCTCGGCGATTGCGACGGATCCCGACCGGTCGGCGCTCCGCCGATATATATATAATGCGGGCGCTCAGATGGATATGGAAATCGTATTTTTCTCGCTGCTCAGGACGACGCTCTCGCTGGGCTACGGCCGCGCATTTGAGGAGGGATTTGCGCCCCGCGACGAATTCATGATTTCGCTTAAGCTGATGTGATGCAATTAATTATACAAATACTGACTGTCGCATTGCCGGTGATCGCATTTCTGGGGCTGCTGCTCGCGCTGGATAGCTTTAAGCTGGTGCGGGCGAGCGATTTGTTCGTCTCGCTTGCGCTGGGAGTGGCGGCAGCTTCGCTCTCGCTGGTGATTAATAATTCAATCCGCGAAATTTTCGAAATTTCTTATAACAAATATGCGCAGTCGGGCGGCCCTGCGGTCGAGGAAATCGTCAAGATGTCCTTCCTTGCGTTTATGATACTGCGCGGACGGATCGGCTTTATGATCGATGGAGCGATCCTCGGATTTGCCGTGGGGGCTGGCTTCGCGGTGGTCGAGAACATCCTTTTCGTCGGCTGGGGCATATCCGCAAGCTGGCCGGTGCTGATAGTGCGCGGATTCGGCACTGCGATAATGCACGGCGGCACTCTTGCGGTTGCGGCTATTGTGGCGTTTTCGTTCATAAACCGCACGGGGGTGGCGCGGCTTATATATATATTGCCCGGCCTGCTGATTTCGCTGGCACTGCATATGATGTATAACCAGTTCCTGCTGCCGCCGTTGATCTCGTCGATTATCATAATCGTATTGATGCCGGCGCTGCTGATTGTTGTGTTTGCGCTCAATGAGAAATCGCTTTCGGACTGGCTCGAGATAGAATTCGACGAGGAAGTCGATTTGCTGAAAGACATCAATCGGGGCGAGTTTTCCAATAGCCGCGCTGGACGATATTTCATGAAAATACGCCACAGATTCCCGCCCGAGGTGGTATTCGACCTGTTGTGCTATATCCGGCTGAGTCTCGAGCTTTCGCTGCAGGCCAAAGCCAGCATCATGCTGCGCGAGGCCGGGGTCGGTCAGCCGGACGATCCGGAATTGCATTTTAAATTCGCAGAACTCGAAGCTTTGAAAAAAAATATCGGCAAAACCGGACTGATCGCGCTCGCGCCGATACTTCCCTCCGACCACAAAGACCTTTGGAAGCTGCGCCGGCTTGGCTGATGGCTCCAAATTGATTCAATCTTAACCCTTAATTTAAAACAGATTCATTTGCCTTTTGTAATATGCGAATCCCGCAGTAGTACGCTGCGGAAATGCTGATTAATCTGAGGCAAATGCGAAATGAAAAGGATCAAACTAACGCTGTATTCGAAGCTTTTGATGCTGGCGGCGGCTCTGGAGCTTATTCTTGGCGTGATCGTCGTGTCGTCGCTTTATGTGTTCGATACGCTGAACGAACGCGATATAATGCGCCGCGCCGAGAACGTGATGCTCGAAAGCTGCCGGCTGCGCACGGAATTCTCGAAAAAGAAAGATCTTGCGATTCGCGATAAATTTCATTCGCGGATGCAAAAATTCGAAGAGATTATCCGCATCGCCGAACACAACGAAGAGCTTGCCGCGCTTTTGATGCTGCAAAATGATTATCACAAATTATTTGAAAATTATGTGGAAATGATACAGACCCGTGGCCTGAACGAAAATCTTGGGGTCGAGGGGCATTTCCGCAAAAATGTGCATAATATCGAGGATATTCTGCGCGGGGTGGACGACCGCCGTGTGTATGTGGATATGCTTCAGGCGCGCCGCAGCGAAAAGGATTTTATTATGCGCCGCAGCGATAAATATATAGAAAGGGTCGGCGCGGCCGTCGATTCGTTGGTTGCGCACAGCGCTGATATGAGGATTCCGGAGGCGAAACGAATCGAGATAATCAAATTGTCGCAGGTGTATTATCTGTCGTTTCTGGAGCTGGTCAGGATATTCCAGCGGCTGGAAGAGCAGCAGAAAAATCTGGAATTCTACGAAAACAAAATCCGGACGCAGCTCGAAATCATGGTCGAGGAGCGGGCCGAAAAAGCCTCGGTTATCCAGAACGCGCAGTTGGGTGTGGTGGCGTTTTCGGTGCTGCTCGGAGTGGCGCTTTCGGTTGTGCTGGGACGCCAGATGACCCGTCCGCTGGTGGGACTTCAGAAAGCCGCAGGGCAGTTGGCGGGCGGGGATTACAACGCCACTGTGGATGTGCGCGGCAATGACGAAATTGCCGACCTTGGGCGGGCTTTCAATTCGATGGTTATAAATATAAGGAATTCGAGCGAAACTATTATGCAGCAGCAGGAGCGAATGAAGGATCAGAATATAGAGCTCGAGCTGCTTGCCGAGGATCTGAAACAATCGTTCAACAATCTGTCGGTGCTGAGTAATATCGGGCAGAGCATTACATCGGCGCTGAATTTCGAGGATTTGTTCGAGAAGCTTTACGCCGAGCTGAGCACGGTGATCGATTCATCCGGTTTGTGCATCGGGCTTTATTGCGAGGAGGCCGGGACGATCGAATACCGTTTGGTGATGGAGAACGGTCAGCGCCGTCCGCCTTTGACGGTTGGGATTAGCGGCGAGCCTCGGCTTGATGCGCTGGCGGTTGTTAATCATCAGGAAATCTTTATAAACGAATTCGATAAGGATATCGAATATCTGGTTCGCGACTACGAATGGGCTGCACGGCCGGAGAGCATTCGCGCAATGAGCGAGCATTCAAATTCCGGTATATATATACCGATTACCGCAGAAAATAAGGTGATCGGAATACTTTCGATCGAAAGCCAGGACTCGCGGGTTTATAAGCAGCACCACCTTGATATGGTGCGCAATCTGGCATCGTATATCGCAATTGCGCTGCTGAATGCCAAATCATTCGAGGAAATCCGCAGCTCGCATGACGAAATCCGCCGGGCGCACGAATCGCTCCAGAAAACGCAGGATCAGCTTATTCAGGCCGAGAAGCTCGCATCGCTTGGCCAGCTTACCACGGGCATTGCCCACGAAATTCGTAATCCACTGAATTTTATAAATAATTTCTCGGACGGCACGCGCGAGCTATGCATGGAGCTTATGACCGAGGTGGACGCGCTTAACGGCGCTGTGGCTTCGGAAAAAATACTTCCGGTGCGGGAAGTCATATCCGAAATTGCGGGCCATCTGGAGACCATCGCCAATAATGGCCGCAGGATTGATAATATCGTCAAATCTATGATGGAGCACGCGCGGGGAGGCTCGGGCAGAAAGATCCCCACTTCGGTTAATGAATTCGTAAAGGATTATGCCAGAATGGCTTATAAAGGATTCTCGAGTCAGTATAAATCGTTTCGGGCTAAAATCCGAACCGAATTCGACGAATCCGCACCTATGGCCGCGATACGCCAGCAGGACCTGAGCCGGGTGATAACAAATCTGGTGGATAATGCCTGCTATTCGATGAATAAAAAATTACAGACGAAAACGGGTGAATACCATCCGGAAATTACGATAAACACTAAAGATATGAAAGATATAGTAGAGCTTAGAATCAGGGATAATGGCTGCGGAATGCCGCGCGAGGTGATGGACAAAATATTCAATCCGTTCTTTACTACCAAACCCGCCGGAGACGGCACCGGGCTTGGGCTTTCGCTGAGTTATGATATAATTACCAATGGGCATTCAGGAGAAATGACAGTTAAAAGCGAGGAAGGAAATTATGCTGAATTTATTATCAGATTACCCAAAAGCTGAAACGATGGATACTCCGGCAAAGGCTAAATCATCGAAAATACTGATAGTTGACGACGAGCCGGACGTCGAGGGAATGTTTCGCCTCAGATTTCGCCGGCAGATTCGCGAGGGGATTTATAATTTTAAATTTGCCGGCAACGGACTCGAGGCCGTCGGGCAACTCGAACGCGAACCCGATATAGACCTTGTGGTTACGGATATTAATATGCCGGAGATGGACGGCCTGACTTTGCTGAATAATCTGATCGGAATCAATCCTGACCTTCGGGCGATTATCATTTCGGCGTATGGTAATATGGAGAATATTCGCTCGGCGATGAACGGCGGGGCATATGATTTTTTGACTAAGCCGCTGAATTTTGAAGATTTAGAAAGCACTATGCGGAAGTCTCTGCGGTTGATTCACGAGGCTCGGGCATTGCGTGAGGCCAAACGCGAGGCATTGCAGCGGCGCCGCCGTGCCAATGAGCAAATCCGCAAGGCGCTGAATAAGGAAAAGGAGTTGAATGCACTGAAAAACAGATTCATATCGATGCTCTCGCAGCAGTATCGCACTCCGCTGACCGTAATCCAGACGTCGCAGGACGTGCTTCGCAAAGGGCTGCCGGAACTGAGCGAAATGCCCCATGGGCAGTTATTGGACAATCTTAACGAATAGATCAGGTCTATGACAAATTTGCTGG
>CAZEMR010000086.1:0-12497 GCA_964513465.1 uncultured Hyphomicrobiales bacterium
AATGTTATTAATACTCAGTCGGCGGACATCGCGGCCGGCGTTGATACCGGCGGGGCCGGCGACCAGGGCATGATGTTCGGCTATGCGACCACCGAGACGGCGGAGTATATGCCGGCGCCGATTATGTATGCGCATAAAATTGTCGAAAAGCTGGCTTCGATTCGCAAGACGAATAACGAGTTGATGCCGTATCTGCGGCCGGATGCGAAGTCGCAGGTGACGTTCGAATATAATGCCGATGGCGAGATTACGCGCTGCAATACGATTGTGGTTTCGACCCAGCACGACCCGGGCGTCACTCAGGCGAAGATCAAAGAAGATATTATTAATAAGGTTATTAAAGACGTGCTCCCGACGGAATATATCGACGAGAAGACGATTTATCACGTCAACCCGACGGGCGTTTTCGAGATTGGCGGGCCGCACGGCGACACCGGTCTTACCGGGCGCAAGATTATTGTCGATACCTACGGCGGACGCGCTCCTCATGGCGGCGGCGCTTTCTCGGGCAAGGACGCGACCAAGGTCGATCGCTCGGGCGCATATGCTGCGCGCCATCTGGCCAAGAATATCGTGGCTGCGGGGCTGGCCGAGGAATGCACCATCCAGCTTTCGTATGCGATCGGGGTGGAGAATCCCGTATCGGTGCTGGTGATGACGCCAACATTCGAAGTGGACGATCTGGAGCTATCGGAATATATCGCTAAAAATATCGATCTGACGCCCAAGGGCATTATCCAGCGCCTGGGCCTGAAGCGGCCGATCTTCCGCGAGACCGCTGCCTACGGGCATTTCGGCAAATCTCACTTCCCGTGGGAACAGCTCGATCTGGTAGATTTATTCAAAAAATTCGGATAATAATTTATTATTTATATATAATTAAAAGGAAGAAAAGATGGCAGAATATCCTCCGAAAAACATGCAGGGCGATTTCGATGAAGTGCCCGGTAAATATTGCGTCCGCGATCTCGGGCTGGCCGAAAAGGGCCGCCAGTTGATCGATTGGGCCGAATCGCGTATGCCCGTGCTGATGCACCTGCGCGAGAAATATAAAGAAACAAAGCCGTTCAAGGGCTACAAAATTGCAGGCTGCCTGCACGTCACCAAAGAGACCGCAGTGCTCGTGCGTACATTCGCCGATGCCGGCGCCGAAGTAAGCTGGTCGGGCTGCAACCCGCTTTCGACCCACGACGCGGTTGCCGCAGCGCTGGCAGACGAAGGTATTTCGATTTTCGCATGGTACGACAATGGCCCGGATTTCTATTGGTGCATCGAACGCACAATCGACAAACCGCCGCATCTGACGCTCGACGACGGCTGCGATCTGATCAACACAGTCCACGAAAAACATCCCGAAATGGCCACAGGAAATGTTATCGGTGGCACCGAAGAAACCACCACCGGCATCCAGCGCCTTCGCGCTCGCGCCAAAAAGGGCAAGCTGCTCTATCCGGTTTATGCGGTTAACGACGTCGAAACCAAATGGGACTTCGATAACGTTTACGGCACCGGCCAGTCCACACTCGACGGCATTCTGCGCGCCACCAGCGTGCTGCTCGCCGGCAAGAACGTCGTAGTCGCCGGCCATGGCCACTGCGGCTCGGGCGTAGCCAAACGCGCCAAAGGCATGGGCGCCAATACATTCTGCACCGAGGTCAAAGCCACCGCAGCGCTCAAATCAGTGCTCGAGGGCCACGAAATTATGCCGATGGACGAAGCATCCAAAATCGGCGACATATTCGTAACCGCCACCGGCGTGAAGGATGTCATCCGCAAACAGCATTTCGAGAATATGCGCGACGGAGCAATCGTTTGCAATACAGGCCATTACGATGCAGAGATCAATATCCCCGAGCTCGAGGAAGTCTCCGTATCCAAGCGCACAATCCGTCCGAATTGCGAAGAATACACCCTTAAAAACGGCCGCAAGATATTCCTGCTCGCACAGGGCCGCCTGGTGAATCTCGCCGCCGCAGAGGGACACCCCTCCGAGGTGATGGATATGAGCTTTGCAAATCAGTTTATGTCGCACCTGCGCCTGGTCGAATCGCACAAGAAGGGCGAGAAGCTCCCCAACGAAGTGCTCGATCTGCCAGTCGAACAGGACGAATTCATCGCCAAAACCAAGCTCGCGATGATGCACATGAACATCGACCATCTGACCGACGAACAGATAGCCTATATCGAAGACTACAACGCCGGCACCTGATCGGAACGATAAATAATCGCAATATATATATCCCCGGATGTTCAAATATGTCCGGGGATTTTTGTTTATCCGTATATATATATTAAATTTGCGGTATGACTTCTGCGAAAAATAAGGCGCTGCGCAGCGCGGGATTCGTGATAATCCTGGTTGCCCTGGTTCAGGATTTCGTCGCCGACTGGATTATCGGCCGCGAGCTGATCGATAGCAGCCTGCATATTGGCCTGATTATTCTCGGATTTATTATAACTCTTTATAGCTTCCGCGATTATCGGGACTATCTGCGGCCGGAGCACGACGCGGACAATCCGCCCGAGACGCTTGCCCGCATCGACAAGCTCATCAATATCGGCTGGGCGGTGGTCGCAATCGACGTCGTTTTTGCATTTATTCCCTGGGAGTTCCTGATTATTTTCCCATTTTATCTGATAAATATCGCTTATGTCCTCGCGGGTATTTATTTCATTTACCAGTACAAAAAACATACAACCGACAGCTTCCTTCTGGCAGGTCCATCCGATAAATAATAAAAAACCGGACAGAACTGATTCTCCGCCCGGCTTTAAATCTTTTATAAATATATATCTTACGGAATCGGGTGCGTCCACGATTCGGGGAAGTCGTCCCAAAATATCTGGTCGTCGTGGCCGCCCGTATGCTGAAAGCTTCCCGCCAGATTCTCCTCGGTCAATATGTATTCCATAACCGGCAGTATGCTGCTGTAGCTCTTGATTTTCTCGACTTCGCGGTTGTACGCGTCGGCAACAGCCAGATTGAATCTCTTGCCGCCGGTCCATGATTCGACGAAGTAGGAGGGCGAAAACATTGTAATATTATTCGTGCCCGAGGCCCCGTTGAGCGCAATCACGCCTGCGGATGCCCAGATCGCCATCGATGAATACGCGTGGCAATTGGTCTGATATATCGAGCGCAGTTTTGCGTGGCCGGCCCTTAGCTCGTCGGCGACTCCGGAGATGCCGCAGGAGCCGTCCGAGAACGAGATCGTGCCGTGGCCGCCGTGCAGGCAAAACACAGCATCGACGATGAAGCCCTGGTCGGATAGCTCGAGCACCGCATCGATGAAGCCGTCGCGGGTGGCGGTTTCGTCGGTCAGCGACACAACCCGGTCGTAGAATCCTTCGCCCGCCTCGGTGATAGCGCGTATCTGCCATTCCTCGCCGTATTCTTCGATAATTTTGTTGAGCGATTTGCCCTCCATCTGCGAGCGATCGACTTCGAACATATCCGCGAAAATATCAAGCAGTTCGTCCTTATACATCTGAAATCCATATTCATACATGCCGCCTTCGAGTCCGTCGTTATTTTCGACGACAATCAACAGGGCTGCGGGCTGTCCGGAAATATATTTATCGACCGGCTCATTCGGATCGGAGCAGGCAAAAAGCATGACTAAGGGGAGAATCGCAAAGATTAATTTTTTCATAATTTTGAATCCTGAAGAATTATAAAAACTTTTTGTGATAATATAGTAACATGATCCGGGAAAAGGTCGCAAAATATAAGCAAAAATAATATAAAAACTATGTCGAAAAAATTTGCAAATATTTGATAAAAAATTGGATATATTAAATGAAAAGGGCGATAAAATTATTTGCGAATGGGGCGGAAATTTTTTATAAATCGATTGGCTGCAATTCGCAGAAATTTTCTTATATCGGACATAATGCCGAAGCATTTCCGGCAGAGTAATTTTTGAAATATTTTTGGTTAAAAAGCGCTATTCGTCGCTTTGCGTTAAATTGCCGCGGATTGCGTTCGGATGCATACGATTGCGCAGCCGAAAATCGTTCGTAAGCGGGATCGCATGGACGAGGGCCGCTCGAGGCGGTCGATTCGGGCGGACGCCACAGAATGCAAATATGCGCAAATTTATGCGATGCAAGATTATAAATATATATAAATCAATATATTAGCAGTTCATTTAATCGGGAAGTAAATATGCAGGAAATCAAGATTCATGAAGTGGGCCTTCGCGACGGCCTCCAGATGGTAGGCGATACGGTGCCTACGGAGAATAAGCTCATGTGGGCCAACGAGATAATGGCATCGGGGATAGATATGATCCAGCTTGGGTCGTTTGTCAACCCGAAGGTGCTGTTCCAGATGTCTGATACGGACGATCTGTTCGAGCATTTCAGCAAAACTAAACCGGAGGGCGTAACGTTCACTGGATTGGTGCTCAACGAAAAAGGGGTCGAACGCGGCATGGCGTGCGGCGTAGAGATGTTTTGCATGGGGGTTTCCGCGAGCGAGACTCACAGCCAAAAAAATACAAGAATGGGCGTTGATGAGGCCACGGATCGCATAATCGCAATGGCAAAGGGCGTGATGGAATCCGGCAAACGGGTACAGGCGTCGGTGCAGTCCGCTTTTGGCTGCGGATTCGAGGGTCAGATCTCCGAAATCGCAGTGCTGAACATAGTTGCGAGGTATTTCGAAGCGGGAATAAATATGATAAGCCTTGCCGATACGGCTGGCCACGCCAACCCACGGAAGGTTGAGAAATTATTCACAGCGATCCGGAAAATGAACCCCGAGGCAGAGCTGGCCTGCCATTTCCACAATACGTACGGGATGGGACTGGCCAATTGCCTTGCCGCGCTTAGCTGCGATGTGAAATACTTCGAGACTGCGTTCGGCGGGCTGGGGGGCTGCCCGTTCACCAAGGTGGCGGCTGGGAATGTGGCCACCGAGGATCTGGTGCACATGCTTCAGAATATGCAGATGCTGCAGAATATCGACCTGGACAAATCGATAGGAGTGGCGCGCTACGTCAGTAATTATCTGATGCGCGAGCTGCCGGGATATGTATATAAATTGGGACCAATCAAGAAGTAAGGAAGGATAAGCAATGGAAAAAATTATGGAAGGCGTCCGGGTGCTCGACCTGACGAATGTGCTCAGCGGGCCGTTCGCGACGCTGCATCTGGCCTGGCTCGGCGCCGAGGTGATCAAGGTGGAGAACCCGAAGGACGGCGATCTGGCGCGTAAGCTCGGCTGCGTGCCCGAATATAATAAAAAGCTGATGGGCACAAGTTTTCTGGCGCAGAATGCGAATAAGAAATCTATCACATTGAATTTAAAAGAAGTTAAAGCGAAAGAAATTTTTAAGGAATTGGTAAAAACCGCTGACGTAGTGGTCGAGAATTTCCGCCCGGGCGTGATGGACCGCCTCGGCATAGGCTACGACGCTCTCAGCGAAATAAATCCGGCGCTGGTTTACTGCGCTATCAGTGGGTTCGGGCAGTCCGGACCCGATGCGAAAAAGCCGGCGTACGACCAGATAATACAGGGCCTCAGCGGAGTAATGGCTGTCAATGGCGACAAGCGGCTCAATCCGCTGCGCGCGGGCTTCCCGCTATGCGACACGGTCGGCGGGCTTAACGCGGCGTTCGCGATTATGTCTGCGCTTTATCATAAGGAGCGCACCGGCGAGGGGCAGTTCATCGACGTATCGCTGCTGGATTCGATTATGCCGCTGATGGGCTGGGTGGCCGCCAATCTGATGATCGGCGATCAGCAGCCGGAACTGCTTGGCAACGATAACTTTACGGCAGCGCCATCGGGTACATTCATCACGAAAGATGGATATATAAATATTGCCGCAAACAAGCAGGAGCAGTGGGAGGCAGTGGCCGATGTACTTGGCGTGCCTGAGCTTAAGGAAGACCCGCGATTCAAGGAGCGAGATGTCCGCAAAAAGAACCGCTTTGAGCTTACCCCTCTGCTGGAGGAGAAGCTGCGCGAGAAGCCGACCGATTACTGGGTCGAAACGCTGAACAAGGCGGGCGTGCCTTCGGGCGCGATACTTAAGCTCGCCGAGGCGCTCAGCCAGCCGCAGGTGGAGCACCGCAATACTTTTTCGACGATAAATATCGAATCAATCGGCGAGGTGCCGCTGTTCAATATGACGGCCAAATTTGGTAAAACCCCCGGCTATGCTGAGTCGGCGCCGCCCGAGCTGTCGCAGCACACGGTAGAAATCCTGACCGCTCTGGGCTATGGCGCGGCGGATATCCGGCGGCTACAAGACGAAGGGGTTATCTGAAATAATTAAAAATTGAGAATCAAGAATTTCGAATTTTAGATTATCCTGTCCTGAATAAGGTCGGCATATTTCAGGGAAAGACAGACCGGAATTATTGATTTTGCAAAAAAAGAGACAGATTTTCGGGTCTGTCTCTTTTTTTTACAGCGCTGCGAGTATTGCGCAGCTTTCAATGATAAATTTATTTATCGGGAAATGATCATCTTCCGACGCAGGACATGGCCGGGGGCTTCGAGCGCGTATATGTACATCCCCGACGGGAGTTGGGTGGCGTCGAATTCAATTTCGTAGATGCCTGGGTCATATCTGCCGCTGGCGATTATCGCCCTGCGATTGCCAAAGACGTCATAAACCGCGACAGTGGCGTTGGTTGCGGCTGGTACTCCGAAGACTATTTTCCCTGCGTCGCCGGTGACCGGGTTGGGCTTGTTCTGCTCCATCAGAAATCGTTCAGGTACGCTTTGGGCGATCAGTCGCACTGGAAGGCCGCATTTGCTTGGGCGCTCCTGTACTATTGCTTCGGCGCGTCCGGAGAGGGGCAGCGTCAGGCTGAAGCAAATATAATTCAGAGTCAGAGTATCCCGGTATGCTTCTTTTTTGCTTTCGACTGCTCGGAAACAGACTTTGGCCGGGACTGATTCTCCCGGTGCGATCACAAGCGGGAGCTGAGATTCCGGAAATGTGAAATAAATTTTGTTGTATATAAATACTTTGTCGATTGTGATGGGATAGCTTCCGTAGTTGCGGATATCGATCGTATCGCAGGCGAGGTCGCCTATCCGGCGGTCGCCGAAGTCGAGTCCGCCCTCGGCTGGCAGTCCGGTGATTTCGAGCGTCATTCCGGGGATTGCTTCCTCATAGATGGTCTGATTGCCCGAGGAATCTGTGGCGGCGATCTTGTAATATGCGTCTCGCATAGGGTCGGCAATGCGAATCCTCACGCGGGCGTTTGGATAGCTGATTTCGTTAATTTCGACAATGCAATTTGTGGTGTCGAGTATTTCGATGGTTTTAATTCCGAGATCGGTGGGTAATTCTTCTGTGAATGTGATTTCGATCTCTGTTTTGCAGCTATCTGAAAAGTAATTGGCCTGGGGTTTGTCTCGGTCGCCTTTGGTAACACCGGTCACCAGCAGCACTTCGCGGTCGAAGCATTCGTTGCCTATCACGAGAGTATCGACGTATTCGCCTTCCTCGGCGCTAGCGAAGCATATGCTTATATCGCGCATTTGTCCGACGCCAACGGGAATAGGCAGAGTTTCGTTCAGCCGGAATGGAGAATCGGGATTTTTGAAATAGGCGCGGGTTATAAGTCCATCGAATTTTCCGTAATTATGCACAGTAACACTGAAGCAGCGTTCCTTGTTGAGCGCGGTTTCGACTGCGCGGACAGCTAAATCGCCGGTTTCGCGCATCGGTTCGGGAGCGATTGTGAAGCCCGGGATTTCGAAATCCTCCTGTGAGACAAATCCCGCGCCGTCTGTGGCGACAATCCGGAAACTGCCGTCGAGATAAATATTCCCGATAGTGCCATCGAATCGGGCTGTGGACCCCACGCCGTGGAAATCGATATTGACATCCATATTTATTTCAAATTCGTCAGGCGATTCCACTTTTACAAGCTGGGAGTCGTATTTCAAAGTATCGTAGATGGTGCCGTCAACAGTGCGGCAATCCTGCGAACTTACGATCTCCGGCGGGTCGGTATCCAGCGGTCGCATTGACATGCCGCCGACGTATCCGTATGAATTGGCAATGCCCATTCCATAAACATACAGCCCAAAAATATCATCGGCCACAATATGATGGACGCCGTCGCTGACGGAGAGATTAGCGTAATAATAATCTGTGTCGGATATGCGCCGGAACATCCCCTGGTTTACGGGATTGCCGTCCAGCCGGATCGACGGAAGATTCCCGTATTTGGAAATAATCGTAATAAATTGTAATTCATAGACCTGGCGATAAATCGGATTGCCCATAATAACTCTTTCGAATTCGTAGGCCTGCAGATTGATAAACCGGTATTCGCGGCCGAATTGCTCGAATGGCGGAATTATCATCATAAAGGGGTCGCCGTTCATAGTCTGGCTCTCGATCTGGCTGGTCTTGCGGAACTGCGCTACCAGCACCGGCTGCGAGGCGCTGACATGGTATGCCTCGTAGATAGCTTCGTCGATGTATTCACCGCGGTCGATAGTGCCGTACAAGGTGCCGTTTATATATATACGGGTGTTGTTGTGCGAGGCAAGCACCCGGAATCGGTCGGGTTCGTTCAGAGTAGACGGCACATTGGCATATTCTGTGATATAAGCAGTTGTGCCCCATACGGTTGTGGGCGGCATCTGTTCGATCAGAATATCGCGCGAGGCGCCAATGCTATTCTGCTTAGGAAATGGTGTGCGCTGGTGACTGCCGAATACTGCGACCGGCTTGTTCGACTCCACAATGCTGCCGGTCAGATCGGCTTTCTCGTTTGTGGGGTCGATTCGTGCCTGCACGAGATAGAGCTGGCCGCGGTCGAGATATATCTGCCGCGGACTGATGCCGTTGCGGAATGTCGGCTCGGAAGGAGTTATAGTCACCTCGGTGTCGTCCTCGGTGGCGACCACTAAAAACTGCGAGGGGGTCGATACGCCCGAAAGAGTGCCGAAATCAAAGCTGCCGTCGCTATGGTATGACATCACCAGATAGCTGTCGCCCAGCACATCTGTCGGGTATACCATAAAGGCTTCGCTGGTCATCACTGCCTGGCTGTGGGCATAGACAGTGATATCGTCGTTGCTTGTGACGTGGAATGCGCGGCGTACGACGCGTTCGCAGTCGTTGCCGTCAACCTGGATTTCGCCGCTGTTGTTGTATCCGAAAACTTCGAATGTATAATAACTTTCTTTGAATACATATACCTGGGAAATATCGGTAATATTGAAGTTGTGTTCGTGGCGATTGCCGGTGATATCCCAGTATTCGATAGTTCCGGTGGTGGGCTTGTCGGCTACAATAAATATATATAGCGAATCGCCGTATCGTTGATACAGATCGGGACTGTGTCGGTTATTATGAAAATTCGGAGGAAATCCGAGCCAGAAATCCCTGCCTTTGGTGTCGAATGTATCCTCCTGGGCGGCAAGGTCGGAGACCGAAAATATCGTGATTGAAAAAAGCAGCAAACATATCCGGAGAATTTGTCCCGGATTGAATAGGCTGGATATATAACTCATAAGAACTCCCGGCTATTGTAAATTTCTTATTAGACAAATCATTAAGAATATATTGGTCTGCGGCATTAAATCATCAGACATTGCAAGTCATTTGATATTTTATAATTTAATTAAATAATTTGCAGAATTTATATATAGACAAAACAAATTAATGCGTAAACTTACTCATGAAGAAATACTCGTCCGGCGCCTGACCGCCGAAAATGCCCTTTCGGCCGATCGCCATCCCGTCGGGGTTATGCTCCACAATGTCCGCAGCCTGTATAATGTCGGCTCGATATTCCGCACCTGCGATTCAGCGCTGGCGGCCGAACTCGTGCTTTGCGGATATACACCGCATCCGCCGAGGCCCGAGATCGAAAAGACCGCGCTCGGAGCCGTCGATTCAGTCCCCTGGCGGTATTATAAAGACATATTCAAAGCGATCAAAGACCAGAAGGACGCCGGAGTGCGCGTTGTCGCTGTCGAAATCACCGAAAGCGGCCGCCCCTATGATTCGCTGCGGGCGGAGGAATATCCGGTCTGCCTGGTGATGGGCAACGAGCTAACCGGGCTCGACGACGAAATCATTGCCGAATGCGACTCGGCGATAGAAATCCCGATGCACGGAGTAAAACATTCGCTTAATGTCAGCGTCGCAACCGGTATAGCGCTGTTCGAGGCCGTCCGCACGTGGCGCGCTTTAAATAAATAACACAGCAAACGCCGTATGGTTTCAAAAATTTATTAAATAATTAAATATTAGATTTATTATCATGAAACGTAGAATTATTGTTCCCGAAAACCCTATGTTCGCCAGGCTGATAGCGAATATTAAAACAATTCAGGAAAAATTTGATATAGATATATACAGCGTCGAGGAAAGCCAGGTAGAGAAGCTGATGTTCTCGAATCGCGCCGACGTCGCGCTCACAACGCCTATTACCTACGGCCGGGGCATGGATCGCGGCGATTTCCGCATAGTGCCAACGCGCTGCTTCGTTGCCGATGGGTACGCCGGGATTGCGTCAATATATTTCAATCAGGGACTCAAAAGCATCGGCCGAATCGGTACCCCGGATCCCGATGGTTATATCGCGCTCGTAAGCGATGTATTGCTCAAGGAGAGATATGATATTCACGCAAAATTCGGGAAAATTTCCGGAGATGCGGAAGATGCGCTCGCGCAATTCGACGCCGCAGTAGTTCCCGGAACCAGCCTTCACGAAGAGCACGCTCTCGATCTTTCGGAGGAGTGGGCCGCAGCCTACGAAATGCCTCTGCCGGTGGGGATATGGGTATGCCGCAACGAAGAAGCGCCGTCCAATACGGTCGAAATAGTCGAAGCGCTCGCCGAGGACAACCTGCCCGCCCGCGAGAAAACCGGCGAGAAAACATCGGAGGAATACCTCGACCGCGAAGGCAGCCGCATATTCCGAATGAACGAAGAGATCGAGAAATCAATCGACTTCGTTTTGCAAATGTTTTATTATCATCAGTATCTTCCCGAAATCCCGGCGGTCAAGCTGCTGGGCCGCGACTGATCAGAGCTTGCGGTCGATCACATGCGGCAGCATACGGGTCCACGATTCGGGGATGTGGCCGAACTCCGGGCCCCAGATGTCGAGATCGTGGGGGACGTCCTTTTCGGTCAGGATATGCGATAGATGGCGCGCGTTGTCGGGGTATTCGTTCTCGCCCGACCCGCTGAGCAAATAGATATGGTGCCGCGCGCGGAGATAAGTCATCCAGAAAACATCGGTCAGATTGGGCAGGTAATGCACCGGGGAATTGAAATAACAATTCTCGTCCCAGTATTCCTGTGTGAAATGCTCCAGATTATAAGTGCCGCTCATCGCAATGCAGCCGAGGAAAATATCCGGCCTGCGGAAAAACAAATTTGCGGCATGATAAGCCCCGATAGCCGCGCCGCAGGTCATAATCGGCACCGGGCTGCCGCAATTATCAAAGATAAAGGGCAGCATCTCCTCCTCGATAAAATTATTATATTCATAATGCCTTCGCGAACGCTCGATCGGTTCCTTATCCTCAGCGAGCCAGCTCTCGAAATTCACCGAATCGACGCAGTAGAGCCGCACCTTGCCGCGCTCGATAGCCGGAGCAATGCTGGCGATCATGCCATTGTCGATCACCTCGCGGTTGTCGTCGCCGAATGACGGAAACGTCAGCATAGTAAAACCATAATGCCCGAGCACGGTAATATTCATCTTGCGCCCGAGATGCTTGCTGTCGATAGAGAATTGTTCCTGTTTCATATCAGCCGTAATTATATATATATGCAATGTCCGAATATAAAAAAGTTTTTTGATAAGTCCATATATCGTCAGAAACATAATATCCGGCCGAGAATGCATAGTGTTTTATGCGAGGATGGCCCGGGCAACAGGAAGCGGGCTGATAAAATATTGGGATGTACCTAACTAATATTTTTTGAATGATTATATAATGTTTCCGGGTCAAGGTCAATCCCGTTAGGCCACTCCACGGTATCAAAGCTGACGTTAACTTTTCGGAATAAGGATTGATTCTGCAATTCAGCAAAACGACCCGTTTTCAGGAAAGGCTTAATATCAAAATATTTTTCTTCCGAATTATCATATATCAAATGTAAAATATAATTATCAAGCGGCCTAACTTTTATGATTTTTGGATACATAATAACTCCTATTTCAAAGGTTCAATGTTAAAAGGGTTTTCGCCGTTCATAACCAGCTGCCAATTTGCTAATAATTCATCTTTACGGAGTTCTGACCATGCTGTTATCAGTTTATTATGTTTGCCCGACATATCGCTTTCAATAATTTCGCAAGTGTTAATATCGACTGTTGCGCGAGTATTTTGATAATATGCATGAAAATGAGGCGGGTTATGCTCTCCCGGGGCAAAATACATCCTGATAATTATCCCGTAAAACATTGAAATAGTTGGCATCTCAACCTCGCGAAATTACTATATACCCCAAAAAACGATTTTTATATTAATCTATTTTACTACCCCG
>CAZEMR010000087.1:0-11724 GCA_964513465.1 uncultured Hyphomicrobiales bacterium
CCTCGCTTGCCGGATTGGGATATATGCGGACGGCTGATTCGGCAGGGGATTCGGCTACCGCATTTGGCTCGAGGTAGGTAATAAGCTCCTTTGAATAATTCGCAGGCTGTTCGTTTCTCTCCCATCGCAACTGCAGGATTTCTACCGGGTCGCCGTCCTCGTCGTATTGGGCTGTGAATCGCCTGTTGCTGCTGCCGCCGTTCAGACTCTGCTCCTCGCGGATCATATTCCCGTTTTCGTAAATGAATGTGTAAACGTCGTCTGCCACCCAGCTTTCAAGGTCGGCATCCCAGTTATAACTGATTTCGCCGATTATATCGCCATCTTTATAAGTATAAACCGTTTGCGATGAATAAAGGTATTCGCCGTCGCGAATATTTATCCGGGTCATCGTAGTCGATGTCTCGCCTTCGGTCGCGTTGCCGTAATCATAATTCATTATCCAGCTATCTTCTCTTTTACCATCTTCGTTGAATATATAAAAAATCGTGCTGTCTGGCCTCCCGTTTTCGTAATATATGTATTCATAACCGGAAAATGGTTCCATTTCTCCATTATTGAGGCGGTAAACAAGCATCCCGGCTAGTAAATCCCGGTCGTTATAGGTATATTCCTGTATGTAAATATTCACCAGTTCTCCGTCCTGATCATGGAAATATTCAAGCCTGACAAGGGAATCCATATCATTATAATAAAACTTCCGGCGTGTATTGAGTTCCCATTCGGAATCCATTAAATATCTATCCCACTGCGTTACACTACCATTGGAGTCATATTCATAGGTGTTTTTCACGTATTCATTTCTTTCGGAATCATTACCGGAATTATAATAATAATCAATCGTTTCCGAAGGCCCGATTTCCTGTCCGTATGCATATTCGTATTCGGTTTCCGATTGATTCCTCCATTCGTTGACCTCCTCATACAATGTGGTTTCAATCTTCACAAGCCGGATCTGGTCGTCATATGTATAAATATCCCTCAGCTTCATCACATAGCTGCTGTCCTCGAAATCGTAGTACCTTTCGACATATGACACAAGCACATCGCCCAGTTCGCCGCGCCCCAGCCGCCATGTCTTGCGGATACGGTTCTGCAGCTCGCCGCCGAGATAGGTATCCTCTATCGAATAACCCGGCACCCCCAATGGCGTATAATTAGTTTCGCTCTCGAGAGATTTCTCCCACTCGCCATTTCGCCATCGGTAAGCGGTTTCATAAATCAAAAATCCCTCATGAAAGAATGTGGATTTTGTGTGGTGTGTCCATTCGCCCTCGGAATAAACCACGGTCAGGGTGCTATCCAGCCTGTCGTACTGGTCATAATAAAAATTTTTGATCGTATTCGGCTGCCATTCGCCATCCTGGTAAACATCGATCACCAGCAGCGAATCCTGATCGTCCGAACGGTAGAAATTCTGCCGCCGGCGGGTTAATACCCATTCCTCATTTATCCACGATTTGTAAAGGATTTCGCCGACTTCGCCGTTGGGCAGATAGGTCGTTTCGGTGCGGAACTGCAATGTCCATTCTCCCGTTGATTTTACATATTTTATCACCAGCGTATCCTGCCCCAGCTCATCCGGATAGTGGAATGAACGATAAACCGTATCCCACTGCTCGGCGCGCCATGCAATCTTGTCGGACTGAAAAAAGTCCTCGCCCTCGGGGTATGTATAAACTTCCCGATCGGAAACAATCCCCCGGATATCGACCCACTCAAGAGCATGGAAAAGCTCCGGTTTTTTGGTAATTTCCGCAAAAAAATTATAATTCTGGGCGTGTGAATTTGATTGGATCAGAAAAATGCCGAATGTGGCCGCTATAAAGGAGTATAACAGCTTTTTCATAGTAAGCTCCTGAATTATTCGGGAATTAAATTTTCCGTAAAATAAATATTTATTTATTCAGAACAAATTCCCAGATGCAGTAATTATCCTTGTCGGTGATTTCAGGCGGACACGAAAGGCAGCGGGTTTCGATGCGCCCGTCGATCGTTTTCGCGAAATATGAATACTCCACAATCCCCACCGATTTGCATGGGAAGTCCGGCAATCCTTTGCGGCGGCGGGCGGCCTGCACGCGGCAGGTTGTAACGTAATACCTCAGCGCGCCGCTGTCCGTCCATTCGATGCGGTCTTCGTTGACCGTTGCGTAAAGCCGGAATTTCAGCGCGCGGGCAAGCCCCTCGAGTCCGCTATTCGGCGGCATATCGAGGAATTTCATAACGCGCTTTGCCTCGACCACGGTGAATTTGCGCCATGCTTCGCGGTCCATGTCGATGGCCATATCCATGCCGTGGCGCTCCTCGATCGATAGGAACCAGCAACCGTCGTGAGCTAGCCAGTTTTTGGCATAAATATTTAATAATTCAAGCAGTTGTTCGCGGTCGAGACTCTCGATTGATTCATAATTTTTCATAGTTATATATATATTATTCTACATGTCCGGCAAATTCCCGAATAATGCGCCGCGCGCAATCAGCGAGCGGTTGATGTCCGCATTCCGGCAACCCGCGCATACCGCCACCGGCTCGGTTAGCGATTGCAGAAAGCGGATCACCGGATGATCGTCCGGCAGCGCGTCTATCGAATCCTTCTTCAGCTTTAGCTGGAACTGCCCGACCTCGCCAAGCTTGTGGTGGCGCGCCATCCCGAACCAGCGAATGCGCACGCCCGGCAAGAGCGATATAAGCCCGTCGGGGCACTCCAGCTTCATTCCGAATCCAGCGTCGTTTGCTTTTTTCAGAATTGTCTGCTTGTCGTCGCGCGTAAGAATCGTTTCCGAAAATACGGCCATATTTAATTACATTCCTCTTCTGTACTTACCTCCGATTTCGTAAAGCAGATTGGTGATCTCTCCCATCGAAGCATGCTCGACCGTCGTGAGCAGCTCCTCGAAGATATTGCCGCCGCGCAGCGCCACATCGCGCAGCCGGTCGAGCGCGACCTGCTTGTCGTCTTGGTGGCGCGCCTTGAATGAGGCCAGGTCTTCGAGCCGTTTGTTCTTCTCCGCTTCGTCGGAGCGGGTAATCTTCATATTGTCATACGGATTCTCCGCGTCCTCGCGGATGAACTTGTTTACTCCGATAATCGGATAATCGCCTGACTGCTTCAGCGTTTCGTAATATAAGGATTCTTCCTGAATTTTCGAGCGCTGATACTGGGTCTCCATAGCGCCCATCACTCCGCCGCGCCGGCTTATCCGGTCGAATTCCTCGAGCACGGCCTCCTCGACAAGATCGGTCAGAAATTCGATTATATACGATCCCTGGTTCGGATTCTCGTTTTTCAGCAGGCCGAATTCATTGGATAAAATCATCTGGATAGCCATCGACCGTCGCACGGACTCCTCGGTCGGCGTGGTCACCGCTTCGTCATAGGAGTTGGTATGCAGCGAATTGCAATTGTCGTACATCGCCACCAGCCCCTGCAGCGTGGTGCGAATGTCGTTGAAATCAATCTCCTGCGCATGGAGCGAGCGCCCGGAGGTCTGGATATGATACTTCAGCTTCTGGCTTTTCGGATTGGCGCCGTATTTTTCGCGCATGGCCACAGCCCAGATACGCCGCGCCACCCGACCGATCACGGAATATTCCGGATCCATCCCATTCGAGAAAAAGTAGGACAAATTCGGCGCAAAGCTGTCCACATCCATGCCGCGATTGAGGAAGTATTCGACGTATGTAAAGCCATTTGCCAGAGTGAACGCAAGCTGGGTAATCGGGTTTGCGCCCGCTTCGGCGATATGATATCCGCTGATGCTTATCGAATAATAATTTTTAATACCATTTTTCGAGAAATATTCCTGAACATCCCCAATCAGCTTCATTGCGAATCCGATTGAAAATATGCATGTATTCTGCCCCTGGTCCTCCTTGAGCATATCCGCCTGCACTGTGCCGCGCAGCCTGCGGAATGTGGCGAGCCGCAGCTCCTCTTTTTCAACGTCTGAAAGCTCTTTGCCAGCGGCTTTCGCTTTTTCGAGCTCGCGTTTGTAAGCCGTTATAAAATAAAAGGCTACCATAATCGGCGCGGGCGCGTTAATCGTCATCGATACCGAGGTCAACGGATCGGTCTGATCGAATCCGTCCAGCAGCTTGTCCATATCCTCGAGCGTGCAGATCGATACGCCGCTCTCGCCGATTTTGCCGTAGATGTCGGGCTGTTCGTCGGGGTCTTCGCCATATAGCGTGATACCGTCGAATGCCACCGAAAGCCGCTTGAATTTGTCCCCTTCGCAAAGGTAGTGGAATCGGCGGTTGGTACGCTCGGGACTGCCCTCTCCCGCGAATTGGCGCTTGGGGTCTTCGGTTGTGCGCTTAAACGGGAATACGCCCGCGGTGTAGGGGAAATCGCCCGGCAGATTCTCGCGGAAGAAGTATTTCACCAGGTCACGCCACGATTCGAACGGTGGCAGCAATACTTTGGGAATTTTATTCCCGCAAATGCTCATATTATATAACTTCATGGAATAATCTTTATCCTGAATCTTATAATTGAGCTCGTCCTGCGCGTACTGCTTCTTAGTTTCGGGCCAGTCTGAGAGGAATTTTTTGACGCCTTCGTCGAGCTGATCCCATTTTTCGGAGAATTTGTCCTTTAATTTTTTAATTGCGGAGCTGTCTTCGATCTGGCTGATTGCTTCGCGCAGGTGGTATATCTCCCCGGCGAGCTTTGCCTGCCGCCAGCCCTTTTCGTGGTATTTGCGCACGGTATCGGAAATTTCCGCAAGGTAATTCACGCGCCGGTTGTCGATCAGCCCGAAGTCCCGCTGGAGCGACGTCGGCAGAATATCGATCACCTCGCGGTTTTCGCCGTATTCGCCGCCGATGCGCTCTTTGAGGTAATCGAGAATATCCTTGAATAATCGATTAACCCCGTGATTATTAAACTGGTTGCTGCTGGTGGCATAAACCGGCAGCTCGACCTCCTCGAGCGGAATGCTGTGGTCGATCCGAATTCCGTGATTGCGGATATAATTGATCTTCACTTCGCGGAAGGCGTCTTCGGAGCCAACTTTCTCGAATTTATTAATCGCAATCCGATCGGCGACGTCGAGCATGTCGATCTTCTCGAGCTGGGACGGCCCTCCGAATTCCGAGGTCATCACATATATCGTATGCTCGGCAATATCGGCGATGTGGCTGTCGCCCTGGCCGATTCCGCTGGTCTCGACAATTATCAGATCGATCCCGCAGCTCCTCAGCGCCGCGATGCAGTCATTTATCGCGCGGCTTACCGAGCCCACGTTCCCGCGTGTGGCGAAACTCCGGAAATATACGCGATCGTTGTAAATCTGGTTATAGCGGATGCGGTCGCCCAGCAACGCGCCGCCGGTTCGGCTCTTGGTCGGATCGACCGCCAACACACCCACGCGAACGTCATCGGTATATGCCAGAAAGCGGCCGATCAGCTCGTCGATCAGCGAGCTTTTACCGCTGCCGCCGGTGCCGGTGAATCCCAGCACGATCGATTTGCCCTGGTCATGCTTTTTGTACAATTCGCGAACGCGCCCGATTTCGGGATCGTCCGCTGCAAAATTTTCGAGATAGGTCAATTGCCGGGCGATATGGTAATGCTCCATCTCCGTATTCCGGCGAATCACATCTTCGTCGATGGCGAGGCGTCCGGCGGCTGGGTTTTCCTCGCGGAATTTTTTGATCCGGGCGATTATATCGTCGGCGATTCCGTCGATACCGAACTTCTGCCCGTCAAGCGCGTGGTAAAGCCGTTCGACACCGTAATCCTCGAGCGCCTTTATCTCGCGCGGCAAAATTACTCCTCCGCCGCCGCCGAATACGAGAATATGCCCGGCGCCATGCTCATTGAGAAGATCGACAACATAGCGAAAGTACTCGTTGTGGCCGCCCTGGTACGAGCTTACGAGGATGGCGTCCACGTCTTCTTCGATCGCAACGGTGATGACCTCGCGGACGCTGCGGTTGTGGCCGAGATGGATCACCTCGGCCCCGCGTTTCTGCAATAATCTTCTGAATAAATTTATCGATACGTCGTGCCCGTCGAAAAGGGCAGCCGCTGTCAGTACTCTGATATTATCCATATTTTTTTAAATTAATTTAATTCAAAAATATATATATGATTTGTCAAATTTTTGTGAATAATTATTTCAATAAACTGCGTGCGATAACCAGCCTCTGAATTTCAGATGTGCCTTCATACAGTTCGGTAATCTTCGCGTCGCGGTAGTAGCGCTCGACGTCGAAGTCCTCGGTATAGCCATATCCGCCGTGCACCTGAATTGCCTTGCGAGCGGCGTCCATACATACCTCGCTGGCCTTGAGCTTGGCCATTGCGGCTTCTGCGCTGTAGTTCATGCCGCGATCCTTCATTTGCGAGGCGCGCCATGTGAGCATCCACGCTGCGTCGTATTCCATTTTCATATCGGCGAGCATCCACTGGATTGCCTGGAAATTGGAGATCGGCTGGTCGAACTGCTTGCGTTCCTGCGAATATTTGACCGAATCCTCGAGCGATGCGCGCGCGATTCCCAGCGCCTGCGAAGCAATGCCGAGCCTGCCGCCGTCGAGCGTGACCATCGATACTTTGAATCCCTTATTTAATTCACCCAATAAATTATCTTTAGGAATTTCGCAGTCCTCGAGAATGATCTCCGCAGTGGATGAGGAGCGGATACCCAGCTTTTTCTCGATTTTGCCGATGCTGTAGCCCGGAGTCTCGCGATCGACGATAAAAGCCGATACGCCGCGGGTTTTCTTTTCGGGTTCGGTGGAGGCTATTAGCACGAATACTTCGGCTTCTTTTCCGTTTGTAGCGAATAATTTGGAGCCGTTGAGCACCCATTTGTCGCCCTTCAGCACTGCGGTGGTTTTGGTATTGCCGGCGTCGGAGCCTGCTTCGGCCTCGGTAAGCGAAAACGATCCGATCTTTTTGCCGGACAGCAGGTCGGGAAGGTATTTCTGCTTTTGCTCCTCGGTGCCAAATCGATAGATGGGATCGCATACGAGCGACGAATGCGCAGAAATTATAACCCCGGTGGATGCGCACCAGCGCGATATTTCCTCGACTGCAAGCATATACGAAACGAAATCCATCCCCGAGCCGCCGTAGTCGGTGGGATAGGCAATGCCCATCAGCCCCAGCTCCGAGGCCTCTTTGATGATGTCTGCGGGAAATCGGTGATTCTTTTCGTTTTCGGATGCCACTGGCGCGATTTTTTCCTGGGCAAATTTCGCAACCATGTCTTTCAGCATTTGCTGTTCTTCGGTAAGCAGGTAATCCATGGAAAGCCTCCAAAATGTGATGAATGCAAGGTTTATTGAGGACAAAATTTTGAATTTCCGAATTTTTTATTAATATAGAAAAAAATTCCATATATTTCAGCAGAAATTTATTTTTATATGAAAATGTGTGGCAAATGATCCATATGCTTTCCGGAATACGAAATATCACGCCAGTCGAATATGAACAACCTGACCTATCCACGACGCCAGACCACAATTCCTTTTTCAAATATTCATCCTGTAAGGAGCCTCTATGTCCATCAATCGCAATCTCACCGAAGAACAAGTGTTGCTGCGGGATACGGTCCGCAAATTTGCCGAAGATCAAATCCGCCCCGTCGCCCGCGAAATCGACGAAAAGGAGGAATTCAGCTACGAAATCACCCGCGAAATGGCCGAGATGGGATTCCTCGGCGCTTTTCTTCCGGATAAATACGGAGGCTGCGGCCTTGATTACGTCTCATATATAATTCTCGTCGAGGAACTTGCCCGCGTAGACAGCTCGCAGTCCGCAACGGTCGCTGCTCATAATTCGCTCGGAGTAGGGCCGATCTATTATTTCGGCAATGACGAGCAAAAAGAAAAATACCTGCCCCAGCTCGCCGCCGGAAAGCTCTGGGGATTCGGACTCACCGAACCTGACGCCGGATCCGACGCCGGCAATACCAAAACCACAGCCGAAGAAGACGGAGACCACTTTATCCTGAATGGCGCAAAAATATTTATTACAAATGCCTCGACCGATGTAACTATTGGCTCGACTATTCTCGCAGTCACCGGCGAAAAGTCTAACGGCCGCAAGGAATGTACCTGTTTTTTGGTCGAAAACGACACCCCCGGCTATACCGCAAAAAAGATGGAGGACAAAATGATGTGGCGATCCTCCAACACCAGCGAAATATATATGGAGGACTGCCGCGTGCATAAAAGCCAGATACTCGGCAAACGCGGCGACGGATACCGCCAGATGCTCTCGACGCTCGATAACGGCCGGCTATCGATCGCGGCGATAGGTCTGGGGCTTGCCCAGGGCGCCCGCGATTATGCACTGAAATATGCCAAAGAGCGCAAGACATTCGGCAAGGCAATATCAAACCACCAGGCGATTGCTTACAAGCTGGCGGATACGGACATGTACACCGATCTGGCGCGCACTTATTTATACGACGTCTGCCGTATGCTCGACCGCAACGAGAAAATCACCCGCGAGGGCGCAATTGCAAAGCTGTTCTGTTCGGAGGTTTCGCATATGGCGGCCAACCACTGCGTGCAGATTCTCGGCGGTTACGGGCTGATGAAGGAATACGACGCAGAGCGATACTATCGCGACCAGAAGGTACTCGAAATCGGCGAGGGTACATCGGAAATCCAGCGGCTTGTGATCTCGCGCGAAATCGGATGTTATGATGTTTGACCGATTATTATTATTTTTGAAAAAATTATTTTCAAAAAGGGATTCAAAATGGCTGAAATGAATTTCATAGGCCCGCTCAAACTGCGCTCGGCAAGCGAAAAAGCAATCATGGCGATATTCGGCGTGCTGCTTCTTATATTATATATATTATTTTTTGCCTCTTTATTTTCCCGCGGAATTGATTCGATCACAGTCAAACTCTTCATCGTCGATGCGGTGATGACCGCAATTATGGTCGTATCTATCCGGAAAGATATTAAGCGACAAAAGCAGGCCGAAGAAGAATCGGCCGGCACGGACTAAAGTGAGAGGCGTCCACCTGTGGGCGCCTTTTTTATTCAGCGAGCGAGGGCTGCCAGACCAGATTGATCGCAAACGATGTCCGGATGTCCATACTTTCGAATTCGGAATGCTCATAGAGCGGAATATCGAAGCTCGCCGAAATGCTGAACTCGTGGCGCCGTACGCCAAGCTGGGGCGATATATATATATACCGGCCGCGCGATTCGACCCAACGGAGCTCCGCTGCGGCGAACATATCACGCCAGAATTCCTTCGTCGCAAATAGCGAATTGCGATATACATTGATCGGATTGACCAGGCCGGAGTCGGTGCTCTCGAAATTGAAATCCGCCCGGCTTATTAAAAATAAATGCACGCCGCCGTCGAATTTCCGGTGCAGAAACGAATGCAGAATCCCGCCGTAATAAGAGGAAAATACGCCAAGATCATAGCCGAATGTGTATTCGTTCTCAACGCCGGACTGACCGATTGGCAGCTTTGCGCCAAGGCCCGCCGTCCATTCTATTCCGTATTCCCGCGAGCTGAGAATATTATATTTCCCGGAAACTCCTACATGCGAAAATCCCTCCCCGCTGTATGCGCCAAGTCCGTAATCGCCACGCTCGGTAAACCAGCCGGCTTCGCCCTCGATTGTCAATTTACCAGAAATTCCATATGCCGCACTGAATCCGACGAATTTAGCGTAATAGCTCATTTCATAAGGCTCTGCGATCTCGGTTTCGCGGTATTTGGCGGCCCCGTCGATAAATCGATAATACCCCGCCAGCCGTAGCTTCCCACGGCCAAGCACTCCCGCGTCCGGCGTGCCGCCGATCATCGCCGAGGCGCTGGCGGCTGAGGCCTGCATGCAATCGCACTGTGCGCGCATTTCGCCATAAGTCAATATAATTATAGCCATTACAAATAAATATTTCATGTTCTTTCGCCTTCTTTATTAAATATTTTCACTTCTTTGGGATCTGGCCGGAATGCATACCTCTCGCCGGCATTGGCCATCAGATTGCGATCTGTGCGGCAGCATTTCAGCTCGCCCTGCGTCCGGAAATAAAGCAACACTTCGTGACCGAGATATTCCACATTTGTCAGATCGGCCTCGAAGCCCTCACCCACACTGGTCTTTGCGGGGAATATATTTTCCGGGCGGATACCGGCGGTTACCGTCTGCCCCGGCTTCGGCAAATCATTGAGGAATGCGGACTCATCGATCTTGAATCGCGCGGGACCGCCATCCTCTATGAATATTATACCATTATCCCGCTCGATTTTCCCTTCGAAAAAATTCATCTGAGGGCTGCCGATAAATCCCGCCACAAATAGATTCGCCGGTTCGTTATATAATTCCGCGGGCGGGGCGATCTGCTGAACCACGCCGTCGCGCAGCACAACAATCCGCTCGCCCATGGTCATCGCCTCGGTCTGGTCGTGAGTCACATATATCGCAGTCGAGCCAACCTCCTTCTGAAGGTACAATATCTCTGTACGCATCTGTACCCGGAGCCGGGCATCCAGATTTGAGAGCGGCTCGTCGAACAAAAACACACGGGGCTTTCGTACAATGGCCCGGCCCAAGGCAACGCGCTGGCGCTGGCCTCCGGATAGCTGCTTGGGCTTATGGTCGAGCCGGTCGTCCAGCCCAAGCATCCCGGCAATCTCGCGGACGCGGCTGTCGATCAGCTTTTTAGCCATTTTGTGAATTTTGAGCGGGAATTCGATATTCTGCCGCACGGTCATATGCGGATAAAGCGCATAGTTCTGGAAAACCATCCCGACGTCGCGGTCGCGCGGACGTTCTTCGTTCATGCGCCTATCATCGAAATACAGGTCGCCCCCGGTGATATCCTCGAGTCCTGCGATCATACGCAGCAAAGTGGATTTCCCGCAGCCGGATGGCCCCACCAGCACGAGGAATTCGCCGCTTTCGACTTCGAAATCCGCGCTATCGACGGCACGGGTACCGTCCGGAAATACTTTTGATATTTTATTTAAAATTACTTTTGTCATTACTAATTCGGATCATTGATTTTATTAAGTTGCAAAAAATCATTAATTTGAAAAATCGATTCCATCCGCCGAATTGCTTTTTCACAGGATTTTCATATATTTGAGTTTATTTCGTCTGATCGATTTGAATTAACATATTTTGATATATATACATCACATGAACAACAATTATATAAATAAAATTTATTTATTGCTAATTATTCCTTGCATTATTTTCATGCAAAGCTGCGGCGATGAGAATAACCCCGTCAATTCCGGGCCGCCCTTCATCGAATCCATCAGCAAGGCGACGACTTTCGTCGGCGATACGATTACCGTTTTCGGGGCGAATCTGGGCGCCCGGTCGGACAGCAGCTATGTCCTGATCGACACACTGCGCTTCAGCTCGCATGATTGCCTGAAATGGACGGCCGCGGTGGTCGCGCTCGAAGTGCCTATCGGCGCCAGCTCGGGGACATTCGCAATCGTTACCGATGGAGTGATGAGCAATAAACTGCAGATTTCCGTCGCACCGCTGCCGCCATACGAAACCGTGCAGGTATCAGCAGGCAGCTTTATGATGGGCTCGGCGACCGGGCTGGCGGACGAATCGCCCGTGCATGAAGTCACGCTTACGCGCGGCCTCGAGGTCGCCGCCACCGAGGTGACGCTCCAGCTCTGGAACTCCGTAATGCACGATATGCCAAAGGAAATGACGGCTAAAAATCTTCCCGTGGCCGGCATCGAATGGGCGGAAGCCGTGC
>CAZEMR010000088.1:0-11605 GCA_964513465.1 uncultured Hyphomicrobiales bacterium
CGCCGAGATCGAAGTCCGTTTCATTGCCGAATCCGAAGAAATATTTCAGGTCAATTTGTGAATAAAGAATTTCTAAATAAAAATCATTTTTGCTGATGATATTCGGAAAATCCATGCTGAAATCCGCTCTGATGCCGTTCAGGAGTATCGAATACCCAAGCCGCAGCGATGAGGAATATTTATATGGATCGGCGAGGAATCCGTATTTGGTGTATTCCGGTCCGCCGCCTATGAAAACACCGTCGTCCGCATTAATATCCAGCCAGGGCGAAATCTCCCACGAGCTGCCCCAGTCGCGCACAGGTGGTTCGAATCGGAGAGTATCGTTGAAGGAAAGAATAACCCCAATGTTAATAAATTTTGCGGAATTGTCGGGAATTACTGATTTTCCGGATTCATTATCATAAATCCATGTCTGCGTTTTCCATGAATCAAAGGGCAAGAATCCCCATGCCGCGCCGGTGATGCGGGATTCGTCGCGGATGCTGTCGCGTCCGGCGCCGCAGATCACATGCACGCCGATGGCCGGAGTTGCGGAGCGGCCGGATATATTTATATAATCATCGCCACCCTTGAAATTAATTCGGACGTCTTCGGTTTCGTCAGGAATGAATATTCTGTGAAAAAACCGGGAATCGGATTGTTTGTCAAATAAATTGATTTCAACTCTGCCATCTTCATAGCGGGTTATATCGCATCTTTCCGATTTATTGCTCCCCTGAATATCCACATTTTCTGCTAATATTTCATAAAAATCCGACGATGCTTCTCCGAGGGAATTCCTGCGCGCAATCAGCCTGCTGATCAGCTCGGCGCCGCTGATTGCGAACATCTCGCGAGGCATTGCCCTGACTGCGCGGATAATTATGTCGTCGCTTAGCTGTGATATAACCCTGTTTGTTACCGAGTCCCATGTGCGGCGGCCGATCCCGCTTAATATCTTCCGGTCGAGGTGCCGCCCCGACCAGGTCAGATTTTCGATCGATGGATAGTCATTATCGCAGCTTTCGACCTGCTTCGAATAAATCGTTATCGCCCATGGGAGAAGGCCGTCGTAGCGGCAAAAGGCCTGGTCGCGGTCGTGGGGGATGGGCAAAATCGAATCGCCCCTGAACGCCCAGCGCCATTGGTTAATATGCCGATCCCAGTCGCCGGTGAAAACGTCGATCAGCCGGGCTTTGAGGTAAGTTATTGCATCGGGACGGAATGCGTTGTCGCGCTCGCACAAACGGAGCATAGGATAGCTGCGCAAAATGCTGTCGGCGGCTGCGAACCGGCCGCTGGCGTTGGATTCGTCCGGGTAAATTTCCAGAGTGCCGGCCATCCCTGCGAATTCGCTGCGGAAGCTGCCAAGCCGGGGGTTATCGGGTAATACGAACAGCTTCACATCCGGATTGAGGACGCCGGCGGCTTTCAGGATCGGCGCCATAATCAGCGGGCCGGCCGGATGGGTGGTCGAGAAAATTTCCTTGGTGACGTCATCTACGAGTGATTTGTCGAGGTCTTCTGGCAGAAATCCGCGGGTGAATTTTTCCAGCGAGCGAAAATTATAAATTATTCCATTTCTGCTTTCGAGAAGCAGCGAGACCGTCTGGGCGTCCGGGGCGCGCCCGATCGGGGTAAGCCCTCCGGCGAACGTATCCATATCCAGCAACGGGACGCGGATGGGAGTAGTCCACAAATCGCGCCATGTATCGCCGAAGTAGAAGCGGTGCAGTGCTCCGGACTCGTATTCAGCATGGGGTACGATCTCGGCATAATCAGAATCCGCAGAATTCGCCGGCTGAGACAGGATTAATATAAATATTAGTCCCGCCAGAATATGGAAGATTTTTTGCTTCATGGAAAGAATAAATTAATGAGGCAATATATATAAATATACCAGAGGAAATTATATTTTCAAAAAATCAGATTATTTGTATTCATCGAGCAGGCGTCCGGCAATCAGCATCAGCTCGGTGCGGGCAAGCCGGGTGCGGTATTCCACATCGTTGAGCCGTAGCCGCGCGCGCATCAGATTGATCTGCGACTGGCGAAGCTCCAGCGAAGTTGTCTGGCCCAGTTCATAAAGCGATTGCGTGCGCTCGTAGTTGAGTCGGGCTGTTTCGATTGCTGTTTCTTCGAGCGCGTGCATTTTTTTGAGCATCTCGTAATTTTCATATGCATTGCGGAGATTCATGTCGATCCGGGCGCGGATTTGCTCGATGGCGACCTCGTTCATTTCGATGGCGATCTCGCTGTTTTCGGAGCGGATCATCGTCTGGAAGCTGTTGAACAGGGTAAGCGAGGCATTGACCGAGGCGCTGAAGCCCTCCTGTACGTTGTATAGGAAGAATCCGCCGTCGCTTTCCGTTCGGTTGTAGTTATATCCCGCGCTGACGGATATCCTGGGATAAAGCGCGGACATCACGAGATCGCGGTCGCGTTCGGATATGTCGCGCTCGGCGATTGCCTTATTGATTGATGAATTATTACGCATTGCGTCGCGGCGGAGTGAGTCCAGCGGCGGCGCTGGGTCGATTGCCAAGCCTTCGGCGGGGATGAATTTCTCGTCGTGGCTGCGCCCCATAACGAAATTGAGCTGGCGGATTATATTTTTATATTCGAGCTCCGACTGCATATACGCCGAGCTGTCGGCGTTGAGATCGACCTCGGCCCGGAGGAGCTGAACGCGGACTGCGGCGCCGTATTCCGCGCGGTCTTTGGCGCGCTGGTAGCGCTGGCGCGAAAGCCCGAGATTGTCCGCGGCGACTTTCATATTGCGGCGCGCGGTTGCGGCATTATAGTAAGCGGCGATCAGGCTGCGGAGCATTTCCTCCATGGCGAGCTGGAGCTCGATGTCGCTTTTTTGGCGGAGCAATTCGAGGCGGTCGAGCGAAATGAACATGCCCATGCCGTCGAATATCGTCCAGTTGAGCTGCACAGCGCCGTTATAGGTGGTGGTTTCGGCATTGTTTTTATTGATGGATTGCTGCATAACGAGGTCCATGCGGATGTCGTTTACGCTATAGCTGCCGCCGGCGCTGGCGGTGATCGTGGGCAGAAATCCGGCATTACCGACGTGGACGTTGTTGTCGGCTATCTCGCGCTGCTTTCGGACGAGGCGTACGGAATAATTATTCGCCAGGGCAATTTCGATCGCATCGCCGAGCCGGAGAGTATCCTGGGCAATTGCGGGCATTGCCAGCGAAATAATAAATATTATTATCAGAATTTTTTTCATAATTAATTCGAATTATTTTCACCGGTATATTCTTCTAATTTCTTTTGCTCGATGATTGCGGGTTCGACTTCTTCGGCCGAGGGCTTTTCGCCGGTTCGCAGCCATTTGATCCATCTTCTGAATTTATTCATATACATAAGGAATATGGGCAGAAAGATGATTGTCAGCACCGATCCGAACAGCAGCCCGGCGGATACGGAGATTGCCATTGGTATCAGAAAGCGTGCCTGGCGCGACGTCTCAGCCAATAGCGGCAGCAGCCCGAGCACGGTGGTCACGGTGGTGAGCACAATCGGCCGGAAGCGGTTTATGCTGGTCTCGAATACGGCTTCGCGGAATGGTGTTCCGTTCTGCAGGTTATGGTTCATCGTATTTATATATACAATCGAGTCGTTGATTATTATTCCCAAAAGCGCGATTATTCCATAGGCGCTCATCATATTGATCGGCATTCCGTAAGCGAAATGGCCCCATGAAGCGCCGATGAATCCCAGCGGCAGAAGCGAGAACACCACCAGCGCCTGGGTGAACGAGCGGAAGCTGAGCACGACGAGGAAGAACATGATCACGAATGCCACCGGCATGGCCACCTGCGCAGAGCGCGCGGTTTTGAATATCTCGCGTCGCTGACCCGATTCGGCGAGCGATATGCCAGGGTTGCGCTCGAGTATCGGCGCCAGAATTTCGTCCATGACGCGGTTGAGTATCGGCGGCACTTCGGCGTTCTGGTTGACGAGGTCGGCCTCGACCGTGATATTGCGTTTGCCGTCGAGGTGGTTGATTACGGCGGTACTACGGCCGATTGTGTAATCAATCAGCTCGGATACGGGGTATTCCCGGCCCCCGGGCAGCCTCATGCGCATATCTTCGAACTGGCCGATAGACGAGCGGTCGGCGTCGGTATATTGCACCCAGACTTTGATCTCGTCTTCTCCGCGCTGCAATCGCTGGGCTTCGGCGCCGAAGAATCCCCGGCGGATAGCCATCGCAAGCTGCAGGTTGGTGAATCCGAGCAATCGGGCCTTATCATTTAATTTTATCTGAATTTCGCGGAGGCCTTCGGGTTCGTTGTCCTCGATGTCCTTCAGCTCGGGCATTTGTTTTAATTTGGATTTCAATTCCGTAGTTGCGGACTGCAGGCTGCGCAGGTCGTTGCTGAGCATCGATACGGAGATTGGCTTGCCGAAGCGGGAGCCTCCGCCATAGATGAGCTTCTCGGCGCTGTAGACCGGCCCGACTCGCTCGCGGATGCGGTTGGCCATCTGATTGGTCTCGACATCCCGGCGTTCGCCGCTGACCATAACTACTTTGATTGTGCCGATATTCGGGCCGCCCTTTTCGACTGCGCCGAATAATCCGGTCGGGCCCTGACCGAGCTTGAGTATGATGTGTTCGACCAGTTTCTGGTCGTATTCTTTTTCCATTTCGGCGGTGACGTCCCATGAGGCCTTTTCGATACGGTCGAGTATAGACTTGGTGACCGGCTCGCGGGTGCCGGCGGGGAGTTCGAGGCTGATCTCGAAGGAATCCTCCTCGAGCGAGGGGAAGAATGTTGCGCCGATTATTCCGCCCTGATAAGCGCCTATGGTCAATAAAGACAAAGCGATAGCGATAGCGATTATCAGAAAATTATTTTTCATAAAAAATCGGAGGGTCTTTGCAGTCCAGACATCCCGCGGATAAGCCAGCGCGCGGTCGAGAAATTCGCGGAATTTTCCTTTACCCGAACCTTTGCGGATTGCCCGGGAGTGCGCGAGATGAGAGGGCAATATTAACGATGCCTCGATAAGCGAAAATCCGAGAATTACCACCACCACAAACGCCATATCGACCATATTCCGGCCCTGACTGCCGTCGAGAAAGAAAAAGGGAGTGAATGCGACAATGGTTGTAATCACCGCAAAGGCCACCGAGGGTAATACCTCGAAAGTCCCCGTCATCGCGGCTGTGAACGGGCGCTTGCCCTGTTCGTAATTCTGGTAAATTTGCTCGGCGATTATGATTCCGTCGTCCACCAGTATTCCGACCACAATGAGCAGCCCGAACAGCGAGATGACGTTGATCGTAATTCCGGCCAGATACATCATCAGAAACGAACCGAGGAATGCGAACGGCAGTCCAAGCGCCACCCAGAACGCCAGCCGAAAGTCGAGGAACAGCGCCAGCGACAGCAATACCAGCGCAACGCCGAGGATGCCGTTTTCGATAAGCATATCGAGACGGTCGCTGAGCGATGTGGTGGCGTCGTCGAGAATGATTATATCGATGCCTGCGTGCTTTTCGCGGAATTCATCGACGTATGCGCGGGTTTTTTCTGCGACTTCGATAATGTCTTCCTCGAGCAGCTTATTGACTGTTATGATAACTGCGCGCTTATTATCAATATAGGTCTTTTGCGGGGTATCTTCCCATGTGTTAACGACTTCGGCGATATCGCCGAGGCGGACGATGTCGCCGGCGGCGTCGGATTTGACAACGATGTCCTTGAGCTCGGCTGCGTAATATTCCTTAGCTTCAATCCGGATGCGGATTTCCTCTTCGTCGGTTTTGATCGATCCGGCCGTAAGGTCGATATTTTCCTGCTGAACTGCCATCGCGATATCGGAGAAACTCAGGCCATAGCTGCGGAGAACTTTTTCGCTTACAAGTATCTCGATTTCCTCGTCGGGGAATCCGGATAGCTCTATCTGCGAAATTCCGTCGATCGACCTCAGGTCGTTTTCGATCCTTCGGGCCAGCGTTTTGAGCGATTTGACGTCCATATCGCCGCTGACTGCAAAGCTGATTGCAAACTGGATAGTGGGCACTTTGAATACCACCAGCGGCTCCATCCCAGTGGGAAATGAATTGATGCGATTGACCGCATTGCGGACGTCGAGCAGCACCTCGTCCACATCATATTCGCGTAGTGTCTCTATCGTAATATTTGCAATATTTTCGCGCGATTCGGACGTATATCGCTCGATTCCCTGAAGCCCTTTCAGATTGTCCTCGATTTTGCGGACGATCCCTTTCTCGATTTCTTCGGGCGATGCACCGGGGAAGGTGATCTGGATTTGTATTACCTGGCGTTCGAACTGCGGGAAAAACGAGGACTTCAGGCTGAGCACGGCAATCAGACCGAAGACCAGGGTCATGATCTTGATAACATTCGGCCAGGTCGGATATTTTATAAAAAAGTTGATTAATTTTTTCATAATCAGAACTATTAATTTGAAAAATTATTCAAATACGGGGATTACAGCCATGCCGGGGCTGGCGCCGACGATCGGCTCTGTGATGACGGTGTCGCCCGGTCGTACGCCGCGGATAAATGCAGAGCTTTCGTCCATCCGCACCAGCTCGATTGATTCCTCGTAAAGTGCGCTGTCGCGGGCGATATATATATAATTATTGTTGACAAGTGCGCGGCGGGGCACCCGCAGGACGCTGTCCAGACGGATGCCCTTGATCTCTGCACGCATATACATGCCTTCGCGAAGGTTTTCTCCGCTGATTTCCGCGAAAATATTCAATGTCTGGGTTGTGGGGTCGATCTTCCGGTTCACCCGGCCGACGCGGCCATTCCACTTGGCCGGCATATCGCCGACTGTGGCCACGACGGGGTCGCCCACGCCCACGAAGCGCGCTTCTGCGGCCGGAGCGGGAAGGCGCAGCTCGTAGCGGTCGCTGCCGGAAAATTCGCCGAGCTTCTGGCCCGGACGGATCAGCATGCCGGGTTCGATCATACTCATTGTGACCGAGCCTGCGAACGGCGCGCGGATTATATATTTATCCAGCCGAAGCTCCAGATTTTTAATCGCATAAAATGATTTAAATACCGCGCGGGAGGCAAGGAAATACTTCTCCTGCGGACTGCGCGGTTCGGGCAGATCGGCGATCGGCTCTTTGATTTCGAAATTTTGCAAATATTCATTCCAGTGGGGGAACGACTTTGGGAAATCGGATTTGATGTCGGGCATAATCGAAGTAAGTACGGTCAGAAAGTCGCTTTTGGTCGAATATAGATTCAGCCGGGCCTCCTCGGCATCGATGCGGATCATCGGCTGGCCTTTGCCGAAGGAGACGCCCTCTTCGAATTGCGTGCCGGATTCGAGTAGTATGCCGCTGACCTCTGAGAATACCTCGATAGTGTTCCTGGCGCTTAGCCGGCCGTAGGCGGTAACGACCGATGGGTATGATTCGTATTCAACTATTCGGACGCTGACGTATTTGGCGGCGCGCTCCTCGACCAGTGCGGGCGGCTTTTCGGCCATCGAGGCGAACCATCGCATGAGTAGATATCCGAGGGCAATGATTGCGATTCCGATAGCGGCGATAATGATTTTTCGTTTCATATTCGGAATAAATATTTATGAAAAAATTAAATTTTTGCGAGATTATCACATACCCGGATGAGCAGGGATTTCAGCACTATGACTTCTTCGTCGCTGATTCCGTCGGTGGCGCGGCTCATTACTTCCATTGCCTCGGGCATAAGCTGCTGCTCGAGCTCGCGGCCTTCGTCGGTGAGCGATACTATCCGGCTGCGTTTGTCGCGGGGGGCGGCGCTGCGCCTGATCAATCCGCGTCGCTCGAGTCCGCCTGCCAGCCGTGCGAGCGTTGCTTTGTCCTTATGGCATAATTCGGCGAGCTCTTTCTGCGGTCGGGCGTCCGCTATCCATAAAAACAACAACAAATGCCACTGGTCGAATGTGATGTTAAATCCCATCCGGTTAAATTTCCTGTTGAGAGCGTTTTTCATTGCGCGGGCTGCATATCCGAGATGGGCGCCCAGCGCATCGTTTATGTCGGGATTATGATTCATTCAAATGGTTGCATGCGCAACTAATTTAAAATTTTTTTCTGATTTTCAAAAAAATATTTTAATTGCAACAAAAAATCTTCATTATATGTATATATAAATATATACCTTCTACAAATCTGAATTTTGATAAATAAACCCGGAGAAATCATGCAAGTATCCAACCGTGCCGCAGGCAACTGGCTGATGGCCAGCGGAGCAATCTATCTTATTCTTTTGATTGGTATGACAATACTGATAATCGCCACTCAGAGCGACGAACCCATTCGTTCGCAGATAGAGGCGCTGCCCGGGCGGCCCTGGTGGATCGCGCCGTATGTTGCGGCCTCGATGCTGGCGCTGCCGCTGACTGCGATAATGCTGGTGCTGGCGTTTTTTACCAATTCCGAGCGCGGACCTTCGATTGCCGATATGCTTGGCGTCATTCTTTTGCCGGCCTACATAGTCTGCGTATCGGTGGCCTATATCTCGCAATATGCGTTTCTGCCCTACATGCTGAAATTCGCCGGTCAGGAGAGCTTCTTCCCGTTTCTGAGGATGATGTATTTTTCGGAGGGCTCGCTGATAATGTATCTCGATTTTATCGGCTATGCAATCTGGGGAGTAAGCGCAATGCTGATCGGCTGGAAATTTTTCTATGAGCGGGGATTGCAGCGGGTGCTGTTCTGGCTCTTGTATTCCGCGGGCATAACGGCTATTATCGGCCTGATCGGGGTGCCGATGAAGGACACCGGAGTGCAGTTTTTCAATACCATAAGCGGGTTTATAACGCTGCCCTTTGCAATATTTTGCATAGTAATCGGAAAAAATCTGAAAAAGCAATGAAACTTTTCCGCGGGCTGTGACTCCTATTCTTTGAGACGCAAAAATAAAGAGACTGAAAAATGGAAATAAAAGAAAAACAGGAACAATTTTTATGCTTGCTGGAGCCGGTTCGCAGGCGTCTGTCATTGTTTGCCCGGGCAATGACGCGGAATGATGACGACGCCCGCGACCTTATGAGCGAGACTATTCTGCTCGCCTATGAAAATTTCGAAAAAATCCGCGACCGGCAGGCATTCCCGGCATATTTATTTTCAATAGCAAGCAGGCTCAGGAAGCGTAACATGTGGCGCGCCAGAATATTCGGCGGCTACGACGAGGAAATGGCCGCAAATATGCCCGACGGCGGGCAGTCGCCCGAATCGAGGGTGGACATTGCGGCACTATACGAGGCTCTGGCAAAATTGCCCCGCAAGCAGCACGAAGCAATCGTTCTTTTCGAAATATCGGGATTTACGCTCAATGAGATTCAGGAAATCCAGGGCGGATCGCTCTCGGGAGTGAAATCGCGCCTGCGCAGAGGCCGCCAGCGGCTGGCCGAACTGCTCGGTGCGACCGACGCCGACCGCTCGATCGATCTTCGCGCGGCTTATGCGCCATCTGACGAAAACGACGCTTCGCAATTAAAAGTTTCGAATAATTACAGCCTGAAGGTATAGAATCATGAAAAACAAACCAACACTCGAAGAATATTTTGCGGAAGCCCGCCGCGCCGAAGATATCGTATCCAGCGACGAAGCGCGCAGTCTCGTGGAGAACGCTCCGGCAGGCGGTCCGGCTTCCGGATTTTTTAATAAAATAAAAGGAAACGGCCCGATGAATATGATAACACTCTCGCTTGCAGCCGCTGCCGCCGCTGTTATGATCGGCTATAACGCAGCTCTGCCCGACAACGATGCACCAATCCAGCAAGCGCGCACACAAGCAGCAACCAGCCAGGAAATCACCAAACAGCAGAACCAGCCGCATTCGGACGCATCGGATGGACAAATCCAGTCAGGCAACGTCGATCTCGCACGCGTCGAAGAGGCTATGCAACAAGACGATACACAGAATAATCAGAATACGAATAGAGCACTTACAGGAATTGCGAATAAATTCAAAAAAGATATCGCCCCGCCGAAGCACGAGGTAAAGGGCGTGCGCATGGTCGAGCTCGACCGCGCTCAGCTCGAACAGCTCGGAGTCATCTTCGGCGAAGGCAATTCAATTAAATTCGTGACGTATAAGGACAACGACAATCCGTTAATGATCGAGCTGGCCGATGACAATATCAATACCCAATTTGGCGAAACGGACGATCTGCCGGACGTGCCGGTGCGCTTCATCACCGATGCCGAGGGCAACCGCCGCCTGGGTGCGCTGGCCAAAGACAATAGTAATATACTTGCCACATATTTCAAAAATGGTCAGAAAATCCACATGCGGGCAAGCAATATTTTCCCGGCTGATGAGAAGATGGAAATATCGTCTACCCCGTCCAGCCAGGTGCGGATATTGAGCAAGCAGGTCAGAATAAACGGCAAAGACAGCCTTGCCCAGGTGCAGAAAATCGAAAGCGAATATCCCGAAGGCGAGAATAAATCGATTCACAAATTCAAGCTCAATAAGGATCTGATGCGCGAGACTCAGCAGATTATTATATTTAATGACGCACATATTGATATGAATTCCGACGCAGGGATTGATCCTGTGATCAATCAATTAGTCGAGGAATCACTCGAAGAATACGGCTTTCCTAAAGGTATGAAGGTGATGTTCGTACCACGAATGAAGAATTATGCCTTCAACGAAGTCGAGGTCTATACGTCGAAGCTGAGCCGGATGGCGGATTCGCTTGTGGCGGATTATCACAGCATGATTGAAAACGCCAACAGCGGAAATATTTCCAAAAAGGAATTGCAAAAGAAAATTAATGCGATAATCTCCGAACAGCTCGGAGACTGGGGAAATATCGAAAACTCAGGAATCAGCGTTAATGTGAAGATCGACACGATCCGTAATTCCGCGATTCAGTGGAATCCGGAAATATTGGAAGATTCGGATATGAAACACAGGATTATTGAAAATGCATTTTCGGATAAGAAAATCACCGCTTCCAGCGATTCGAGTATTTCGCTGATGCTCGACGGCGTGATGGACGACCTGCTCGCCCTCGAGCGCCAGCTCGACGAATTCGAAAAAATCAATCAAATGCTGCCGATTGCGGTCGATCTCGACGGCGGCGGCATTGACTATATACTTTGGCTCGAGCCCACCACGGACATTATCGACCGACTTCCCGGTGACGTCCGCGCAACGCTCGAACCCGAGCTGCAGGCCCTGGCCGGCAACGCCGACTACTGCGAGATGTATCCCGAAACCGGCGGCGAGCCGTTCCTCGACATCTGGCGCGGCTGCTCGGGCGACGTCCGCCACCTGAAGGTATATCCCAACCCGGCGGCAAGCGACGTCAGCGTCGAATTTTCGCTCGCCGAATCGCGCGACGTGACGGTCAGCCTGCACGATATGTTTGGCCGCCGCATCCGCGAGCTGGGCAAATACCCCGCGCTCGGAGCGGGCGCCCACACAATGCTGTATGCGCTGGGCAATCCGGAGCCGGGCATGTATCTGATTTCGATCCAGACCCCCAACGGCGAACAGGCCGTACAGCGGGTGATCATAGAATAATTGCCTCATATACACTCTCAATCCCACTCAAAAAGCCCTGCCGCATGCGGGGCTTTTTTTTGGTTAGAATCAATGCAGATATTTCG
>CAZEMR010000089.1:0-11538 GCA_964513465.1 uncultured Hyphomicrobiales bacterium
CCTGTCGCAGCGTCGGCGATGTGGAGATCCTCGTCAGCGTCCAACGCCGCACTGAAATAGTGGACAAATAAACAAAATCTCACCAAGTCGATTCCATTATTTCCAAAGGCGACAAAGAATCGACGATCCTTCTCATGTCGGGGCTGCAGGTAGACCTGCGACGCGTCCACGAAGTCAACTACGGCGCAGCGCTGATGTATTTCACCGGCTCGAAAGAGCACAACGTCGGGCTCCGCAAAATTGCGCAGGATAACGACTGGAAACTCAACGAATACGGGCTCTTCGACGGCGACGACCGCATCGCAGGCAAATCCGAGAAAGAGGTTTACGACAAACTCGGCCTTATATATATCCCCCCGGAACTGCGCGAAAACCGCGGCGAAATCGATGCCGCAAAGGACGGCAAGCTGCCCGACCTCGTCACCATGGATAACATCAAAGGCGAGCTGCACGCCCACACCAAAGCCACCGACGGAAAAAACACTATCCGCGAGATGGCCGACGCCGCCCGCGACCGCGGATATTCGTATATCGCAATCACAGAGCACTCCAAGGAAGTGCATGTGGCTGGGGGACTTGGCGCGGACGAGCTGCGGAAGCATACCGACGAGATCGAGGAAATTAACGAAGATTATCATAATTTTAAAATAATGAAGGGCGTCGAGGTGGACATCCTCGAAAGCGGCGAGCTCGACTTGCCGGACGATGTGCTCAAACGACTCGACTACGTGCTCGCGGCCGTGCATTATAATTTCGATATGCCCGAGGAAAAGATGACCAGACGCATGCTTAAAGCCATGGATAATAAACATGTTAACGCAATCGCCCACCCATTCGGGAAAAAGATAAACGAGCGCGAGCCCTATCCGATGGACTTCGACAAAATTCTCGAAAAGGCCAAAGAGCGCGGCATTTTTCTCGAAATGAACGGCAATCCTCAGCGTTTCGATCTCGACGACGTCCACTGCAAGGCAGCCAAAGAAGCCGGCGTCAAAATCGCAATCGGCACCGATTCGCA
The DNA here is from genome assembly GCA_964513465.1 of uncultured Hyphomicrobiales bacterium. Classification (GTDB taxonomy): domain Bacteria; phylum Bacteroidota; class Ignavibacteria; order Kapaibacteriales; family UBA2268; genus CAZEMR01. The sequence goes on from CAZEMR010000089.1 coordinate 1,019, forward strand.
TTCGACCCAGGACCTCGATTTCATGCGCAATTCTGTGGCCTACGCACGGCGCGGCTGGCTCGAAAAGAGCGATGTGGTCAACACCCGCACGTGGACGGAGCTAAAAAAATTACTTTGAATATTTCTCATAATGCATTTATATCACAATGAATTACAAACAAAACCCCGACACCGATTTCAAGCCGGTGGATGAATTATCCGAAAATGAAGCCCAAAAGCAGATCGAGGCTCTCCGCGAGGGAATCGAATACCACGACTACCGCTATTATGTCAAAAACGACCCTGCAATCAGCGATGCCAAATACGACAAATTATTTCATCGCCTCGAAGACCTCGAACGCGAATTCCCCAAATATAAATCCGAAGACTCCCCCACCCAAAAAATCGGCGGCAGGCCGATGGACAAGCTCAAAAAAGTAAAACACGCCCGTAAAATGCTAAGCCTGAACGCATCGATAGAGGAGGGTGAGATCAAAGATTTTTACGACGACGTCAATGACGCAGTCGATTCGCCGAAATTCACACTCGAGCCAAAATTCGACGGCCTCTCGGTCGAAATTATTTACAAAAAGGGCAAATTGCAGCGCGCCGCCACCCGTGGCGACGGCAAAACCGGCGAGGACATCACCGACAACGTCAAAACCATCGGCAGCGTCCCGCTCCGCCTGCGCAAGGAAGGGGATATCCCAAAATACCTCGCTGTCCGCGGCGAAATATATATGCCAAAAGACGGATTCCGCGAGATTAACAAAAAGCTCACTGAAAAGGGCGAGAACGCCTTCGCCAATCCCCGCAATGCCGCAGCCGGCATGGTTCGCCAGCTCGATCCCAAAAACGTCGCCGATAAACCGCTCGACATCTTCTTTTATGATATTATGAAAATAAAGGGGGTGAAAATCAACGACCACAGCGAGGCTATCGCAAAATTACCCGAATGGGGATTAAAAATTAATGATGACATGAAATCGGCCAAATCATTCAAAAAAATCAAGAAATATCACGAAAAAATGGCCGAACGCCGCGACGACCTCGACTACGAAATCGATGGAATCGTAATTAAATTAAACGACCTCGAAAAGCGGAAAAAAATGGGCGCTCGCCACCGCAGTCCGAAATGGGCGCACGCGTGGAAATTCGAGCCTCGCCGCGAGGTCACCCGCCTGCGAGAAATCGTCGTCCAGGTTGGCCGCACGGGTATGCTCACCCCTGTGGCGCTGCTCGATCCGGTCAACGTCGGCGGCGTCACCGTGAGCCGGGCCACTCTCCACAACCGCGACGAAGTCCGCAAAAAAGACCTCCGCTCCGGCGATAAAGTCCGCGTCGTACGAGCGGGCGACGTCATCCCCGAGGTCGAGGAGCGCATAAAAGAGCGTGGCCGCAAACGCGGTAAAAAATTCAAAATGCCGAAGCAATGCCCCGTTTGCGATACCGATATAATCCGCGAGGGGGCGTATTTCATCTGCCCGAACCATCTCGCCTGCCCGGCGCAGGTCAAGGGAAATATCGAACATTATGCTTCGCGCGATGCAATGAACATAGATCATCTCGGCGAAGAGACCGTCTCCGATCTTGTTGATAATCACGGAGTTGAAGATGTTTCCGATTTATATAAATTAGACAAGAACGATCTCGAAGAGCTGGAGGGATTCGCCGAAAAATCCGCCATAAATTTATACGAATCAATCCAAAATGCGAAGGAGGCGCGGCTCGACCGATTCCTCTACGCGCTGGGCATCAGGCACTGCGGCCGGCATATCTCGCAGGTTGTCGCCCGGCAGTTCCGCACCCTGGATAATATTCGCAATGCGAAAAAACGCGACTTCAAAAAAATCGACGAGATCGGCCCTGAAATCGCCACCAGCCTTTATGAATTTTTTAATGATGAAAATAATCTCGATGTGATCGACGAATTGCTCGATCAGGGAGTCGAGGTAGATGATATGCCCGGCGAGGAAGAGCAGCCGCTCGAAGGCAAAAAATTCGTATTCACCGGCGGGCTGGCCGACTTCACACGCGACGAGGCAAAGCGCACGGTCGAAGACCTCGGAGGCCGCGCCACATCGAGCGTCAGCGGCGAAACGGACTACCTCGTGGCCGGCGAAGCCCCCGGCAGCAAGCTCGACGATGCCAAAGACGAAGAGGACGTGGAAATAATCGACGAAAACGAATTCAAGAAATTAATAAATAAATAATGGAGTATCTATGCCTGAATTGCCGGATTTAGAGGTTTATAAAAAATATATCGATTCGACTGCCCTGCACAAAAAAATTGACGAAGTCGAGATCACCGAAGACCGCGTGGTCGAACCCGATAATGACAAATTAAAAACCGAATTAAAAGATAAAAAATTCAGCGAGACACATCGCCACGGAAAATATTTATTTCTCGACTACGGCTCGGGCTGGCTGATGATGCACTTCGGGATGAGCGGAAATGTGAAATATTTCAAAAATGACGAAGAGCGCGACGAGCACCAGCGCGTGCTGTTTCATCTCGAAAACGGCTATTCGCTCGCATACGTCAGCCAGAGGATGCTGGGCAAGATCGACCTATCCGAAAGCCCCGATAAGTACTGCTCGGACAATAACATAGGCCCGGACGCATACCGGCTGTCCGAATCCGATTTTGTAGAAAAAATCAAATCCAAACGCGGTATGATCAAAACCGCTTTGATGGATCAGAGTCTGATTTCGGGCATTGGAAATATTTATTCCGACGAAATATTATTCCATGCGCGCATCCATCCCGAAACCAAAATCAGCGATTTGAGCGACGACGACGTCCGGCATATTTACGAAAAGATGCAGAAAGTATTCGACGAAGCCATCGCCGGGAACGTGCGCAAATTCCCGGATAACTTCCTCATCCCCCGCCGGGAAGAAGGCACATCCTGCCCGAAATGCGGCGGCGAGGTCGAAAAGCTCGAAGTCGGCGGGCGCTCAACATATATATGCTCGCGCTGCCAGAGCTTATAAACCGCCGATCATATCGCGGTATTGTTTAGCTTTTTCGCGGGCTTTTTCGGCAAAATCCACTTTGTCAGAGGCAAAGATTATTCCGCGCGAAACATTGACAATCGCCGGGCCGTTGCCGTTTGCCTTCATCGTAGCGGCGATGTCGCCGCCCTGGGCGCCGACTCCGGGTATCAGCAGCATATTATTTTTCGCTATCTCGCGGATCGAAGCCAGTTCTTCCGGATACGTCGCTCCGACAACATATCCCAGATTGGCGCGGTCGGCCCAAGTGAGAGATTTTTCGACAACGTGGCGATAGATCGGCTTGCCTTCGGACTCCAGCTTCTGGAAATCAGCCGATCCGGGGTTGGACGTAAGCGCCAAAAGGAAGACCATTTTTTCCTTTTCCTCGAGGAAGGGAGACACGGAATCTTTTCCCATGTATGGATTTACGGTAATCGCATCAGCGCCGAAGCGATCCAGAATCGCAGTAGAATAAAATTTGGATGTATTGCCGATGTCGCCGCGCTTTGCGTCTGCGATTATGACGATATCTTTCGGAATTGCGTCGATGGTTTTTTCGATAATATCGAATCCGTTGCGGCCATATCTTTCATAAAACGCGAAATTTATTTTGTAAGCGCATACCAGATCGCGGGTTGTTTCGATTATTGATCGATTGAACAGCAGCATCCCGCCGGGCACATCACGCAAGAAATGCGGAATTTTCAGAATATCCGTATCAAGCCCTACGCACAGCCGGGATTTATTTTTTTCGCTTGCTTTGATTATTTTGTCGTATGTTTTCATAGCCTTTTATTTTTTATATCCTTTAATATCTATTAATTACGGAAGCATACTCCTATACTGAATATATCTTTGCGTAAACAAATTTCCTTCGTCCGGATCGGGAAGCCCGGCATTATTGATCATCTGCTCCATCTTCTGCATTCTGTCCTGGGGCAGCGGATGCGTCGATAATAGCTCCTGCAAAAATCCGGCATCGCGGTCCTGGTCTACCTTTTCGAAGAAAAATATAATTCCGCCCGGATACCAGCGCGTCGATTGCAAGTAATTGAACGAGTATTCATCTGCTTCGTATTCGTCGTCGCGGCTGTTTTTGAGGAGGGCCAGATTGGTCAGAATCTCGCCGACGACCGTTTCGAGCTGCGAAGGATCGTCGCCGAGCAGCAGATTCGCCAGAAATTGCGCTCCATAAGCCTTTGTGATTCGCTGAGTTGCGTGGCGCAGCTCTGCGTGGGCAACCTCATGGGCTAATATGCCGGCCATGGTGGCCTCGTTATCCAGAAACTTCATAAGCCCCGTATATACATACAGATAGCCGCCAGGCGCTGCGAACGCATTGACCGTTTCGTCGTCGTCTATCACAGTCACGGTGTAAGCAAACCGATTGCGGTAGTCGATCATCGGCGACAAAACGATCGAATCGACCATATTCTGAAGGTACTGTGTAATTGTTTTATTATTTAGTATCGGGAATTCCGATGGGTTGCTGCGAATCTGGCGATCGAGTTCTTTGCCAAGCTCGACGTCCCTCGATACGGGAAAGATATTAACCGAGAGCGGGTCCTCACAACTCTGAAAAGCCGGAGCGATCATCCCGATCATCAGGATAATCAGAAGTCGGCCAGAGAAATTCAGTATTTTTTTCATGATCATTTCCGGATAAATTTATTTCAAAGATGAATTGACAATCCGATTTACTGCGGTTAATGGCATATTAATATATAATTTTATTTGAATAAATCTAAATCCGGGGGGTAAAAAATTTTTTCGAGGGTGAGTCCCTCCGGCGGCGCAAGCGGCGACTGGCCTTCGCGCGAGGGATTATCCAGCGCCCGGCGGATGCTGCCGATCGAGCGCTTGCCGCGGGCAAAGTCGAGCATTGCGCCGGTCACACCGCGTACCATCCCGTATACGAAGCGGTCGGCGCGGATAGTAAGCCGCCACATTATTGGTTCGACGCGCTCCCAGCGGCAGATGTCCACATTGCAGACGTAGTGCTTTGTTTCGGCATTAAATTTTGAAAATGAGGTAAAATCGTGGCTGCCGACGAATAACTCGGCCGCGCCATTCATCAGCTCAGGATTGATCGGAAATTTGTAATAAGTCGCGAAATGATTCAGAAATACGGAATCGCGCGTGATTATGCTGTATGAATACTCGCGGGCTGATGCGTCGAAGCGGGCATTGAATTTCCGATTGATTATCGCCGCGCCGTTGATACGGATGTCCCGCGGAAGATTGGCGTTCATGGCTTTGCGGATTTTTTCCTCGCGAACGGGGAATTCCTTATTTAAATACGTATGGGTTACCTGTCCGCGTGCGTGCACCCCCGAATCGGTGCGTCCGGCTGCTATGGCATTGAGCTTATCGCCGGAAATACGCATAAGCGCTGTCTCTACGGCCTCCTGCACTGTCATCGCATTGGGCTGGCGCTGCCATCCGGCATAGCTGGCGCCATCGTATTCTATCCGCAGAACCAATGTTTTCATAAATATATAATTCAATATTTTAAATAATCAAAAAAAATCTGTGCTGCCCAATTGCCGGACCGCACAGATCAATATATGAAATTCTTCCGAAAAAATTAGTCCATACGCTCGAATCTGCCCTGGAAGAAACGCAGATACTTGGGTTCGTAAACCATTTTGAGGCCTTTGGCTTCGTGGCGTTTTGCGTAAAGATCCTTGACCGCTTCGGCAGCCACATCGAAATGTGACTGGGTATAGACTCGGCGCGGGATTGTCAGGCGCACAAGCTCGAGTTTCGGGAAATTGTGTTCGCCGGTTTCTTTGTTGCGGCCCGCCGAAACGACACCGCGTTCCATTGCGCGGACTCCGGATTCGACGTAGAGATCGGCTGCGAGAGCCTGGGCCGGGAACTGATCCTGAGGCAGATGATCGTAGAATGCCTTGGCATCCAGAAATACCGCATGGCCACCGATTGGGCGAACGACCGGGATGCCGGCTTCGATCAGCAGATCGCCGAAGTATTTCACCTGGTTGACGCGGGCGGAGATATTCTGATCCTGGATGGCTTCTTCCATACCGCGTGCCATTGCTTCGAGGTCGCGTCCGGCCAGACCGCCGTATGTATGCAGACCTTCGTAAACGACGACCATATTGCGCAGCTCTTCGAAGAGATCGTAGTCGTTGACAGCAACAAATCCGCCGATATTGACCAGAAGGTCTTTCTTGGCGCTCATTGTGGCTGCGTCGGAATACGAGCAGAATTCTTTGTGGATTTCTGCAACTGATTTATTTGCATAGCCTTCCTCGCGCTGCTGGATGAAGTATGCGTTCTCCATGTTGCGGGTGGCGTCAAGCACGACTTTGATGCCATTTTTGTGGGCAATTTCGTTGACTGCTTTGATGTTTTCCATCGATACGGGCTGTCCGCCGGCCATGTTCACCGGTGCGCCGACTGTGATATAAGGAATCTTGTCTGCGCCGACTTTTTTGATAAGCGCTTCGAATTTATTAAGATCGACATTGCCTTTGAAGGGGTGCTCTTTCTGCGAATCGTGGGCTTCGTCGATGATGACGTCCACGAAGGTACCGCCGGCGAGCTCCTGATGCAGACGAGTCGTCGTAAAGTACATGTTGCCGGGCACAAAATCGCCCTCTTTGATCAGCGACTGCGAGAGCATATGCTCGGCGCCGCGGCCCTGGTGTGTGGGTACTAAGTATTTATATCCATAAAACTTACGGACGTTGTCTTCGAGGTAGTAATAGTTTTTGCTGCCTGCATAGGCTTCGTCGCCCAGCATCATTCCGGCCCACTGATAATCGCTCATGGCGTTGGTGCCGCTGTCGGTCAGAAGATCGATATATACATCTTCGGATTTCAAAAGAAATGTGTTGTATCCTGCTTCTTTTACCTTTTCCTCGCGATATTCACGTGTTGTCACTTTCAGGGGCTCTACCACTTTGATTTTATATGGTTCGGCCCATGGTTTGCGCTGCTTATCCATTCTTTCAATCCTTCATTTAATTAATAATTATTTGAAATATAATATATTTACTGTGGATACACCAACTAAAAAATAAAAAAGTCCCGCCCTGCAACAAGCCAAAAGCGGATACTGACATTTTATCCCTAATATCCAGAATTACAAATATATGAGAATTGAAAATGGTAAGCAAATTTTCGCGATAAGTTTTTGCCCCGAAAAGGCTTTTTGGATAATTATTTCAGAATTTCGCCGGTCTCCCAGCTCCAGAATAAGATGTCCAGCTCGTCGACATTTATCCCCACACCGAGCGCAAATTCATGGAAGGCCAGCTCGACCTCCAGATAGCGCTTTCGCCCGCTTATATTCGGCACTTCGCGGAATACACCGCAGCCCACGAGGTGCTTCAGCACATGCCGGTCGAGTATCGCTAAGCCCCGGTGGCCAGTGTTCCGCAGGAAATGCGAGGCCTCCTTCATACCGAATCCCTTGAGGTTATCCGCCAGCCAGAGCCGCTTTTCGAGTGACGAAAATTCAGACGTAAGCATCTGATATATCTCCGGATACTGCACCCGCGCGCGCAGCAGGCGCTCTGACTTCTGATTATGAAAGCGAATATAATTCTCGGGGCTTCGCAGTATCGGCGCCGGATCGAAAGGCCGATCGAGGAAATCATGGTTACCGAGGTAGGCCTGCACCCGCGCGGCGTTCTTAGCTTTCGATTGCGGTGTGCAGATGCAGTAGCACAATTCATAGAAGTACTGCTCCGGGCGAATAGCGGCGAATTCCTCCAGCCGCCGGCGGATTTGCGGAGCAAGCTCCGAATATTTCTCGATCAGATAATCGGGCAGTTTTTTCATAAAAACCATAACATTATTATATATATAGAAATGGGGGCCTCGCTGGCCCCCAATTATTTTGCGATTTATAAAAGTCCGACGTCTTTCATGCACTTTTTGATTCCGTCGAGCGTGCGCTGGATGTCGTCGTCCAGCCCGATCGAGAACCTCACCAGGCCGGGCGTCATACCCATTGCGGCCTGCTCCTCTTTGGGGATTTCCGACGATGTGCTGCTGCCCGGCGAACTGAACAATGTCTTGTAAAATCCGAGACTTACCGCTACGTATCCGATCATCTCCTGTTGCATGCGCATCATCAGCTGGTTGGCGGTTTCCTCGTCCTTTGCGTCGACTGTTATCATTCCGCCAAAGCCATATCCGGGCGTGAGCATTTTCTTCATAAGCTCGTGCTGCGGATGCGACTTAAGCCCGGGATAAAACACCTTGATGCCCGATTTTTCGAGCTCTTCGGCGATAAACATCCCGTTGCGGCTGTGCTGGTGCATACGAATATGAAGCGTCCGCAGATTTTTATATATACTCGACGAACGCAGGCTGTCCATTGTCGGGCCAAGCAGCATTACCGCGCCCTCGTGCAGATCGAGCAGGCTGTGGACATAATCCTTTTTGCCGAGTATCGCGCCGCCGACCGTATCGCTGGCGCCGTTGATATATTTGGTCAGGCTATAAACCACGATGTGGGCGCCGAAATTCATCGGCAGCACAATCATCGGGCTGAACGTATTGTCCACAATCAGCTTAATGCCATGCTTATCTGCCAGTGCGCGCAGCTTTTCGAGATCGGCAACCTCGAGCAGCGGATTGCTGATTGTTTCGGTGTAAATCACTTTGGTGTTGGGGGTTATCGCCGCTTCGACTTTTTCTAAATCGGTAATATCCACAAATTTAGTATTAATATTGAATTTCGGGAAAAAATTCTTCAGAATCGCATAAGTGCCGCCATAAACCGTGCGGCTGGAAACAATTTCGTCTCCCGCATTACAAATCTGGAGTATAGCGCAGGCGATTGCGCTCATACCCGAAGCAGTTACTTTACCGGCCTCGGCGCCCTCCATCTGAGCAAGCGCTCGGCCAAGATTGTCGTTCGATGGGTTCATGTGCCGCGAATACAGAAAGCAGCCCTCGATGCCCTCGTCGAACATTTCCTTCATTTTTGCGATTGTCAAAAAAGTAAACGTAGACGAATCCGTGATCGATGGATTCACCCCTCCGAACTCGCCGAAGACCAGGTGGTCCTGGACTTTATTTGCCGGATTGTGTGCCATGATTAACTCCTTATATTTATCAAATTAACTTGCATGAAAATCCATAAATAATTGAATTCTGCGAATGCAAAATTCCAAAATATGTAAATTTATTATTTTAAAAAAATATAATATTTGCAAAGATTCTCCATCATTTTTCATAATTTATTTTGGAATTTAACCACAAAACCGATATATAGATACTTTCCCATATCAATTTTATTCTCAGAAATCAAGGTATAAAAAAATGGACATTAATGCAATTCAAAAAGCATTGAAAGACGCCGGCATGGATGGCTGGCTGTTTTACGATTTTCACAACCGCGACGCAATAGCCGCTCGCATTCTGCAGATGGACGCCAAGCGCTTTACATCGCGCCGCTGGTTCTATTATATCCCCGCCGAGGGCGAACCCCAGAAGCTGGTGCACGCAATCGAACCCTGGAAATGCGACCACCTGCCCGGCAAAAAACATATCTACCTGCCCTGGAAGCAGCAGCACGAACTGCTCGCCGAAATACTCAAGGGCGCGGGCAAAGTAGCAATGCAGTATTCCCCGGATAACGCCATCCCCTACGTCTCGATCGTCGATGGCGGAACCGTCGAGCTGGTGCGGAGTTTCGGCCCCGAAGTCGTATCCAGCGCCGATCTGGTGAGCATGTTCGAATCGCACCTGACCGACGACGACATCCGCAGCCACTCCGAGGCAGGCAAGGTAATGCAGATGGTCAAAAACGAGGCATTCGCCGAAATCGCAAAACGAATCCGCAACGGCCAGAACCCGAAAGAGTATGAAATTCAGGCATTTATGCACGACCTGATGCGCAAAAACGATATGACCTGGGAAGACGGCCCGGTCGTTGCCGTCAATACCCACGCCGCCGATCCGCATTTCGAGCCAACGCCGCAGAACAGCGACGAAATGAAAGAAGGCGACGTTGTGCTGATCGATCTCTGGGCAAAAAAGGCCACCGCCGGAAATATCTATTATGACGTAACATGGATGGGTTATATCGGCGAAGAAGTCCCCGAAGAAGTCGAAAATTACTTCCAGGTAATCCGCCGCGCACGCGACCGCGGACTCGAGATGGTGCGCACGGCATTCGCCGAAGGCCGCGAAATCCACGGCTGGCAGGTCGATGACGCCGTCCGCGACGTCGTCCGCGAAGCCAACTTAGGCGAATACTTCATCCACCGCACAGGTCACAACATCGGCGAGGAAGTCCACGGCAACGGCGCCCACATCGACAACCTCGAAACCAAAGACGAGCGCCGGATAATCAAGGGAAGCTGCTTCTCTCTCGAGCCGGGTATATATATGCCCGACCGCAAGCTTGGCTTCCGCACCGAAATCGACGTAGTCGTCACCAACGAAGGCAAAGTCGAGGTCTTTGGCGAGATTCAGGAGAAAGTGCTCCCGCTATTAAAAATGGACTGATAAATTAAAAAATGCGGCGTTTCGAATCATTCGTGCGCCGCATTATT
>CAZEMR010000090.1:0-11311 GCA_964513465.1 uncultured Hyphomicrobiales bacterium
AAAGAACTTAATAATCCGGAAAAATGATATATACATCAGATTCGATTGAAAAAGGGGTCGAGATGTTTTCGTCTCTGCCAACGATTGGAAGAAAGACCGCACAGCGACTGACCTATTATATGCTAAAGCAGTCCGGGGAATTCAGCGAAAAGTTTGCCGAATCGATAGTGGAACTCAAGCGTCGGGTCAAATTCTGCTCGGTATGCTTCAATTATACCGAGAGCGACCCCTGTCCGATTTGCGCATCGCATAAGCGCGACCGCACGACGATCTGCGTGGTCGAGCAGCCTTCGGATGTGCTGGCTATCGAGAAAACCAACGAGTTCTTCGGGCTTTATCACGTGCTGCACGGAGTATTAAACCCGCTGGAGGGAATTACGCCCAATGAATTGAAAATTAAGGAATTAATCGAGCGCTCGACCGAAGCCCAGGAGATCATTCTCGCGCTCAACCCAAGCGTCGAGGGCGAAGTAACAACGCAATACATCGGCAAAATACTTAAGCCGCTCGAAGTAAAAGTATCGCGTATTGCAAGCGGAGTGCCTATGGGCTCGGCGCTGGAGTTTTCGGACGAAGCAACGCTATCCCGTGCGCTCGAGGGCAGAATAATTGTGTGAAGTAAATCTATGAAGCCATTAATATATATATATATTACGCTTATTTTCGGGCTGGCCGGATGCGAGCTTTTCTCTACCCGGTCGCCCGAACAGCCGGACAGCTCGCTGCCCACGTTCTACCCTCCGACCTCGGCTGCGGTTGTAATTAATAATTTCACGAATGCTTTTATCAGCAAAAATTCGGGGCAATACCGGGTCTGTTTCCTGGATTCGACAACCGGCCGGATTGCGCCCTTCTTTTTCCTGCCCTCGGCTGAGGCAGACGGCCGCTATCCCTCGCTATTCGACGATTGGGGCGTCCAGCACGAGGAGAGCTACTTTATTTCGCTGATTTCCGCGGTTCCCGCGGAAGATACTCTGGGCCTGATCTGGAGCAATCCGCATTTTGACTTTATGCCTCCGGATTCGGCGCTGTTCACGGCGGATTATAAAATATTCGCCGGGCATAACTACGACGCGCTCCCGCGGGAATTCTCGGGTACTGCGCAGATTACAATAGTTACGCCCGACAATGGTAACTGGTTTATCAATCGCTGGGTCGATACGAAAATCGAGTCGGACACAATCGCCAATACCTGGAGCATACTCAAAGCCGGGACATATAATTAATGTTACGATTTCGCCATATATCGCCGATTATGCTGATAATTGCGCTGATCGCTGTTGCATGCACCAATCCATTTGCCCCTGCTCTAAACGACCAGCCCGCCGAGAATGCTGTGCTCGGAGATCAGACCAAAATCGAAGGCGTATTCAAAAATTTCCGATATGCTTATACATTCAAGGATACGGTGGTTTATGGGAATCTGCTGCATCCGAATTTTACATTCATATTCCGCAATTATGACAAAGGCGTCGACGAATCATGGGGGCGCGAGGAAGATATGATCTCCACCTCCCGTTTTTTTCAGGCTACTCAGAATCTCGATCTTATCTGGAATGATGTGGTAATAGCAATCGGCGACAGCCTGGTTCAGGATATTTCCCGCGGATTTAATCTTACGATCGTATTCGATCCGACGGATATCGTAACCATCACCGGCCGGGCCGACCTAAGGCTGGTACGCGAACACAGCGCCGATCCCTGGCGGATCATACGGTGGCGCGATGAGTCAAACTACTGACGTGCGCGGGCAGTTCGATCACGAATTCCGTACCCTTGTTGACCGAGGTTTCCTTTATATATATCCTGCCGTCGTGATATTCCTCGATAATTCTCTTGCTCAGGCTTAGCCCGAGTCCCCAGCCGCGTTTCTTGGTAGTAAATCCGGGATAAAAGACCTGTCGGCGCTGGCGATGAGTCATACCCTTGCCGCTGTCGCGCACGGAGATGTGGATTTTCCGGCGCTGGCGCAATTCCATTTTTATTTCGATTGTGCCCTGTTTGTTGTCGATCGCTTCGGCGGCATTCTTGATCAGATTCTCGATTACCCATTCGAACAGGTCGTTGTTGACTTCGGCTTTGATCAGATAATCCAGCTCGCGGACGACCTCGATCTTCTTGCCGATATTCGGCAGGCGGCGTTCGGAATACTGGCAAACCTTCTCGATAAGCGAGGCGATGTTTTCAATTTTCTTTGCGGGCATGCTTCCGATTTTCGAGAATCGAGTAGCAATTGAGCTCAGCCGTGTGATGTCCTTCTCCATTTCGGGAATCGACTCGGTAATCGCCTGAGGATTATCGCGATTGAGCTTTAATATCTCCAGCCATGCGAGCAGACTCGACAGCGGTGTCCCGAGCTGGTGGGCAGCCTCTTTGGCCATGCCGACCCAGACCTTCGACTCCTCGTTGCGGCGGATATTGCTGAAGGCGATATATCCGACGGCGATGAACGCCGCAATCGCAAATATTGCCACATACGGGAAATAGCGCAGCTTCTCGATCATCGATGAGTGGTAATAATAGAATTTAGTCAGAATCTTGCCTTCGCGGTCGCGAACGATAATAGGCGGATAGGTGTCGCCCATTTTTTGAATCATATTGCTCAGCTTTTCGCGCTGATCGGATAGCGACAGCGTTGTGTCGAGCTCGACATTCAGAGTATATTGCTCGAATGGATAATTCGGCTCGTCGTTGGCCTTGGTGCTGATCATCGGGAACGTGATCGTCGGGGTAATCTTATCCAGCAAAAACCAGTCATTCAGCTCGGTTGCGGGATTAGAATAAAGCTCGTAAATGCTTGCATATAAATTAATTATACGCTGCTCGCGGCGGATAAGCTCGTCCACCAACAGCTGGGTAAACAAAATCACAGCAAGCACAATTCCGAACGCAACGAACGAAAAGATCAGCTTCAGCTGCCATTTGGACAGCGTCCTGTCGAACATATGAGAACTGCGGATCCTGTCTATCAGATTCATTTATTTTTTTAAAAATATTTATATTGATCTATAGAGCTCAAATTGCAAGCGGACTGCTCGCCGCTGGCCATATCCTTGACCTGGACAACTCCCCGGGCAATCTCGTCCTCGCCGATCACAATGGTATATCGAGCGTTAAGCTTGTTTGCCTCGCGGAACTGAGCCTTTATGGAACGACGGTTAAGATCGAATGTTATTCTCAGACCCATACCGCGTAATTTTTCGGCTACCTGCATAGCGGGAGGATTCATCTCCGGCGAGGTCGTAACTATATATACATCCGTTGCCGGGCCGGGTTCCGGGATTAAATCCTGTGCATTCAATATTATTAGAAGTCGCTCTATGCCAAGCGCGAACCCAACCGCTGGCTGAGGCTTGCCGTCAAGCTCGCTGAACAATTTATTGTAACGCCCGCCGCCGCCGAATGAATCCTGCGACCCCAACGCGGGATGCTGCAGCTCGAACACGGTATGCGAATAATAATCCAGTCCGCGCACCAGCCGGGGGTTGATTTCGTATTCGATATTCAATTTGTCCAAAATTGATTTGACCATATTGAAATGAGCCGCACTTTCCTCGTCGAGGTAATCGAGTATCACAGGCGCATTTTCGGCTACCCGGCGGTCGGCATCGTTTTTGGAGTCGAGCACGCGCAAGGGGTTGCTTTCGAGCCGTTTGCGGCTGTCCTCGGAGAGTTCGTTTTCGTTTTCGCGCAGGTATTCAATTAATTTTTCACGGTATATGGCGCGCGATTCGTCACTGCCGAGCGAATTAATCAATAACTTATAATTGCTGATCCGGGCTTTTCGCAATATTGCAAGAGCAAGCGCGATGATCTCGGCATCGCTTTCGGGGTGCTCGCTCATAATGCACTCGGCGCCGTACTGATGAAATTGACGAAGGCGGCCCTTCTGCGGCCGCTCGTATCGGAAGAAGGGGCCGGAATACCACAGCCGGAGTATCGAGGTCTTCGCCGGCATGGAATTCTGAATAGCCGCGCGGACGATGCCTGCGGTGCCTTCCGGGCGCAAAGTGATCGATTCGCCGCCGCGGTCTTCGAATGTGTACATTTCCTTGTTGACAATATCGGTGGATTCGCCGATGCCGCGCGCGAATACCTCGGTTTTTTCGAAAATCGGGGTGCGGATTTCCTCGTATCCGTATAATGGGGACACCTCGCGGAAAATGCTTTCCAGAAAATGCCATTGGTTAATTTCTTCGGGCAGAAGGTCTTTGGTGCCGCGGATAGCCTGAATCATATCTGACTTTCGATTATTTTATCAATAAATAAAATTTCCATAAGACAAATTTACTCATCTTATGGAAATAATGGAAATTTGAGATCAATTTATTTGAGAATTCTTACAGGAAAAACTCGATAGGCACTCCCCGACCGGATTTTAATATAATACATTCCGGAATTCAGATCGGCCGAATTAAATATTATTTGCCCGAAGGATTTACCATCGCGGGAATGTCCATTGACCAGGACTTCTCCCGTGCCCGATGGGTTACCGAAAGAATTAAACACTGCGCATTCGATATCCCGGCTGTCGATTGAAGCAGATACTATAAAATCGATATTAATCTCGCCGGATGCCGGATTCGGCCAGGGATCCGAGCAAACCATTCCCTCGCCGTCGATTACGTCGTCGAGCTGAATATGCAGGTCCAGACCGCAGCGGGTGGCTATTTCGACATCTGATACCTCCATACTGCCGCTCATGGGAATGATCTTATCGTGGCAGACGTCTTTTATCATCAGAGTGTCGGTGTGGCGGCCCATTTCGCGGGGACTGTAGCATACCCGAAGCTGACGCGATTCGCCTGCGGGAATCAGCAGAGGCAACTGGCTCTGAGGGATCGAGAAATTCGTGTTCTTATATATATAAGGATTATTAATCTGATAATCCTGCTGCGAAATATTTCTGATCGAAATCATTTTGCAATTCAATTTATGGAATCCGGTATCTACGAAAAACAGAACGCCGGATTCATCAATGCCTGAAATCGCGAGTATATTATCCGATTCGTTGCATCCCTCGTATTGCTTGCGAACTTCCTCTTCGCTCATGGCCTTGCAATAGATTTTGACTTCGTCGATATCTCCGGTGAAGCGAGCGGATGTGCGCTCCTCGCCCTGGTAATTCCACCAGTGCCTGGCGAGCGCCCCTTTCGGGCCGGCGACTTTTATATTCTGATTGATTTGTCCCTGCAATTCGCCGTTGATGTAAGCGCTTAATACGTTGTTCTCCCAGGTCATCAGGTATTGCACCCAATCATATCTGTTTTCCGGATATTGCGCCAGTATAGGGTATGCGCCCGAGAGATCGGCACCAACGGCAAACTGGATGCCCTGTATTCCGAATTGAGTAATATCGAAAATGCCGAGCCATCCATAGTTATGATGTCCGTATGAAATAAAGGTTTCGCCCTCCGGCGCAGTAAAGCTTACAAATCGCACCCACATTGAAATTGTAAATCCGTCATATTGGTCGAATGGAATATCAGGCAGCAGGATATGACTTCCAATATTGCTTATATTGCCGTCATTTAACACAAAGTCATTTTTTCCGATGAAGTGCATGGCGGCTTTGCCGATTACGCCTTCGGTCGGTGTCGGATTATTAACCATTGTGCCATGAAATCCGTTGCCGCTGTGGTCTTTGGCCGTCGAATCGTCGAAGCTCCAGTACGCCACAAGGTGGGTCTCCTCGTTGCAGGGCTGGGAGTATATATTTACAGGAATCAATAATAGTATTAATAGAAAAAATGATTTGACTCGCATTGCAGTACTCCGAAATTAGCAGGAAGATTTTCGGAATTTAATCAATAGTCATGATTAATACAATAAAAAACGCCCCCTAAAGGAGGCGTATAAATAAAATGCTATAATTTTTTTATCGTTGCACTTCGATGCGCCGCGATATGGTAACCGTCGGTGTCGTAAGCACATATTGATATACCCCCGCCGGAAGCCCGGCTACGGAAATATCGTAGGAATACTTGCCCGGGGTCATATATTCGTCCGTGATCGTTTTTATCCGGCGGCCAAGCAGATCGAGCACCTCGAGCGTGGTATGCCCGCCCTCGATCAGCTCGAAATCGATCGTCGTGGTTTCGGTAGCCGGATTGGGACGATTTTGCATAAGCACTATCCTGCCCTGCGGATCGAATAGGCGGTCGCCGTTTTCGCGGCATATGCCGGTCAGGTCGAACCTGCCGGATTCCTGGAATAATCTGACTTTGCCGATTCCGATTGGCCGCAGATTCATAAGATTGAGCTTTGTGGTAGTGTCAGTGCCAAGTCCCACGCGGAATTTCAGGCGAGTAAGTACGGAGTCGGCCGGGATTTCCGAAGGCATATTGAACGTAATTGTCCGGAACAGCCCGCTGATCCCGTCATTTTTAATATTATCAAGCGGCTCGAGCAACGATCCGTTAAAGCTGAGCTCGGCGGTGAATCCGAGTATGGATTCGCGGATGCCACTGGCTCCGACATTCTTTATATATACAGGGATTTCTACGATCTCGCCGGGCTTGCCGGACGCCGAACCGATACCTATTGTCGCTGTATCGATTATCGGTCTGATTCCGCGACCGAACAGGTTGATGCGCTCGGGAGCAGGCATTCCGTCATAATGGAATTCCAGAAGTCCGTTGCGGCGGCTTAGGTCTTCCGGTGTAAAGCGAATTTTCATCTCGATGCCGTCACCCGGAGACAGTGTGAGCGGATTGCCGCCCGATATTATGTCAAAATGATTATCATCAGGGCCGGATATAAATATGCTGTCAATTTCGATCACATTGGTGCTGACATTCCGCACTATATGCGTAATCGTCGTATCGCGGAATTCGTCTGTTTCGACCTCGCTGAAGTCTATGATTCGCGCTGCGGTAAGCAATCCGGTGGATATTCCGCGTCCGCGGATTGTCTGAGTTACCATTTTGCCGGGAATTCCGATTTCTATATCGGCGGTATGAAGCCCAGGAGCATCAGGCAGATACGATATCTCCACCCGTATTGATTGACCCGAATCGAGTCTGACCGGAGCAATATTTTCCTTGAATGTAAATTTCGAGGCATCAGCTCCGCTAAGCTTAAGTTCTTTGATTTCAACCGGAAATGGGCTTTTATTTGATATGAATTCTGTGATAACCGAATCAACACGCTGACCCACAACGACTTCGCCGAAGTCCACACGCGCGATTTCGGCATCCGCATGTGCTATCCTGAATGCGCAATCGGTGGTATCCATCTGCAGATCTCGCTTGTCGAGATTCCAGATTTTGGCGGTGCTGTCCCAGCTTGCGGTTAATACGCGGCTGCCATCGAAATTGAAGATAGCCGACTGCACATTGCTGCGGTGCTCAACGAATGATGTTAAAAAATTACCATTATCTGCGTCCCATAGCTTGGCTTTATAGTCGCGACCGGCGGTTATTACATATTTCCCTTTGGTTTTATGATAAAAGAAATATCCTGAATTGATAGGGGTCAGATTGCCGAGTGTATCGCCATGAGTCATGGTGAACAGAGTATCGCCGGAGGAAATATCCCAAACGCTTGCGCGTCCGAACCAGCTCGATGCTACAATTCGCTTGGCGTCGGGGCTGTAAGAAACATGCACCACATTCCCCACCGGCGCGCCGAATCTTGTATCAAATGATTCGAATAATTGCTTGTTTGCAGGATTCCATATTTTAACAAAGCCGTCGTTGCCGGCTGTGGCGATGTAGTATCCGTCGGGGCTCCAGGAGGCGAACCAGAGCCGGCCCTGGCCGCAGTCGATAGTATCGAGAGCTTCGCCGGTTTCCGTATCCCATATCATTACAGTTGCGTCATAGCTTGCTGTGAGTATTTTCGTACCGTCCGGAGAAAAACGTGCGCTTCGGACTTCCTGGTTGTGGCCGCGGAGCGTGCGCAAAAGTTCGCCGGTCTTCATATCCCAGATTATTGCCGTCGAATCCTTGCTGGCAGTGACAATATATTTCTCGGTCGAATCGAATTCCGCATAATGCACCGGCTTCGTATGGCCGATCAGATCGAATAATTTATCTCCATTGTTCGAATTCCAGACCGAGGCGGTGGTATCCCGGCTGGCAGTCACAACAAGACTGCCGTCCTTATTGAACATAGCCGAATTCACCGAGCCATCGTGCCACAGATCGAGTGTGCGGCCGATATTATTCGGCCATAGCTGGATCGCGCGGGCGTAGCAGTTGTCGCTGGGGCTGTCCGGCACCGTCCATTTATATTTAAGGCCGGTTACGTCCTTTGCAAGTGTGTCCCATTTATTGCCGCCATCGGTAGTGAATTCAAGCTGGATGACATCCTTCGGCAGCAAGCCCGTCCACTCGACCCATGTGGTGTCGCCAACTGCGAGCACATCGCCACATGCGGGCGACCGCAGCTCGATTGTACGCTCGCGAGGCGGAGTATTCGGGAATCCGCCGGTAATCAGTATCTCGCCTCCGAAGCAGGCGTCCGAGCTTATATCCAGTTTTGTAAATACGATTGCCGAATCCTGAGGCATAAATTTTACTATAATTGTATGGCTCTGGCCCTTTGGCAGCACCTGGTCGTTCAGATCGGTCGCCGGATCGATTTCGAAAAATGGATGATTGATCGAAAGATCGGCTATCCGGATATCTTTATTGACTGCGGTAATTATCACAGGCAGCTCGCGCGTGGTGCCCGGCAGCACGGAACTGAAGCCCAGAAACGGCGGTTCGGCCTCGAGCGCCGGTTTCAGCGAATCGTCGATGCTGATTGTAAAGTCGTCCGCCGCCGATAGCTTTTCAACATTCAATGTATATATATGGCTCTCGTCGCAGTTTAATTCGCCGCGAAAGACCACTTCGTATACATCAATATTATGAGCTATATTCAGAATCAGCTTTGCGATCAGATCCAGATCGCTGGTTTTGTTAATACCGCTGAAGAGGTATCCCCCCGTTTCGTCGGCAATTCGCGAGAATTCCGCAGGCACATATTCATTCAGGGATGCCACAATAATTTTAATGTTGTAATGCTTTGCCCATTTGATTATCTCGCCCGCGTCCGGCCGGTCGATTGCGTCGGTAATCAATAGAACCGAGCGCCGGTAATCTCCGCCGGAAGCCGTTTCGATCGCTCCGAGAGGCTCGGCAAGCATACCTTCATCCACATCAGACCCGGCCGCCGGAGTGAACCCGTTGATCATGCCGAGAAGCCCTGAGCCATCGCGCACGAAATCCGAATTCATATACGAATACATATCGAACGAAGTAAGCGCGCATTCGGACATTTCGAAATCCAGACCGCCAACCACATTGCCCGCAAGCTTTTGCCCGATTTGAAAATTACCGAAAGTCTGCGATGAATTCAGCCCCAGATCGAAAGCCACCGTCAGCGAAATGCGCTCCACCGGAGCGTGCGCCGGGGACGAAAACGACAGCACAGGCACGATCGAACCATTATCGCTGACCGATACGTCGGCCATGCGCAAATCGCCGATAGCATTGCCGGCGCCGTCGAGTGCGATAAATCGCGCCGAGACCTCCGGAAAGGCGGATTGGTCGTGGTCGAGAATATAAACGGAATTCTGCGCCTGGGCCGAAACCCCCGCCAGCAGCAATATTATAAGGGATCGGATAAAAATTTTCATGGTATATCCCCTTTATTTTTCCTGAATTAATAAGACAATCTCGGTAAAACCATATCAAAGATTATACCAAATTCAAATATAAGGATAATATATCAGAGAAAGAACTGCAAATTGAGTACGAGTTTGCTATTGCGGGGGCGTCGGTATGTAATTAGGGTTTTACTTCCAATAACTTCATGGCATACGGATAAACCCAATAGAAAAAAAATATCAATATTTGCCTACTAATTTTGGAAGATAAACTGATATTTGTAAATTTATTATTATTTTGTATATTATGTTATATTTATGTGTTGTAGGCAATTTTGGGTAAACCGTCTAACAAACAAAATTATAAGATATGACTCAAGTAGAAAACTATAAAAATATTTTGGAAAGCATTTTCCATAAAACGATAACTTTTTCAAATGATTCTATTGAAAATAATTGTATTGGAGCACTTAATAGAATTGATGATTTTCATGTTTTTAGGGCTAACTTTATAGAACGATTAAAGCGGCTAAACGAATACTTTAAAGATTCGCCAGCTATAATTGACGAAATCATAAAAACAGCTAAACAGATTGCCCAAAAAAAAGGATATAAATGGTCTGGCTCATATTCTGAGTTAGTAGCACTGGATTATTGGATTCAATTTAAAGATTTAACAAATATCAAATTCCCAGACAAAAATAATACTGCAACTTTTACCGACAGTATAGCTAGACAAATAGGGAATCAAGAGATAGATTTGGACATAAGCCTTGACTTAACTTCTAAAAGGATTTATTCTGATGTTAAATCTCTAATACCTACACATACTGAATTGGTTGACCAGATACTTGATAAATTAGAATCGCAATTTGTAACTAAGAATTTCTTAATAGGTATAGATAATATTTATGATGTTGATTATTTAAGAATAAAATCGGATTATATATATGAGTTACAATCAGGAAATTTAATTCAAAAACTGACTGAAGCAATTAATTCCCTGAATACATCATATACTCATATTTTACAAAGTGGAGAAAGCGCTAATTTTAGAATCTCTTATGCAAGAGATGGAAAAAATACTGCTTTGCAAACAATGAGAGAAATGGAGCCATACAAATTAGCCGTTGACTATAAATATAAAATATTAGACTATTATGAGAAGTTACTAATAAGTGAGCCAAGTCTGATTACTTTTGTTGCAAATCCATGGTTTAATCAGGAACTAAATCCTTTTGACGATTTTGTCCCAACTTTTTACAGAGCTTTGGCAAGAAGAATATTTATGGAATTGACAAAGGACCCAACAGATATGGGAACAATATATCCGAAACTTCAAGGAAGGAATATAAAAATTTCAGATGTGGCGGAAATAATAACAGGAATCATTTTTATTAATGATAGGTCTGTAACAAAAAGTGACGGTGAAATTTATGACACTTTCATTTATCTTAATCCAAACGCCACTAACAAAAAATTATCGAGACGTGACTTTGATATATTAAAATGGTCACATAGGATAAAACAACCATTTATTGATGAATTCTATTATGATAATTATTAGAAAAACTGCACACAACAATGTATATAGCAAATAGGCGTGACAGTAGTAATTTTAACGGTTGTAGCCCGCTTTAAAGTTTTATGTACATTGATAGGTGATTCGCCCGAACTCCCTAACTGGCCATACCGCCACCCGCTACCCCCTTC
>CAZEMR010000091.1:0-11152 GCA_964513465.1 uncultured Hyphomicrobiales bacterium
AATTATAATTCTCCGTCCGATCCCTCCTCCGGGCCGCTTTCGATGGCACGGATTATTTCTATTGCGTCCGTCACGAAGGGGCTGGGCACGTATATCTTGACCAGCGCCAGCGAGCCCACCGTGAACATCCTCGTGGTATCGATTTGCGAAAGTATACGGGTTGGTATGTCTGCGCTTTCCAGGTTGGCGCGAAACATCTCAGCGTCCAGCTCGGTATTGGTGGTATATATCATCACCCAGGGATATGTGCGGCGCACTTCGCCGAATTCCTCGGTCTCGATCTGCGCGCCGCAATGGGGGCATTTCTCTGCGCGATTGTCTTCAATTTCGTTTAGGCAAACAGGGCATTTCATCATATTTCGCAATCGTAATTAATAATTAACGTGGACTTCCTCTGCCTGTAATATGCGGAAAGTTTCGCCGTAGTCGTGCACAAATGCCACCAGCCGCAGATGCCGCGGATCCCAGTTTACGCTTTCGGGTATCGCGTATGTGTATGTTTTTGTGAATTCCTGTCCCGCAGAAATTGCCATGCTGCTGAGCGGTTCGCCCCATGTGCCGTTTATTGATCCGCGGAGGACGTGGTTATGCACATAATCCTCGTCGATAGGCTCCGGAAGGCGGTCGTCCTGCTGGGGGGCAATAATGCTGTCCTCGGCTATATATATACAAAACTGGTGGTTAGCCGCGCCGGATTTCAAATATTTGATCCTCGCGCTGATCCGGATTTCGTTCTGCGCGTTGACATAAGCGCTGTCGATATGGATAGTCATGCCGGGTTCGCCCTGCAGAAGCTCTGCTGTGGAGGCGGCCCATCCGCTGGGCTGTATCACGCGCGAGCCGCTTTTCTCAATGCGGTTTATCATGCCGTTGGGATTGCCCGCGGCTGTGATTTTGAAAAATTCATCGATCTCGTTAGCGGCAGGGCAGCGCAAATCGACCGGGAAATCGGCATTGGGTTTGGCATACCAGCCGGTGTGGATGCCGAGCACAATCACTCGGCCCTCGTAAATATCGGCGATTTCGTGCGCAAGATCGGCAGCTTCGGGGCAGTTGCCGCATTTCATTCCGGTGAAGTCTTCGATCAGAACTTTTTGGACGGCTTTGCTTGTGTCTCCGCCGCCGCCGTTGGATGACTGAAGATAGGGCGGATCGACAACGTCGCATGAATACAGTCCGATTGCGATTATGCCCGCGATTAATATATTTATAATTTTCATAATTTTTCCCCAGAATAATTCTATATATATTTAAAACGATGAAGTTATCGATAAAGTGAATCCGGTGGCCGCGGGCACCATACGGCAGACCCCGCCGACGCAGAGAATACCTGCTCTCTGGCGGCCATATCCCGCGCTGATGCGGGTGGTATTGTGCACATAAGCCACCGCCGCGGATGGATAATGAATCGAGCGGTCGAGTCCGGCATCGGCGTCTTCGGCATAATTATATTCATCATAAAGAGTTATGTACCAATTCGGCGAAATCGTATATTCGGCCAGCAGCATCAGCCAGTTGCCGTAAAGGTTGTCGTCCGCCGAGAACGACGAATCCTGGCTTGCCCACATGTGTTGGATTTCCGTTTTGAGTGAATGATTATCCGACAGGCTGAAAATCAGCTCCAGCGCAGCAACGAAAGAATTTACCTTGCCGAATTTCGCGGCGCCCTCGTTTTCGAGCACATCGCGGTCGTAAATCTGATGCATCAGCGAAAGTGTGGATTTGAAATCCATCGAAAAACGCCGGCTAATGTCGAGATTAATATCCTGGAAATAGAGCCGCGTATCCGGATTGAAAAATTCCGCATCGTATTCCAGCGCTATGCCGCGTGCTGAATCGACCATCGTATGAGTGGTATCGAGCGCCTGCACACGGGAGTAATTCAGGTTGATTGTAGTCCCGAAATCCCCGCCAAGAGCAGAGCCTCGCGGAATTTTATATGTGACCTCGGCCTGAATTCCCGCCTCGCCGTTGAGCTGGGTGTTATACGGGAATACGTTCTGAAGCCGGAAAGGATGCTGCTTTGTAAGCGGCGGAATGAAGCTCAGATTCAGCGCATTGCCGCGGACGTCGCGCTCGCTGCGGAAGTCCATATTGTCGATGCGGTGCAGCCCGAGGCTCGCCGAGAAACCCTTGACAAAATATGCGCCATTAAGAATTAAGCCGTTGCCCGGATTGAAATTATAATCATTCGTCGCATTCGGGTCATTATATTTATATGCATATTCCGCGTCTATCGAAAAATTATATCCGAGGAAAGCCGTGCGGGCGGTCCATGCCAGCACATTTTCCGGCAGATGGTAGAATGGCTCGATGTCCGGCTGGAATTTGCTCACAACGCTGGCGCCGACCGACCATGTGTAATGAAATGGAAGAAATTCCGGGAACAGATTGGTCAGCACTACCTCTGCATCGCCGCCGCGGACAATGCCTTCGCCCTTATCCCAGAAGAACCGCTGCTTGCCGATGAGGCCAGTCAGTGTGACACCGTCGGTCGGCATTATCTTTACTCGGAGGCCGTCGATAGCGTTATCCAGCCCGAGCTGGCGCTCTTCGTAGGCGCGGAGGATCATGCCGCTGCCAAACTGCTCATAAAAGTCGCCGGCAGTGATTTCAATAAAATCGGAATTGTAACTTAAATATCTGTATGGAATTCCGCTTCCTTCGTATTGGGGGTCGAATCCGAGGATCGGATTGAGATATGCTTCGTATCGCATTCCGGCTTCGAAATTATCCGTGCGGTAACGTAGATTGAAGAAGCTGTTCGATCGGAGTTTTTCGGGTACTTCTTCGGCTCCGATCGTCGAATCTGGCTGATAATACTGGGCATCGATCTGGAAATTGCCCGAGAATCGGCCGCCGAGCAAATCCTGGGCATTGGCGCCCGCGACAGCCGAGATAAATAATAACAGAATTAATTTTTTCATTCCCAACCTGTATTTATCTTTATCAAAAATCAAATTTCAACTGATTGATGTCAATCTTTTTCAGTTTTGCAAGGCGCGATTTCTCTTTGCCGGAATTCCCGCTGCCCCACTGACTGAAAAACAGCGGCACCGCCTGATCATGTGCTGTGCGCCTGATAGCGGCCACCCACTCCGGCTTCATAGGCCGGCTTTTGCGGCCGGTTTCGCCTCCGATAAGCGCCCAGTCGATACCGCCAAGATCGATATCGGCGATCTCCCCGATCAGCGGCTCGAAATATATATATCTTATGCGAGCGGGAATTTTGCGCAATATATCCGCTCTCGAAGACACATCCGCACTCTCGATAGTTACACCCAGCCAGATATTCGGCGACCACTCGAGCTTATCGGCTATCCTTGCGATGCGCTCCGGCCGCTTGGTCGTAATCATATACGAATGCTGCGGCGTTTCGTTCATCACGCGGAACATCCCCTGGATAAATTCGCGCGGCACCCGGCGATGGAAAATATCCGTCATCGTGCCCACATAAACCAGCCGCCTGAGTCGCCACGAACGCGGCTGGTCGAGCAACAACGGATGCAGCATCAGACCGAATCCCCGGCGGAATTTGCGGACGCCGTTTTTGCGAAGGGTTTTTGCAATCCGCTCCGCTGTGCAATTGCGGCATCCGGCCGAAATCTTCGTACAGCCGGTGATTGGATTCCACACCTCGCGGTGCCATTCCGAATCGCGAGATTTCATCTTCGTCCCCGGCGGCTCAGTCTTCCTGCTCTTCGAGAATTACGCCGATCAGACGGCGGGTTTCGCCTTCGAGATTGTCCTGATTGCCGCGAATTTCAAGGTATTGCTCGAAATCGTCCAACGCAGCGGAGTAATTTTCCAGATATTTATATGCCACACCGCGGCCGTAGTAGCTCTGGCCGTAGTCCGCATCGGCAGCGATTGCTTTCGAATACAGATCGACCGCTTTATCGTAATTTTTGCGTTCTACTGCGATATTGCCCAGCTCGTAATAAGCCTCGGCGTAACCGGCGTCGATTTCGGTGGTTTTGACGAGATCGTCCTCGGCGTATTCGGCTTTGCCGAGCCGCACGCGCGCCATTCCGCGGGTATAATAATAGTCCGCCTTGTCGCCTTCGAGCGCTATGGCCTTGGTCAGATCCTTTTCGGCGGCATCGAAATTATTTTTGTAATAATTCGCAAGGCCGCGTCCGTAGTATGCCGGGCCGTAGTTGGAATTATTCTCAATAGCTTTGGAATAATTTTCGATCGCTGCGTCGTAATTCCCGCTCTGGATTGCGTTTCGGGCAGACTGCAGATAGCCGTTCTGCTGGGCAAATACGGCAGTGCCGATCAGCATAAGCGCAATTAATAAGATTACTTTTTTCATAAAAATTTTCCGGAAAATTGTATGAAATAATATGTATATATATTTAATTATTTATCTGTTTTAATATCGACAGCTTTTCTGACGAATCCCCCGGTGCGGCCGAGCAATTGCTCCGCTTCTTTGCGGCCGACCCCACGGATGGCCATCACCAGCGCCGTTTTAACGCTGCCGCCCGAATCGGAAAGCAGCCGTCCGGCGGTCTCGTAATCCGTTTTGCCAAGCGTCATTATTATCCGCCTGGCGCGCTCGCGCAATTTGGCATTTGTGAGCTGAAGATCGACCATTACATTGCCCAAGGTCTTGCCCATGCGCACCATCGCGCCGGTCGTCAGCATATTGAGCACCATTTTCTGGGCGGTGCCCGACTTCATACGGGTCGAGCCCGCAATTACCTCCGGCCCCACTGCCGGGCATATCATCACATCGGCGCGGATGCCCAGGCCGGCGAGCCGCTCGCGGCTGACTGTGCTTATCATTATTGTAAATATCCCGCGTGCGCGGGCTTCGTCGAGCGCCCCGCGTACGAATGGCGTGCGGCCCGAAGCCGCAATCCCGCATACCACATCCGGCGGCCCGACGTCGCGGCTGCGCAATTCCTCTGCGCCGGCTTCGGGCGAATCCTCTGCGCCCTCCTGAGCACGGAATATCGCGGGTGTGCCCCCTGCGATTATGCCCTGCACCATCTCCGGCGGTGTGCCGAATGTGGGCGGACACTCGCTGGCGTCGACCACTCCGAGGCGGCCGCTGGTGCCCGATCCGAAGTAGAATAGGCGTCCTCCGGCGGCGAATGCTTCTGCTAATTTGTCCACCGCCCGCTCGATATGCGGTATCTCGGCGGCGACTGCCTCGGCCACGAGCCTGTCCTCGCGGTTGATTATTTCGAGGATGCCGCGCGTGGACTCCTGGTCGATATTCGCCGAGCGGGGATTGTTCATCTCCGTCTCGAGCGATGATATTTCGTCGAATAATTCGCTTCCGGGCATATTTATTTCGGAATTAACAGGTTAATATATTTTTCGAAAACTAATTTAAGAAAAATTAGGATAAGGAAATAAAAGTGAGGGAAAATAATTCCGCAAAAACGGCACGCAAATCGCAGTATATACATTAGTCATACGCATAAGACATAATGGCATACAGTAAATGTCATAATGACAATCTAAATTGCAGATATGGCAGAAAGTATGACAGAGAGTATGACAAAATGTTCTTGGAAATGCAATAATGTCATCCAAAACACGCTATAATCGGTTTGGCACGGTATTGGTAACTCTATAGGGTGGACGCGTAATTAAACGGGTTCACGAAACAAAAAACTAAATAAACAAATTGATAAACATTTTAAGGAGGAATTGTCATGGCATTAGTCAGGTTTGATCCATTCAGAGGTCTTGAAGGCGTATCGAAAAGAATGTCGCAGTTTCTTGATGAATTCGACAAAGGCTTCACGTTCGATTCCGGCGGATTCAATCCCCGCATCGATATTTCGGAAGATGAAAAATTAATCATGGTGCAGGCCGAACTCCCCGGTATGAAAAAAAGCGACCTGAAGATCCGCGTTAACGACGAGAACGTATTGACAATCGAGGGAGAAAAATTCATCCCCGAGCGCACAGAAGGCCAGTCGGCAATAAAAACCGAATGCTGCTATGGTAAATTCCAGCGGTCCTTCCTGCTTCCTGATACGGCAGACGCCGACAAGATAGAAGCAAAAATGAAAGACGGACTGCTCGACTTGAGAATTCCAAAAAAAGAACCGGAAAAACCCAAAGAAAAAGAAATTTCAATTTTGTAACTAATTAAAACATAAAAGAATTAAATTAATCAAAAAGGAGGCATTGATATGGCAGTAGTAAGATTTGATCCGATGAAAGGTTTCGATACCCTCAGCCGCAGAATGGGCGACATAATGGGATCGATGGAAAAAGGCTTCAACGTTGAATACGGTTCATTTGTGCCGCGCGTTGATGTTAGCGAAGACGAGAAAAAGCTCTTTATTAATGCCGAGATCCCCGGCGTTAGCAAAGAAGACGTCAAGGTAACAGTTAAAGACGACAACATGCTGGTGATCAAAGGCGAGAAGAAATCAAACATCAAAGATGAAGACGAGGATAAAAGCTATATCAGGCTCGAAAGAAGCTACGGCTCGTTCACACGGTCGTTCCAGCTTCCCGATAACGTCAACAGCGATTCCATCCATGCGAAATTCGAGGATGGTATCCTGAAGCTCGAACTCGACAAAAAAGAGCCCGAAAAGCCGAAGGAAAAAGAAATTAACATTTTATAATCGCGATCCCGGAGCGGCACGCTCCGCTCCGGCGAAATCGCCAATTTTAGAACAGATATATATAAGCGCAATTAATCGATTCGTTTAGTAAAAGTTCTTTGAAGAAATTGAAAGTTGAATACCCGAAGGAGGTATCAAACAGCCATCTATAAATATATCAATAGGATGGATCGGGCAGTGCGAATATGTCCGAACACAATCAATCGATTCGTTTAGCAATTGAACAATGATTTTTGAATCAACAATGAAACACACGGAGGTGTTTTCGGTGATGATAAAGCCAAGAATGAGGTATATGAAGATCGGCGAGAAGAACGTAAGCGCCTGAAATGGGGCGTGCTAACACAAATACCCTCCGCTTTAATTAATGATTTTTCGAATGCGAAATGAAAGCAAGGAGGTATTTACCGCCAACAGGATTATCCACAGGATTAGCCTTATGACGGAAAATACGATCAATCGCCTGATCAGATAAACAGAGTTATTTTGATAACACGAAAATGAACGAAAAGGAGGTATTCACCACACGGATTATTCACAGAATCAATCTGCTTACGGAGAATACGATAAATCGGCTCGTGTAGCAATGGGCCCCAGGCATTATCATTAAAGAAAAATATGCACAGGAAGGAGAGAGAATATATGATCTCGCCAAGGATGATATATATGAAAATCGGCGAAAAGAACGCCAGCGCTGACTAAGGGCGCAATGATATAAATACTTATTGAATCAATAGTTTTTCGAACCCCAAATGCATAAAAAGGAGGTATTCACCACACGGATTATTCACAGAATCAATCTGCTTACGGAGAATACGATAAATCAACTGATAAGATAAACGAATTTTTTTGATAACCCGAAACAAACGAAAAGGAGGTATTCACCGCCAAAAGCCGCAAACAGAGAAGATTTCACATGATCAGCCGCTTAACGGAGAATACGATAAATCGATACATTTAGTTAAACGAAATGATTTGCATTAAATAAAATAAATTAAGACCCCAAAAGGAGTGAGAGACTATTTTTAATTACAGAATATATATAAATTCAATCAATCGATTCATTTAGCTTCATAATAGGAGATAATATAGATGACAACCGCAATATATAAACCGATTATCCGCGATCTTGAAAAATTCATGAAGAATTTCGACTCAAATCGCAAACAAACCGGCTTCATGCCGCCGGCGAATATATGGCATGACAAAGACAATGTTTACCTGGAAATAGAGCTTCCCGGTATGACCAAAGAAAACATAAAGATTTCGGTC
Organism: uncultured Hyphomicrobiales bacterium; assembly: GCA_964513465.1. Lineage (GTDB taxonomy): Bacteria > Bacteroidota > Ignavibacteria > Kapaibacteriales > UBA2268 > CAZEMR01. Next base: position 7,878 of record CAZEMR010000091.1, read on the forward strand.
GATGACGAAGAAAGAACATTGACCATCAACGGCACCAAAGAGGCCGCAGAGAAAAAAACAAGCCGCAGAGAAATAATCTACGGCGATTTCTGGAGACAGTTTTATTTAGGCAAAAAGGTAAACCCGGAATCGATCAAAGCAAACTACGAAAGTGGAGTACTGAAAATCACGGTAGCAAAACTCGTCCCCGAAGTCAAAGAAGTAGAGATAAAATAAAGATTTAATCAATATGATTAATTAAAATTGACTCCTGTTAAAAGACCATAAAGCAGCCAGAGGCAAGAGAGCGCAAGTTCTCTTGCTTCGTTTATTCTGAATCGGAAAATAATCAATATTTGATATAAATATCAGAAAATTTAATTTAAAATTAATTTAGTTAAAAAATCAGAAGGATCTCAGAGATGAGTAAAATTATTGGAATTGACTTGGGAACCACCAACTCGGTGGTAGCTGTGATGGAGGGATCGAACCCCACAGTAATTGCAAACCAGGAAGGCAATCGTACGACGCCTTCGATGGTCGGCTTTGCTAAAAACGGCGACCGCCTGGTCGGACAGGCAGCCAAGCGCCAGGCAATCACTAATCCGAACAATACGGTTTATTCGATCAAGCGCTTTATGGGCCGCCGCCCGGAAGAAGTGACCGAAGAGATCGACATGGTGCCGTTCAAAGTAGTATCGGCCAACGACGGCAACAGCGTCCGGGTGCAGATCGAAGACCGCCAGTATTCCTCGCCGGAGATTTCGGCAATGATACTGAAAAAAATGAAGCAGACAGCCGAAGAGTATCTCGGCCAGAAAGTAACCGAAGCCGTAATCACAGTGCCGGCATATTTTAACGACTCGCAGCGCCAGGCAACAAAAGAAGCCGGCGAAATCGCCGGCCTGAAGGTTCGCAGAATCATCAACGAGCCGACTGCGGCCGCGCTTGCTTATGGCCTCGACAAAAAGGGCCAGAATATGACCGTGGCGGTCTATGATCTCGGCGGCGGTACGTTCGATATTTCGATCCTCGAGATCGGCGAAGGCGTATTCGAAGTGAAATCGACCAATGGCGACACCCACCTTGGCGGCGACAACTTCGATCAGCGACTGATCGATTACCTGGCAGACGAATTCAAAAAAGACGAGGGCATAGATCTGCGCAAGGATGCAATGGCGCTTCAGCGCCTCCGCGAAGCCGCAGAAAAAGCCAAAACCGAGCTGTCGCAGATGCTTGAGACAAACGTAAACCTGCCATTCGTAACCGCAACGCAGGATGGCCCGAAGCATCTTAATATAAATATAACACGGGCAAAATTCGAGAGCCTTTGCTCCGATTTGTTCGAAAAAACAATCAAGCCGGTCGAAAAAGCAATGCAGGACGCAAAGCTTTCGCCATCGGATATCAACGACGTCATCCTCGTCGGTGGTTCCACGCGAATCCCGAAAATTCAGGAACTCGTCAAAAAATTCTTTGGCAAGGACCCATCCAAAGGCGTCAACCCGGACGAAGTAGTCGCAATCGGCGCGGCAATCCAGGGCGGCGTGCTTTCGGGCGACGTGAGCGATGTTTTGCTGCTTGATGTCACCCCGCTGACGCTCGGCATCGAAACACTCGGCGGCGTTATGACACCGATGATCCCGTCAAACACGACGATTCCGACCAAAAAGACGGAGATATTCTCGACGGCTACCGACAGCCAGACATCAGTCGAGATTCACGTGCTCCAGGGCGAGCGCCCGATGGCCAACGACAACCGTTCGCTCGGACGCTTCCATCTGGACGGAATTCCTCCGGCGCCGCGCGGAGTGCCTCAGATCGAAGTCACTTTCGACATCGACGCCAACGGTATTCTCGGCGTATCGGCCAAGGACAAAGCCAGCGGCAAAGAGCAGAATATCCGCATAGAAAGCTCGAGCGGACTCTCTAAGGAAGAAGTCGAGAAAATGAAACAGGAAGCCGAGAAACACGCCTCGGAAGATAAAAAACGCAAAGAGGAAATCGAAACCCGTAACCAGGCTGATAACCTCGTTGCTTCGACCGATAAACAGCTTAAAGAGCTGGGCGATAAGATTCCGGCGGAACATAAATCCAAAATCGAAGAAGCCAAAGACGAACTGGCCAAAGCGATTAAGGACAATCCGGCAGGAATCAGTCCGGCAATGGACAAACTCAACCAGGCATGGAGCGAAGCCTCGCAGCATATGTATCAGCAGGCAGGCGCTCAGCCCGGTGGACAGCCCGGGCCCGAAGCCGCACAGGGCGCAGGTCCCCAGGCAACCGGCCCGGAAGCCGAACCACAACAGGACAAAGGCGGAGTTGAGGAAGCCGACTACACAGTAGTCGACGACGAAGAAAAAAAGAAATAAGACCGGATAATCGATAAACCAAGCCGTCATCCCTATTGCGGGGATGGCGGCTTTTTTTATTTGAATAATTCCCGGAGCCGAGGCATAAGATGCCGCGCGTGATCGAATCCCATCATAACGAAAACGCGGTCGTGGTGTTCAGTTGCGCTTGCTATTCTTTCGAATACGTAATTATCGCGGATTTCGATCGCCTTCTTCCATGCGGAATGAATCAGGCAGTCTCGCTGATAAACAATATCGCGAGCATTGATCAGATGCCAGTTTGAGTAATCAATATCCCCATCAATCCTTGTCTTCAGCAGCCGTCCGATCTCTTCATAATCAGGCGGATCACCCTCCCACTCAAGCCCCGAATTAATTACATGCCGGGCATATCTGACCGACATATCGGGGATATTCATCTCCCGATTATCGAATTCACGCTGCCACTGCGCAAGCTGGCGCACTATCATGAATGCCAGAATGTCTTCTATGGAATAATCGTCAAGCATTTTTTGATAAAATACCGAATCCGGAGGCTCAATATCTTCGACCGTGATACGATTTACTTTGCATAAATGGCTGACATAACAGCTTTCTCCCGAAAGCATGGCCTCGGCTTCATTTTTGAATTCATTCAAATTTGCTGCGCCTTCCACCAATACAAAATCAGGGGCATATTTGATGAATTCACTCTTGATCTCGGCGAACATCGGATTCGTCGGATCATTGGAATGCACTGCGTTGAACCAGAAAAGCCGCCGGCTGTCGCGATCCAGCATCAAATGCTCGCCGCCATGCCTGAGGTAAGTTTCGTAATCGCGCGACACCTGTACCGAATCATTTGTTATCAGCGCAAAAGCAAAAATGAAAAATAATAAATGCATTTGAATTCACTCATAAAATTGAACATATATATTCAAACACATTTTTCCGGAAAAAGTT
>CAZEMR010000092.1:0-11137 GCA_964513465.1 uncultured Hyphomicrobiales bacterium
CGAAAAGAACAAATCATGTTATGTTATCCTTGGAGCATGGATGGACCGTAAGAAAAGCGGGATATTAAAGGCCGTCGAGAGATTTTGATTCGAAGGAGAATGCAATAAGATATGCCCGGCAGCTCAGCAAAAAGGAGAGAACAGAGCTATAAATCTTCCTTCCAAAAGCCTGATCTATAACCCCCCATCAAAATGCGAAGGCGAAGCGAAGGACTTCCGACCATTTGGTCAGAGTCAGAAGGCGGTAGCCCAGCAATGTGCCGAACCCGATTAGTGTGAACCCGGCGAACTGCTGAATGCGCATCATCATATTGTCCGAAATTTTATGCTTATAGCGCAGAACTACCTGCACAAGTCCATATAGCCAGAGGAAATTGCCAAAGCCAAAGCTTACTGAAAACAGGAAGTTATTCGCGGCGGAGTTTTCCATAATGTTCAACGAGTGCACATTCATCGTTACCCACATGAGCGAGGGCAAAAACGAGGGGTTGGCGATATTAGTAAGCGCAATGCCAATGCCCAGGAAGAATGGTCCCTTGCTTTTAAGGCTGGCCACAATGCGTGATTCCTGCTTATCGGCGGGGGATTCTTCGAAGTTGAGTGTCTTTTTGCTGCGAATGCTTACAAAGCCGAATATCATGAAGGCCACCACGAGTGTGACCTGCAGTATGACCATCACCAGCGGATAGTCGGTGGTGAAATTCCCAATTGAACTTACCACCGCCGAGGTTGCAAAAATTGCCGCCAGACAGAAGAACACGTCCAGCAATCCGGTGCCGAGCGAAAAGTGAGTCGCTGCCCGTCGCCCGGTGAACAAACCGAGCTTGACCGCGCTTACTCCGACCGGACCCGGCGGAATTGCAAGCACAAACCCCAGCAATGCTCCAGCGAGTATAGCAATTATCAAAAGCGCCCCGGTGATGTTAACAATAACATTTGCTGCAAAGTATATGAATCAGGAATATTAATTTAATGAATTTTATGGAAATATAAAAAAAGTGTGTCAAAATATTGACACAATGTACGAAATTGAAATTAATTTTGCAAAAATTTACAATTCCGAATTATTATTCCATAATTATATATATTCTGGTAAAAATGGGATTTTTGAATTACATTTGCATTGAGAACTCTGGCATTCCGGAATAATCGGGAAAGCGATGACAAATGATACCAAAGGGGGCGACGGACTGTTGCCTTCGCTCGGACTAACGACGACGATTGCGATAGTGGTCGGAGCCGTGATTGGCTCCGGAATATTCAAAAAGCCAGCGCTGATGGCCGACCAGCTCGGCAGCCCGGAGCTGTTGCTGGCGATATGGGCGGTGGCCGGAGTTATCACACTTTTCGGTGCGCTGACCAATGCCGAGATTGCGGGGATGATCACCGAGACCGGCGGCCAGTATGTTTATTTCCGCAAGATGTATGGCGAGCTTTTCGCATGGCTCTATGGCTGGGCGATTTTTGCGGTTATCCAGACCGGCTCGATCGCCTCGATCACCTACGTGTTCGCCGAATATTCAGAATATTTCTGGATATTGCCCCGCTTCCCCGCCGAGCTGGAGCAAAGCGTCTATCTGCATATCCCCTGGATCGGATATATATATCCTCTGGCGAATATCGGCGTCAAATCGCTGACCATATTCGTGATTTTACTGCTCTCCACGGTCAACTACCTCGGCGTTAGGTTTGGCGGGCGCGTTTCGCTGGCGTTTTCGTCGATGAAGGTGGCGGCGATATTAATACTGATAATATTCGGGTTTGCCCTCGGCGGCGGCTCGATGGAGAACTTCACCCGCGACACAGCCAGCTATGATATGCTCACCGGCGGCGGGATTTTCATGGCGATAATCGCCGCGCTATCAGGGGCATTCTGGTCGTACGACGGCTGGAACAACATTACATATATAGCGGGCGAAGTCAAAAAGCCACAGCTCAATATCCCCCGCGCGCTGATTATCGGCACCCTGATTGTGATAACAGTATATATACTGGTCAATCTGGCCTATCTCTACGTGCTGCCGCTGGACGAGATGGCCGGCTCGTATCTGGTGGCCGCAGACGTCGCGCGCAAATCCATGGGCCCGATCGGCGGTGGATTCGTCGCGGCAATGGTGATGGTGTCGACCTTCGGCACCTCGAACGGGACGATCATGGTCAGCTCGCGAGTTTACTTTGCGATGGCCCGACGCAAGCTTTTCTTTTCGCCGATTGGCCGGATACATCCTGTATTCCGCACCCCCGGCAACGCTCTGGTGCTGCAGGCGGTGTGGAGCTCTGTGCTGGTAATGAGCGGCACATTCGATATACTAACCGACATGCTGATATTCATAAGCTGGATATTTTACACAATGGGCGCATTCGGAGTATTTGTGCTGCGCAAAAAGATGCCCGACGCCCCGCGCCCATATCGCGCGTTCGGTTATCCATATATCCCAATAATTTTTGTGATATTTGCATTTGGATTTGTCGTATTTACTTTGTACAATGACTTTAGCAATTATGCCGAAGGAAAATCGCAAATTGTCAATTCGATGTTTGGCCTGTTGCTCACAGGCATTGGAATCCCATTATACTATTACTTTAAAAAGAAACGAGACATTCCCGCATCATAACCAAAGGAGGCCACATGAGCGCACTTCATCTGACTATTCACTCCGAGACCCCCGAAATGCGGAAAATCGCAAAGGTAACGGAAGCATTGCGCGAGGGAGCAGTTATACTCTATCCCACCGACACCGGATTCGCGCTAGGCTGCGAGCTTTCTAACAAAGAGGCGATCAATCGAATCCGCCGCATTCGCGACGTTAATTACAACAAATCGCTGACCTTTTTATGCCGCTCGCTGTCCAATCTGGCGGAATTCGCCAAAGTATCGAACAAAGCGTATAAAACTATCCGCGGCCTGATTCCCGGCCCGTATACATTTATTCTGCCGGCGTCGAAGGAGGTGCCCAAATACGCCCAGAATCCCAAACGCAAGACATCCGGTATTAGGGTGCCAGAGCATACACTTGCGCAGCTTTTGCTCAAAGACCTCGACCGGCCCATCATTTCGATTACAGCCAAACTGCCCGGCCAGGACTATATCCAGGACCCGGACGAACTGCTCGAAGCATTCAAAAATCTGGTCGATGTATCGGTAAGTTCCGACAGATACGACTTTTCGGGCGAATCTACGATTATCGATATGACCGAGGACGTTTTCACCATTCACCGCGAAGGCGCGGGCATGGACAAAGTAGAGGAATTCGTAAAAGCAGAAGAAAGCGCCTGATTAATATATAATTTATTATTTTTGCCATTCCGGAGCCACGCATTTTGCTTTGGAATGGCTTTTTTTTTTGGAGAATTATTTTTCTGAGAATATATATATATATTAAATGTTATGAATTCACTGATTGAAATAAATAATCTTACTGTTCGCTTCGGCGATCACACCGCGCTGGAGGACATCACTCTATCGATCGGCCGGGGCGATTTCCTGGCGGTGGTCGGCCCCAATGGCTCCGGCAAGACCACCTTCCTCAAAGCAGTGCTCGGAATGGTGAAGCCCCGGTCGGGAGAAATCCTGATCGAAGGCCTTCCGCCGGGCCGCCGAGACTGGACGAATTTCGGATACGTCCCCCAGCTTAAAACGCTCGACAAAGGATTCCCCGCGCGCGTGATTGACCTCGTCGTCAGCGGACTGCGCCAGAGCTGGCCCTCCCGCATCAGTCCGGATGAGCGCGAGCGTGCAATATCGGCACTCGAAATGGTCGGCATGGCCGGAGAATACCGGCGGCCATTAGTTGAGCTTTCCGGCGGACAGCTCCAGAAGATATATCTCGCACGCAGCTTTGTGCGCAATCCGGCGATTTTGCTTCTCGATGAGCCCGCCACCGGCATAGACGTCGTCTGCGAAGGGAGCATAAATGAGCACATCGAGGAAGTGAACAGAGATCGAAAAACCACCATCATAATGGTCACACACAATTGGGCGACCGCACGGCACCACGCCAAAACCATATTGCTGGTTAATCGTCGCCAGATTTATTATGGCCCGACCGAAAAGGCTTTCGAGCAGGAAAAGCTGCGTCAGGCCTTTATCCATACCGGAATGGAAGAGAACCGAGGGCACACGCATGTTTGATATGTACGCAATGCCATTCATGCAAAGGGCGCTGGCCGCGGGAGTGCTGGTCGGATTCCTCTGCGGCTACTATGGCGTATTCGTGGTGCAGCGCAAAATGAGCTTCCTCGGCAGCGGCCTGGGGCATTCGGCATTCGGCGGGGTGGCGCTCGGAATGCTGCTCGGCGTCAATCCGCTGGCGATTGCGATACCCTTCACCCTTGCGGTTGCGATGTTAATAATATTAATCCGCGAGAAAACCCGCCTCGAATCCGACACCGCCATCGGCATACTCTTTGCGGTTTCGGTCGCGCTCGGAATAGTATTTATCAATCTGAAGGAAGGCTACGCCGTCGATGCATTCTCGTATCTGTTCGGATCGATCCTGGCTGTGGATATGTCCGACATATGGACTGCCGCGGGTCTGTCGGCGCTGACCATCGCCACCATCCGGCCGATGTGGGGACGCTGGGCGTTTGCCACATTCGATTCAGAGCTGGCGCTCTCCGACGGCAAAGGCCGGCCCTGGGAGAATTACGCGCTTCAAATTGCGATAGCGCTAACCGTGGTGGTATCGATCAAAATAGTCGGGATTATCCTGATCGCGGCGTTTCTGGTGATTCCGGCGGCGGCTGCGCGCATGGTCAGCTCCCGTTTCTCGGCGATGACCGGGTGGTCGGTCGGGCTTAACATTCTCGGCGCAGCGGGCGGCCTTTGGCTGGCATTTGTGATGGACATGCCCGCCGGAGCTACAATAATATTGCTGTTGGCCGTAATATTTATTGTCAGCATTGTGATAAATCGGGCAAAAGCAGTCAGATGAGATCATAAGGCTATATATATAAGTGAATTAGGTCGATCGCCTGAGAGATGAGTTTAGCTGAATGAGTTATCGCCAAAAGCGGCAATGGCTTATTATGATTCAAATAATTTTGTGGAAAACCATTTTATGTTTGTCTTTGTTATTTGATTGAGTTATATTACAATAAGCCATAGTATTTAATTTCGGGGGGAGCATGTTTGTAAAACTACATATTCTTGACATGAAAATAATCGGATTTCTAATATTTATAGTACTGCTTGCTGCGCCGCAGGACGATATTTTTTCGCAAAGCAGAACTCGCCACAGGGAGGCCCCCACCCAAACCAAACCCACAACCAAACACAGGATATTCCCTGATGAATATTCCGAACTCGACGAAGTCCCGACGCCGAGTCAGACACAGGACGAGGCGCTATTAAGCCACCTCGAAAAAGCGCGACAAAAATATCTGCAGGCGCTGATTCTGATCGAAAACGGCGACACCACGGTTGCAGCAAAATATTTCGATGCTGCTATAGACATCCTGAACCGACTGGTCAGCCATCCGGGCATCGAGCTGAACGAAGACTTTACCGATCTTGCTCAATCAGTAATCGAAGATCACGAAACTTTTATAAAATCCCCGGCTATTGCGAACGAAAACTCATCGCTGTTCGTAATCCGCGAAAAACTATTGGACGAATTCGAGGATTATTCCGAAAAAGTCGAAATTCACTCAATCGAAATGCCTGCGCCCGATACCACAACCTATGCCGGTATGACAATTCCGGGCCAGTATTTCCGGTTTGCAGGGGATCTCCATGTACCGCTCGACGACAACGAATACGTCCAGACGGGCATCAAATTCCTTACGAAAAATTCAGTCGGCCGCAAATTCTTCGAAAAATGCCTGCGCCGCAGTACCAAGTGGTTCCCCATGATGGTACGCATCGCCCACGAAGAAGGCGTCCCGGTCGAGATAATATATCTGTCGCTCATCGAGAGCGGCCTCGATCCCCAGGCCGTATCCAGCGCCAAGGCTGTCGGGATGTGGCAGTTCATGCGCGCCACCGGCGAGCTTTACGACCTTAACACCAAATCGTCGGTCTGGATAGACGAGCGCCGCGATCCCGAAAAAGCCACCCGGGCGGCCATGCGCCATCTGGCGGATTTATACAACGAGCTTGGCAACTGGCATCTGGCGTTCTCGGCTTATAATTGCGGCCTTTACTGCGTCAAACGCGCCATCCGCCGCACCGGCAGCGAGAACCCCGACTTCTGGGAAGTTCGCAAATATCTGCCCGAGGAAACCCGCAAATACGTACCTTTATATATAGCGACAGCAAAAATCGCACTCCAGCCCGAAGCCTATGGTTTCGATCTGACTCTAATCCCCTTCGAGGAAGAATTTAAATACGACACCTATACAATCACCGAACCGGTCAATCTTGGTGCGCTTGCCAAATGCGCAGGCATAAGCCTCGAAGAGCTTCGCGACATGAATCCCGAGCTTGTGAATTCGGGCACTCCACCGGACGTCCCGGCCTACGAGCTGAAAATTCCATACAGCAGCCGTCAGGAATTTATTACGAAATATTCCACTCTAACCCCGCAGGAGAAGCAGCCCTGGATAACTCATCGCGTCACCCGCGGCGAAACTCTCTGGCGCATTGCCCGCGAATATGGAGTATCTGCCCACGAAATCGCCGATGTCAATGGCCTGAGCGGCCACAAAGCCCGGCTCAAAATTGGCCAGGAGCTTAAAATCCCCTCGGAATCCGCCGAAGGCCGCGAATCAGTAGCCCGCAAAAGCTCCGACGACAACAGCAGCGAAAGCAGCGTCGATCACGTCGTCCGCCGCGGCGAAACGCTCTACAGCATCGCCCGCCGATACGGAGTCCGCGTTACCGATCTGCGCAACTGGAACGATATTCCCTACAGCGTGGATAATATCAGCCCGGGCCAGCGCCTCATCGTAGCCAAAAGCGCCGCCGGAGACGATACGAAAATCGAGAAAATCAAAAAAGCAAAGATTGTGCGCCACAAAGTAAAACGCGGCGAAACACTCAGCGAAATCGCCGAGAATTATGGCGCCACAACCAGCAGCATCCGCAATATCAACCGCATCCGCGGCAATAAGATAATCGCCGGCCAGACTCTGAAAATCCAGACCAGAGGCGATTATACGCCCTCGCAGCCCAGAACGCTCGTTCATAAAGTCCGCCGAGGCGAATCCCTGGGCACCATCGCCCAGCGCTATGGCGTCAGCACCGAGCAGCTCCAGAAATGGAACCCCGACGCAATCGAGGGCACCATGGTATTCAGCGGCACACGCCTGAAAATCCACGATAATAATTACGCCAAGGGCAGCTCTTCGGCCTCGTCCAATCCGCCCAAGTATTACAAAATCCGCCCGGGCGACACCCTGATCAGCATTGCCCGCAAATTCGGCGTCAGCGTCGATTCGATCAAACGCAAGAATCGCAGTCTCGACGAGCGCCGTCTGCAGGTCGGCCAGCGCATCCGGATTCAGTAATTATTTCAAAAATATTAATCAAAAGCGGGATTCTGGAAACATTTTCCCGCTTTTTTTATGTATATTTCCATAATTTTTTACATTATATATGTGATTTTTCAATGGAATAACGGGGATTTATGTCCGAAAGAACCGAACTGATAGACAAAGTAGAAGAAAAAACCGGCTGGCATGTTAACCGCCGCCGATTCAAAATTGTAACCGATACATCGCAGTGGATGGAAATCAACAAAGGCGACGTCATCCGGATAGAGGATTACGAATTCGCAATCCGCGGGAATATGCGCGAGCCACGCTTCGGCATAGACGACCAGCCGAAATACTGGGTCTTCCACGCGATCGACCTCGGCACCGGCGAGCAGAAAATCCTCAAGACGGTCTATCACGAGGAATTCTACGCCCACATCGGCATACTCAAGGTGAGGTGCTACCGCAGCCAGTCGAAGGAAAGCCAGGTGCTCGACATAACCCGTGGCGACCGGCGGTTTATGCAGGGCTTCACCTGTTATGACGAAAAGGGCAATAACGTGCGAATACTCGATTATATAAATGGGAAATCTTTTTTCCATTTTATTCCGGACATCGAGAAATCGCATGAGGAGTACTTCCACGAGGATCTGCCCCGAATATTATGGAAGCTGACCGATTCGATACTCGCGGTTCAGTTTCTGCATGTCAGCGGGATGTGCCATGGCGACATTCGCAACGACCATATAATAATCGAATCGGGCACTAAAGATTACCGCTGGATCGACTTTGACCTTAAGCAGGACGTCCGCGATTTTGATTTGTGGAGTATTGGCAATATCCTTTCCTACACCGTGGGTAAGGGCATACGCACATTCGCCGCGGCGCTCAAGAGCAGCGTTTTTGACGACCGGATAAAGAAATCGCTCGCCCACGAGGATGCCTCGGCATTCTATGAATACAGGATTATGAATCTGCAAAAATTATTCCCGTATATTCCCGAAAATTTAGGCCGGCTGCTGAGGCATTTTACAATCAAACCGATCGGATTTTACAGCGATATCAAAGAATTTATAGCTGATTATCAGGAAATGCTCGAAACGGATTTCCCGCGGAGTTCGATTAAAAAAAATGACAATTAAGCCCGAACATCTTCTTCATTAATTATATATAAGACTCATACGAAATATAATTCCAGAAGCCCGGAGGCTATATGAAAACGATTATCGTAGGCGGCGGAAAGGGATGCCGCTCTTTGCTGAAACTGACAAAAAGCCCTATTCTGAAAGAACTGAAACTGGATATCGTCGGCGTGGTCGATATCAACCCCGTGGCCCCGGGCATGAAGTATGCCGACGGCATGGGAATCGCAACATTTACGGATTTTCGAAATGCATTAGCGATCGAGGGCCTCGAAGCGGTAATCGAGCTTACCGGCAAAGACCGCGTCTTGCAGGAACTATATAATTTTATGAAGCCGGGCGTGCGGCTGATCGACCACAAATTTACCCGCATTTTCTGGGATCTGATCAATATCCACGAAGACCAGAAATGGCACGTCGCCGAGCTCGAAAAGCTTGAACTCGACCTGCGGCGCGAGCGTAAATTCCTCCAGGAAATCTTCGACAGCAGCGCCGATCTCGAGGTAGTGCTCGATAAGAATATGCAAATTCAGCGCGTTAATAAAAAATTCGCGGAATTCGTCGGGCTTGCCCCCGAGCAGGCTATCGGCCGGCGTTGCTTCGATGTGCTCGAAAACACCGAACTGCGATGCTCTCCCTCCGAGATTGAATGCGTATTCGACCAGATTCTCGAAACCAAAGAGGCCCAGACCACAGTCCGCCGCACTCCCCCGCCGAAGGAATCGCACTGGGAAATAACCCGCACCCCGATGCTCGACGCCAACTCCGAGATCGAGGCGATACTCGGCACCTGGCATAAAATCACCGAGCGGGTAATGCTCAAACGCGAGATCGAGAGCGCCGAGCTGCGATTCAAGAGCTTTATAAATTCCGCTCAGGACTGGATTTCGATCAAAGACCTTTCGGGTAATTATATGATTGTCAATCCCGTAACTGCGCGCGCTTTTGGCCGCCAGCCGGAGGATTTTGCGGGCAAGCCCCCCGAGGAGCTGCTCACGCCCGAGCTGGCCGCAACCATCAAGCGTCACGACCGCGAGGTTATCGAAACCGGCCGATCGCATACCTACGATGAAATTATCCCGATCGACGGCGAGGATCATCATTTCCAGACCGTACGCTTTCCGCTGACGGATTATCGAAACGAAATCATTGGCGTCTGCACGATTGCACGCGACGTCACGAACGAATATAAGCTGCAGGAACAGCTCATCCAGTCCGAAAAGCTCGCAGCGCTGGGCAAGCTGGCCGCCGGGGTGGCCCACGAGATCAATAATCCGCTGACCGGGATACTCGCATTTGCCGAAGACCTAGTCGAGGATTTCCCCGACAGCGACCCGCACCAGGATGACTTCCATGTTATTATTCGCGAGACTCTGCGATGCCGCGATATTGTGCGCAATCTGCTCGACTTTGCGCGCCAGGACAAGCCGCATTTCGAGATAATCGACACCAACGAGATTTTAGAAAATGCGCTCAATCTGGTCGAAAGATTGCCCCAATTTAAAGATATTATTATTAAAAAATATGCGGAAACTAATATCCCTCGCGTGCAGGGCGACCCCAAACAGCTCCAGCAGGTGATGCTCAATCTGATGATCAACGCCGCCGACGCAATGAAGCTGAAGGGCCGCATAGCCGTTTCGACCGAATACAACCGCCAGAAAAATCAGTGCATTATCTCGGTCGAGGACACCGGGCCGGGCATCCCGGAAAATCTGATCGATAAATTATTCGAGCCATTTTTCTCGACCAAAGGCACCAACGGGCTCGGCCTGGCCGTAAGCTGGGGCATAATCGAGCGCCACCGCGGATCGATCGAAGTCGATACCGGCGAGGATGGCGGCGCGATTTTCCGCATCGTATTGCCGGCATATTTCGATAAAAAGTAATATATATAAGAACATAAAATCGAGGAATTCACCAATGGAAAACGCAAAAGTCAACATCCTGATTGTCGACGACGAGCAGATCGTGATCGACAGCATCAAAAAACACCTGCGCACCGAGGAAGACTACCGCCTGTTCTCCGCCCTATCGGTCGATGAAGCCCACGAAATAATGAGCGACAACGAAATTCATATAATACTGACCGATCTGATGATGCCCGACACCGACGGACTCGAATTCACACGCATGATCAAACAGCAGGACGAGAGCAAAATAGTAATAATGATAACGGGTTACGCCACCATCAATACCGCGCTGCAGGCAATGCAGCTCGGCGCCTTCGACTACCTGGCCAAGCCCTTCACCCGCGAGGAGCTGCGCAAAGTCGTCCGCCGCGCCGCCGATCTCGTGGGCGTATCCAAATCCGCCGGCCACGAAAGCAAGCGCATATCCAAATCCACGCAATCGGTGCCCGACAGCGAGATTCGCGGCATAGGCCAGCACACCTGGATCATGCGCGAGGAGTCCGGCGAAGTCCGCATGGGAGTCGAGCGTCCGCTGCTGTACTCTCTCGGCAAAGTGCAGACGGTCTATTTGCCGGGCGAGGGCGACGAAATCCGCCAGGGCAGCGTATACTGCCAGATATTCTCGTCCGACCTGCGCACACACTCGCTGCTATCGCCGCTGACCGG
>CAZEMR010000093.1:0-11060 GCA_964513465.1 uncultured Hyphomicrobiales bacterium
ATTAGAATAATTCAATAAATCAAAAAGGCTGCCCGAATGATTTCAGGCAGCCTTCGCTTTTTTGGGTGTGTGAATATTATCGGCGGAGAATCAGCTCGCGGACGAACGTGCGGCCGTCCACTGTGAAGCGCAGATAATACACGCCGTCCGGGGCGTTGATCGCATCCCATACGAGGCGGTGCGTGCCGCCAGCCTTCGCGCCATTGTCAAGCGTTGCTAATTTATTGCCGCGTATATCGATTACCTCGATCGTCACATTCGCCGCTTTCGCGATGCGGTATTCGATATTTGCCCGCCCAGCGAACGGATTGGGATACACCGCCGCCGCAAATCCGTCGATCATCGGCTCTTCGGCCACCGAGTTCGGGTCGGCCAGTGTCATGAAGCTCCACACATCCGACCATTCGCCGACGCCGTATTCGTTTTTGGCCCTTACGCGCCAGAAGAATTCCGTCGAATAATCCAGCGAACTCACGCTGTATCTCGTGTTTTTGACATCATTAATATCATAAATCAGTTCGCCGTCGAAATTGTTCTCATCATTGAGCTGGAACTCGTATTCGTCAGCCCCGGTGACCGGTTCCCAGTATAAATACATCGTCCGGATCTGGTCGGTCGCGCCATCCTCGGGCGTCTTCAGATAGGTCTTGCCCAGGCCGGTCATGAAGCTCCAGACCTCAGACCATTCGCTCAGATAATCCCCGTTTTTCGCGCGGATTTTCCAGAAATATCTTTCGGAATATTCCAGATTTTCCAGCAGATACGACAGCGTCACAAGCTCCTGTTCGTCGATGATTATTTCCTCAAAGTCCTCGTCCATAGCCACAAGCAATTGATAATATTCGGCATTGGGATGCTCCTGCCACGTAAGCTCGATATTGACCGGCTGATCGGTCGATTCGTCCTCGGGGCTGATCAGCACCGGCGTTTCAAGCGAGGTCGTAAAGCTCCAGGTCTCCGACCAAACGCCGCGGCCGCCGTCATTTTTAGCCGCGATATGCCAGTAATACGTCGTGAACGGCTCGAGCAGATCGATCTGATGCGTCGTTGCCTGCTCGGCATCGCCGTCGAATATCATCTGCATGAATTCCGCGTCGCGCGCAATCTGCACCGTATAGCCGGTCGCCGAGGGCACGATCTCCCACTGAAGCGTCACCTTCTCCGGCTGGCCATAGCTGCCGTCGTTGGGGGAAACGAGCTCGGGCGCCTCGAGTTTGGTTACGAACATCCACTCCTCCGACCAGCGGGTCGAAAGCGCGCCATTGATGCCGCGTACGCGCCAGAAATAGCGGGTGTTAAGCTCAAGTCCGGCAATCGTTTCGGTCGTGTCCGAAAGCGTTTCGTCATCGAAGATGAGATCGGTAAAGTCATCATTTATCGAGACTTGCAAGTGATAGCTCTGCGCGTCTTTGACCATATTCCAGATTAATTCCAGTTCAGTATCCAGACCCTGCGAAAGATCGGGCGGCGAAACCAGCTCGGGCGCCTTGCTGCCGGTTGTGAACTGGAACACGTCCGACCACGCGCTGAAAGAGCTGTTCGTACGCGACCGCACCCGCCAGTAATACGGCGTATTATAATTTAATTCATATAAAAATCGATAGCTGGTGTCCGACAGGACGCAGGTTTCGCGCACCATTTCGAATTCAAAATCCGTCGACAATTGCACTTCATACAATTCCGCGCGGGGCACTTCACGCCACCGAACCGTGGGCCGGAACTCCATAGTCACGCCGCGGTGCGCCGGGAAGAGCGGCCTCGGCTTCACCATTGCTGCGGGTTCGACCGTCCGATAAAGCGCGTTTGCGCCGAGGTATATATAGCCGTCGCTGCCGAGCGCGAACTGGCTGTATTTTGTCTGCACAATTCCCGCATTGAGCGTGTCCCAGGTTTCGCCATAATCCGACGATTTGAACACGCCATTTCGCCACATAAAAAATCCGTAAAGCATTTCATTCCAGGTCATTGCGGCATAATCCAGATAATTCCCGCCGGGCTGGAAATCTATAAGCTCCCAACTCGCTCCGCCATCCGTCGAATGCTGAATGCCCGGGTATGCGCTGGCGAAAATATCGCCGTTTGGCGCGGCAACGATCGAGCTGATGCTCAGCACCGGATTATCGTCGTCGAAACCGTCGAGTACATCCATCCAGGTCTGTCCGCCATCGGTCGATTTTGCCATCCCAAAATCCCGGAATCCGATATAAATATTATCATCAGGATCAATTGCCATTGACAAAAGATTGCCCGGTTTGCCCGGATTAATCTCCTGCCAGCTTTCGCCGTTATTCGTTGATTTATAAATAGATAATATGCTATCCTGGATGCCGGCAATATATATATCATTTGCCGCAGAAATCGCATAAGCCTTCAGATTCCTCCCGGTCGATAGCGAATTTACCCACGTCGCGCCGCTATCCTGCGATCGAGCGACCTGATTTTCGCCGACGCAGAATACCTGGCCTGTGGAATCCATGAAAACCATTTTAGGCAAATCCATGCCAATCGCGCAGGTACGCCATGTGCCGCCGTTGTCCGTCGAGCGGTATAATTTGCTGACATTTGAGGTCAGTGGATCGATCGATCCCGCAAAAACTAATCCATTGCCAAATCCAGCGACCGGTTTGATGCTGAATTGGCTCTCCAGCGCGACATAATTGAACGAAAGGCCGTCGTTCAGGCTTTTGAATAATCCTTTTCGGGGAAGCGCCGCCCAGAGCGCGCCATCCGAGGTTTTCGCAATCGCGGTAATTCCCTTATATTCGGAATCGAGGCGCTGCCACTCGAGCAATTGCCAGTGGTAATACCAGAATCCGCTGTCGGCGGTGGCCACCACCGGCATTTCCTTCGAATTGAATGTAATTCCAGTAATGCTCTGCAATCGGCCGCTGGAATCGGCTTCAAACCAGTCTACGCCGTTGTTGACCGTTGCATGAAGCGTACCGCCCATAGTCGCTGCGTAAATCGTCCGCCCATCCGGATGAGTAGCAAAAGCGCTGATCACCGGGCTTTCCAGACCCGCCTGCGCCGAGAGCCAGCTTTCGCCCTTATTTTTCGACCGATAAAGCCCATCGCCTGTTGTGCCCGCAATCACAGAGCTATCCTGAGATATTGCCAGTTCGCTTACGTCGCGGAACCAAAGGCGAGTATTGACATCCTCCCATTTGTCGAGTCCCCGAATCATGCGAAAAACGCCGCTTCCGCGAGTTCCCGCAAAATAGTCGCCTTCCTGATTGACCGCAATCGAACGCACGTCTAAGTTAGTCAGGCCCTCGTTCAGCGGCTCCCAGTCGCGACCATTTTCCGCAATGAAAACACCGCCGCCCGAAGTGGCCGCCAGCACATTCCCGGTAGAATCGAATTCAATAGCCTCGACGTATAGATTTGTCAATCCATTATTAATTTGTACAAAATTTTCGCCATCATCGGAATAATAGATGCCATCGCCCCAAACCGAAAGGTAAAGCTCGTCCCCGGCAGAAACGCTTATAAGCCTTATATCACCGGCAGGAGGGGAATGCATTCCGCCCCAGAAATTCTGAGCGCAGACTTTTCCGGAAAAAATAAATCCAAATAATACGATAGAATAAAAAATTAACTTTGAAAATAAACGGAGTAAATCTTCTTTCATTTCTCACCTCATGATCGTAACGATTCTGTTTAATAGCTTACGTTTATTAACATTAATTTCGGGTAAAAGTTTCAGATTTTATGCAAATTCAGGCGATTTTGAGAAAATATTTATGAATCCGTTTCATTAAATCAAAAAGGCTGCCCGAATGATTTCAGGCAGCCTTCGCTTTTTTGGGTGTGTGAATATTATCGGCGGAGAATCAGCTCGCGGACGAACGTGCGGCCGTCCACTGTGAAGCGCAGATAATACACGCCGTCCGGGGCGTTGATCGCATCCCATACGAGGCGGTGCGTGCCGCCAGCCTTCGCGCCATTGTCAAGCGTTGCTAATTTATTGCCGCGTATATCGATTACCTCGATCGTCACATTCGCCGCTTTCGCGATGCGGTATTCGATATTTGCCCGCCCAGCGAACGGATTGGGATACACCGCCGCCGCAAATCCGTCGATCATCGGCTCTTCGGCCACCGAGTTCGGGTCGGCCAGTGTCATGAAGCTCCACACATCCGACCATTCGCCGACGCCGTATTCGTTTTTGGCCCTTACGCGCCAGAAGAATTCCGTCGAATAATCCAGCGAACTCACGCTGTATCTCGTGTTTTTGACATCATTAATATCATAAATCAGTTCGCCGTCGAAATTGTTCTCATCATTGAGCTGGAACTCGTATTCGTCAGCCCCGGTGACCGGTTCCCAGTATAAATACATCGTCCGGATCTGGTCGGTCGCGCCATCCTCGGGCGTCTTCAGATAGGTCTTGCCCAGGCCGGTCATGAAGCTCCAGACCTCAGACCATTCGCTCAGATAATCCCCGTTTTTCGCGCGGATTTTCCAGAAATATCTTTCGGAATATTCCAGATTTTCCAGCAGATACGACAGCGTCACAAGCTCCTGTTCGTCGATGATTATTTCCTCAAAGTCCTCGTCCATAGCCACAAGCAATTGATAATATTCGGCATTGGGATGCTCCTGCCACGTAAGCTCGATATTGACCGGCTGATCGGTCGATTCGTCCTCGGGGCTGATCAGCACCGGCGTTTCAAGCGAGGTCGTAAAGCTCCAGGTCTCCGACCAAACGCCGCGGCCGCCGTCATTTTTAGCCGCGATATGCCAGTAATACGTCGTGAACGGCTCGAGCAGATCGATCTGATGCGTCGTTGCCTGCTCGGCATCGCCGTCGAATATCATCTGCATGAATTCCGCGTCGCGCGCAATCTGCACCGTATAGCCGGTCGCCGAGGGCACGATCTCCCACTGAAGCGTCACCTTCTCCGGCTGGCCATAGCTGCCGTCGTTGGGGGAAACGAGCTCGGGCGCCTCGAGTTTGGTTACGAACATCCACTCCTCCGACCAGCGGGTCGAAAGCGCGCCATTGATGCCGCGTACGCGCCAGAAATAGCGGGTGTTAAGCTCAAGTCCGGCAATCGTTTCGGTCGTGTCCGAAAGCGTTTCGTCATCGAAGATGAGATCGGTAAAGTCATCATTTATCGAGACTTGCAAGTGATAGCTCTGCGCGTCTTTGACCATATTCCAGATTAATTCCAGTTCAGTATCCAGACCCTGCGAAAGATCGGGCGGCGAAACCAGCTCGGGCGCCTTGCTGCCGGTTGTGAACTGGAACACGTCCGACCACGCGCTGAAAGAGCTGTTCGTACGCGACCGCACCCGCCAGTAATACGGCGTATTATAATTTAATTCATATAAAAATCGATAGCTGGTGTCCGACAGGACGACCGACTCGTTGATAGTTTCAAAATCATAACGTGTCGAAAGCTGCACTTCGTAAAGCTCGGCGCGCGGGGCGGTATTCCATACCACGGTCGGCCTGAATTCGATAGTGCCGGTATTGTCGCCGGGGGAAATCAGATCCGGCGGCACCATCATCGACTCGTTCACAGTGCGGTATAGCGAAGAAGTCGCAATATATATATTTCCGCTTGTGCCGGCAGAAAGACCAGCAAAATTCGACTGGACCAGGCCCATATTAACCGTGTCCCATGTCTGGCCCATATCTTCGGATTTGAAAATGCCTTTGCGCCACATCATAGCTGCGTAGAGGATGTCGTCATGGGTCATTGCCACATAATCGACATAGCGTTCGTTCGGCGTGAATTCGATCAGGTCCCAACTCGCGCCGCCATCCGTCGAATGGCGTATGCCGCGATCGGTCGCCGCGAATATTTCGCCGGAGCCCGACAGAGCAATCGAGGTAACCTTGATAGGCGGATCGGGCGGTTCAAATCCTGATAGCACGCGGGTCCAGCTCTGGCCTTCATTTGTGGATCTGAGCATCCCATTGTTGTATAATGCTATATATATATTTCCGTCCGCATCCACGGCCATCGTGGTAGCTGTTCCTTCATGGTTAATAGCAGTGCGATCCCATGTAGAGCCATTATCCGTCGATTTGAGGAAATAGGCATAGCCATTGTTCATCGCGCATGCATATGCATTGTTATTGGGCGCGACCGCTATGGAACCAAAGGTGTCCGCCTCCGAATATGACAATATCCACGACGCGCCATTGTCCTGAGATCGCGCTATATTCGTATTGCCCGCGCAGTATATCTGCCCGAGCGAATCGCGGACAATCATTTTTGGATAATCAAGTCCGTGCGCAACTTCCTGCCAACTCTTCCCGTTATTAATCGATCGGTATAATTTGCTGATATCATAATCCGTAGGAGTGGCCGAGCCGGCAAATATCACATTGCCGAAATCCGCCAGTGGCCTGATCCGCAGTCGGCTTTCGAATGCAACAGATGTATATTCCATTCCGTCATTTATGCTTTTATAAAGTCCCGCGCCGGGGATAGCAGCCCAAATCACATTGTCGGAGGTTTTTGCGATGTCGGTTACTCCGCTGAAGCGGTATTCGGTCTTTTTCCATTCTTCATAAACCCAATTGTAATACCAAATGCCGCTATCTGCGGTGGCAACAATCGGATAATCGTCCGAATTGAATACCATTCCGGTGATATTCTTCAGGCGGTCGGTGGTGTCGAATGCAGCCCAGTCGGCGCCATTATTGACCGTCATATGGAGAGTGCCGCCGGTAGTGGCAGCATAAATTTCCGAGCCGTTCGGCGAATGAGCAAATGCGCTTATCACAGGGCTGCTGAGTCCGCCCTGGGCCGAACGCCAGTGGTCACCCTTGTTATTAGTTTTGTAAAGTCCGCCGCCCGAAGTGCCCGCAATTATCGAGCTGTCCGAAGCAATCGTCAGAGCGCTGACGTCGCGGTACCACATCCGGGTGGCCGCCTGCTCCCAGTATTCCCTGCCCTCGATCATACGAAACACTCCGCCGCCTTTGGTGCCAGCAAAATATTCACCCTGTTGATTGACAACAATCGTCTGCACATGCATATTCGTAAGCCCGGAATTTAGCTCCGACCAGTTTGTGCCATTAACCGAGATAAACACTCCGCCGCCGGCCGTCCCGGCGAGCACATTCCCGCTTGAATCAAATTCGATTGCCTCGACGAAAAGATTAGTCAGACCATTATTAATTTGCGAAAAATTCATTCCGTCGTCGGAATAATAAATACCATCGCCCCAGACCGAAAGGAATATGCCGTCGTCCGGCGCGATACTGATAAGCCGGATATCGCCGGTGGGGGGATGATTTATCTGCGACCAGTAGTTCTGCGCCGATGCGCTGCCTGCAACAAACGCAATCGCAGCCAGAATAATACAAATTTTTGAAATAATTAAAAATCGTAGATTTTTCTTCATGCTTCCCTCATTCAATAAACCACAAAAAGAATAGTATCATATTTAAACAAAAATAATGGAAAAAAGTTTCATTTTACAGAATTTTTAGCTTAAATATCAGGAATTAAAATTAATTTAATACATCTATGATGCATTCTGGCAATGCTCATACAAATGCGAAGGGCCGCCGGCAACTGCCGACAGCCCTTTTTTCCAAAAAGTCAATATATTATATTTTGTCCAGTTCTGTTTTAATTCTGGCATAAACATCGCCCAGGCTTCCGACGCCCGCGATATGGCGCGCCAGGCCTTTTTTCTCGTAATAATCAATCAGCGGAAGCGTCTGGTCGGCATAGACTTCCAGCCGCTTGCGGATTGGCGCTTCCTGGTCGTCCGGCCGCTGGAAGAGTTCCCCTCCGCATGAGTCACAGATGCCTTCCTTCGAGGGCGGATTGAATTTCAGGTGATAGCTTTTGCCGCAGTCTTTGCATGTGCGGCGGGCTGTCAGCCGGCCGATCAGCTCTTCGTTGGGCACTTCGAGCACCAGCACCGTATCGAGCTTCTGGCCCATACCCGAAAGCAAAGTGTCGAGCGCCTCGGCCTGGGGCACTGTGCGGGGGAATCCGTCGAGGATATAGCCCTCGGCCAGATCCGGCTTGGCGAGTTCCTCTTTTATCATATTGATAATAATTTCGTCGGGTACAAGCTTGCCCTCGGCCATGTAGGATTCGGCCTGCTTGCCGAGCTCGGTGCCCTGCTTGCGGTTTGCGCGGAGAATATCGCCGGTGGATAACTGGGTCACGCCGAAATCTTCTATAATGTTGGCGCACTGGGTGCCTTTACCGGCGCCGGGAGGTCCCAAAAAGATCATTTTCATTTGCAAATTCCTTTTAAAAAATACGAAACACGAATTAATGAGATTTATCGGAATCCATTGATTTCGAATTATACTTCCGCGAATTTTTCATATAATTATCCGCTTCGCCGAACTGCGGAGTCTCCGAATAATACAGAGTTCCCGCCGGAATGCCGTATTTGCGGTTGCTCTCGCCCAACTCGCGCGCAGGCGGAATCATAGCAATCAAAGGCATTATTAAATATATGAAAATAACAATAAATGCGAAAGCCGCAATCAGTTTTGCCCATTTATTCAATAAATATTTTTTCAATAATTTAATCAAATCGCCTCCGTTATTGCCGGGAATAATAAGTAGAACGCAATCCATGCAATCAGCAGAGTCAGCAGCAAATTGAATGTCTGCCCGAATACATATAATGTAAGCGGTTTGCCCCCGCGGAAATAGCTCCGAAGCTCGCGGAAATTCGTCGACAGCCCGATGCTAACGAACGCCAGACAGAACATCCACCCCCGCAGGTCTTTGGTGAATCCGCCGATTATTCCGTGGTCGAGCAGAGTGTATGACTGATCCGGCCCGAGCGCATAGCTCAGAACCGACGAGGCCACCGACGCCAGCGCAAATCCGATCACGAATTTCGGGAAGCGGTACCATATCTCCATCGCGCTGGGCTTACCTCCAGCGGCGCGGTCCATCTTCATTGTCCAGTATATTGCCACAAAAAATGCCACCACCCCGATAAGTATATTCTGTATCATCTTGATTGTAGCCGCCACGTATAAAGCCTTCTCGCCAAGGAATGCCCCGGCTGCGGCCACCGCGCCGGTCGAATCGATTACCCCGCCCATCCATGCGCCGCCGAGGATTTCGGTCATCCCCACCGCCTTGATGAACGCAGGCATCAGCACCATCATGATGGCTGTGAATATCAGCGAAAGCCCCACCGCCAGCGTGAGTTCCTCCTTTTTGGCTTTGCAGGCCGCAGCCGTGGCGATTGCAGCAGATACGCCGCAGACCGACACCGCCGAGCTCATGGTTATATTCAGTTCATCCGACGGCAGCTTCACAAATCTTTTGCCGAATATGAACGATATAATTATCACAACGGGAGTAACCACCCACGCAACAACCAGCCCGGGTATGCCAATCTGGATTATCTTGCCGAACAGCACCTCGACTCCGAGCAGCACCAGTCCCGTCTTTATATAATACTCCGTCAGCGCAGCGGGTTTGACCCACTCCGGCGTGCCCACCGTATTGCTGATAATAAGACCTATCAGTATCGCCCACAGCGCATAACCCAGGCCATATTCACTCATAAGCGACTGGTGCGCAATTGCATACGAAATAATCGCAATAAAAAACACATAGAAAAATCCCGCTGCGAATTTGCCAAAGCTATCGCCCATAAATGCCACCCCGATGCCGAACAAAATCGCCAGCAGAATGCCAAGCAGCACAAGATTGCTGAAAATGCTATATCCGCCGTCGGGGATTTTCTTTTTTGCGGCGGCGGCTTCGATATTTGCCATGCGCCACTGGCTGATTTTCTGCTTTGCGACGGAGTTAAGCTCCGGATTAGCAAAATCTTCCGCAGCCGCAGCCTCCTGGGCCATAATTGCCTTTTCGCGCAGCTTCTCTTCTATTTCACTGATCAGATTATACTTATCGCGGGCGGTTTGGGCGGCTTTCTCCGCAGCTTCGTCGCTC
This sequence comes from uncultured Hyphomicrobiales bacterium, assembly GCA_964513465.1. Classification (GTDB taxonomy): domain Bacteria; phylum Bacteroidota; class Ignavibacteria; order Kapaibacteriales; family UBA2268; genus CAZEMR01. The sequence goes on from CAZEMR010000093.1 coordinate 9,915, forward strand.
ATATAAAACGCGCGCAGCGGATTGGACTCCCACTTGCGCGGCTTACCGAACAGATCATCAAGACTTTCGCCGAGGTCCGTCTTCGTTGCCTTAATTTTTTCTTTGCGTTCGCTTGCCTCGTACCACTGAACAGTTTTAAAAGGCGCGCGGGCGCTCTCGGTTTCGAGGATTGTGTTAGCTTTTCTGAAGGCCTCAGTCATGCCTTTCGGCGGATTGGGGATAAATAGCAGCGCTGCGAGGACAATGAGAAAAAAACCGATCCAGATCGCCCACCAGTCCTCAGAAACGATCAACTCCGACCTTTTTATCTGCGACATTAAATTAACTCCCGAATAAATAATCCAGTCGTAAAATATTTTGCATTTTAATCATTTTGAATTAATAAAGCAAGATGCAATTTCAATCCCTGCGAACGACCCGCTCGATGCGCGCCTCTCTGCCACACTGGATATATATATAATACGCCCCGGCGGGATATTTGGAGAAATCGATTGTGAGAGATCGATCAGTCGCCTGAACTTCTTTCTCGCCAATCACATGTCCGGAATTATTGACAATCTGAAAATGAACTGTCGGCCTATTGCAATCGATTTTTATCGTCACGGAATTTGTGGTGGGATTGGGGTAAATTACTCTCTCGAAATCCTTGTCTCTGACATCAAGTTCATCTGAGAAAGAAAGCATGGATATGTAATTAGTTTGGGCTTTACCAAGTATCCGGGTTTCATTGCTATTGATGTCCAAATTATAAATTGTAAAATTCGATTCATTTGGATAACTATACAGAATTTTATTTTTTGATAAATCATAAATAAGGGTTGCGCCAACTTGCATAAAAGTGACACCCCCAATCGCAATAATATTTTCATTCTTAAAAAATGCAAGTGATTTTGCGCTAATATGAATATCATCCCAGTAAATATCTTGATTAATTTTTTTGGTTTCGAGATTCCAAATTCGGCATGTTGGTTTATTTTCAAGGTTTGAGCTTATCGCAATATATTTGCTATCGGTAGTAAAACGTATGTCATGCGCAACACCATTTTCTCGTATGCCATTAGAGTCGTATGTTTTTAATTCTGCATATAAATCGAAAGTATCAGAGTTCCATACCTTTATTTCACAATCACCCCCAACCTTTCCAAC
>CAZEMR010000094.1:0-11060 GCA_964513465.1 uncultured Hyphomicrobiales bacterium
ATGCGAAGCTTTCCTTTTCTTGCTTTTCGATGAAATTTGCATGAGTTAATAAATAGCTGCACATCACCGGCATTAAAGTAATGGCGACCACCACTGACGCCGCCAGGGCTATGATATCAGATATCCCCAGCGGCTGGAGCATGCGGCCTGCCTTGCCCGTCAAAAAAAACATGGGAACAAACGCGACTATTTTTATAAGAGTGGCGTTAAGGATTGATGCCCTGATTTCGCGGAGGGCCTCGAATACAAGACGGGCTGCGCCAAGCCTCTCCTCGCGTGGCAGCCGCCGGTTCTGTTTCAGACGCTTATATACATTCTCGACGTCGATGATTGCGTCATCGACTATCGAGCCGATTGCAATCGCAAATCCGCCAAGGCTCATCGTGTTGATCGTCAGCCCCAGCATTTTGAGCGCGACGGTTGCCACCATCAGCGAAAGAGGTATGGCCACCACCGAAATGACCGTAGTCCGCAGATTCGCCAGAAATATGAACAATATAAATATAACCAGTACCGCACCCTCGAGCAGCGCCGTATTGAGATTATATATTGATGTGTTGATGAATTCCGCCTGATTGAATACGTCGTTGTGGAGCTTCACGTCCGGCGGCAATTTCTTCATGATCGACTCAAGCTCCGCGTTTATTCTTTCCGTTACTTTTATCGTATTAATATCCGGCTGGCGCGAAACGGTGACCACAACGGCGTCGCGTCCGCGATAAGCGCCGGTGCCGATTAATGGCGCAGCGCCGATTTGCACATCGGCCACATCGGATATTTTGACCGGGGAATTCCCGATTATTTTTATAACATTATTTTCGATCTCTGCGGGGTTGTTCGTGCGTGCCATTCCGCGGATCAGATATTTATTTCCATACTCATTAATAAATCCGCCGGATGAATTATGATTGGCCTCGCCGAGCGCACCCTTTATCTCTGCGAGCGATACACCGTAATGCCTCATCCGCAGCGGATCGGCGAGCACCTGGTATTGCTTGCTTTCGCCGCCTATGATCGTCACCTGGGCAATGCCGCCAACCGACAATAGGCGCGGCCTTATCTCCCAGTCCGCCAGCGTCCTGAGACGCATCGGGTCGGTCGAATCGGCAGTCAGCGCGAATATCATTATCTCGCCCAAAAGCGAGGACTGCGGCGCAATTGTCGGGTTATCCGCGCCTTCGGGCAATTGCTCGCGCACCTCCTGCAGCTTTTCGGAAATAATCTGCCGGGCGTCGTATCTGTCTATATCCCAGTCGAATTCGGCCCATACGATCGAAAAGCCCATCGACGAGGCCGAGCGCACCCGCCGTATGTTCGGCGAGCCGTTTACTGCGGTTTCGATCGGGAATGTTATTAATTTTTCAACTTCCTCTGATGCCATTCCATGAGCCTCGGTCATTATCACGACCGTAGGTGCGTTCAGGTCGGGGAAGATGTCCACGTCCATATCGAGTACAACCAGCAGGCCCGCCATTGTGAATATTATCCCGCCGAATAATATCAGCAGCCTGTGATTTAATGCAAATTTAATTATTCTGTCCATCATTTTTCTAAATCCAATTATTTAATGTACATGTCCGTGCGATGGTAATGCCGATTTCTGGCTGGCAAGCATCAATCGATACGCGCCGCGGGTTACTATTCGCTGGCCTTCACTGAGTCCGCGGCCGATTTTGACTTCGTCGCCGACGCTGGCTTCGGGGAAAACTTCAGTTCTGCGATAGGCTTCGCCGCTGGTTTGTATATATACATAATATGCGCCCTCCTGCTCGAGCAGCGCCGAACGCGGCACCACAATAGACCGCTCTGTGGCCTTGCCAAGCAGATCGATGCTCAGAAATGCGCCTGGGAGGAAATCTCCGTTGTTCGGCAGTTCGAGGTATATCGGGATAGTCGCGCCGTTTTCGAGGCTTTGCCCGACCGATACCACGCGGCCGCCCATTTCTTCCAGATCGTAATATTTATTTTTATACGGCAGGTATAACTTCGCGCCTGTAACCGTACCGGCTATATCGAAATGCGACTGGTCGAGATCGGCGCGGACGGTAAGCCGGTTGTTTTTGCTGACCACCGCGAGCGGCTCGCCAGCGCGGACGTAATCGCCCTCGTTAACCATTATCCGGTTGATATATCCGGAGATAGGCGATTCGATGCGGACGCCTTTTTCCGTGAAATTTTTGGAAATCGTTAGATAATCAAGTTCCGCACTCTCGAATGTGAGTTTATAATCGAGAAATTTTTTCTCGGAAATCGCATTTTTTTCTAATAATTTTTCTGCGCGTTCGAAATCCGCTTTCGCCTTTGCGAAGGCGGTTTTGGCTGCCTGATAGCGCTGCCGAATATTCCCTTCTGCAAAGTCTCCGCCGGAAATCGCAAACAAATCCTGGCCGCGGGATACATTCGTTCCCGAGAGGAGATTCCGCCGGACAAAGCTGACCACACCTTCGGTGCGGGCAACTACTTTGCTCTCCTCGGTCTGCGATGGCAGCGCTTCGCCCGAACATCTGGCAGCTCTGCGGAATGGTTTGCTGATAACCTCGCCTGTGGCGAAATCGATATCCCAGGCCTGCTCGAGAGTGAACGCAACCTCGTCGGGGCCGGGTTCGGATGGCGCGGGCGCATCATGGGCGTCTTTATAAATGGCAATATTATCGATATTTATCGTATCGGTTAATTCCTCGTTGCGTAGAATAAATTGCATGCTCGCGCGGCCAGAGGATTGGGGCTCCACCCCGAAACGAAAAATTCCGGGGGAAGCCGCTTCCTTTACATTATATGTATGGCGATGGCCGCCGGCGCTGAAAATGACCTCGAGACTGCCAGTGCGAACCGGCGAGAAATCGCTCAGCCGTGTCAGATGGGCAGCCAGATCCGATCGCTTGCCAACCACCAGAGGCTCGTATTCCAGATACAGCCCGGTCTTACCGGAATATTTATCTATTGAAAGAGCCGAATGGTCATGGTCGTGATCGTCGCCATCCTCATGCTGATGCTCGTCGCCATCCTCATGCTGATGCTCATCGCCATCCTCATGCTGATGCTCATCGCCATCCTCATGCTGATGCTCGTCGCCGTCGTGCATGTGCTCCTGATGGTCGTGGTCACCATTGTGGTCATGATCATGGTCGTGATCATGCTCATCATTTCCGCATGCCGTGACCATGAATAAAATATAAATCAATAGAACGAACTGCTTCATGGCAATCCTCCTTAAGTATTTGGAAATAAATAAATTAGGACAGAAAACAAAGGATCAGGCTCTGCCGGCGGGCGGAGCTCTGAGTGATTGCGGTATAATGTATCCGAATAGTGGTGGTCGTTCCGGTGGATCGATCCATTCTGTGGAATTTTCAGGATTATCGGGAATAATAACCGTGGAAATGTTGAAAAGCGAAACCTGCGGCAATTCGAACTTTACGATTGGTTTGATTTCGAAATGCTTACCGGCTACGGCATGGTGCAGCGAATAATGCTCGCAGATGCCCATACCGCTGTGGCAGTCCTGTTGTCCTGATTCGCATGTTATATGCAGATGATTATGCTCGTGCGGCAGCATGGAGTGCACCGACCACAGCGCGCATGAAATCCACATTATGTACAGGAAAATATATTTCGCCGGTTTATTCATTCAGGTAATATGTGATTTTTCAAAATCTAATAAAAGAATAATCGTTTTTGCGGCATGTTTATTTTTTCACAATAAAAAAAACGATGCACATCGCCGCCATGAATCCGCCAAGAATTGCAAACCCGGACTGGATTGATTCATCTATTAGAATTAATGTAAATATAATCGGGGAAACGAATTGACCGAAATAGAAAAACATTGTAAGCAACCCCACGGCGCGCCCCCGATATTCCGGCCCGACCTTCGATAGCAGGTGCACTTTAATATTCGGCAGCGCAAGGCCGTTGCCCGCGCCAGCAAGCAGCAACCCGGCCATCATCACCCAGTAGCCCATATCCGAGGCGACGAGGAAATAGCCCACCGCCCACATCAGAAATGCTATTATATATATGGAATTGAATGAAAACATTGTGCGGAATTTCTTGTAAAATATAGAGATAACCGCCGAGCAGAATATCCAGAACGACAGCGATATGCCCATCTTCGTATTGCTGATGCCCGCTTCGCTGAATACGAACGGAAGCTGGACCGGGACTACGAGAAATATCGCCTGCAGCAAAAATGCGAGCGCGAATATCCACCCGGCCGCTCTCATGAGCATCCGGAATGGTATGCCCGCGCGGCTTTCGGAGGATTGCTCGCGGGGCGGCTCTTTGACGAAAAGCGCAACGCCGGGGAATATCAGAAATGCGAAGAAATACATCAGGAAAGGGTGCCGCCATTCTATCTCGGCCAGCAACCCGCTGAAAAACAGAAAGATCACACCGGCAAAGCTAATAAACGCCGCCTGCAGCCCCATAAATTTATTGAGCCGTTCGCCTTCGAAATAATCGCCGATCAGAGTGATGAATCCGGCCATTATGACGGCGTCCGACACGCCGAGGAAAGCCCTGCCGATGAGAATTAAATATAAATCATTCAGGAAAAATCCAGAAACCCCGGCAATTCCGTATAAAGCTATCGCGGGCAGCAACATGACTTTACGCCCAAAGCGGTCGATGCCCATCCCGGCAAACGGCGACAGCAGCGCGATAAAAAGCGACGGCACGGTGAGCATGATTTTAACGAGGAATTCCGAATCGGGCTGATCGCCGAAATAGCGCGCCATCTCTGGCAATGCGGGCGCAATCGTTGCACCGGCCATCACCGACATCATGCTGCCCAGCAGTATAAATGCGTCGCGCAGAAAATGCTTATATTTCATATCAGGATTGTCCATCAGTCAAATTCATAGCTCAGGCGCAGCGTTGCGTACCGCGGCAGATAAGTTCCGCCAAATATCTGGAAAAATTTGCGATCCAGCAAATTGAATATGTTCAGTCCTGCGCGAAGTCCGTCAAAAATCCTTGCGCCCGCGCTGAGATTGACGATCGTATATTCCGGCACATATCCGGTGTATGTGCCTGCCAGCCAATCGAATCCGGCCGTGTACCGCAGCCCGAGCGTGACGTCGAAATCACGGCCATGCTGGTAGGTCAGATTGGCATTTGCGCGATGCGGTGAGGTATTCGGCAGCAGCGGCGCGTTTGCCTGCGCGCTGATTATATCGAATCCGAAATATGAATAATTCGCATCAATTTTGAACTCGGAATTCAAATGATATTCCGCGCCGATTTCGAGGCCGTATTCATCGACTTCGCCGACGTTGGTATTCGAAACCACGAAAGCCGGCGCGCCATTGAATATCGCCAGACGCTGCTGATCGCGCACAGATAAATTCGACATAACCATATTATATACCAAATTGTTATACTGCGCAAGATCGCCTTCGAGTCCAGGATACCATTTCTCGATCGCGGGATTGACTCCGGGCAGGAAATTGGTCACGAAATCATTCAGACGGTTATAATATACATCAAAATTTATCAATAATTTCTGATCGAAAACTCCGGTATAGCCGAACTCAAGCCCCTGAATTTTCTCGACTTTCAGATCTTCATTGCCAAATGCCACCGCCCGGAAAGCGCTCAAGCCCAGATCGAGATTCCCCGGATCGCTGCCGAGCGAACGGATCGAATCGGCGATGGACTGCTGGACGGCTGCGAAATTAACCGGACGCCCGCCTGCCGAGAATGCCGGAGCATCGGGCGTAAGCCGATATAATTCCGAATAATTGGGACGCTGGAAGGCGCGTCCGAATGACAATCGGAATTTGTGGTCGGCCCGGGGGCTGGCCACCAGCGCCACCCGCGGCGAAAATTGCGATTCGTGAATGCTTGCATAATCAAAACGGCCGGTCGCAACAAATTTCAGCTCGGGCATGAACCGCCATTCGTATTGACTATAAACACCTGTAAAATCGGCATTTACATCAAAGGGAATACTTGTCCCCGATGTGCGGATCTGCTGAAGCTGCTGAGTGACGCCCCAGATTATGTGCATATCCTCAGCCGGGCTGAAATTATGCTGGAAATCGATCAGCATATCACGCGAATCGTCCAGCAGCGGCGCGTTCGGCACCAGCAGCCACATCGTATCGAGCACCGATCGCTGCATGTAATGCGCATGTACATTAATATTTTCGGAATTATAGCCGAGGCGAAGATATGGCCGGACGACATCCTTCACCAAGGTGCGGCCAAGCCCGAATACATACGTTTCGTTGCCCGAGCGCGAGGCTCCGATTTCCGCCGTAAGCCCTTTATTTATATCAAGCTTATAATCCATTCTCAGTGCCCCATATGTCGAGAATGTTTCGCGGTCGGCTTCGGTTAGCTGGCGGCGCTCGAGCGCAAGTCCGGGGTATTCAAGGAATTGCACCGAATCGCGGCGATATGCGTGGTTAAGGCTGCGGTTCATCCCCGCTGTGATTTTATAGCTGAAATCGCCATAAACCCCGGCATGGCGCAGATCTCCGCGGTAGGTATCGAATTCGCCAGCCATGAACGCAAGACGTGTGCCCCGGACGTCCTCGGGCGCGTAACTGCGCAGATTCAGCACGCCGTTGAATGCGTTCGGCCCGTAGAGCGCGGTGGCCGGCCCGCGAACAAATTCAACGCTGGCATATTCCTCAATCGGCATCGAGAACGAATTCCACTCCTGCGCGCCGAGCAGCGGCATCGCGACGTCGCGGCCGTCCTGTACCACCAGCACTCGGCGGTTAAGCCCGCCATTGAATCCACGGGAATTGACTATGAAGTCGGTCGCGCCGCTGCGCAATATGTCGATTCCGAGAGCGCCGTTGAATACATCCGGAAGTCGGCCTGAGCGCGATTTGCGGACGATTTCCCCGGGGTCGAGCCGGACAATTGCCGAGGGCGATTCGGTGATCTTCTCGGTGCGGCGCGATGCGGCGTAAACATATACATCGTCGAGATTTATCGCCTGTTCGGATAATTGAATTTCCAGATTTGGAATATTTTTCGAAATTTCGATTGTTTTTCCTGCGCGGCCGATCGCATGAACTCGCAGTGAGGTCGCGTCGTCGGGCACGTCGATTTCGAAATCACCGCCGGAGTTAGCAACCGCGCCGACTCGTGTGCCCGGCACCATGATCGATGCGCCGGGAATCGGATCGCCGGATTCGGCTTCGGAGACATTCCCGCGAACCACATAAGCAGATGTTATATATATATTTGCAAGAAACATCAAAACTATGCAAGCAATGCGTTTCATTTTTCTACCCACTATAAAAATTCATACATTTGTCAATGAATTCAATATTAATATAAACGGAAAGGAAATTCTAACATCCTGCGATCGATTTTTTGCATCTGCCGAATAGATTTGTATTACATAAAAAAAGGCCCTGTGCTAATGTCACAGAGCCCTATTTATAATCATATATGCTTCAATCATTTATCAAATTTAATTCCCAGCTTTTTGGCGACTTCGTGCGCAAGCTCTTCGTCTGCTTTGAAGAAATGTCCGAGCTGAGTCAGAATAATTTCATCCTTTTTCGGCCCGCTTATATTTTTCATCGAGCTAACAAAATTATCGATCGTATTGCGGCGCTGGTCATCGTTCATTACTTTGCGAAACAGCAGGCCGGGCTGGGTAAAATGATCATCATCGTCCTTATTCCTATTGAAATAATCGGCCATTTTCGAATCAATGTCTTCGGAAATCAACTGGTAATCCTTGTCGGCCTCGATGTCGTCGAATCGATTAGGGTAATAATTCGGTTTGCTGCCGTGATTCCCATCGGTGCGCATATAGCCATCCCTATGATAATTATTGACTTCCGTGATCGGACGATTGACCGGGATCAGGTTATAATTGACTCCGAGGCGATAGCGGTGCGCGTCGGGATACGAAAGCAGCCTCCCCTGCAACATCTTGTCGTATGAATAGCTTATGCCATTTACCAAATTTGACGGCTCGAAAGCTGCCTGTTCGACTTCGGCGAAATAATTATCGGGAATTTTGTTAAGCTCGATTTCGCCGACATCAATCAGCGGGAAATCGCCATGCGGCCATACCTTGGTCAGATCGAAGGGATTCCAGCAAAATTCCTCTGCCTGCTGCTGGGTCATCACCTGAATTTTGAGCGACCATTTCGGGTAATCGCCGCTGTCGATAGCATTTACCAGATCGCGCTGAGCCCAGTCAGGGTCCTGGCCGCGCATTTTTTCTGCCTCCGGGCCGGTGAAATTTTTAATTCCCTGCTTAGTTTTTACATGGAATTTCACCCAAACCCGCTCGTTGTCTTTATTAATCAGCGAAAAAGTATGGCTGCCGTATCCGTTCATATTTCGGTACGAATAGGGCGTGCCGCGGTCGCTGAAGAGGATCATCACCTGGTGCAGACTCTCCGGATTGAGGCTCCAGAAGTCCCACATCATGGTGTCGCTCTTGAGGTTAGTGCGGGGGTCACGCTTCTGGGTATGAATAAAATCGCCGAATTTTTTAGGATCTTTTATAAAAAATACTGGTGTATTGTTGCCCACCAGATCCCAATTACCGTCTTCGGTGTATAATTTAATAGCGAATCCACGCGGGTCGCGTTCGGTATCGGCACTGCCCTTTTCGCCGCCGACAGTCGAAAAGCGGATCAGGACTTTGCATTGGTTGCCGACTTTTTCGAAAATTTTGGCTTTGGAATATTTGCTGATGTCATTCTTCACGGTGAATGTGCCAAAAGCGCCTGTACCCTTGGCGTGGACTACTCTTTCGGGGATTCTTTCCCGGTTGAAATGCGCCATTTTTTCGTGAAGAATTGCGTCCTGCAGCAAAACTGGTCCGCGCGGCCCGGCCGTCATACTGTCTTCGTTTTCGAAATATGGCCGGCCTGATTCGGTAGTTAATTTTTTGATCATAGTACCCCTGTTGAAATGGTGTATGGATACAGTATTAAGTCAATATGATTTAATGACTTACCCTGCGAATAAATTTCAGGTTTTTATATATTGATAACAATATAGCGGGTCTGATTGAAAAAAAGCTCTCAATATAATCCACGAATCAAAAAAAATATTATTATTGATTAATACATTTTAATCTAAATGACTTATTGCAAAATTTTTCCTTTTGCTACAATTAAATCCGGCATGATATTCGGAATCCGGATTACTTAATGCTTGATTAATAAATAAATATTCATTATATTTTAATTTATTTTCTATCAAATTTACGGTGCAGTCATGAAACTTCGTTATTTTGTCTTGGCATGTCTTTCGATTATTATTCTGATTTCTTGCTCTGACGATAATCCCACCAATCCCGATTCTCAGAAAACCAATGAACAGCTTCAGGCAATCGTCGATTCGATTATCGCCGATACCCCGGTGCCAGGAATGGTGGCGGGCATCTGGGCGCCGGATAAAAATATTGCATGGACTTATGCAGCAGGATATTCCGATATGGAGAATATGACTCCGATGAGCAGCGATCTGCTGTTCCGCATTGGCAGCAATACCAAAACTATGACTATCACCGTTTTGCTCCAGCTTGTGGACGAGGGGCTGATCAGCCTTGACGATAAGCTATCGAAATACCGTCCGGAATTTCCGCAAGCCGACCAGGTAACTATCGAAATGCTGACCGATATGACCAGCGGCTATCACAATTACAGCGAAACCGACGAATTCATCAACTCGCTGGTTAATAATCCAGCTAAAGTCTGGCAGCCCGAAGAGCTTATTCAAATTGCGATGAATCACCCGATGTATTTCGATCCGGGCGAGGGCTGGTATTACAGCAATACGAATACTTTTATTATTGGCACTTTGATAGAAGAATTGACCGGCAAATCGCTGGGTGAGAATATCCGCGAACGAATTTTCCAGCCGCTGGGTCTTGATAATTCCTATTTCCCCGAATCGGGCATGGATTTCCCGAGGAATGATTTTTATCATGGTTATTATATGGACGCATACGAAGAGGGTTATCCGGATTATTCCGAATACTTCGACATTTCCTGGGCTTGGGCCGCCGGTGCGGGGATATCGACCCTGCATGATCTGAAAACATACGTGGAGACGCTTGTTGAGGGCGGCTTAATTTCCGATTCGCTTCAGTCGAAGCGACTGAATTGCAAAAATCAGATAAAACCGAATGTATCATACGGAATCGGTATGTTCAATATGTACGGATTTCGGGGGCATAACGGTGGGCTGCCTGGGTATAATTCGTTTATGGTGCACGATCCCGATCGGAATTGCACGATAATCATTTTGCAGAATTGCTATCTTGAAGATCAAAAAGTCGATAAAATGTTTACGCTTCTGGCGCCGGTGCTCTATCCGGAGCTGAGTTTTTAAATATTTATATCCCCAAAAAAATATCCCCCGGGCAATAAACCGCTCCGGGGGTTTTTTATTTAATCATTCGAGAAAAGGTAATCGTCTTCGCCTGCGTCTTTGTGGCAATCGATACAGCCAGCATTCATGCCTTTGGCGACTCGTCCGGCAAGCTTAGCGCCGCGGGCATTTTTGTCGAGACTGCCGTCGGCAAGATATTTCGCCCAGTACCAGTCATTGTTTTCCGGGTCGTAGCCATCCTCGCGCTGGACCATTATCGTCACCGCTGCCAGATAATCGTCGGGATTTTTGGCGACTTTGGCGAACGTCATACCTTCGCCGCCGTAATTATCTTTTATTACAACATGATACGGCTTTTCATCAACATTGACGATATTGTAATACAGCCGAACAATCTGGCCATGCGGGGAATTGCCCTCGATAAAGCCTGACTTCATCGGCCAGTCCGTATAGCCGTCCATTGCGTCCCACATTTCATGGGCGAAGTCAACGTCTTTCTGGCCGCCGAATGGCATCTGGGAGGAATAATTCGCCGCGGAAGTAATTCCGATAATCGATGCGATTACGATAGCAATTATGCCTATTGGTTTCAGAAAATTCATAGCAGCTCCTTTTGAGAATTTATAAAAAACGGATTCAAACCTGATTGTTCACGTTTGAAGATATTAAAATGATAATTGGATTTTTAGATAAGAGCGGGCGTGGAGATTACTTTACCGCCGCAATAATTG
>CAZEMR010000095.1:0-10963 GCA_964513465.1 uncultured Hyphomicrobiales bacterium
AGAGAAACCTTGCCGATTGCCGAAGCCTCTATAATTTCATTAATACCCGAATAGATGTCGAGATCGGCCGTTTGCCCGTCAAAATTAACCTTTGCGCGGGGTTGCTTTATAACAAGATCGCCGATGTTGGTATTTCGGCGCCCTTCGAGATTGAGCCGCAGATTGGTGAATACCGGCACCGAATCCCTGAGCGACATCATAATCCCGCCGGATATCCGCACAGGATCGGAATATATGTGATTGCCCGGCGATTCGAGATTGAATTCTTCGACCACAAGCGAATCCAGCTTAAATGAACTGCGATTCGAATCCGCCCGGAAGCTGAGTCCGAAATCCACATTGCTATAAATTTTCATATCCGGAATAAACGAAGACAGCGGCGAAAGATCGTCGATGCGGCCTGCGATATAGAAGTCAACCGGGGTGAAGCCGGTCGTGTGCGTTATTGCTACCGAATCGCGGAGGTTTTTCTCGGTCTTAATCTCGGGCACGATCGATGCAAAGCGCTTGCTTACGAATTCAGAAAGATAGACGCCCTGATTCTCGAACGAAGTAATCATTGTCGAAAAGTTATATTTGCCTTTTGCGGTGAGTGTGAAAAAGTCCGAATTGATTTCCAGGCTGCGGCGCTCAGGTTCCGGTCGGTCGAGCCGGACATCAAGATCGAAAGGCATCATCACCATATCGCCGAGCGATATATAATCTATTCGCGAATTAAGGTCGAGTTCCATCGAATCGGGTACGATTCCGCTGCCTTCGAGATCGAACTCCCCAGCGAACGAACGCGGCAGGCTTTCGTTATTCAGGAGTTTCGACGGGCTGATCCCGTTCACAGCGGCACGAATACTGTATTTAGGATTAATTTCCGTGAAATCCATTATTCCGGATGCGGCTATGGTCGGCGAAGGATCTGCCCCGGCATCGGCTATCTCGCGACTGTCGGCGAATTCGAGGAACATGGTGTCGAGCGTTATAACTCCGCTCCGAGCCCGCCCGGATATACGCCCCCGCTCTAAGTCGAAGCGTCCGGCGCGTCCCGCTCCGAAGATAATCTCGCCCTGTGCAAACATAGTGCGTGGATCGGTGCCGCTGCCCCGGAGGTCGGCTTGAATATTCATTCCTCCGGCCAGATCGGGATTATTCAGAATTTTGGATAAATCGGCATTTTTGAAATCCGCATCGGCGAAGTAATGGAATCCCCGGGCGAATCCCATACCGGCCTGCCCCTCGATCCGGCCGATTGCGGTCGAGATATTCATATCTGCCGAAGCGGTATCGCCCCCGCCTTTTGCGTGCAGCTTATATATATTGGCCTGGCCGAAATCCGGGATTGCCGAAAAATCCATCCCTGGCAGCGCCCGCGAAATATCATAACGAGCTATCCGGCTGTCCGACAGATCGAAGTCATATCGGAAATCCTCCGGCCGGAGCACATCGGTCAGGCTGCCGCTGGCGTTGATGCGGGTCGAGGAATACTCCAGCTCGAGCAGCTTGATATTCATATTATTCAATTGCCCGTTGGCGTCGATTACAATGCGAGGCTCCGCGCCGATTTTTATAGGAATTTGCGCGAAATATTCAATATCCCGGGGATTTATTTTGTCTGCATCGAGCCGGACATCGAAATTCGCCCGGGTTATATCCGCCCCGGCGAACACGTTGAAATTTTTAATCTCGGGCTGCAATTCAAGCGAAGTCTCAGCCGTGCGAAGCTCTACGTCCTCTCCGCTGATGCCGGTAGTATCGAGCCCGAAATTTCCCGCGAATCCTATGAGCATAAAATCGGAATTCCGCTCGAGTGCAGTCAGATTTTTCAGATCGAGTTTGAATTTGTTTTTTGCGAGAATTGCCTCGGCGCCGGCCTTCATATGCCAGCCAACCGCATGAATATTAGCATAATTGATCTGCCGGCGGGGCGAGATGTCCTTAGTCGAATCGATCAGCATAAACTCGCCGCTGTTGATTTCCAGCTCTCCGAGGTAGATTTCCCAGGGCGATGGTCCGGCATCTGTGGTATCGGCAGAGGGCGGCGCGATGTGGTTTACGTTCCATGTGCTGTCGGTGCGGCTTCGCAAAATTTTGATTACGGGGTTATCCAGTTCGATATATCTGATGCGTGCCTTTGAGCGCAGCAGGGGGGCGTATTTCAGGCTGATGGTCAGCTTGTCCATCTGCGCCAGGGTGTCTCCGGCGGCAAGCAGCCTGGGATTGTGCACCTCTATGCCGCGCAGATTAATCATAGTGATGTCGTCGATCTCCAGCCGGGCTGTGAGTGCGGAATTGACCGCGCCTGTGATTATGCCGACTGCCCATTGCCGGAAGGAATCGGTCTGCGAAATCACGATCAGCGCGAGCGAAATCAGGACCAGCAACGCGATAATTCCGAGCGCAACACGGCCCAAAAAGCGCAGAATTTTTGCGAAAATGCTCCGCTTTTGTTCAGATTTATTTGTGGTTTCCTGCTGTGGCATCGAATATTAATATATTAATAATTGATTGAAATACTGTAATAAATGTATAATGATAGCAAAAATTGTTCAGTCTGGAAATAAATTTTTGACACAAGCTTATTCTGCCAATTTTTATCAAATTAAAAAAATCGGAGAAAGGACTGAAAATATTTTAATTTTTTATGAATGATTTCATCAATATCTTTCTGCTGATTAAGTGCTTATATATCTGACGAATTATTCCTGATATTATCTCCGACCAGGATTTTTCTGATGAATTATTCGAAGCAATTGCGCAATTTGCTCCGGTTATGAATCTGATTCAAATATTGGCCGGATTTGATTAATTTATAAAAAAACTGGAATCAATAATCGAACCGGATATTATGAAAAATTCTAATAAATTAGTGGATGTAAGAGTCTGGGCAGCAGTTGAAATCAGCGGTCGGACCGCAGTTACCAAACTTGGTATAAATTTACATAATGAATCCGGAGGTCCGTTGCGGGTTGTATTCCCGGTTCGGTATTCGCCGCAGGGCGTAATCGCCGACGCAACCGCAATCGCAATCCCCGGCTGCCTGATGGAAGGATTGATTTTAAATCAATATAATGACCATTACATCATGGATAAGGAATGCGCGGTCGAGGTGTTCTGCGTGCGGCCGGGATCGGCCTCGGTGATCGTAGAATCAGACGGGGACGCCCCGGGCATTGGAGTCCGGCTGAAAATATATTCGCCGCTGGAGCAGTCCGGAGATAATTTACGCTACGTGCTGCCGCTGAAATTCACGCCGGAGTATGCAGCCGAGGAATCCGGCTCATCCGAATTCGAAATAATACCTCAGGAATATGATTTTAGTATAAACTGCAAAATTAATGAAGACGACTTTTCGGAGATCGACTTCGAGCAGGGCAATCTGACCTTCAAAATAGACGATGGCAAGCGGAAATTCGAATGGGACAGCCGCATCGGAGCGGAATCGCCCGAAAGATTCGTAGTAAAT
The DNA here is from genome assembly GCA_964513465.1 of uncultured Hyphomicrobiales bacterium. Lineage (GTDB taxonomy): Bacteria > Bacteroidota > Ignavibacteria > Kapaibacteriales > UBA2268 > CAZEMR01. Next base: position 3,455 of record CAZEMR010000095.1, read on the forward strand.
CTCCGCGCTGCAAAGCCATATGAAGCCATAACGGAAAGCGATGGCTGGAAATATTTTCTGGTCGATGCCCCGCCGGCAATAGGCGATCTTCCATTCGATATCCAGCTAAAAGAATTTGCTATAATTGTGGATTCGTCGGCTTCGACGGCGCGGTACCCTGAAATAAACCGCGCGGCGGTCGATATTCTGAATCAGATCCGAAACGTCGATCGGTTCAATCTGATAATCACCGGCGGGAGCACCCGCGCGGTATTCGAATTGGCGGAATTCTGTAATTCGCGGAATTGCGAAGCTGCAATATCAGCGCTGCGCGACACCGAATCCAGCGGGAAGGCCAGCATGATTGCGGCTGTTAAAATGGCGCTCCGCGCGCCGGGCCGACCGTCGTGCCGCAGATATATACTAATACTGACCGACGGGCTGGCCGGAGATGCCGAAAGCCTGACCGCGACGCTTTATGCCGAAACCGCCGATGCTGTTGTTATGGTGCTTTCGCCATCGCAGAACGCATTTTTCGGTACGGCTGTTGCCGGCTTCACAGGCGGTGAAAGCCTCGATATTCGGATGGCCGACAGGAATTTTTACGATATATTCCGGCGAATGACGCTTATAGGCGCACGGGTGCCGCAGAGAATCAGTGGGGAAGATTTTCTCGAGGAAAATATTTTCGTATTTGGCGGCCGATACAATCCTGCTATTAGGAATATGATAGTCGCGCGCAGCCGCAAGTATGCCAAAAATATGGTATTCGAACGCGGATATTCATATTCCGAACAGAAATTCGACTGGCGCAAAGAGCATAAAAACGAGACAATTCCCAGGCTATGGGCATGGCAGAAATTTTTGAAAATGTATTATTCATTTGACGAATATGACCATGCCGAAGCCCGCCGTATATCGACCGCATTTAATATACTAACGCCCGGCGACAGATTCGCTGCGGGCAATCCCGGATTCGCCCGAAAAACAGCTGTTATAATTAGCACATATTCTAAGGAAATTGCCGAATGCCCGCCTCGGCAATCGCTTGAGAATTGGGCTGCACCCCGGCCGGAGCTGTTCGAAAGCCTGCGCAAGCGCCGCACAGCCCGCCAGCGGCGAGCGCCCGAACTATATCGCGCGGACTTGCGAATATACGCGCCCGCTATGACCATATATGTGGATTTCGAAGTGTATTCGATGGACCGAGATATTCAATCGCGGCTGGAGGAACTGATTCGCAGCAATCTGGAGCTGATCAACAGTCATCTGGCCAGCAGTCTGAGCGGCGGAGATATTATTCCGCCGGATATCAGTCTGACCGCAAAGATAGGCGAGGACGCCAGAATTTATGACGAAGAATATTTCGGATACTCGGAAAGTTTTGTAAAATTCAGAAACGTAATCTCTCCGATAATAAGGGAATTCCGAATTTCGCCGTCTCCGGATAATGAAGGAAATATAATTATATTTTCCTTCGATATAATTCTTTCAGAATAAAAAAATCCTGCTTTTTTCTGATATGAAATTGTAATATATTTGCAACTTTTAGACAATCAGGTAAGCTATTTATCATAAAAAATCGGAGAAAAAAATGAAACAACGCGAAAAGAAAGATCATTACAAAATCGCATGGCTGCCCGGCGACGGCGTCGGAGTGGAAATACTCGAAGCAGCGCGCATAGTGCTCGACAAACTCGAAGTCAGCGCCGAATATATTCATGGCGATATCGGCTGGGAATTCTGGTGTAAAGAGGGCGAAGCGCTGCCTCAGCGTACTATCGACCTTTTGAACAACGTCGATGCCGCGATGTTCGGCGCGATCACATCCAAGCCGGTCAAGGCCGCCGAACAGGAACTCGTGCCCGAGCTGCGCGGCAAAGGCCTGATTTACCGCTCGCCGATCGTGCGTATGCGTCAGCTTTTCGATCTCTACGTCTGTCTGCGTCCCACAAAGGCTTATATCGGCAACCCGATTAATTACAAAGATACGGTCGATATCGTCGTATTCCGCGAGAACACAGAGGACCTATACGCTGGCGTGGAATTCAACCCCGTGCCCGGGAAGCTGGCCGACACGCTGAAAGAATTATCCAAACCATTCTCGAAGTTCGAAGGCCTTGCGCCGGATGATTATGCAATCTCGTGCAAAATCAACACTCAGATCGGATGCGACCGCATTATCCGCGCGGCTTTCCAGTTTGCCGAGGACTTCGGCCGCCGCAAGGTGACAATTGTCCACAAAGCCAACGTAGTCCGCGCCACCGACGGCCTCTTCCTCGAGACCGCCAAAGAAGTCGCAAAGGACTTTCCCTCGATCGAATTCGACGAGGCAAACGTCGACGCAATGGTCATGTGGCTGCTCAAAAATCCGAACAACTACGACGTGCTCGTTGCGCCCAATCTTTATGGCGATATCATCAGCGACCTTTGCGCGCAGATGGTCGGCGGTCTCGGATTCGGATGCTCGGGCAATATCGGCGACGATCTCGGAGTATTCGAACCCACCCACGGATCGGCACCGAAATATGCAGGGCAGTATAAAGTCAACCCCATAGCTACGATACTGACAGCAAAAATGATGCTCGACTGGCTTGGCGAGGCCGAAAAAGGCGCCCGGCTCGAGAGCGCAGTCGCCGAGGTCATAAAGGACGGCAAAGTCCGCACCTACGATATGGGCGGCTCGGCCACCACACTCGATATGGCCAACGCAATCGCATCGAAAATAAAATAATTCTTTTGGGGTAAAACAGACCCGCTCGGGCCTCCGGGTTCGGGCGGGATTTTTTTTGAATATAATTTGGAAACATGGAAAATATTTTTAATGTGTAATATAATTCATGCAACAAATTCCCTGAGGATAAGTTATTGTAAAATATAGATTCGCCGCAATTTATGAGAAAAACTTTAGCTGCGAGCAAATAACGCGCAGAAACAAATTCGGCTTTCGAAAAAAATATAGCAATAATAATAAAATAGAAATTCCGGTGGTTCGATAATAGAAACTGACGTGAAAATAAAGTTTGGTAATTAGCGCCGGATTTGTTTTTTTCGCATAAATTTTTATGCTGATAAAGTACGACTATCATTAATACAAATAATAGAATTAAGGAGCGCTGCTAATGTTTTGGACACCCGAACTGGCGAAATATCTCGAAGATGCCCCATGGCCGGCAACCAAGGATGAACTTTACGACTACGCAAACCGCACCGGTTGTCCGATGCAGGTGATCGAAAACATCCTCGAGCTGGACGATACCGACGAGCTGATCGAAAACATGGAAGACCTCTGGCCGGAATACGAAGACGCAATGAGCGAGGAATATTTCTACAACGACGACGAGGAAGAGCAGTACTACTGATCGATTCCCCCGAAATATTATCATAAAAAGCGGGCGGCTACCCGCTTTTTTTGTTGGCATCGATTTGCATAAGGGCAATTCCGCTAAAATGATTTCGTCGAATCATATATATATATTATCTTACGAAAAGCCCGGCCATCTATGGAGATCAAGCTTATAATATGACCAGCGAGAGATATATCCTAATGATAGCGGTGTGCGTGATCGCATCGACAGGTTGGCTGCGCGCGCAGAATCAGTTCGACGATAGCCGTCTGATTCATTCCCGCCGCGAAGAGATGCTATATGAAATCAATGAAATACGATTTCAGGGGAATGACGCTTTCCCTTACGACGAGCTATACGGCGTGGTCGGATCGCGCCCGAGCAACCGCAGCGTGTTTCATCAATTTCTGGAGTATTATTATTTCGGAGCAAAAAGCATCGGCGCTACTCCGGTCAGCCTGATGCGGGCGCTCGAAAGCGCACTGCAATCACTCTCACGCGAGATCAGGTATTTCGATCAGAACCAGGCCGAGCTCGATGTGGAAAACCTCTGGAATTATTATAATAAACATGGATTCCACGACGCGGTGATCTATTATAATTTTGCCGCCGATACTGCCGAGGCGGTCAACGTGCTCACTTTTTACATCGAAGAAAGCACCCGATACAGAATCGATACGCTTCGGTATACAGGAATTCACGACCTGCCAGAGGAAATAACCGAGAAAATACTACGCCAGCGCAGGATCGAAAGCGGTGATTATTTTGACGAAGACGATATTTCGCTCGAGCTTTCGCAAATTAACCGGGAGCTATTGAACAACGGATATTATTTTGCCAAATACCAGAAACCGGTCGTTCAGATTGATACCACCAGCAATACAGACAGCGTTTATACCGATTTCGATCCCGGCCCGCGCAAAAAATTCGGCGAAATTACATTTATCGACAGCACTATGGGTCAGCCCGGGGTAGCCACCTCGATGAAGCGCCGCCAGCTCGCTTTCGAAGAAGGCGGGTGGTACAGCCGCGAACAGGTGCGACAGTCTATCGACAATCTGCTCTCGCTGGGCACTTTCGACGTCGTAGCTATCGACACCAGCTATAAATACAGCCCCGGTACCGATTCGACGCTTCCATTCCGCGTTTTTACACGCTACCGCAAGCAGCAGGAGTGGGGCGTCGGCTTTCTGGTGGACAAAACCCTGATCGACAAGCTCGTCAATTTCGGTATCGAGGCCGAGTATATCCACCGCAATATCTTCGGCGCGGCCCAGGTATTCAACCTTTACGGCAATGCATCGATCAAGGATGTCAGCCGCTTCATAAATGACTTCAACGCATTCGAATACGAAATCACTCTCGGCTTCAAATTTTCTCAGCCGCTCTTGTGGACAATCGACTACAGCCGGGTCGGATTCTTTATGCAGCCTGTGTATTCATTCCGATTATTCAATAATTTTCTGCAATTGCAGACTATCTCGCTGCCGTTCAAATTTCCGGTCAGAATGCCCGACTGGGTATATATTGATAATGTGACATTCGACCTCACGTTCGAGCGCCAGCAGCCGATCGAATTCGACAAGGCAATAAACAGCGCACTGCGCGATGCCGAAACAAACGCCGACAGCACCCGGGTTTACGAAGCTTTCGTCATTTATAATAATCTGAATTCGTATATGCAGTCGGCCGAGACCCATCTGCTGACGGCCAATCTGCTTGGCGTATCGGTAGTGGCCGACAAACGCGATCATCCGTTCCGGCCCACTTCCGGCAATTTTACGTATATGGCGCTCGACGGATGGAATTTCTTTCTGGCGAACTCTCCGATATCCGGACTTGCAAAGTATTTCCGCTTCCAGATTTCGAGATATGAATTTACTGAAATATCGCCCCGGTTGGTTGCGGCGGTCAAAGGACGGGTCGGCGGAATTTTCGAATTCGACAAAGAGAATTCATATGTGCCATACGAGCGGCAGTTCTTCGCTGGCGGGGCCAATAGCGTCCGCGGCTGGGCGTCGCGCGATCTGCGTTACAGCCGCGATACATCCAGCCGCAGCGACTACGCATTTGCGTCGAATTATATCGGCAACGCCGCTCTGGTCGAGGGCAGTTTCGAGCTGCGATACCGCTTCAGTCGCCCGATCGGAGTCAGCGAGATCATAGCAGACCAGGTGCAGAACCTCGGCATCACCGCATTTGTGGACGTCGGCAATGCATTCGACTGGTACGCCGAGAGCGTTACCCGAACGGAATTCACGGACTACTTCACTAAGCTTGCGGTGGCCGCCGGATTCGGCTTCCGATATGCCACGCCGGTCGGGCCGGTACGCCTTGATTTCGCATGGCCGCTCTATGATCCCAGCCTGCGAGGGTATCAATTCGATAAATATGTTGCATTCGACAAAATCAAATTCCATATCGGTCTGGGGCACGCATTCTGATCCCACGCGATCCCGTATCATTATTTATTTATAATAATTAAACAATTCTTTGCGAAATTTGCCCCGTTCAGGCGGTGTAACTTTGAAAATATATTTTCGTATAGACCATAAAGATTATTCACAATTTTAATTTCGGGAGAGTATATGAAACTATTCATTGCATTTCTGTTTTCAATTTTGATGGTGATTGCCTCGCCGGGCACGGCACTTGCGCAGGGCAGCGCAGCAGATACTACAAAAGATGACGACTTTTCGGAGCTCGAGATGCACGAAGACTGGGATATGGAATTCTGGAGCGCCACCCAGGTAATCGATTTCGAAATGCCCACAATCGAGCTGATGATTGGTCAATCCCAGCCGAAATACAGCGATAATGTCTTCACAGGCGAATTTTTCGAGCCGATCCAGCTCGATGCGCGCATCGGCTATTCGGGTTTCGAGCGCACCGACGAAAGCCCGAGTATTATCGAATATCATTTTTCATATTTATTTTTAAGCAATATAAGCAATAATGTGATCGAGGGCGATGTTGATCCCGGCCAGATGGAAGTCAGCGCATGGCGGTTCGGCATGGGCAGCAGCGATGGCTATGGCTGGGCGCTTGGCGACGGCGACGCGGCAATTGTGCTCTATCACGGCACCGATCTTGCCTGGACAAAACTTGATTTCAAAAATGAACCTGCATCCGAAAACAAAGAAGCAATCGAAGTATTCGGCGATGCAATCCGCTTCGGCGAGCAGTTCGAAAGCGGCATCAAAATCCGCATGGCCGCCCCCGTTTCGCTCACCGCCGGCTACCAGCGGATGATTGTATATCCGCGGCATATGTTCTGGTACTGGTCGCTCAGCAAGGTGATCGAAGGCGTCGGCGAAGGTATCGCCGAGAGCTTCAGCGAGGCAGTGCTCGAATCCTCGCCCGGAGTGGCCCCGATCGTGAATTTCCTGCTCAAGGGCGCTATCAGCTACGGGCTTTATGAATTGCGGGCAGATAAGATGAACTGGCCGGTCAATACCGTGCCGCCGATGATGTTCGACAATTACAAAGTAGGAATTACTCTGACTTTTTAATTTTTAAAAAATAAATAGCTGATTTCAGGGTCGTTCTATATTCGGGGCGACCCTTTTTAATTATGAGAGTAATAGTTATATATATAATATTGTTTTTCACTGCGGGAATCCTCCGCGCGCAGGACGAACGCCAGGTGAACGGCCTTCTGAATGATTTCGGACAGCGCCGGGCCAATCTCGTGCTGCTCGAATTCAATTATGCCATCGGCGGGCCATCCTTCCCCGATGATGCTTTCACTGCGCAAATGGCCCCCACGTATAACCCCGAGCTGCGCTACGGATTCGCCCGTTATTACGACAAATTTGATCTCGAAACTATTTTTCGATACAATTCCGAATTTACATTTATCGGTAATCTGTCCTCGCACTTCAAGCCCGGAGGCCGTCCAGACGGAGTTACCACCGATACCTGGCGATTCGGTTTTGCTCTGGCCGATGGTTATGGCTATATTCGCGACGGCGAGGCAACAGCGATTTTGTATCACGAATCCTCTCTTATCTGGTCATCGACCGATGTGGAGATATATCCGCTTACTTCGGCTGCCGACCGCGATCTGCTGGCCGAATATGACGAGACCTTTCGCTTTGGCCCGATGTTCGGGTCGGGCGTCAAGCTTCGCGCATGGGAGCGGATATGGATCGAGCCCGGCTACGCACACAAGAGCGTATCG
>CAZEMR010000096.1:0-7922 GCA_964513465.1 uncultured Hyphomicrobiales bacterium
CCCGGAATACATTTATTAAGTCAGAGCGACGGATTTCCCGATTCGTCGCTTTTTTTATGGACGCAATAAATTAAATCATTTGCATATTAGTCATTATTTTTGGTGATGATAACAAAATTTTTCATAATTTTCGGAAATTTGATGAGAAAGCTTCTTCCATTCGTCCTCTTTATATTATTGACTCAATCATCGCTATCCCAGCATCTGTATCCTGTGGAAATCGACGGTGAAGTAGGTTATATCGATACAAACGGCGAAGTGCGGATCGAGGCAATATACGACACTCCGGTGCGCGATGGCTCCGTTCGCATCGGAAAGAAAGATTACCCGGCCCGGATTATCCCCGACTATGCATATTTTTCGGAAGGCAGAGCGGTAGTCAAAATCCGTGAATATTTCCTTAAAATTATCCCCTGGGGATTTCATTACGAGGTAATCGATTCGAACGGCAATAGCTTATTCGAGACCGGCGAAGACGAAATATACGTCTACCGTGAGGGTCTGGCAGTGCGCGAATCCCGCCACGAAACATTCGCTTATGAATCCGAATCGGTGTATGGATATGTCAATACCAGCGGGGAATGGGAAATACTTCCGATTTTCACATATGCCTCGCCCTTCAATAATGGTGTTGCGCTGGTGCTTTACGAGGATTTTTTCCGGTTTATCGACCGCGAGGGAGAATTTCTGCATGATGGATATTTTGAGGACGCGTATAATTACAGCGAAGGTCTGGCGCCGGTCAAATTAGACGAAAAATGGGGTTATATCGACCGCAAGGGAGAATTAGTTATCTCGTCGCATTTCTGGCAGGCGCGTCAGTTCTCGGACGGCGCGGCAATGGTAGTGCCGGACAGCGTATCGGGCAAATACCGCTTTATCAATAAGAACGGCGAATATATAAATGATTCCGAATACTCCGCGGCGTGGAATTTCTCGGAGGGCCGCGCTCTGGTGCGGATCGGCGATAAATACGGCTATCTCGCCCCCGACGGAAGTCTTGCGATTGAGGCAAAATTCGAGGACGCAGGCACATTCTCCGACGGTGTTGCACCGGTGAAGATTTCGGTCTCGTGGGGTTTTATCGACCAAAACGGCAATATAGTCTGCGAACCGCAATTCCTTATGGCCGGGCCGTTTCGATCGGGGCTGGCGCCGGTATGGCAGGAGGACGGGAATATGTATTATATAAATAAAAAATGGGAAATCGTCCATCAGGCAACGGATCGGTAATCCGCGCTATTCGAATTTGCTGTCGGGAAGTCCTTCGCCCTCGGATAGCTCTTCGTAGAATTCCATAATCGCGCGGGCCAGACTGTTCCAGGAAAACCTCCGCTTGTATTTGCGGATATTATCTTCGAATTCCTCGCGCTTATCCTCCTCGAAATACCGCTCGATTGCCGAGCGCAGACTCGCCGGATCGGCCGAGGCGACCATCTCGCCGGTGCGATGGGGCTCGATCATCTCTTTGAGTCCGCCGACATCGGTGGCCACCACCGGCAGATCGAAGTGATAGGCAATCCCGACAATCCCGCTCTGGGTGGCGGATTTATAGGGCAGCACGCAGACGTCCGCCGCCGAGAAAAACAGCGGCACTTCCTTATCCGAGATATAGCGGATATTCAGATCGAGTTTGTCATATAAATTATTTTCTTTTACGATTGTCTCATATTTTTTGAAATCGCCATAGACCTCGCCGGCTATCACGAGCACATAATCCTCGGGCAGTTCGGCCAGCGCCTCGAGCAATAGGTCCAGCCCTTTATACGAGCGGATAAATCCGAAGAACAGCAGCACCTTGCGGTCGGGATCGATGCCGAGCTTTTCGCGGGCAATGTCCTGCGGCAGCTTCTCGCCGAAGTGGTTATAGAGCGGGTGTTCGTGCATGATATATTTAGCATCGGGCCGCATTTCGAGCAGGTCGTCGCGGACTTTCTCGCTCATTACTACAAATCCGTGATTCTGCTCGAGAAAATATTTTGTGAATTTAATATCGCCGGGCCGCGGTTCGTGGGGTATCACATTGTCTAATATGGTGATATTAATACACTTACCGGTTTCCTTCGTTTTTTTTGCGACATATCCGAGCGATGGCGCGAAAAACGGCATCCAGAATTTCATGAGCATCATATCCGGCTCGAAGTCCTTGATTTTCTTCGATGCTGTGTAGTAGCTCACGGGGTTGATAGTATCGAGTATGGCGGTGGAGGGTACATCGTCGACAATATCGCCACGCTCGACGTACTGGCTTTTGCCGGGGAAGAGTATCTGCGGATACTGCCGGGTAAATGTAAATGCGCGGATGTTCTGGCCGGTCTCGAGCGCGCGGTAGAGCGCCGCGTTGAACTGTGCAATCCCGCCGCGAAAGGGATAAAAGGTCGATAGATAAGCGATATTCATTCGAAAAAGCCCTGCCGTTTTTTGGATAAATGGAATATATAATTTAATTAATTTCGTGGAATTTTTTAAATTATGCGCCGATTCCCCTATATGTATATATCGGCGGATTCGCGGGTTAATTTATTTTTTTGGCAATATTTCGAATAATTGAGCAATTTTGTCAAAAATCCCGAATATGCTATATTGTCCGACGAAATGTCATTCGCAAAAAAAATAGAACTCGCCGCAAGGGGCCGCCTGAACCGCTGGCTCGACGGCACCGGCATCCCCAGGCTGATAGAATCGCCGGGGGAAGCAATCGATCTGCCCGACCGGCCGCGAATACTGCTGCTGCGCCACGACCGCATCGGCGATGTGCTGGTATCAGTGCCGATCGTCCGCCACATCCGCCGTGCGCTGCCCGAAGCAAGGATCGACATTCTGCTCAGCCACCGGAATTACGGTGTGCGCCGGGCGGTGGAACAATATTGCGATAATATATATATTTATGAAAAATCGCCTGCGGTATCGATCAGGCTGATCCGCCGGATCAAACACAACGGCTACGATCTCGCGGTCGATTTGCTCGACAACCGCTCGGCTACTTCGTCAATTCTGATACGCAATTGCGGGGCTTCGCGGCGGCTCGGCTTCGATAAGGAGAACCGCGGCATTTATTCGCATATCGTGCCGCGCGGCGACCGTCAGCGCGAGCACATCGTCGAGCGGTTTGCCCGTTTGCTGACCGCGTTCGGCGTCGATCCGGAGGGGATCGATCTCTCGCTCGAATACCCGCTGAGCGATGAGGAAATCGTCGCCGCCCGCGAGAAGATGGGCATTAAGCAGGCAAAATTGCGAATCGGGATAAACCTGGCCGGCAGCGATCGCGCAAAATTCTGGGGCACAGATAATAACGTCGATTTCATAAAAATAATTTCGGATAAGCTTGACTGCGAAGTCCGCATATTCGCACTGCCGGACTATTCAGCCGAAGTCGATGAAATATGCCGCCGCAGCCCGGCAACCCCCGCGCCCGCGGCTGGCTCGGTTCATGAATATGCCGCTCTGCTGCGCACCTGCGACGCAATCGTCACACCCGACACCGCAGCGGTGCACTTTGCCGCGGCGTGGAAGATCCCCGCGCTTGCAATGTACAACACCGCCGGGCAGAGCTTCGGTGGGATTCCGTGGTATCCCTGGCAGTCGCCGCATCGCGCGCTGACCACTTCGCGTCCGCCGCTGTCGAACATCACGGTCGCCGAGGCAGTCGCCGCCTTCCTGGAGCTGGGCTTATAGATATTGTAGAGACTGCTTCGCTGCGCTCGCAGTGACACCGCGGGTGGCACCAAATTACTACTCCTCAGAGGCCTGAAGCCCTCTGTTGCGTCTTTGATAAGCTCCCACAACAAAGGGCTTTAGCCCTTTGCGCAGCAATCTTATTCCATGATTACCTTAATGATTCACTTATCGAGGAAATCCAGCGCCAGAGCGCGGAATTTTTCCTTTTCGGTGACCATCAGCGGGTGGGCTCCGCCGTCGAATACTTCGATGCGGCAATGCTGCATCTGCTCGCATAGGCGGCGCATACGCGCTTCGATATTCGGGATCAGTTTATCCTCGGGGCTGCACGTAAAGAGCGTCTCGGATTCGATTTTGGTGACATCGCCGATAATCATCTGCGAGGGGTCGTCGGCCATGCGTTCGAGCATTTCCATTTCTTTATCTATTATACTCTCCCAGTCGTCGCCGTGCATTTTTTTCCACCATGCCACCGGCAGAGTTTCTTTTTTCGATTTTTCGCGGCTGCGTTTCATTCGCTCGACTTCTTCTTTTGTAAGCTCATTACCGAAGAAGCTGTCGGCGATAAATTTTGTGAATAATTTCGTTTTTTGGGTGGCGATGTTCATAACCGTCATCGCGCCTCCGGAGGTGCCGATTGCCTGCAGGCTTTCGATACCGAGCTGGCCGAGCAGTATCACAGCGGCCTCGGCATTGCATCGCCAGAAATCCGCGCAGAACTGATCGAGGCGTTCGCTGCGGCCGTGTCCGGGAAAATCGAAATATATTACATGAAAATACTGCGAATAGTAGTCGATTTCCGAATCAAGCATCCGCGCCGATGCGGTATTGCCGTGAACCATCAGCAATGGCGAGCCTTCGCCTTTTTCGCCGTAGTATACTTTTTTTCCGCCGTAATTGAAATATGCCATTTCATTCTCCTATATATATTTACTGAATTTCTTCATATGTTCATATTTTTATTTTTTTGTCTTAATTAATTCCAAAATCGGTTTGACGTGTCGAGCGAGGATTATCAGGCAGATGAATAACAGCATAATGCGGTAATCATCGGCGAACCAGAAGCGCAGGGTCTGCATATTCATAATTGCATTATCCGGCGCAGCCCAGGCCATCAGGGGCGTCAGCACGGTTGCGAATACGTTGGCTATGTGCACCTGGCGGTGGATTATATAATATTCCATTGCCCACAAAACCGCCCAGATCATTACGGCGAATGGCGAAATCGCCGCAAGCGCCCCAGCAGCGGTAGCCAGCCCACGGCCACCCTTGAATCGGAGCCAAATGCTGAAATTATGCCCGAATACAGCGGCGGCGGCGGCGTAAGCGACCGGAGCGAATTCCCACGGGAAATAATAATGCGCCGCCCACACCGCAAACGCACCTTTGGCGGCGTCGGCTGCGAAAACGAGAGCGCCGGCCGACCATTTGCCGGTCACTTCGTAACTATTTGTCGTGCCGAGATTTCCCGTTCCTTCGCGGCGAAGATCGCGGCCGAATACCATTCTTACGATCAGCCATGCCATCGGCATCGAGCCGATCAGGTAGCCAATTAATGCGCCATATAGAATATCAAAATCCATTTTTCCGAAAAATTATTCAAACAAAATCAGGTGTCGCGTAACTTAAGTAATTTCATCTGGATAAGCGAAATCGCCAGCAGCATGAAGAATACCACATAGGCCAGCGCTGCGGCGTATCCCATCGCGTCGGTTTTCTCGAATGCATTGACGAATACCATATATACCAGCGTGGTGGTTTCGTTGAGCGGGCCGCCCTTGGTCATCACGAATATTTCTATGAATATCTGGAAGGACTTGATTGTATTGATAATTACAACGAAAAGCAGCGTGGGGCGGATCATCGGAAATGTGATTTCGCGGAATCGCTGCCATGCCGACGCCCCGGCCAGATGAGCCGCGTCATAGAGGTCTTCGCTGATAGTCTGCATCCCGGCCAGAAATAGCACCATGTAGTAGCCCACGGCCATCCAGACGTCCATTGCCATTATGGAGAGCAGCGCGGTGGATGGTTCGCCGAGCCAGCCGCGCTCGGGGTAGGGGATGCCGAGGGTTTGCAGGATCATATTTATATATCCGTCGCGGGAGTATAAGTTTGTGAAGATTAAGGCAATTACTACCATCGAAGTAACCGATGGCATAAAATACGAAGCCCGGAAAAATTCCTTGAATCGCGTCAGCCGGCTATTGAGCATTGCCGCAAACAAAAGAGCCAGAGCGGTCGTAACGGGAACGGTGCCAAGCGTGAATATCGCCGTATTCGAAAGCGCCTTCCAGAATATGTCATCTGCGAAAATCCGCTCATAATTGGCCAGTCCTACGAACTGTGACGTATCGGTCAGAGTGCCGTAGTCCGTCAGGCTCATCCAGAGCGCATAGCCCAGTGGGTAGAGCCAGAACACCGCGAAGGTGATCACCCAGGGGGCGAGCAAGGTGGCGGTGTTGATATTTTCGGCGAAGCGTTTTTTCATTTTTTCACAAATTCGGTTAATCGGCGGTAGAGCAGCTCGAGCGGCAGTCCGACGATGTTGTAATAATCCCCGTTGATATGGCTGACGAATACGGCGCCGAAATCGTCCTGAATGCCGTAGGCGCCGGCCTTGTCCATGGGCGAGCCGCCATTGACGTATGCGCGGATTTCGTCGGCGCCAAGCTCGCGGAAGGTGACCTCGGTGGCGCAAACGTCCGAAACGCTTCGGGAGTCGCCGGCCTCGACTATTGCAATGCCTGTAAACACCGTGTGGGTGCGGCCGCTCAGGGTTTGGAGCATTTCGACTGCGTGGTCGGCGTTTTCGGGTTTATTGAGCACTTGGCCGTCGAGGACAACGATTGTGTCGGCGCCGACGACGACAGCCCGGCGGCCAAGCTTTGCGGCAATATCTGTGGCTTTGGCAAGCGCGAGTTTTTCGGCCTGTGCCGCGGGGCTTGCCTCTACGATCAGATCTTCGTTGAACTCGGAAGGCATGATTTCGAATTCGAAACCGAGCTGAGTGAGAAGATGTTTTCGCCGGGGCGATTTTGACGCAAGTATAAGCGGATTATTTAGTCCGATGAGTTCGGATATTTTGATCATTGAAATTCCAAAATTAGTAAGATAAAAAATTTAATATTTCTATTTTTTCCGAAATACACAAATTAAATCGCTAAATAATGCGAGTGTACACTTTTATGCATTGAATTGCAGCCATATTCATGCGATTGCGCTTTTTTCATTTGTGTGCATTCGGAAATACTATATAAATATTGCACTTGCTTGCATTAATGCGCAGATATATGCAATATATCGCATCCGAGACGTTGGCATATTAAACAGCACTTTAAAATCTGCAATATTGTTTCAAAAACCATTTCTGAAGCAATTCCGAATAACACCGGAAATTCTTTCATCCGGACGATCTTTATTACTTTAAATTCAACGAATTAGACATGCCGCACCGACGAATAATCGCCGGTATGGCTGCTAATTATTATTCTACGAAAATTCATTTGTATCACCAAATTTCAGGTGTATTATGAGATTTGATAAACTATTGATATATATATCGCTTGGGCTTGCTCTGGGAGCAGCGTCCGCATTTTCTCAGAGCGCAGTCAGCGCAAGCGGAGACGCCAATACTTACGAGATGGCGATTAATGAAAAAGCTCCCTCGGCGGAAATTCCGTGGGAGCTAATTTATTGCTCATAATATGCTGATTTATATATATTTACAGCTTAATATCGCGTAGCCAGTCCTGGTTTTCGCGGTGCCAATCGACGGTTCGTCGCAGGCCCTCGTCAAATTCGACTGTTGGCCGCCAGCCCAGCAGGCGCGCGGCTTTGTCGATCTCAGCCCAGGTTTCCTTCATGTCTGTTTTCTGGAATGGCTTATAGTTGATTTTCGGCGTTTTTCCGAGATATTCGCCGATTTTTTCGATCATATAATTAATCGAGATCGGATTCTGTCCGCCGCCGAGGTTAATCACTTCATATCCCAATGGTTTAAGCGCTTTTATCGTGCCCTCGGCAATATCTTCGACATAGGTAAAATCACGCGCCTGGGTGCCATCGCCGAAAAGCTCGATTGAGTGGTCTTTTTCGACCCATTCGATGAACCGGAAAATGCTCATATCCGGCCGGCCGGCTGGGCCGTAAACAGTAAAAAAGCGGCATACGGAAATATCGAGCCCATACAAGCTGTGGTATGTGTATGCCAGCAATTCTGCGGCCTTTTTGGTGGCCGCATA
>CAZEMR010000096.1:8022-10814 GCA_964513465.1 uncultured Hyphomicrobiales bacterium
TCCCCTTTATTCACAGGAGGTTTGCTCATAACATCGTTGAAAACATCGAGATAAGCTTTGCCGCATTTTTCGAATGAATAATCGCGCGAATGCCGCATCGCCGTTGTTTTGTATTCTTCGTAATTATCAATGCATAATCGGAATTTTTCTGCAAGCTTGCCTGCGTCGAAATCGTCGTAACTCTGGAATATATCATCACTTACATAAGCAAGCAATTCTTTCGAAAAATGACATAATTCACTCATCGAACCGCTGTCGTAACCCACCACAGGCAGTCCCGAAGAAATGGCCTCGAGTACGGAATTCGGGCATGGCGGATTCAAATGAGAATACACGAAAATATCCGCATGGCGCAGCTTGTCGGCGATCTGAGGGCGGCCAAGCGGCCCGTGGCATATGGTATAATCCCGCTTCAGCAGCGAGGCAAGGTTATTGTTGCGAATCGGACCGATTACATCGAATTCGAATTTGTAATCCCCCGCCAGGCTGTCCAGTGCGTGGATTACTGGCTCGATCATGTCCTTATTCCTGAAATTGCCCGTTGTTACAATTCTGAATAAATCGCTGTTGTGAGGGGATTCGTCCGGAAAGAAGCGCGACTGATCAACCCCGTTATATATCAACGAATAACGATCTTCGGGGATTTCTCCGAGCATTGCGAAGCACTGGCGGCGGCTATATTCGCTCTGAAAGACGACATGATCTGCGTAATTAATATAAATATCACGCACATACCGATTCAGTTCCTTATATTCGGGGCCGTGTTTTTCGGGATACCAGATGCCGTCAAGTCGCTGGATAATTCGCCCGCCGCTTTTTTTGATTTTATTGAGCGCAGGACGATCGAACGAGATGGGGAAAAATATGCCGTCAGCATTCGATAACTTGTTGGCATAATTATAATTGTGCGCATCGAGATATTCCTTCAGATTGCGCATAAAGGTGGTTGGCCCGCCAATATAGCTATAGAATTCGAATGGAATATATAAATTTTTATCAGGCATCATATCTTTATATTTTTTTCTTTTGATTTTAAAGCCTGGCTGCAGGCCTCGAGCATTCGCACCACCCGCAGACCGGATTCGCCGTCATTGAAGGGCCGCGCGCCATTGCGGACGCATTCGGCGAAGTATTCTGCCTCGAGCCGCAGCGCCTCGCGATCCTCGACGTTGGGCGAGTGCATATCGCCCGAGCGGTAGCTGATCAGAAGGTCGTAGATGCCCTCGCGCGATTCAACATCTACGCCTTTGTCGTATATTTTAATCTTTTCGTCCTTCGATATGTCGTTCCAGATCAGCATCTTACGGTCGCCGCCGATCAGGGTCTGGCGCACCTTCACCGGCGATAGCCAGTTGACATTGAAGTGGGCGATGAAGTTGTTCGGAAAATTGACCGTGACGTAGGCGATGTCCGCCAGCCCGCTGCCGAAGTGATCCGTAGCCGATGCGGTCAGCGATTCGGGGCGCTCGCCGATCAGGTAGTCGAGTATCGAGAAATCGTGGGGCGCGAGGTCCCAGATTACGTTGACGTCGTGCTGGAAAAGCCCCAGGTTCACGCGCGTAGAGTCGTAATAATAAAGCTGGCCGAGCAGCCCGGAGTCGAGCAATTCCTTGATTTTGCGCACCGCGCCGGTGAACAGAAAGGTGTGATCGACCATTATCGTAAGCCCTTTGCGTTCGGCGAGTTCGATCAGCTCTTCGGCTTGGGAGGCGGTGAAGGTAAAGGGCTTTTCGACGAAAATATGCTTGCCGTTTTCGAGCGCGTCCTTTGCGATTTCGTAATGCGTGAACACCGGCGTCGAGATAGCGACCGCGTTCACATTGGCGGCACGGGTAAACGTGCGGTAGTCGCGGTCGGCGGGTGCCGATGGATAATTTTTACGGGCCTTGGCGAGCGCTTTATCCGACGAATCGCAAATGCCGGCGACTTCTACGCCATCGACCTGCGAGAAATTCCGGACCAGATTCGGCCCCCAGTATCCATATCCTATTACTGCTATTTTCATTTCGGCGTTTATGTTTATTGATTGAAACTCACACTGTAAATATCTGATATTAAATATTTTGCTATCTTAAAATGGATCCCCGAATCGGATTATTTGTTTTTTTCGAGTACCCACCACATTGTGCTTTCATAAAGATCGGGCAATTCCAGATCGTTCCTGAAATACAATTTATGAATAATATAAATCACCGGGGCAGTCAGAATTTTCATAAGCATATTACCCGGATAACCCTTTGCACCCTGGTTGCTTATATAAAGATCGAGCAAGTGGAAATTATTTTTCCGGGCTCTGTATTCCACAAATTCCTTAGCTTCGCCTGATGAGAAAAACCATTTATGCCGGTCTGGTTCGCGCTCGAGCGGGAGTCCGTAGAATTTCATATTGCGGTCGGGGCGATATTTTTGCAACCGCAGAGTGGTCATCATATCCGACCAGGGATTGGGCAGAGAAATAATAACGTATTTATCCGAAACCCTGCAGAGTTCGTCGAATACCTTATGAATATTTTCCAGATGCTCGAGCACATCGAGGCAAAGCACACAATCGAAACTATTCGATTCGAAAGGAATTGGTCCCTTTTCGAGATCAATTTCGATCAAGTCCGGATTATCGCCAAATCCGATGCCTTTGTATTCTGTATCAGCGGACAGATGATTTTTCAGATAGAGCTCGTCTGCGCCAACGTCGAGAATTTTGCCTTTTAGTATATCTTTATATTTTTCATAAACAAAGCGCGATTTGCTCTGCCTATCGGTATATTTTATATTGTTCGAAAAATCCATAGTAT
>CAZEMR010000097.1:0-10780 GCA_964513465.1 uncultured Hyphomicrobiales bacterium
GTACGATAGACGATCTGACAATCCTGAATGACGCTACAGCCAGCCGCTCCTTCACTGCGCCATATGGCAAATTCACAACGAGTATCTCCTCTCCCTTGGGTACGATAGACGATCTGACAATCCTGAATGACGCTACAGCCAGCCGCTCCTTCACTGCGCCATATGGCAAATTCACAACGAGTATCTCCTCTCCCTTGGGTACGATAAATTCACTTACAACAAATGATCTTTCTCTAACCGGCGATCTGACCGTCAATAATAATATTTACTTCGGCGGCGGGGTGACCGAGTACCTGAACTGGGATGGCTCCAAATTCACGCTGACCGACGACCTGATCCCCTCTGCCAACAACACCTACGACCTCGGCGCCGACGCCACGCGCTGGGCTTCGCTCTATGTTTCAGGCGGTTCGATCCATATCGGAGCATCGGGCGACGAATCCAATATTCAGTACAATACCGGCGACGACGCGCTATCATTCCAGAATTCGGCCAATTCAACAGGCGGCTATTTATTCAAAAATTCCGCAGGCGGGAATATACTCGTAATCGATACTCAGAACGGCCGTGTGGGTGTCGGCGAAACCCCCAATGCCACCTTCAGCGTCAACGGCGGCGCGGATATCGACGGCAATATTGTCGTCAGCGGAAATGTCGATGGAGTGGATGTTTCGGCGCTGGATGCTGGTTACGACGAATTGAAGCTTAGCTATACCTCGCATACGGGCGCTGCCAATCCGCACAGCATCACAAAAACCACGGTCGGGCTGGGCGATGTTCAGAATATTAATGTATTGAATAACTGGACACAGAATGACAATCAATATATCGCCACCGACGAAATCCGCGCTCGCGACGCCGGCGGGCTGAAGCTGCGCGACGACAGCGGCACAGAGGGCATTTTCATCGAGGACGGCGGATTTGTGGGAATCAATACCGTAGCCGATCCGCTCGAGGCGCTTCATGTAAATGGAGCGATGATACTTGGAAATGCCGGGGGAACAAACAACGGAACCATCCGCTATGACGGCAGCGATATAGAGGGCCGCGTCGCCGGTGCATGGGTTTCTCTTACAAATACTTCGAGTACGGCATGGGGCAAAAATGGTACGCATATATACTCACTGAATACTGGCAATGTCGGCATTGGCGTGAATCCTCCCCTAGAGAAATTAGATGTTGACGGCGCGATAATCATTGGTAAGGCAACTGCCGCGAATGCCGGAACAATAGAATACAATTCAGGAGATTTTCTCGGTTTTGATGGTACATCCTGGATTGAATTAAATAATAACTGGAGTCGGATTGGAATAAATATAACAAACAATAATTCCGGCAAAGTAACAGTTCAGAGCAATCTGGACGTCGGCGGTATTCTCAACGCAGGAAGCATCACTTCCTCTGGCATTACCGCGCCGGATGGCACATTTACCGATCTGCGGGTGGACAATACGATATTCTCGAATGATGGCCAAATTGAATTCACGGCTTCTACATCGATAACCGTCGGCGGTACAATGGGCTTCGGAGCAGCTGCTACTACTCACCGGCTACAGCTGCCGAATAATTCGACTACTATCACAGGACGCGCAATTGCCTACGAATGGGCTACTTATTCGGACGGCCGCGTGAAGTCAAATCAGCAGGAATTGAAATACGGAATTAATGAAATAATGAAGCTGCGCCCGAAATCATACGAGCACCACAGCTCTGATTTCGAAGGCGGGGAATTAAAAATCAATGATGATTACGAAAAAACATTCGGACTTGTTGCCCAGGAAGTGCACGAAGTCATCCCCGAAGCAGCCAATAAACCTGCCGATGAGGACAAAGCGCTATGGGGAATGAATTACGAAAAAATCGTGCCCGTGCTGGTCAAAGCGATGCAGGATCAGCAGGCCGAAATCGAACAATTGCGCGAGGAAATCCGTCAGATAAAGAAATCCCGCGAAATGGGCTATAATTCCGCGGGCAATTCTCCGGATTAATTCCGGCCGTCGTCCTTTATCTGCTCGACGCTGCGAACGCCGTCGATATTCATAAGCTGCGCGAAAAGCGTATTCAGATGATCCATGCCGCGCACCTTCAGATTGATCGCGCCTTCGAATATCGAATCAGTGGCGTCGAGCTTGACCCGCGTGATATTGGTCTGGCCGATCGCTTCGGTAATTTTAAACAGCATACCCTCGCGGTCCTCGCCGATAATTTTCAGTCGAACCTCGAGATTGGATTTGTCGTTTTCGAACTGAGGGAAAGTTGGCGGATGATTTTTAAAATAATTATTTAGCTTGACCACAGCGCGGTGCGATACCACAAAGTCCATCCATGCAGGATCGGGCCGTAGATTTTTGGACGAAATAATCGAAACCTGATCGCCCTGCCGCAGTTTATATTTATACGGTTCCTTGACCATCACCCCGTTGACTTTTGCCGCGATAAAGTGCAGGCCCTGCTCATCGGACATCGCGAATGCAAAATCGATAGGAGTTGCGCCGTCGGGCAGCTTGATCTGACGGCCATTGTCGCTGAATACACTGACTTCCTTATCGAACAGGTTTACTTTAAGGCTGTCCCAGATTATCTGCGAAGCTTCTTCGCCCTTTTCCTCGATTATTTCCTGCATCCATTCGCCCCATTCGTCGATCTCACTATCGTCGAATTCGAGCGCGCGCATACGGCCTTCCTTCAGCGAGAAACTTGCGGCGATGCCCTCTTCAGCGATTTTTTCCATCTCCTGGGTGCGGATCAGAATCTCTACCCGCTTGCCGTCCGGGCCTATCAATTCTGTGTTCAGCGATTTATACCAGTCCACCTTCGGATTGGCAATATAATCCACAAATCGGCTGACCGTATTGAAAGCATTGGCCAGAACCCCGTGAGCGCGGTAGCATTCGATCACATTATTCGAATCGAGCACAATCACCATCGAGTAGAAATTGTCGATATCGCTAATCGAAATCCCCTCCTGGATCATTTTGTAAATCTCGTATTCGTGCTTATGCACGATAGTCAGGGTATGCGGAATATTATTATCATTCAATGAGTTCTGGATATGATCCGAAAACATTCGGATATAATCAATAAAAATTCTACGCTTCTCGTTCAGCGCCTGGCGGATAGCCTCATAAGCCGCCGGATCGGAATAAAAAAACGAACGGTTCTCCAGCTCCATCTTAATCCGGCTGAGGCCCAGCCTGTGCGAAAACGGGATATAAAAATTCAGGGTTTCCAGCGCGATATCCGCCTGCTTCTGGGGTTTCAGAAATTGCAGGGTGCGCATATTATGCAGCCGGTCGGCCAGCTTAATCAATATCACCCGTATATCCTTCACCAGCGCAAGGAAAAGCTTGCGATAGGTCAGCGCCTTATTGTTCAAAGCACTTGTTTTGTCGTGGTTTATCTTGGTTACCGCCTCGATTATATCGGCGATTTCCTTATTGAATTTCAGCTTTATCGTCTCGCGGGTAATTCCCTCGACATCCTCGACCGTATCGTGCAGCAGACTCGCCACCACCGACGCCGTATCGGCTGTCTGGAACTCGTCCACCAGCGAGACCGCCACCTCGAGCGGGTGCACGTAATATGGCTGGCCGCTGGCGCGCACCATACCTTTGTGGGCAGCGACGCAATAGTAAAAAGCCCTGCTGACCATCTCCGGATCGATGTCGTCCGGGTATTTACGGATATGCTTTATCAGGTATTCATGGTCTTTATCTACATCGCGGCCGATGTCCTTATTTTCGTCATATTTATATTCGAATAATAATTCCATTGTTTTCTGTCGGGAAATTCATAATATACAAGGGCACAAATGCCCACATTGAATTTATATAATTTTATATTAATTAGCAATTATACGTCTAAACTAAAGTGACGTAATATCCCCCGCATTTATTAAGTGTATTTATTTATAATAATTTGGATCAGTTAAAAATGCAAAGACGAGACATATTCAAAACCCTCGCCGCGGGCATGGCGCTTGGAGCGGCCCTGCCCGGCAAATTATTTTCCCAGACCGACCGCACATTTCCCCGCCATCCCAAAAAGCTCGGGCCAGGCGATACTGTTGGGGTTATTGCCCCCGGCACTGCGGTCTCCGACCCCGATGACCTTGCCAGCGCCGAAGAAGCACTCGGCTATTTTGGTCTCCGGATGCGCCTGGCGCCGCATGTAGAGCGGGGTTCGGGGTATAAAACCAGATCGCCCCGCGAGCGCGCGTCCGATCTCGAGGAAATGTTCGAAGACCCCGCAATCGACGCAGTATTTGCCATACGCGGCGGCTATGGCTCGGTGCAGATCCTCGATCTGATCGACTATTCGATTATTGATAAAAATCCGAAAATATTCCTCGGATATAGCGACATAACCGCGCTGCACCTGGCCATCCAGCGCAATTGCTCGCTGGTCACATTCCACGGGCCCATGCTGCTTGCTCCTTTTACCCGATTCACCATGCAAAGCTTCGAACAGGCACTCTTCCAAACCGAGGCCCCGCGCGAACTGCGCAATCCAGAGGCGGCGAGCGGTTTCCGCCAAAAGTATCCCGTACGCACAGTCGCCTCCGGCAGCGCGAAAGGGCGGACAGCCGGAGGTAACCTATCGATAATATCAGCACTTATGGGCACGCCGTACGAAATCGAAACCGATGGCAAAATTCTGCTGATCGAGGACATCGGCGAATCGCCCTACCGCATAGACCGCATGTTGACCCAGCTCCGGCTTTCGGGCAAGCTTGGCCGCGCCGCCGGCATAGTATTCGGCCTATGCAAGGACTGCGACCCCGGCCTGAGCCAGATGTATACTTGGGATTCAACGCTCGGCGAAGTATTGGATAACTTGCTGGGAGACATAGGGATACCGGTGCTGTCCGGGTTGACATTCGGCCACACCGACGATCAGATGACAATCCCGATTGGCGTGGAAGCCGCTCTGGATGCGGACAGCGGGGTGCTCACACTGCTCGAATCGGGCGTCAGCGAATAATTAGCGGATTCCTTTATATATATTTATGCCGATGCCGACCGACCACCGGCGCCAGCGTTCCTCGGTTATCACATTGAATGCGTTGAACTTAGCGGATGAATAGATTGTGGCATAAAGCCCCCGTCCAAACGTAAAATCCCAACCGGCCATAATCCCGGGCGAAAAGGCGATCGGAAGGGTCGAAGGCACGTGCCCGAGCGGGATTTCGCGGGTTTGCGACGGCGGCGAGGTGTTGAAATACTCATAATCCGGAGAAATAATACTCTCGCTGAACAGGTTGGTTGTCTGCATCGCAAAGCCAATTTCAAGCAGTGCGCCCGCCGAAAAATGAGTGCCGGCAATTCGTCTTCGGGCGTTTATAACTCCATTAAAATAAATGATTTCCGATTCGAATGAGTACTCCGTTACCAATAGGGTTTGTGGGTTGAGCGGCACCGATTGCCGGCTGGTAAACCGCGCATTCGACGCGGAAATGCTGAACCGGAGGCCCGCGGCCAGATCGGGCGTCAGCCACTGCTCGGCGGCCAGCCCCAGCCGGAAGCCAGTCCCACTGCCGGATTCATAGGTACAGCAGGTGGTCTCGCGCTCCAGAAAATCGAAATCGCCGCCATGGTTTATAAATGAAATTTCCGGATTGATGCCAATGAATAAGGTAGGCGAACCCGTAGGCACCCGCGCAGAGTATTGCCAGTCGAAACCCTGTGCCAGAGCCGCGATCGGGGAAATCAAAAGCGCTATATATATAAATAATCTTTTCATTTTATGATTGTGATTATCTCCGATCTGTCCATGATTCCAAACCGCATCCGGCAGTAATACACGCCCGGTGCCAGCGCACCGGCATCGAATGCCTCTTCGTGGTTTCCGGCAGGTAGAACGGCATCAGTAATCTCTTTTGCGATGCGGCCGTAACTGTCGTAAAGCGAGATATTTACGCGCGATTCGAAAGTCGTCCGGAATTCGATATTCACGCGCCCCGACGCAGGATTTGGCGATATCCTCCCGAATCCGCCGCCATTCAGCTTATGCGCCTTCAGATTAAGTCCGCAGACCGAATCCAGAGTAATGCTTCCATTGATTACGGATTCCGATAAGTCTAATACCTGCTCGCACTTATAATCGCCGAAACGAGGATTGCCGAATGCAATTGGCGCTGAAATCCTTTCGCCCAGGAAAACCCGGAACTGCAAGAGAATAATGGTATCACGCGCCGAAAAATAGTTATTGAATCCGGATTCAATTAGTATAGGCAAACGCCCCGGATGCGAGAATTCATCTATGTTCACAGACATTGCGCCCTCGGCTGCGGTGCCGAAAGTCACTGCATCGACATATCGCAAAAGTGAATAATCATAGCTCAAAGTATCTATAAACTTTTTGGCGTATCGCGCTCGTCCATTTTTTAGAATAATCGGTAACTCTATCAACGATCCGGGTTTAGCTGTGTCTGCCGGAATCGATAGCTGTGCCGATACCAGCGGAACCCCCGTGCCGTGCAGTTCCATCATGGTGGTATCGATACCCCGCGCGTCGTTTGTGACAAAGTAAATCCCTGCAGTAAATTCACTTACGTAATCCGGCGAAAAATATAGCGTCAGCGTGTCCTGAGAATTTGGTGCGATTGTCATCTCGCGCCTGCTGACCCCGAACATTAGCGATGGGTCTATAAATATATGGGATATAATGAGTTGCTCGTTGCCAGAGTTCCTGATCGCTACCACCGTATCCGCCGTAGCCGGACACTGCAGGCTGCGCACTACATTACCGAAAGACATCGTATCGCCCGGCAGCTCGAGAATCGGCCGGACGCCGCGCCCCCTGAGGTATATAATCTTCCGCACAGCTTCAGCCGGCACGCCGTATATCCCTCTGGTATTTATATCACTTACGATTATCAGACGCCCGGTGAAATTGCCGATATTTGCAGGCTGGCATAATACTGAAAATGTTGTGCTCTCGTTCGGATATAAATGATTGCCGCCTTTTAGCAATTTATCGTTAATTAAAAAATTCTCCGAAACCTCGTCGGATGCACCCCGCAAAACCATGCAAGCGGACGCACCGAAAGGCAGATT
Organism: uncultured Hyphomicrobiales bacterium; assembly: GCA_964513465.1. Taxonomy (GTDB): domain Bacteria; phylum Bacteroidota; class Ignavibacteria; order Kapaibacteriales; family UBA2268; genus CAZEMR01. Next base: position 7,059 of record CAZEMR010000097.1, read on the forward strand.
ACCGAAATTTTCGAGGGTGATTTTCGCTTCCGAGTCCGCACCAATACGCACATCTCCGAAATCGAGCGTATCCGAGTGCAATTCAACGGTAGACGACGTCATTCTGATATCCTGGCGGACACCTGTCCCAAAAATTTCGACTTTTGCCGTATCGACCGAATCGGGAAAAGTGATCGGCTGAGGCCGAAAAAAATATTCCATCCGCGCATGCGATTCGCCGATGCGAGTTGGCGAATATCCGATCGATTTTTCTAGAATAGCATCCGATCCCATCGAAAATTCAGCTGGCTCTACATCCGCCGAGAAGCCAGGGCCGTCCGGCTCTGCGGATATCATCCTCAGCCGCGCGCTGTCGATCAGCACATCCCCGGTCCAGCAATTTTTGATTCTCCAGTCGAAAATCTTCGGCTGGGCAGGATTCACATAAACCGAATCAAAGTCGTAAGTGCTTTCAAAACCGTCAACATAACGCCAGGTCTTGTGCGCCTTGACGGTAAATGTCGCGCTCGCAACGGTCTGAGTCTCGTCGAAAAATTTCGCAAGCGCAAGCATCAGATAAGCCTGCTTCTGCCCATACGGAAATTCCAGCAGGTTGTCGTCGGCCAGATACCGAATGACTATACTGTCGCGACGCCGCTCTGGCTCTATGATGTAAGGGATCGGCGGAGCGACATGCGCGAACTCGCGAAATTCGTCCTGAAACCGCTCGCCCTGGCTCCGCCCGAGATAGATCGTATGGGCCGATTGCCCCATCAGCAGCGCTTCCTCGCCGGTATTTTCCAGCAGGAACGTGGTTTTCAGAGAGTCACCCACAAGGCACGGCCCGAGATGAATCACCGTATCTCGCGGGAAATCCCGGTTGAATATCCGCCCGGAGAACTGAGCCGTAGCGGCCTGAGAGGCAACTAAGGCCAGGATTACATATGTGCAGAATCTGAAAAATATTTTCATTTATTCAGGATGCGAAAAATATTTATAAAATAAGTTTACCAAATTAAAAAAATAAGCGATAAATTATAAACCTATTTTCTGTGAAAAATATTTTAATTCCGGCAATATCAGCTAAGCCTAATTCGTTAATTAATTTGTTATTTTATGATTAATCATCAGGCAGATAATATGAGAAAATTCATAGTCTTAATCGCAACGATAATTCTGGTGGGAGCCGCTCAGACCCTTGCTCAGCCCAAAATCGAAATAATCGGCGGCGATACCTACAACTGGCAAACTGTCAGCACCAAGGACAGCCCCCTCAACGCGAAAATCAAAATCAAAAATGCCGGGGATCAAACCCTTGAAATCACTAAGGTTAAGCCAACCTGCGGATGCACCACAGCGCCGCTCGACAAAAACACGCTCGCGCCCGGCGAAACCGCCAGTATGGACGTTACGCTGAGCATCGGATCGCACTCCGGGCCGGTGCATAAGTCAATCCGGGTGAACAGCAATGATCCCGCAACCCCTATGAAAATAATCGGCTTAAAAGCGATGGTCAAAAATCCGATAGACATCGGCCCGACCAGCTATTTCGCATTCAACGAAATGACCGTGGGAGCCGAATCGAAAAGCACTATCCAAATAAAAAACAATACCGAAAAACCCATTAAATTATATGACTTTAAGCTCGAGCCAGAAAACCTTGCGCTCAATTTCAAAAGCGGCGTAACGCTTGCGCCCGGCGAATCATTCGATATGACAGCCCGCGTAACCCCTTCGGAAACCGGCTACTTCCGCGGATCGGTAAAGTTTAAGACCAATCACCCCGACTATCCTGAAATGTCGATAACCGCCTATGGGCGGGTGATCGAATCCCCGATCTACAACAGCAAGTAAGCGCATGAAAATCAAGCATATATAAATAATTAAAGGTCCCGCGGATGCCCTTTTTATTTCAAAGAATTTTGAAAATGAAAAAAATGATTCGTCGCTGCGCTCCGCGAAATGCCCACTCGGTGGGTTATTCTACGATTGGCAGAGGGCTTTAGCACTCTGTTACAATAGCGGACCATGACTCCATACCATTGCAGCAACGGGCTTTAGCCCGTTGCCACGGCCGGCATTTGACCCGTCATTCCGAGCGAAGCGAAGGAATCTCATCAAAATTCTGAATCCACAATTCTTAATTCCTAATTCATAATTAGAAATTATATTGATCACACTCCGATGATCTTGACCAGTACGCGCTTGCGGCGCATCCCGTCGAATTCGCCGTAGAATATCTGCTCCCAGGGCCCCAGATCGAGCTTGCCGCCGGTGATCGCCACCACCGATTCGCGGCCCATAATTGTGCGCTTCAGGTGGGCGTCGGCGTTGTCCTCAAAACCGTTGTGGGCGTACTGCGAATGCGGCTTTTCTGGTGCGAGCCGCTCGAGCCATGCCTCATAATCATGATGCAGCCCGGATTCGTCGTCGTTTATGAAAACGCTTGCGGTAATGTGCATCGCGTTGACCAGCACAAGTCCCTCGGCGACGCCGCTTTCGCGAACGGCTTCCTCGATTTTCGGGGTTATGTTTATCAGCGCGCGGCGGGTTTTGGTTTCGAACCACAATTCTTTACGATGGCTTTTCATAGAAAAATCTCCGTAATTTGAATAAAAATCTGAATAATTGAAACAATGAAATCAAGGTAGGATTCTTTTGTTTAAATTCAAAATTTATTATAATGTTATCTGCGAATTAAGCATAAAATTATTAAATTGCATGTTTCCAAAAATACCTGTTTTATAAAAATCAAGCGATCGATCAATGCACGTATCTTATAACTGGCTGAAGCAATTCGTTGATATTCAAGTTAATCCGCGCGAGCTCGAGCATGTTCTGACCATACTCGGCCACGAAGTGGAAGAAATTATAGATTATTCCGAAAAATTCAATAACTTCTTTACCGGCAAGGTGGTTAGCTGCGAGAAGCATCCCGACGCCGATAAACTCTCCGTCTGCCAGGTCGATTACGGACGGGGAGAGCGCCAGATAATCTGCGGCGCGTCCAATGTGGCAGCCGGCCAGAAGGTAATGGTCGCTGCGCCCGGAGCATACATCCCCGCCGGCGATTTCGAAATCGGCAAGCGCAAAATCCGCGGCGTCGAATCCGAAGGCATGATCTGCAGCCAGGCCGAACTCGGGCTGGGCGAGGACAGCGGCGGAATCGAAGTGCTGCCAGAAGATACCGAAATCGGAGTGCCAATTGCCGATTATCTGGGACTGAATGACGCCGTTTATGACATCTCGATCACCCCAAACCGCGCGGACTGCCTTAGCCATCTGGGTCTGGCGCGCGATCTGGCGGCATATTTCGAAAAAGACCTCAAAATTCCGGATATTAATATAAATGAAAACGGCGAAAAGGCGGCCGATTCCGTCGCGGTCGAAATCGACGATCCGGCGAAATGCCCGCGCTATACCGCCCGCGTCATCCGAGGCATACGAGTTCAGGAGTCGCCCGAATGGCTCAAAAGCCGGATAGTGCAGCTTGGTCTGCGACCGGTTAACGCGGTGGTCGACGTAACGAATTTCGTGATGTACGAATGCGGTCAGCCGCTCCATGCATTTGATATAAAAGAAATTAACGGAAATAAAATAATCGTCCGCACCGCCCGCGAAGGGGAGAAATTCACCACGCTCGACGGCATCCGCCGCCAGCTCGACTCCGAAATGCTGATGATCTGCGACGCCGAAAGAAGCGTTGCCATCGGAGGCGTTATGGGCGGCGAAAACAGCGAGAT
>CAZEMR010000098.1:0-10030 GCA_964513465.1 uncultured Hyphomicrobiales bacterium
ACCAATTTCGTTCGATTAAAAGAACTGCAACCGGAGTGTAACCCAGAAACGAGAAAGGCATTTCAATACTAATATAGTTCGATTAAAAGCCCTTTCTTTCCCTCGTAACCGGCGTGCTACTCCGGATTTCAATACTAATATAGTTCGATTAAAAGCGGATAATTTAGTCTCTTTTTCGGCTAATGCTTTTTATTTCAATACTAATATAGTTCGATTAAAAGCTGATTTTTTCGCACTTAAAAATAGCGATTTCTCGCGTTTTTACATAATTTTTTTTGATTTTTCGATTTTTTGTGTTGTCGATCCTCTTTTCTCGATTTTTTCCGGGTCTGCGACGACCCGGTCTTGTTGCTTTTTATATCAATGGTTTAGCTTGTCGGCTCTGGCTCTCTGTCCCATCTTTTTGTGTTTTTGGTTTGTTGTTTTCTGTCTGCGACGACTGCGGGCTGTGGCGGTATTCCGCTAAGTCTATATTATATTATCGGTTTGGCCGCTTTTGTCGATTCCGTACATTTCTTTTTCGAGGTATTTGTTCGATTGCATTTTGAATATTATCAGCGAGTCTTCTTCGTCATTCATGATTTTTTGGGCGCTTATGACGAGTTCGGCTATTTGCGAGTTGGTCAGATCGCCTTCGAATACGGAGTTTTGTATCCAGTATAGGTATTTGCGGCATAGTTTGAGCATTTTGCCGACGCGTTTTTCGCCGATGTCGTAGACCAGGATGCAGTACATGGGTCACCACCATATTTTGAATGGTTGATATTCTTTTTCGTCGCTAAGGTGTTTGATTAGTTTATAGCATTCGAGGCGCACCAGTCGGCGGTATGAGACTTCGCGCCCGAGTGTGCGGTGTTTGATTGTCTGGCATAGCTTTTCGTCGTATTTTTTGATTACGATTTTTCTGCCGTTTTCTTTCAGGTAATGCCCTTTTAGCTTTTGTTCGAAATGCTTTGGGGTTAATTCTTTTTTATTTATTAACGAGAATATGATTCTGTCGGCCAGTATCGGTTTGAAGATTTCGGCTATGTCGAGGGCAAGAGAAAATCTGCGCTGGCCGGGTTCGTGCAGAAATGATATTGCCGGATCGAGCTGGGTGCGGTAGATTTCGCTGAGCGCGGTGGTATATACGAGGGCGTTGCAGAACGAAATCAGTGCATTTATCGGATTGGTGGGCGGTTTGTATTCCCTTTTGGTAAATTTTATTTCCGATTGCAGGATGTCGTTGAATGCGGTGTAATATATTTTGCGGATTCTCCCTTCGGTGTTCATAAGATTCGGGATTTGCTGGGCGCAATCTATTTCGGGCATTAGCGATTCGATTGTATCGATCTGGGCAGTGAAGTCGCGACCGCGCGAGTTGTAGTAGCGCAGATTTTTGAGCAGATTGAACGAAGCGCCTTCGACGAATTTTCGGGCAATCCGGATACGTTTTTCGGGGTCGAGGTAATGCGCGGCCTGCCATACGGACACGAATCCGCTTATCAGATATTCGCGCGGATAATAGCTGCCTGAGTAATAGCCGAAGCGATTGAATAAGTGCAGCGGAATTTGTTTTTGCGTTAGAAATTCGAGAAATCGGGAATTCAGCGTGGCCTCGGTCATTATATATATGGCGCCGATGCTGTCGATCGGCAATACTCTTTTCATGCGGGGCAGGGTTTCGGGATTGTCCGAATCGATCGACAGCAGGATTTGATCCTGGGCGTTTTCGTCCTCTGCTTCGGGAATTTCTGCGAATGGCTCGAAGAAGACGGTGTTTTCTTTTCGTCTTAGTTTGCCGGGGGTAGTTATGAAAAAATTTCGTTTCATAAATCATATATGACAAAGTTCGAAATAAGAACAATTTTTGCAATATTTCCGAATACCGTCCACCGTCGGGGGCCTGGGCAGCGATACAATCCGGGCGATGTCTTCGAGGATTTCCTCTATTTTTGTCTCATCGTCGGCGCTAAGCTCTATTGATTCTTTTTTGCGCTGTTTGGGATAATTAAGCTCCCCTTTGAAGCCTTCAATACCCATTTTTTTAAAATAATATAGATAATACTTGATCTGCCATTTGTGCGGCTCGGCTGCCCGGTCGGATTTTTTTACTTCGTGGATCGTTTTGTTTTCCAGATCGAGCCAGTCAATTTTGATAGAATCGAATAGGTATTCCTTGCGTTTTTCTTTATAGGAATTTTCGTGGATGAGCCTGCCGAGCGAGACCAAATCCGAGTTTTGTTCGCATTGGATCGAGTGCGAGAAATACCATAGCTCGCGTTGGCAAACGAAGTAGTAATTAACCTGGGTGCCGGTATATTTCAGAGCATCATGCATTCTTTTTCGATGTCTTTCAAATTTTCCATGCCATTTTCGTAAGAGTAGATTTCCTGCCATGCTTCCATATATAAATAGCCGTGCTTTTCTTTGAGCGATGCAATCGCGGCTAATTTGCCCAAGGCAAACGGATTAGCGCCGACCGAAAATAAAAATTGCGAGATAATCGATCCGAAGCGGCGCTTGGTCAGGGTCCTGGCGCGGAATTCGTTATTCGAGCCCATTGGCTGTCCGGTCAATGCTTCAATATATGCGTCGAAGACGGCCTCGCCCCGGACTTCTCCATCGATTATTATTTCAGGATAAATGCTTTTAAGGAATTCAAGCTCGCTATCGGCAAACGCGCCGGATGGAATATCAAGCGGAACGTAAACGCTCATGCTCTCGTTTTCAATTAGCCGGAATTTCCGGTCAATATCTTCGAAATCGAGGCGTTCGATATCGCATTTATATGATCTGGCAGTGCCGTCCATATATGGATTATCGTTGTTGTTTATAATCAATTCGCAGACTTTGTCATAAAACCCCTTGAAGTCCTTTTTCGCAAGTGTATTACGATAGACATCCATCCCCCGGATTTCCTGATTATTGGTAAATCTCAGGTCTTTTTTATAGACCGTATCCTCGTCTCCTGTGTTGAATATGAACAATCGGCAGCCATTTTTCGATGCATTGCGGTTTATCCGGCCGGCAAGCTGCTCGTCGAAGTCAGGCGATGCCTTATCCTTGAATCCTATGTCCATATCGATATCCACCCCCGCTTCGATAACCTGGGTGGCTACAAGCAGATACTTCTCCCCCACCCGGCCAGATTTAATCTCGCGGATAATTTCTTTGCGCCGCGGTTCGAGCAGGGTACCTGTGAGCAACACCACTTGGTAGTCCCGAAATCGATCGTCATTTATCGCAATATCGAAAAATTCTCTGGCGCGGCGTTTGGTAATGAATTCGACCACAGTGCGCACCTTGCCCTCGGCTTTATAGCGGGCTTCGGACTCATTAAATATTTTGTCGATCAATACGGAGTATTCGGAGTCGATTTGCTTATCGAACAGCTCGAAAATAATATCTACGCGGTCCTTAAAATTCGAATTATTGAAATAGACCGATTTATCATCCACCAGTTTAACGAAATTGTCCTTCTCGGTGATAATATCCAATTGGCCTATATATGGCAGCGTTGCCGACATAACGATAAATGTGATATTAAAGCGCCTAGCATATTCGCCAAGCAGATAATTCACTTTGTCCCAGTGCACAGCGGGATATGACTGCAGCTCGTCGATGATCACAATCGAATTGGACAGGGAGTGCATCAGATAATTCGCAGTCTTCTTGTTGGTTTTTAGCGCATCGAAGAATTTAACATGGGTAAGAAATACCAGCGGATAATTAACGAATAAATGATTGAGATAATCCCGCCATTCGCCTTTGTAGTCCTCTCCGCCGCGATCATCGGATGCCCGGGAGTGCAGCTCGGTCATTTTATCCGCAGGCACGCCGAGCTCTTTGGAGAAAAACTCCTTTGTCTGGGTAATCAGATTAATAAAAGGGAATACATAATATATATGTTTGATGTCGCTGCGGCAGTTCAGAATTTCGCAGGCGGCCAGAGCCGAAAGATTCGTCTTGCCGGCGCCTGTGGGAGCCTCGATATAAAACAGCCGCTGGTCAGGATTCTGCCGAATCCGCGATACAACTTCGGCAGCGAGTTTGCTGCGTAGAATATTCAGGTTTTTATTACTGCGCTCCAGGCCGGAAGTATCGCGCTCGCGCAATTCGTCAATATTATCAAGCATTTTGCGGTTGTAATGAATCGAATGCGTCCGGCTGGTAAGATGGTCGATAAATTCCCGATCGATCACCCCGAAGTCATCAACCGCCTCGCCGGTCATGAACTCATTCGTAGCCAGATAGTCCGCCGCTGTCAGCAGCGAGAAACTGAGCTTTAGCAAAAAAAACAGGGAGTCTCTGGCTTGGAGTTTTTCGAATAATTTCGAGAAATCAGATCGATTTTTTTCAGCTTCATCTATCGATATGCTGACTGAAAAGATTTCCGTAAATTCGTCAAAATATAACTCCGCATCCCGATTTAATATAAAAATATCATTGAATTCACGAATATTTTCGCTTTCACGATCCATTTCTTTGGCTGCCCGGGATTTGACTTCGATATTGCCATGATGCTGGCGGATAATATTCGCAAAAATCGCCGCCAATATTTGAAAAACGACAGCGCTGCCCTTTGAATAACCTCGCCGGATTAGCCCTATATGGTATAATTCATAGAAAGTTGCGCCGAGATCGGAATGATTCGCATCCTTGCTCCGGTTAAGCCGGATATTGGGATTATCCATCTTTTTTTTCTGAAATAAATCATTGATTTTGCCAAAATCATGGAAGAATATCACATTAAATATCAACGACTTAAAGAAGCCTGCGTTTTTATCGCTATATATATTATGCTGTTTGAGAATATCCACTATCAGAGAATTGATAATCTCCTCGATACCGTTTTGCGAAATTATCCGCACGAAATATCTTAAGGTCAGCCCGATATGCTGGCCCAGAGATTCATAGATCATCCCGCTATTCTCCGACGGACCGGCTTTCTTGTGCGCCCGATATTTTTCGGCATTATTAAGCCATCGGGAAAGGTCATAATCCCCTTCCCGATGGATTTCTTCGAATGTCTTCATATTACTTCAGTTGAATAATCTGTTTAATATCAGAATTGGTAAATTTATATAAATCAGCAAATTGGTCGTCTTCGCCGAATTTCTTGTCGGTCATTACGAAATTCATCTTGTCGTAGGTCATTGCCTCCAGATTATAGCCCACCGGCAGATGTTCGAATGTCATGAAACAAGCTTCGCCGATATCCTCCTCAAAATCCTCGCTGGCCCAGTCGATCTCCGTCGTGGCGGACATCACACTCTCCTTCGCGAACATATTCGCTATCCGGAAGCCTCCGCTCGCCGTGAATTCCTCGTAATCGTATTCGCGGACATCGGATTCGTCCCACCAGACCTGGAAGTCGTTTTTGCCCATATATGGCAGGTAGTCGGCTTCGGCGTTTTTCAGGCTGTGATATAGCTTTGATTGAAGCTCGTCGTCCAAGTCAAGAAGCATATATATCCGGAACGCAGGATCGATCAGGGTTTGCTCCTTTAGCTGCAGCGTGGCCTGCTTGTTTGCAAAGCCTGTGGTATTAACATAATATATCACCGTTTTCTGGAATATGCCTTTGAATTCCAGATTCCGCTTGCGGGAAATCGGCCGCACCCCAAGCGGAATATCCTTCAGCTTGTTATAGAAATCCGGCAGCTCCGGCTCGTCGGACTTCTGCCTGCGGTAGAACGCTTCGCTGTGGCCTCCGAGGCCGCATATCGCGCCCAGTATTCCCAAAAGCGCCGGCTTATGTATGCAGTTATACGTAAAGCAAATGCCTTCGTTCGTATCCGGCTTTTTGAAGAATCCGAACCGGGCGCGAAAATCCACTGAAATCGCTTTCCTGTTCATAATCACACACTTATTGGTTCGAAATCTATCAGATTTTTCATGTCGATATCGACGCCGTCCAGACCCGTAACTTTAGTGGTCACAGGATTATAATACATTTCGGCAATTTCGATATCATTGGCAGCCCGGCCGAGCACCTCGCCCAGCTTTGCGCAGTTAAGCACATTCATATCGCCGTTTTTTTCGATTGTGATCAGATCGGTAAAGCCCGGCAACACCTTCCGCGAGTCTTCTTTCAGCGTGATGAATATCGTGGCCTCGTTCTCGGTGCCGATCTTCCGTGACGAATCCAGCCGGGTGACCGATACGTTCATCGCCTCCTTCAGTATATCTATATCCTCGTCCGAAAGGAAGTACTCCTTCGATTCGTCGGCTTCCTTCAGCTTTTGATAATAATCCGCAGTATTTAGCGGGTTCACCGAAAAATGATATACATAATGCCCCTCCTTCAGATTGGTCTGATTGCCGAGCGTGGTCTGCTGAGATGTTGACTTCTTTTCGCTGGGATTGCGGAATGGCGACATTATCTGTTCGGAATAAATCTCGTTTTTGCCCGGCGTATCCGCCGCCATTTTGTCGATTGCATGATTGATCTGCACCGGGCCATGGATCGACAAATTCTTGCCTTTGGCCGCAAAAGTCGCTCCGAACAGTCGAATATCCAGACAGTCCATCAAATTACCCAACACCTGGAATCTTTCGGATGCGTCATCTTTTTTGGGAATTTCGCCGAAAATCGATTCGTATGCCTCCTCGAGCGTCATAGGCGCAAGCTCTTTGTTGAGTGTCTTCATATAAAGCACCTTTTTGTCCGGATGATTTTTCCGGATATAATCCTTGATAGCATACTTGAGCGCTTTATCTGTGGCATAAACCGTGCCGTCGGGCAAAGTGCGCGGGTGGTGAGTGAAATCGGCATTCCAGTTGGAATTAATCGACTTAAGTACGACTGCGCCAAAACAGCGATTCCTGAATTCTTTCATTATTCTTCTCCTTCGATTGGTTGAATTTCTTCTGATTCTTTATCGGATTTTTTGAAAAACAGATTTTTATCGAAATAACCGCCAAGCAGCACTGGCAATTTAGCTTTGATGTCAAGCGTATCGGAATCGTATAAAATCACCTGCGAAAATGCGCGATCGAAGCGCTTAGAATAAAAGCTGAATTTGTGCTTATAGTGTTCGAAAGTGCTGGTAAGGCGTTTTTTGAAATAATTTGCATCGCTGACATTCAGAAACGGTTCGATTGCGGCATGGGTCATTTTGTCCGATTCGCTCTGGGCCAGCAGATAGCGGATGAGCTGACCGGCTGCATATGCAAAATCGTCGTCATTTGTCAGAGTCCGGTCGTCTTCGGAAATCAGATTCCACATCATTTCGCGGAATTCCGGAACTTTTGTGCTCATATCAATACCTCCAAAATTTGTATGAGATTCGTCAAATATTTTATTAAGGCTGAATAGAATATTCAGTTTTTTGCGGACGGAATAATCATTCGGGTTTTCGGTGGTGTGCCAATCGTGAATATCGCCAAGTATCTGGCTCATCATCAGATCGTAGAACATGCGCGGCGTAATCAGATCGCGGCGAGACTTATATATATAGTCATAAATCGCCTTGCGGTATTTAAGGATGTTGTTGTATGTCGTCTGGTGCATGTATTTCGGATCGAAATCAAAATCCTCGAAATATCGCGTCGAGACCACCCTCCCATCTTCACCTTTCGATTTGACGATCAGCGAATTATTGAATATTTCCACCAGTATCCGGCTCTCGAACTGGAATATATTATCAGTTGTCACAATCGGCTTGTGCTGGTCGTCTTCATCGCCGAAATGAATGTGGCGGTCTACTCGCGATTGGAATTTAAACAGGAATCTCTCCACGTAATCGAAGTCGTAAATTACCAGCCCGTTTGCAGTCATCGACCAATTGATCAGATAATAATTCCCGAAATGCTTTTTCGTGTCCGAATTCTTATAAAATTCTCGCAGAATATCCCGGAAATTCTTCACGTCTTTATTATTTTTAAAAATTCTGATTACTTCATTATTCCTCTCCTCATCGTCGATAAAAACAGGCAAAGGATTGGGCAGTTTGCGCTTATCGTTTTCGTCCTTCGAAGTAATCAGCCGGAAGAATCTGTACATATTCTGAGCAATCTTAAGCGGTATCCGCTCGATATCCACCGGCGAAGTGCGGTGCATCAGGAATGGTTTCTTCTGGTTGGTAGTATTCAGAAAATCGCTGACACCGTATTCGCCTTCGCCGATGTTATACTCATCCTTATTATAAACCTTGGCGAGCAAATAATTGAGGCTGGCGAGCTTATAGAGATTCTTATCATCATCCGGATCGCCGGGCGGCTTGAAATAAATACAAATCTGCGAATTCGTCGGAAATTTATCGCCGATATATTCCGGATCATCCGAATCCTTAAGCTGGCGCGCTTTGATTTGCGACTTAATAATCGGAAACAGCTTCTGCTCGGAGAAATCGCGTATTTGATCGATCAGATAGTCGATCCCCACGATATTCTCATTAATTTTTTTCGTGTTGCACAGATAATCGCTGACATTTTTCAGGATAATATCCCGGAGCTTATCAAGGGACTCATCGTCGGCCTTATCGCCCACATTTTTGGTGCGGAAAATCAGGGCAAATGGCACCGATGACTGGATTTTTTTGGCCGGCGTATTCAGGTATTTATTAGCATTAATACACTGAGCCAGATACTCGAGGGGGCGAATCTCGTCCCATATTTCTTTGTATAATGCGGATTTTCCGACCATAATCGATCGCGGCGAGTGCTCGGCGATATTTCCCTCCTTGTCGATATCGAAAACGATATGCAAACCGAGCGAAGGCTTAATATCGCTCGTGAAATAATCAGGCCTTTTTGCCTGAAGATCATCAATAAAATGCGAAATTTCACGTATCATTTACACGCACTCCTATTATGTGTTATTTATTAATTGTTTCTTTCAATAAATCCGAAGCCCATGCTGTTTTTTTCGCCCACCCCGCAGTCATAAGCGATTTTTATTATCTCCGGATCGCCCTCGATTCGCAATGGGCACACAAATGCCTTTATTTGCATTTCGTTGCGCATACCTTCGCGAATCGCAATTAGCTTGGTAGCCCGGCGCCCGGCGCGCGCGATGTAGTCCCGGTCGAGTCTGACAGCAAGTTTGCCGGAGTATGGCTTTTTGCGTAGCAATTCATATTTATTCATGAGATTGCGCTCGAGTGCACGCTCTGCGTTGTCGTCGTCGGGCCGATAATAGTAAATTTTTCTGTCGCCATTTTTATTGATAACAGTCGAAACAGCAGTCGGCGATTGCATAATGAATACTTCGTCGGTTGTAATAAGTGGCTCCGGAAGCGTCTCGACGGAAGAGACGGTTAAGTCCTCGCCTGCAAAGCGGTTATGGACACGCAAAACCCCCGAATTGAACAGCCCCTGAATAAATTTCTGGCCGATTTTGCTGCCAAGGGGAGTGGAAAATTTCATTCGCAGATTTCCGCGGGCACGGATTATGTTGTTGTCAATACGATAGTTACGAAAATCCAGGCGAGAGAAATTAAACAGCTTCATCGGCCTGCCCTCGCTGGTCAGGAAGCCATGCTCGTGCAGCCATTCTGAAAACTCAGGCGAAGCAGCCCGAAATAAGGTATAGATCGCGGAACTCATTGGGTGATAATAGTTTATAGGTAGCGAATAATTATAATTCACCGGCTGAAGATTTAGCAAAATACGCATATCGAAGTGTCCAGTTGATATGAGGAGAATAATACTAATATATATAATTTCTATGAATATTCTCATTTTATATAATGGTTTCGAGAATATTTTTTTAATTTTGTGAACTAATACAATATAACCCATTGCGCGACACTATATGTCGTCTGGAAATTTATTTTCCAATTTTTTACAAATAATTTCGGTTTTCTTATCCGGTGCAGCTAACGGAGACATGTCGTATTTCATATATTTTTAAAACGCTTAGAAGCTATCACTCCCGCACCACCTTCCAGATGTATTCCCGGCCCGAGATTTCTATTACAAATATATACATACCTGAAGGGATGGCGGCAAGCGATATTTTTTGCTCTGCGGTGCCGGTTGGTATGCTAATGGAGCGATTTATTAGCTCTTTGCCGAGGGGGTTAATAAGTTTGATTTGCGC
>CAZEMR010000099.1:0-9526 GCA_964513465.1 uncultured Hyphomicrobiales bacterium
TATTCCGTGCCGCGGTCCGTCAAAATCCGCAGCAGACGCACTTCGTGGGCCTCGTTCATGGCCGCCGCTGGCGATGAAGTCGTGCCGGCAATCATCATAATACCGATCATCAATCTGGTATCAATAACGCTGGCCGCGCTGACCATCAGGAATATCCCACAGGGAGAGAAAGCATAATACTAAATTATAAGATATTGAATGCAATTTCGTATATTTAATTAAGATAGCGAAATCGAAAAAATCGACAGGAACTGACGATGAATGAAATAATATTTCTAATAGAAGAAGCGCTCGAGGGCGGCTATACTGCCCGCGCGCTCGGCGAGAGCATATTCACCGAAGGTGAAAACATGCAAGACCTGCGTCATAATATCATCGACGCAATCAAGTGTCATTTTGATGAGGACAATCTTCCAAAAATTGTAAGAATGCATTTTGTCCGTGAAGAAATTTTTGCTCTGACATGAAAACACCGCGGGATATTTCCGGAGAGTTTTTAGCTGACAAATTAAAAGTTTTTGGCTATTTGATTGTCAGACAAAGCGGAAGTCACATCAGACTAACAACTCATAAAAATGGTGAACATCATATTACTATACCACGTCATAATCCCCTGAAAATCGGAACTTTATCTGAAATAATCAAAGACATTGCAAATCATTTGTCAGTATCAAAAGAAGATATAATCAAAAAAATCATCCACTAAAAAAGCTCCGCCGGCGAAAATTGCTGACGGAGCTTTTTAAATTATATATATGGCGGATTATTTCTGGCCGCCGAGTTTTCTATTGCCGCCGGCTGGTGCGCCCTGGCCGCCCTGCGGATTCTGCTGATCCATTACCTCGAGCAGCTCTACTTCGAATATCAGAAGCTGGTTCGGGCCGATCTTCTGTCCGGCGCCGCGTTCGCCATAGCCGAGGCTCGGCGGGACAAAGAATTTATATTTTGCTCCCTCTTTCATTAGCTGCACGCCTTCAGTCCACCCCGGTATCACGCGATTGAGGGGGAATTCTGCGGGCTCGCCGCGCTCGACGGAGCTGTCGAACACCGTACCGTCCGGAAGCGTACCATGATAATGCACTTTGACCATATCCGTCTCAGCAGGCGATTTGCCGGTGCCCTCTTTGATCACCTGATACTGCAGCCCGCTTTCGGTCACTTTAACTCCGGGTTTGCTTTTGTTTTCTTCGAGAAATTTATTTGCTTCTGCGAGGTTTTCGTCGGCTTTCACTCCGGCCATTCTCTGCTGGCGCTCCTGGATCTGCTTCTGAGCGCGTGTCAGAACACCCATAATTTCCTGATTGTTCAATCGGGTCTGGGGCGCATTGAATACATCATCCACCGCCGCATGGATTATTTCGGGATTAACAATCAGCGAATCCTGTTTCAGGCTCATTCCGAGCTGGACTCCGACCGCATAAGCAAGCGAATCGTTCCATGTTTTAATCTCAATTTTCGACTGGGCAAATGCCGGAATAGCAACTGCCAGCGCAATCAATATAATAAGAGCTTTTTTCAGTTTCATAATCTCTCCATAGATTAATTATAACAAATACAAATGATTACCATTTCCAAAGATAAGGAAATCCCAAAGGAATAAAAAATCCCCATCAAAATAGTATCACCAGATTAAAACGTTCTTTTTCGAAAAACATTTTCCGGCAAATTCCGTCCTGATATGATATTATGGCTTTGGCGCCATGCGCTGAGACTGGATTTTTTGACGATTAAATTAATCCCCCTCAGGCAGTTTATCCCGAAATCATCATTATTATATATAATATCCCGAAAGGTCTGACATGCCAAAAGTAATCGAAGGCAATTTTGATGCGGCAGGCAAATCCTTTGCTATAGTCGTATCCCGCTGGAACAATTTTATCGTACACAAAATGCTCGACGGCGCGCTGGACTCGCTGCGACGCCACAACGCCGACGACGACAATATCACAATCGCATATTGCCCCGGCGCATTCGAGATACCATCAGTAGTGAAAAAATTCGCGGTATCGGGCAAATATGACTCCGTCATCGCCCTCGGCGCAGTGATTCGCGGTGCGACTC
Organism: uncultured Hyphomicrobiales bacterium; assembly: GCA_964513465.1. Classification (GTDB taxonomy): domain Bacteria; phylum Bacteroidota; class Ignavibacteria; order Kapaibacteriales; family UBA2268; genus CAZEMR01. The sequence continues at coordinate 2,062 of CAZEMR010000099.1, forward strand.
CGCATTTCGATTATATCGCATCGGAGGTCACCAAAGGCATAGCCCAGGTTTCGCTCGATACTTCGGTGCCCTGCATTTATGGCGTGATCACCACCGACACAATCGAACAGGCAGTCGAACGCGCGGGCAGCAAAGCCGGCAACAAAGGCTTCGAAGCCGCAACATCCGCTATCGAAATGGTAAGTCTGCTGAAACAAATCAAATGAGGCGCAAACAGGGCAATTAGCTACACAATAGCCATTGATGTTTTATAAAAACAGCGAGACTTATCATGCTGAAGAATTCTCTGCGATTCGTAACTACGGCAATCCTCATTTCGGTTGCGCTTTCGTGTTCCGCCGCCGCACAGTTCCGACTGGAGAACTGGCGCGCATATACTTCAATGCGTAACGTTGTCGCAATCGACACCGGCAATGATGGTAAAATATGGGCGGCAACCACAGGCGGAGTTTTTTCGTACGACCCCGCAAGCGGTGAATACGAGGAATTCCGCAATATCGATCAATTGCTTTCAATCGATATAACCTCGATTGCCTATAACTCCGCCCGCGACGAGGTTTATGCAGGCGCACGCAATGGTATAATCGATATTATCGCCGGCGAAGGCACAATCCGCCACATCACCGACATCCGCTCCTCGGATTTCCCGCGGGCAAATGTCAACAAAATATTATTCCACGACGGCCTTGCGATAATTGCCGCAGGATTCGGCATAGCAGTATTCGATCCCGAAGAAATGATTTTCACCGAAACGATTCTTCGACTGGGCGATTTCCCACCCAATACCGAAGTTAACGATATTATTATTTCTAACGGTAAAATATGGGCGGCAACCGAAGCCGGACTAGCCTCGGCCGATCTTAATTCAACGCTTGCCAATCCTGCATCGTGGACGGTGCACACCTCGCCCGGCAAATGGTACGAGCCGCCTGTAGGCGGTATTATCGAATTCAACGGGGAAATATTCGGATATACGGAAAATACCGTGTTCTCGGTCGGCCCGGACTCTCTGATGATAGTAGCCGATCCGGAAAATCCGATACTCGGGCTCTCGCATGATAATCTGACCCCGATTTTTACCGACGGCATAAATGTAATGCGTCCTAACGGCGAAATTTACTTCATGCTCGCAGACGGCGGGATAAATTCACTGGCCAATACCGAAGAATCCGGGCTGATAGCCCTTACCGAAAATAACGGTCTTCGGATAATTAATTCACTGGATTCGGTATATATATATCCCGAATCACCCGGAGTTAATCAATTCAACGACATGGCTATGGATCGCGACGGAAATCTCTGGGTTGCAACGCGCAGCAGCGGATTCATGATGTTCGACGGCGAAAAGTGGACAAATTTCAACGTCAGCACTCATCCGGGAATTGTCACCAATGGTTACCGACAGGTGAACGTACATTCCAACGGCAATATACTGCTGAGCTCATGGGGCGGGGGCATGCTGGTAGTCTCGCCAAACGACACCGGTTACGTATTCGCGCATTACGATACTTTGAATTCCCCGTTCGTCGATGTAAATGACGGGTTTGTTGTTGTAAACAATTGTGCGATCGACAATTCCGGCACCGCATGGTTCGCCAATTATGGCGGACAGCGCTCAGGCCCCGTATTGGTCAGCTTCGACCGCAATGGCAATTTCCATGCATATGACAATCCGCTTTCCCCGACCGGGCGCTATATCTGGCGTGTGGCGGTCGATCAGTCCGGCACCAAATGGATGGGATGCTTCGATCCATACGGACTTTTATATTTTAATGAAAACAATACACCCGAAGACGATACCGATGATATTTATGGACTGATCACAACATCCTCCCATCCCGAGATGTTCGAAAACACCCATCGCGTACTCGAAGTCGATAAACTCGGCATGGTATGGATCGGCACCGATATCGGAATCAATGTCGTATTCAATCCTTACGCAGTGATGAGCCGCAGCCGCCCGATTATCCGCAAGCTACGCATCGCCGAGGGCCAGCGCATAAACGACATCATGGTCGATGCGCTGAATAATAAATGGGTGGCAACAAGCTCCGGAGTCTGGCCGATAAACCCCGACGGAACTGAAACTTACACCCAATCGGAAATTTCCGAAAGCAATAGCCCCCTGCCCACAAGCGACGTTATCTCGCTTTTGAATAACCCCGAAACCGGCGATATATATTTCGGCACTAATCAGGGGCTGTTCGTGGCGCAGAGCCTTTCGCTGCGCCCGGCAAAGGATTATGGCATCAGCGTTTATCCGCAGCCATTCAATCCGCGCCGCCACGAGGAAGTCGTAATAGACGGCCTGGCCTCCGACAGCGACCTGCGCATCACTACCATCAACGGCGAGCTTGTGCGCAATATCAAAACCACAAGCCGCAAAACCGTATGGGACGGCCGGGACGAATCCGGCAACTATGTATCGAGCGGTGTTTATCTGATATTGGCGGCATCGGCCACAACCGACGCTTCGGCAGTAGCCAAGATTGCCGTCATCGAAAAATAATTATGACACTACAGAAACACATATATACTTATGGCCGGCAGAGGATCGAATTCCTTTTTCCGGCCATTGTCTTTCTGGCGGCCGCGCTTGCTTGGGCGCCCATATTGATGGCCGGCTTCGTAAACGACGACTTCCAGCTTCTGCTGTATCACCAGCCACAGAGCTTCGGGCAGATATTCGCGCCATTTTACGACACCGGGGTCACCGACATATTCTGGCGGCCCGTGCCCAACTTCCTGCATTCGGCGACTATGCACTTATTCGGCTTCGACGCATTCTGGTTTCGATTGACCAATATCTTATTGCTTGCAGCCACCTCGGCAGCATTTTATATATTTTTAATTAAAATAAATATTTCCAAAAATGCGGCATTATTCGCAGGACTGCTATTTGCAGCGGCGCCATCACGCGAGATAGTCGCCGGCTGGATCGCCGCCCGCGGAGATATCCTCGCGCTTTTGTTCATGCTTGTCGCAGCGATTTATTATATCCGCTGGCGGCAGAGAATGCGCCAACCTGAGGTAATATTTGCGATAATCGCATATCTTCTGGCGGTATTCAGCAAAGAAATCGCATTCGCCGCGGTGGGAATTCCAATTATTCTGGAATTCTTATTCGATAAAAAAGAAAGAGCCTGGAAAACAGCATTCAGCGCTGCAGGAATTGCAACTCTCGCGATAATTTTCTTTCTGATTATGCGCTGGATAGTGACAGGATCGATGCTGGCGCCCCCGCCTAACTATCAGGATTTTGATACAATTACATCAATTCGGAATTTCTTTATATATATGCCGCTCGCATTTCTATCGGCCGAAACCCTCGAGCACATGACCTCCGCCGCGTATTGGACATCGGCTCCCGCGCTGGGGATATTCATGACTCTGGCCGCGCTGGCCGCCATCCGCCCGATCAGGCTTATGGACAAGCAGGAGCGACTCCTCGCAGCCGCCGGATTCCTGTGGTTTGCGATATTCGCGCTGCCCGCTGCGCCAATGCTGATGCGCTGGTATGCGTTTGTGCCTTCGGCAGGGATATTCCTCGTTTTCGCAGCGATTATGAATTCATCCATCCGGAGGAATGGCCGCCGATTCTGGATTGCCGCGGCGATTCTCGTCGTCGGATTTGCTGTTACATCTTTCCGCCACTCGATGGAATGGCCCGATGCCTCGCGCAGCGTCACCCGTTCGCTTAATTCATTGAAATTAATGAATTTAAAATCTGACACCCTGCGCATATGGGGTGCGCCCGACAAAATCGACCGCGTTAATGCATTCAAGATCGGACTCGAGCAGGCCGTCGAATACGCCGTCGGCCGGGACGTCGAAGCGCTCTCGCCGCTGCGAATGGAGCTATCTGAAGATTCGCAGATCCGCCTTAAATTATCCGAAAATTTTGCGGAATATTTAATTACAAACGGCCGCTTTGTGCAAAGCGGGATGCCATCAACATCGCTCATCCACGCGGAGGAATTCGAAATCTCCCGTGAGGACTGGGACGCTGAAATCAGCAATTATATCGAAATCAATGAAGATAGCACGACTTCACGCGCGATTATCAGATTCGCCCGTCCGGTCGATTCGACCGATATTTTTTATCTGAAAGACCGCTTTGTCCGCGGCGATCGGTATTTGAAATAATTTAATATTTCGAATAATATTCCCTGATCGACTCCATATCCGAAAATTCCATCAGCGCCCGCGCAATCGCCTCGAATGCCTGCACCTCTGCCGGATGAAAGCGATCCTTCAACGGCGAATCGATATCCAGCACTCCATATAACTCACCATCTTTGATGAGCGGCACCACGATCTCGGAATTCGACGCCGCGTCGCAGGCGATATGCCCTGGGAATTCGTGCACATCCCGCACCACCACAGTCTCGCGGCGGGTGGCGGCAGCCCCGCAGACTCCTTTGCCCGGGGCAATCCGTACGCAGGCGGGTTTGCCCGCAAACGGCCCCAGCAGCAGCTCGCGGCCCGTCCATATATATACTCCGGCCCAGTTGAGATTATCGACTTCGTCCAATATCATAGCCGCGACATTGGCCGCATTCACCACGAAATTCTTCTCGCCGCAAAGCGCAGTGGCGCGCCCGATTAATTCCTGATACATCTTTTCTTCCTGATTATTTCAATAATTATTTATTCCAAAATTAATTAAAATTGCAAAGAAATTACGAATGTCGTAAATTATTGGCAAAATTTATTATTCCATTTCCAATTTTCGAAGATATGACCCCTTTCGATTCCGAAATATCACTCATTTCTTTTATAAATCCGCACACCGAATAAGGAGATCACATGGACGAACACAAAAAAGCTATCGACGAAAAAATTCAGCGCATGAATGACCTTAAAGACCAGGCCCGCCAGGGCGGCGGCAAAAAACGCATCGACTCGCAGCACGAAAAGGGCAAGCTCACCGCACGCGAACGGCTCGACCTTTTGATCGACCGCGGCACTTTCCGCGAGCTTGATATGCTGGCTCACCACCACTCACAGCAGTTCGGGCTCGACGAGCAGGTGTTCCTCGGCGACGGCGTCGTCACCGGCCACGGCGAGATCGAGGGCAAGCGCGCGTTTGTATTCTCGCAGGACTTCACAGTGCTGGGCGGAAGTCTGGCGGCGGAGCATGGCCGCAAAATCTGTAAAATCATGGATATGGCCATGAAGAATGGCTTCCCGGTCATCGGACTGAACGACTCCGGCGGCGCACGAGTGCAGGAGGGCGTTATCTCGCTTGGCGCCTATGCCGACATTTTTCTGCGCAATACGCTTGCCTCGGGCGTGGTGCCGCAGATTTCCGTAATCATGGGCCCATGCGCGGGCGGCGCGGTATATTCCCCCGCCATCACCGATTTTACGATTATGGTCAAAAAGACTTCGTATATGTTCGTCACCGGCCCGAAGGTCGTCAAAACCGTCACACACGAGGACTACACCAGCGAGGAGCTCGGCGGCGCTTCGACTCACGCCAGCAAAAGCGGGGTGGCACACTTCACCGCCGCAAACGATATGGAGGCGCTCAATATCGTCAAAAAGCTGCTTACATTTATCCCCCCCAACAACGCCGAAGACACGCCATTCATGGAGAACGACGACCCGTTCGACCGAATCGACGACGACCTTAATTATCTAATTCCGTCGAATCCCAATCAGCCCTACGACATCCGCGACGTCATCACCAAAATCGCCGACAACGCCGATTTCTTCGAGGTGCACCGCGACTGGGCGACCAATATCTGCGTCGGCTTCATCCATCTCGGCGGGCGCTCCGTCGGCGTGATCGCCAACCAACCGGCAAGCCTCGCCGGAGTGCTCGATATCGACTCCTCGCGCAAGGCCGGCCGCTTCGTCCGATTCTGCGACGCGTTCAATATCCCGCTGCTCGTGTTCGAGGACGTGCCCGGCTTCCTGCCCGGCGCCAACCAGGAATGGAACGGCATAATCACCAACGGCGCCAAGCTGCTATACGCATTCTGCGAGGCCACCGTGCCCAAGGTAACCGTAATCACCCGTAAGGCTTACGGCGGCGCCTACGACGTTATGAACAGCAAGCACATCCGCGGCGACTTCAACTTTGCATGGCCCACCGCCGAGCTCGCCGTGATGGGACCGAAGGGCGCGGTCGAGATCATCTTCCGCCGCGATATCGCCAAAGCCGACGACCCCGAAGCGCGCCAGCAGGAGCTGATAGACGAATTCAACGAGCGCTTCGCCAACCCATACATCGCCGCCTCGCACGGCTATATCGACGACGTGATCGAGCCGCGCCACACGCGGATGCGCCTGATCGACGCCTTCAACCTGCTCGAGAACAAGGTGGACAGCAACCCGCCCAAAAAGCACGGCAACATCCCGCTGTAATGAATAAATCTACACCCTCCCCCGCTCTCGCATTTGGAGCGGGGGGGATTATTAGAAGATAAAACTGAAATTTAAAGTGTAATTTGAGTGTTGAATCTCGTAATCGTTTTCCTGAAAAACTGGATGAGTGATATATGCTTTATAAATTCTGTATGCAACATCAACACAAAACCCATATCCAAATTTTTTAGTTTTTTCGTTATAACTTGTTACATCAAGACCTACAGAAAAAGCAAAGAAAGTTGGCTCTTTGAATTTTCTATATCCTTTACAATTAATGTAGGATTCATAATCGAATCCAAAATTATAACCGACCTTCCCTCCTAAATATAAATCAACTTCCTCGGTTTTCCCTAATACAGATATAGGTGTGATTTTTGCAGTAGCATATACAGGAATAAAATAATAACTTGGCATTTCTTCCTGATATTGCTCGTGTGCATTATAAATTGTGCCATTCTGAATATTTCTTGGATAAATCCCCATAACTCCGAGTCCGATTTCTAAAAAATTACCAGTATCAAGATAATATTCCATATTCACAGATATATATTTATCACCTGTTTCATACTTCGAAATATACCCCTCATTCATATTATTGAATTTTAAACTACCAGGAAAGTCTACCCCAAATCCCAAAGAACCGTAAAATAAGTTTTTTGCATCAAGATTAGCGGAAGCCGCAAATATAAATAATAAAGAAAAAACAAATTTAACCACCTTTACCCCCATATATATTGATTTTGAATATTCTTTCAAACTACAACCCTTGCCATCGATAGGCATATATTTTCCCGTCTTTATCTGCAAGAAATGTTCGACTTGCGGTATATCCCTGTCGGGCGAAATACCATGAATACACATATCCCCCGGATCCATCAGGCTGGACATTATTTGCAGCTCCCCATTGCATAATTACTAAATTAATTTTTTGACCCAGCATGGCTTTCATTTCGGCATCAGGCGTAAATGCATCACAAGAAATCAGAGCAGTTAGTATTACGGAAATCGCAATAAATGAAATAAATGCTTTTTTCATATAACCTCCTTATAAGAAAAATTATTAACTTCCCTGAATATAATTGCATAG
>CAZEMR010000100.1:0-9055 GCA_964513465.1 uncultured Hyphomicrobiales bacterium
TCCCTCTTGCCCCATAACATTATTTTCGATATTTTTCGGGAAATAGTTTTTATGAAATAGGGGAAGTGATGAAAAAATTATTTGTTGTTGTGTTGTTAATTGCCGTGAACGCAATGGCTTATGCAAAAGAGTATTCGCCAAAGCTGAATCTTGAGAAGGGCAAAGCGTATTTTTTGCATGTGCAGGCGGTGGCGGATATAGAGCAGGAATTGTTCGGGCAGACCATCGAGATGGAGAATTTCACCGAGGAATTTTCGCAATATATTGTTAATGAAATCACGGATTCGTCGTATGTGATCGAGGCCGAATATAAATATATGGGGATCGGGATCACGACTGCGCAGATGGATATGCAGTTTAAGTCGAATAAGAAGGATTCGGTGGGATTTATGGACAAAGCGATGGCGAATATGTGCGATGTTCCGTTTACGATACATCTGCACAAGGACGGCCATGTGATCGAAGTCACTGGCTACGAGCGGGTTATGAATGGGTTTATGTCCGCGCTCGACGAGGCGCCGGCGCAGGTCAAAGCGATGTCGGAGTCGCTGTCGGAGCAGATTTCGGGCGAATCGAAAATTAAGGAATTCATCGAGACCTTTACGCTTGCGATGCCGCGCCAGCCGGTGGATATTGGCGAAAAGTGGTCGCGGATGGCTACTAATGCCACTCTTAAGACTGATTACGAAAATAATTTTACTCTGATGAATGCGAATGATAATATATATAATATCGCCGGGCATTCGAAGTTCCGCACGGATACGACAAATGTGATCGAAATTAACGGTATGCCAATCACTTACGATATGGACGTGGTGACCGATATTGATATGCAGATCGACCGCAATACCGGCTGGGCGGTGGATATCGATTTCGAGCAGACGATGGACGGCAATCTTTCTGTTAAAACCGGCCCTGGCGAGACGATGGAAAGCAAGATGAAGTCAGTCAACCGCACACGGATATGGAACGATTTCGATTATTGAGCTGATTTTCGCTGCGCCCAAGGACTCCCGCGGCGCCTTTGCTGCAATTATCAGGGGGCTGAATCCCTCTGTTGCGGACGAGGTAATCCATTGCAAAAACCGGCTTTAGAGTGTGCGACAAACTATTCACCCGGATATTCCGGATACAGCAAAGGAATCTCGTTTCAAAAAATTCTTAGTTCATAATTGCAAATTCATAATTAAATATGAAGGGGGCCGCTAAGCCCCCTATTTATTTAGAATTACATTCCTTTGATTGCCTTCATGTTTTCGATTAGCGCGCTGCCGAATTCGGAAGTTTTCAGCAGTGTGGCGCCTTCCATCAGGCGTTCGAAATCGTAGGTGACTCGTTTCTGTTCGATTGTTTTCTCGACCGATTCGATAATCAGATCGGCGGCTTCGTTCCATCCGAGGTGGTCGAGCATAAGCTTGCCCGAGAGGATGAGCGAGCCGGGATTGACCTTGTCGAGTCCGGCGTATTTAGGCGCGGTGCCGTGGGTTGCTTCGAATATCGCGTGGCCGGTGATATAATTAATATTCGCGCCGGGAGCGATACCGATACCGCCGACGATTGCTGCGAGCGCGTCGGAGATATAGTCGCCGTTCAGGTTCATCGTGGTGATAACGCTGTATTCGGCCGGGCGGAGCAGTATCTGCTGCAGGAATGCATCGGCGATAAAGTCCTTGACCAATAGACGGCCCTCGGCGAGCGCGGCCTGCTGTGCTGCCTCGGCTGCTTCGACGCTTTCGTTGGCTTTGATTTCGTCGTACTGGCGCCATGTCCAGGTTTTGTCTCCGAATTCTTCTTCGGCGACGTCGTAGCCCCAGTTTTTAAAAGCGCCTTCGGTATATTTCATAATGTTGCCCTTGTGCACGAAGCATACGGAGGGGAGCTTTTGCTCGAGCGCATATTCAATCGATGAGCGCGCAAGGCGCTTGGTGCCTTCCTCGCTTATGGGTTTAACGCCGATGGAGGAGGATTCGGGGAAGCGGATTTTGGTTACGCCCATTTCATTCTGCATAAAATCGATAACTTTTTTGACTTCCGGAGTGCCGGCCATCCATTCGATACCGGCGTAGATATCCTCGGAATTTTCGCGGAAAATGACCATATCGCAGTCGGCGGGATTTTTGACGGGGGAGGGCACGCCTTTGAACCAGCGAACGGGGCGCAGGCAGACGTAAAGATCGAGCATCTGGCGCAGCGCGACGTTCAATGAGCGGATGCCGCCGCCGACGGGTGTGGTGAGCGGCCCTTTGATAGCGATCAGATATTCGGTGATGACGTCGAGCGTCTCCTGGGGCAGCCATTCGCCCTTTTTATTCCATGCCTTTTCGCCGGCGAAAACCTCTCGCCATGCGATTTTGCGTTTTTTGTCGTAAGCGATTTCGACTGCGGCGTCGATCACCCGCTGGGTGGCAGCCCAGATGTCCGGGCCTGTGCCGTCGCCTTCGATGAAAGGAATAATCGGTTCGTCCGGGACGCTGAGTACGCCGCCGGAAACAGTAATTTTCGATCCAGCCATGTTTTTTTCCTGGATTTGTTAATAAAATTGACAATTAGATTATTTGATTGATAAGAGGTATTCGCGGAAGTGTATTTCGAGAATGAATAGAATGATGTGCGGGATATTACTAATGATGTGATCAATTTTCCGACCGATATATTCATTAATTAAATCCGTGGATTGCGTCTTATGGTCAATCCGGCTTTAAAAAATAATATATTAAATAAATTGCTTACATGCAAGAGCAAATAACGGACAAATCGGCAGAAATTAATGTTTGTCGCGAACGGTGGCTTTGGCGAACAAATCATATTCCGAAGCGCTTTCGATTGTGACCGGAATTATCTCTCCGGCAGGAAAATCGGCATTGCCGCGGATTATTACGGAGTTGTCTATCTCCGGGGCGTCAGACTGGCTGCGGCCATAATGCCTGCCATCGATCGCGTCGTCGATCATTACGTCGACGCTGCGGCCAACCATCTGCTGATTTTTTTCGAGGGAAATTTTCTGCTGAAGCTGCATCAGCTCGTCGAGCCGGGCCAGCTTGACTTCTTCGGGGACTGTGTCGCCATGGACGAATGCCGGGGTGTCTTCTTCGTGGGAGTATGCAAAAGCGCCCATGCGGTCGAATCGCATATCGGCCACGAATTGCTTCAATTCCTCAAAATCGCGATCGTTTTCGCCGGGATAACCGACTATAAAGGTGGTGCGGATAGTGACTCCGGGCACAGCCGAACGGATTTTGCCGATGATCCCTTCCATTTTTTGGCGGCTTGCCGGGCGCTGCATCGAACGCAGAATTTTCTCGGAGGCGTGCTGGAGCGGTATATCAATATAATTGCAAATATCGTCGCGAGTGGCCATTACTTCGAGCAAATCCTCGGGGAATCCACCGGGATAAGCATAAAGCAGACGTATCCAATGGAATTTGCGCAAATCGCTCAATTGGCGCATCAGCCGTGCGATTTCTGATTTGCCGTATAAATCCCGGCCATAGCTGGTGGTATCCTGGGCAATAAGATCGAGCTCGCGAACGCCCATGCCTGCCAGCGAATCGGACTCGGCCAACAAATCTTCGATTGAGCGCGATTTAAGCGGTCCGCGTATCAGGGGGATTGCGCAGAATGAACAGCGATGGCCGCATCCCTCGGCAATTTTCAGATATGCATAATGCTTCGGAGTCAGCAGATGCCTGCCGGTGGCCGGATGATAAGCACTTTTTCCGAGTAAAAGTACGGCAATTTCCTCGGCCGAATCCACTCCGGTGAAGAAGTCCACTTCGTTGATCTGATTGCGCAGCGGCTCCTGGTATCGCCCCGACAGGCATCCGGTGACGATGACAGTATCGACCTGTTTGTGCTGCTTTAGCTCGCATGCCTCGAATATTACTTTGATGCTTTCTTCCTTGGCGGGGCGGATGAACCCGCAGGTGTTGACAATAAGCGCGTCCGCGCGGCCTGATTCGGGCGTATACTCAAGGCCACAGGCTTCGAGAGTGGCAATTATGCGCTCCGAATCGACAACATTTTTGCTGCAACCGAGTGTCAGAACAGAAAAAGTACGGGTGATTTTTTTCATATTTTTCTATAGCGCATATGTACTTCGGACAAGTGCGAATAAATAATTAAAACAGTGAATGCAAATATATATGTTTATCGAGGCAAATTATTTTACAAAAAACAGGATAAACGGTATAAAAACATAGTTATTTTGCCCATAAAAATACTTTTTAATATAATATTAATGATTTATGCGAGGCTAATAATGCTGGCGTTAATAAGTGCTGACTGACCAAGGACTTTAGCGTTTTGGCGGGCTAATAAATAATGAATGCGATTCGAAGTCTATTAAGATTGCTTCCTTAAAGATGCGTGACGTCCCGTCGGCTCTGAACTATGGCTAATATTAGCACATCGCCGCCCTCCTGGCGAAATATCACTTTGTGATTGCCAACGTCTATCTCTTTATACTCGCTGCCCGGAAGCTCGGCCACACCGCGTCCCGAAAGCGGCGCCGCGCCGAGTCGGGTGATTGCCTGCTGCAGGATTTTTATCCGCGGCCAGGGGTTGCGGTCGCGCGATATATAATCATAAATATCCAGCAAATCATTATATGCTGATTCCGACCATACTATTCGCTTTTCCATAGCTCCACCTCGCGGATTACTTCATCATGATCGACTATGCGGCCCTCTTCGGCATCGAGTTCGGCGTCGCGGATTTTGTCCCTCAGATAGAATATATATATAAGCTCTTCGGTTTCGATTTCCTCGGGAAAACGGTCGAGCAATTTCAGCAATTCCTGCTTTGTGATAATCATTTAATACCCTCTATCTCAATGCTTTAGCAAATACTTTAGCGTTGTATAATATCAGATCGGAATATCGCATTCTCCCCTCGACTCCGCCTACCGGATCGAGCTGGTAAACGCCGACGACAGCTTCCTCGGCAATTAACTTCGCCGGTCCTTCGGGCAGTTGAGGTTCTGTAAAAATGGACGTAGCGCCTGAATTTTTAATTTTTTCGGATATTTCCGCAATGTACCTGGGCGAAGGCTCTTTGCCCGGGCTTTCCTCGATCGAGCCCATATATTTAAGTCCATATCTTTTGAGCATATAGCGGAACGAAGGATGGAACAAAAAGACCGGCTTGCCGCGGTGTGGACGCAAAATTTCCTCCACCTGGCGGTCGAGCAGAGTCAGCCGCTTTGCGAATAAATCAGCATTGCTGCGATAGGTGGCGGCGTTGTCAGGATCGAGCAAAGCCAGAGTATCGGCCAGACGCGGCAGCATAGCTCTGACGGCGAGCGGGTCCATCCAGAAGTGCGGATCGGCAATGCGGACAATGTGCTTATCGGCTGCGGCGGAATCGTCGCTGTCGTGGCCGTGCCCCTCGTGCCCGTGGTCATCATGTGAGTGCTCCTCATCGAAAAATAATATAAATTCGGCCGGGACAAAGTCCAGCAGCGCAATCATGGGGTCGGCGGGAAGCTTTTCTGCCCAGGGCTCGGAATGCTCCGATACGTAGAACATGGCCATCGACTGCTCGACGCTGTACATCTCCGAAGGTTTTGGCTGGTATGTGTGCGGCGAATCGCCGGGCTCGACCAGTCGGGTAACCTCGGCGCGCGTGCCTGCCAACTCGCGAATAATTTCATATACGGGGTGAGAGGTAGCAACAAATACCGGCCTGGCGCTTTCGGATGTGCATCCGAAGGCCATAAATAATATAATAAGCAAAGATTTTTTCAGCATTTTCAAAATTCCGGGATTATTATGATTATTTCAAAGAGACATTAAAATAAACAATTTGCATATAAAAATTAAATGGAAATTGATAACACACCAATTAGAGCTATCATACGGTAAAAAACCTTGAGGAATCAAATTGTAAGCAATAAATTGGTAAAGTTTTTGCTTAATATAAATAAAATTAAAAAAATTTGAAATTTCATAATGAAAAAATTATGAAGTTTTGATTAAACTTGTTATATTTTGGTGAGTGGTCATGAACAAGTTAAATATTAGTGTTTCCAGACTATTTAGCCCTATGAAAAGATGGCTCGGATTATATGTCGCTGTGGTAATATACATGCCGCTTATGGCGTGTTTGTCAGCTGCGCAGGTGCATAACGCAAGCCCTTCCAACTGGTTGTATCCACAGGGCAATGCGGCGGCAACCCGGCTCAATCCGGTGCGCTCGGCGGCCCAGGATATCCGCGAGCTGACTGTTAAATGGTCGACTGCGGAAATCTCGGGAGACGTTGCTCCGCTGGCAGGTAATCTGATCAACAACGATCGGATTATGGCCGGATTCCCTTCGGCGCCGAACGAAATTGTTGCGGTAATGGGCGACAGCGTCGTTATCCTGACGGCGGCCGGCCAGGTCCGAAAATCAGGTCTGCCTCCCTATGTGAAAAACGTTTCCGCGCTTATCGATACCATGGGTGCCGGATCGGGACAGGAGGTAACCCGCCCGGTCATACTTGGACTGGAAAGCATCGAAATTGAGAATTCCGACCAGGAATTCGTGCATACATATCTGGCCGGATACGACCATAACTCGGACACAGTGGCGGTGCTGATCCGCCTCGGGATAGATCTCGAAGAATTCGCTCCTAATTTTTTCGCGAGCATCAGGCCCGTATTCGGAAAGCGCGCCGACGGCAGCGCAATTATTTATGCGGCGGTCAATATGTCGCACCCGACAGCCGATCCGTTTAGCGATGTGCCTTATTTCCGGGGGCTGGCCTTATTCAATACCGGCGCCTCGGTGAAGGGCTATCCGCTGCAGGATATCGGAGACGACATAATCAACCGGATGATTGTCGCGCCTGAGGTGGCATTTGCGCCTCCTTCAATAATGAACGTGGGCGGTGCGGATGCTTTGGCAATGCCGTCGTTTCCCTCGGATACTCTCACCGCGATAATTGATAATTTCAATAATAGCATTACTGCCGCCGACCGTGCTTATGTGATGAGCTTCAGAGCCGAGAATTCCGGGCTGAGCGAGCAGTTCCCACCCTCCGATCATACGGTATGGATTAATACGACCGACTCGAGGCCAAGAATAAAATCGTATTATGCCGATATTCAAAATGCGAATACAAATGGCACTATTACCGGGCCATTTTTGCTGGTAGCAGAGGAATATGACGGAATAGACAGTTCGGAGGGAATTTCCAAATTGCATTTATATGATAATAACGGCATCATGATAACTCAGCCGGGCGACCAGTTCAATTCTCCGTTCAATGGCGGTGCCAACCACCATTGGTCGGTGGCTGTGGGCGACGTCGATGGCTCTGCCAGCAATGAGCTTTTGCCGTATTACCCGAATAATCCGGGACGAGAGATAGTGGTCACTCAGTCCACCGACGAATTTGCAGTAGCCAAAAGCCATATATTTATAATGAGATATTACGAATCATCGGATGTTCCGAAACCCGGCCCCGGCGGCGACTTTCTGCTGCCGCTGGATACGATCGTATCCTTCAGAATCAACGGCTGGGTGGCCGCGGTGAACGATCTGGACGGCAGCAACGACGCAAAAGAAGAAATCCTTATGGTCGACGGCTCCCGCCTGATGGCCCTGCGAATGAAGGATTATACTCATACACAATTCCGCCAGTTCCCTTTCGATACGGTATGGAGCCGTAATTTCGACCGCCAGACCATCTCATCGGTGGCGGTGGCCGATATGGAAGGCGACGGCCGCAATGATATTATAGTTACCACGCACGACAGCACTTACATAATCGGCACAATGATCCCCGGCACAATCGCAATGATAGAGCCGACTGTGCAGATGACCCCGCCGGAGGAATTCTGCGCAGGAGATTCGCTGTCGATCCGATGGGAAAATCTGATGCGCGGCCAGGACTTTGTCGATATATATTTCCTGCCCGCTCCGGGCGGAATTCCGACAGGTGAGGAAATTGCAATAGCAGAAAATTATCCGAACGATGCCGACACAGTTGAATATATATATATTGTCGATCAGCCTTTGCTGGGCCGCGAGGGGTATTTCCTGGTGGCTAGCAGCGGATATCCTCAATCGATCAATGCCCCGACTTCGCGCCTGAGATTCGAGATGCCGCTCGTAAGCGTAGACCCGCTGGCGGGCGCAAGTTTCCGTGCAGGCGAGACAATAGAGGTTACAGGTCTGGCATCCTGCGTAGATTCTGTTGCGATAGAATACAGCTCGGGCACTGCCACCTGGCAGCGAATCGGGGTTAATTCGATTATGCCTGACGGCTCATTCACGGTCGAAGCCGATGCCCCCTGCGCAGATTATTTCGGATGCGCGGGCGAGGACGAATTCAGCGAAATGAATTTCCGCGTGGTCAGCTTCCGCGCGAATTACGCAGATACCTCGGCCGTTTTCCCTCTGAATATTATGCCGGCACTGTTTCCATTGACCTATGATTCATGCACAACTAATTGCCCGACAAAGCTTTTTGAGTGGGACATCCCGCAGATGGCTTTCGACTGCGACACCGTCTCCATGTCCGTCTCGGTCGATGACGGCCGCAGCTATACATATATAGGCAGCGTGCCCGCCACCGACGGCGAATTCCTCTGGCTGGTACCCGAATCGCTGCCGGACGAGATCACCGTGAGGTTCTGCTGCGAGAATTCATGCATCCGGATAGATACGACTCTGCAAAATTATAAAGCAAAATATATTCAGATAGTTTCGCCCAATCCATTCAAGCCACCGATGGAGGAAGTAGAGATCGTATATACGGTTCCCGAAGAAACCAATGTGACGATGCGGATATTCGACCAGAACAACCGCCTGGTAGCCGAACCGGTGAACGGCGCAATGCGCCAGCCGGGCATAACATACTGCGATCGCTGGGACGGACGCATCCATCACGGCGGGCTGGCGGCAAACGGAATGTATTATCTAATTCTGGAATTATCCAATGGTCAGAAAGAGATTTATTCGATATTTCTGAGAAAATGACCGAACTTTGATTTTTATATATATGTGAGGATTTTTTATGAGAATACTTGTTGTCGAAGACGAACGCAAGGTAGCGAGCTTTATCAAACAT
>CAZEMR010000101.1:0-8968 GCA_964513465.1 uncultured Hyphomicrobiales bacterium
ATTCCTTTCATCAGGTAGAAAATTCGAGCATCCATCGCTTTCGATTGATATATCCAATGATCACTGCTTCGGGTGCCACAGTCGCTCGGGACGGATTTCGACGAATTACGAGGGTTGGCACGAAACACATAAAACACCGGACGAAGTGCGCGGCAGGCCGGGCTATCGGACTCTTGAGGACGGCCGGGTGTTCGCTGCGATGCCCGCGGATGTGCACCACGAATCGGGACTGCTCTGCATTGATTGCCATACATCATATGAAGTGATGGGCGACGGCAAATTATACGAACATAAGGAGCAGCAGATCGAGGCCCGGTGCGAGGATTGCCACAGCCGCCGGCCCTCAGAGACGATTCGCAAAGAAGAATTGGATTTCGAATCGCGTATGATAGTCGAATTACGCGGATATGATGAGAATAATGAATATATAAGGCTCAAAAATAGCGGCCGTCCGCTGGTGAATGTAATTCAGAGAAATAATAATAAATATTTATTTGCAAAATCCAAAGATACTATATATAATATGTTGGCGCCGGCGAGAGTTTGCGGTACAAATATCGCAGGTCATAACCGATTAAGCTGTAAAAGCTGCCACAGCGATTGGTCGCCGCAGTGCATCGGCTGCCACACGGAGTACGATCCGGCCGAGAGTGGATTCGACCACCTGACCGGCATCGAAAAGCAGGGCGGCTGGGTCGAATACGATGGCGAATACCTTGCGTCGCCGCCGGTGCTTGGGGTGTTCGGCGATCGCGTTGAGACCTTTGTTCCCGGCATGGTGATGACAATCGATAAGTCCCGTTTTGACGGCAGCAGCGCCGAGGAAATTTTCATCCGGCTCTATGCGCCCGCATTTTCGCATACTATCCGGCGGGAGGGCAGAAGCTGCCGGTCGTGCCACAATTCATCGCTCGCGATCGGATACGGGCGTGGAGAGCTGACTTATTCGGCCGATGAGGGCAAATGGAGTTTTGCTCAGTATTACGCCAATAACCCCAATGACGGGCTGCCCGAAGATGCATTTACGGGATTTTTGCGCGATCGGACAGGCATAACGGCCACGAGAGCCGACGCGCGGGCGTTTGCGATAGAGGAGCAGCGGCGAATACTGCTGGTGGGAAGCTGCCTTGAATGCCATAGCGAATCGGACGAGAAACTGATTCGGCATTTCGAGAGCAATCCGGAGTATTGGCGGAATATCAGCCCTGAGTGCAGGCTACCCGAATGGCATAATAAATGAAATTCTATTAACCGATAAAAATATCTGAAAAAGTTTGACAAATATCGGATATCACCTGATTTATGAAAATACAAATATTACCACAGAGTAATATAGCTTGAATTTATTCTGACAAAATTTTAAAATTAACCTCTCCTAAATGTTCTAATCGATTACACACCATAGCGTTACGAAGGCGCAATAATAATGCTTGTATATTATGTGCAAGAATCATAATTTCATTCTGAAAAATTATCATAGATTCTGAAATATATATTTATTCAGATCAAGGAAATGGACGAACAATACTGTGAAAATACATTAATGCCGATTCTCGAGGCGGCTCGCCTTTTGAGCGTTTCCGTGCACACGAATAATAAATGCTACGAGCGTTCCTGCCGTAGCTGCGAAGTTTATGATGACTATATAGAAGATCATAATAGTAAAAATGCTTTGAATAATTTGCAGGGAACAAGATGAACCCCTTATCCAGACGAAAATTCCTGAAGATTTCGGCTGCCACTTTTGGCGCCGCTACCGCCGCGACTTCCGTCGGGATGGTATCCCGCGCGCAATTCCTGCCCGACGTTGCCCCCGACGGCAAAGTCGAGAAAATCCCTACATTCTGTTCAATCTGCTTCTGGAAATGCGGAGCCATCGGATATAAAAAAGATGGTAAACTGTGGAAGGTCGAGGGCAACCCGATCGATCCGCTAAGCAATGGCCGGCTGTGTCCGCGAGGTACAGGCGGCACCGGAGCGCATTACAACGAAGACCGCCTGAAAGCCCCTCTGATCCGGCGCAAAAAGGACGGCAAAGAGCAGTGGGTAGAGGTAACCTGGGACGAAGCGCTCGACTTTATTGCAAAAAAAATGAATAAGATCAAAGCCGAGTATGGTCCGCAGTCGATGGCTATGTTCAGTCATGGTATCGGCGGCAATTTCCTGAAGCATATGATTAAGGCATATGGCAGTAATAATATAGTGGCACCGTCATTTGCCCAGTGCCGCGGCCCGCGCGATGTCGGCTGGGAACTTACTTATGGCGACGTTATTGGCACTCCCGAACGCACGGACATCGAAAATACACGCTGCATGGCTCTAATCGGCTCGCATCTGGGCGAGAATATGCATAATACCCAGGTGCAGGAATTTTCGCATGCAATCGAGCGCGGCGCTTCGATTATTGTGGTCGATCCGCGGTTTTCGATTGCCGCTTCGAAGGCGAAGTATTATCTTCCGATCAAGCCGGGTACGGATATAGCGCTGCTATTGGCATGGATGAATGTAATGGTTGATGAAGAGATTTATGATAAGGCATTTATTGAAAAATATGGCTTCGGATTCGAGCAATTCAAAGCCGAAATCAGCCGGTATACACCGGAATGGGCATTCCCTCATACGGGAATTCAGCCTGATCTGATTCGCCAGTCCGCGCGTGAACTTGCCAAAAATAAGCCTGCATCGTTTGTACATCCGGGGCGTCATGTTACGTGGTGGGGCGACGATACCCAGCGCAGCCGTGCTATCGGGCTTGTCAACGCGCTGCTGGGCAACTGGAACCACAAAGGAGCGTTCTATCAGGCGCAGGGAATGTTTATCCCACCATATCCATATCCGGATTACCCCGAATATCCGAAACAGCCCGTCGATAATCCCGACCATAAGTATCCGTTTGCGCATGCCGGACATGGCATTACCAACGGAGTACGCGACGCTACAATCAGCGGTGATCCCTATCCTATAAAGGGATGGCTGGTTTATGCGACAAATCTGATGCAGGCCTTGCCGAGTCAGGAAGAAACGCTGAAAGCGATTAATAATCTCGACCTAATGGTCGTTGTCGATGTAATTCCAAGCGAAATAGCGGGATACGCCGATGTTGTATTGCCCGAATCAATTTATCTGGAGCGCTACGACGATCTGAATGCGCCGTGGTTCCGCGAGCAGTTCGTCTCGCTTCGCCAGCCGGTGGTCGAGGCTCCTGATGATCAGCAGCCCAACTGGTGGATAGCCAAAAAGCTTGCCGATAAGCTTGGCATAGGGCATTATTTCCCCTGGAAAAATGTCGAGGAATACCTCAGCTATCGAGTAGAAAAAGCAGGGCTATCCTGGCAGCAACTCAAAAAAGACGGTGTGATAAAAGGGCCGAAGTATCCGCTATTTGTCGAGGACGGAGTCGAATTGCAATTCTATACGCCATCCGGCAAGATTGAGTTCTATTCATTGCAATTGCAGGAAAAGGGATTCGATCCGATTCCTAAATTCAATAAACCGGAAGACCCGCCGCCCGGATATTTTCATCTGTTGTATGGACGCTCGCCGGTGCATACATTCAGCCGGACGCAGACCAATCCGATTCTCTCGGATATGATGGACGAAAATTCAATCTGGATAAATATTAATATTGCACGCAAATATGGCCTTAAAGATGGCGATTATATCAAGCTGAAAAATCAGGATGGAGTGGTCAGCACCCCCATCCGGGTGAAAGCGACCGAACGCATCCGCCCGGATACATTCTATATGGTTCACGGATTCGGCCACATGAGCCCGATTCTGAAAAAACAATTCCTCGTTGGGGCCAGCGACGCAAGGCTGATAACAAGGTATAACGTCGACCCGTTAATGGGCGGCACCGGAATGAACGTAAATTATGTAACAATCGAGCTGGAGGCATAAATGGCACGCTATGGAATGGTAATCGACACCACTAAATGCGTCGGCTGCATGGACTGCGTGGTTGCATGCAAGACCGAAAACAATGTCCCGCTCGGTTTCGACCGCGACTGGATTGTTTATGAAAGCATCGGAAATTTTCCCGATATTAAAATGGAAATCCGCACCGAGCGCTGCAATCACTGCGATAATCCGCCCTGCGTGTATTGCTGTCCGACCGGCGCCAGCCATATATCAGACATGGGCGGCATCGTACTGGTCGACCCGGAAAAGTGCATCGGCTGCAAGGCATGTCTGGCTGCTTGCCCATATCACGTCAGGTATGTACACCCCGAGGGGTATGCAGCAAAATGCACATTCTGCGATCATCGCGTCAAGGAAGGTAAAGACCCCGCCTGCGTATCGGTTTGCCCGACATATTGCATGCACTTCGGCGATCTGGACGACCCGAATGACGAGGTCTGCAAATTGCTTCAGGGCCGGCGCTATCATACGATTATTCCCGAAGCCGGCACCGGGCCTCAGATATTCTATTTATATTAATTAATTGATTATTCTCCAATTATATATATAACCAAATCGCACTGCGAATTATCAGGAGAAAAAAATGCTCGAAATAATTAGTACGCGAACCAATGAAATGATCGACCCGATTATGCATGTCTGGGGGTGGGAGATACCGGTATATCTGTTCCTTGGCGGATTTGTGGCCGGGATGATGATTATATCCGGTTATTTTATCCTGAGCGGCCGCACCCGAAATACCCAGTGCTCTTGCTTTATTATCCCGATTATCAGCATTGCGGCGATTAGCCTCGGCATGGTGGCACTCTTTCTCGACCTTGAGCACAAGCTTTATTTCTGGCGGCTTTATACCACATTCCAGCCCGACTCGCCGATGAGCTGGGGCGCCTGGATATTGCTGCTTGTTTACCCGATATTAATAGCTAACGCAATAATCCGGGTTCCGGACTGGATAGGGGAAAAGTTCGAATTTTTAAAAAAATTATCTAAACAAATTAATGAACACGAGTTCGGAGTCAAAACAATCGGCGCGATGAGTATGATCGTCGGAGGGGTGCTGGGTATGTATACCGGCGTATTGCTGAGCACCATGGCCGCCCGCCCGGCCTGGAACAGCGCGATGCTATGGGTGCTATTTCTGGTATCCGGATTGTCCACTGCTGCAGCGTTTATTCATCTGATAGCGGCGGACTCCGAGGAACGAAAACTATTGGCAAAAGCCGACAACGGATTCCTGATTACCGAATTATTGATAATCATATTAATGATTATCGGATTCGTGAGCTCAGTGGAAATCCATCAGCAGGCCGCCGCACTGATACTCGGCGGGCCGTTCACAGCATCGTTCTGGGTATTCGTGATCGCGCTGGGAATTGTTATCCCGCTTATAATCCAATTGCTTGCAGTTAATAACAAGGTGCAGCATACGCCTATCGCACCGATAATGGTTATTGCAGGCGGATTGATTCTGCGATTCGTAATCGTGGGCGTTGGGCAGTATTCGCACTGGCCGACAGCTTTTTTCCCGAATCCATAGTATATTATTATTATTAAATATATTTGGGGGCATTATGTCCGATAATCTTAATCAACTCTCGCAGGAATACGCAGCTGAGGAAACTCATGCGCACTTCGGAGTTAAGAAATATATGAATCCGTATGTGGCCGGATTGGGGCTGGGGCTTGTTTTGCTGGCAGCTTTTGTGGTAATGGGACGCGGCCTCGGCGCCAGCGGAGCGATGTCTACTGCCGTATCGGTCGGCGTCGGCACGGTCAGTCCGGAGCACGCTGCAAACAATGAATTTTACTCGCGCTACCTCGGCACCGGCGAAGTAAGTCCATGGAAAGACTGGCTCGTATTCGAAGTTCTCGGCGTACTCGCCGGTGGATTTTTATCAGGTGTTATGGCCGGGCGATTCAAAAAAGACGTCATCAAAGGGCCACGCGTAACCAGCCGCACCCGACTGATTCTTGCATTCAGCGGGGGCGCGCTGATGGGCCTTGGCGCAAAATTCGCGCGAGGCTGCACCAGCGGACAGGCTCTGACCGGCGGCGCATTGCTCAATCTCGGTAGCTGGGCATTCATGCTCTCGATATTCGCCGCAGCCTATATGTTTGCATACTTTCTCAGGAGGCAGTGGCTATGATAGCACCATTTTTCAAATATAATTTATTTGGGGTTGAATTCAGCCTTGTGGTTGCGTTTGCGATCGGGCTTTTGTTCGGCTTTTTCCTCGAGCGTGCCGGGTTCGGCAATGCCCGCAAGCTCGCGTTGCAGTTCTATCTCAAGGATCTGACAGTATTTAAGGTGATGTTCACCGCAATAATCACCGCAATGCTCGGAGTGCTTATCCTCTCCGGCATCGGCTTTCTGGATTATTCGCTAATTTATATATCAGACACTTATCTGGCTCCGCAAATCGTCGGCGGAGTGTTGCTCGGCCTTGGCTTCGTGGTTGGCGGATACTGCCCGGGCACTTCGGTGGTGGCGTTCGCCACTGGCAAGCTCGACGGCATCGTCTTCATAATCGGAGTGATGTTCGGCATCTTCATTTTCGGCGAGCTTTACCCGGTTTTCGAAGGCTTCTTTATGTCTGGTCACATGGGCAAAGTGACTCTTCCAGAGCTGCTCGGCCTTGAATACGGCCTCGTTGTGTTCATCGTAGTCATTCTGGCACTTTTGGGATTTGCCGGAGCCGAATGGGTAGAGCGCAAAATAGGGTTCAGCCGCGAGAAACGCCTCGACCCGGAAAAGCTCAACAAATAGTGAGTCATTTCGTCTATTTTACTCTCTGGTAATATAGTTTTTTAAGGAAATATAAAATAATGAAATTAAATACGAATAAAAAACTTGCATTGGTTGCAATTGCGTTTGCAGTGGTCGCCATATTCATAGGAAGCCCTGAGCAGGGCAAAACCGTAGAAGTGGATACTGAGGAAATCGCACGCACAATCAAATATCAGCAGGATAGCGTCTGTATCAGAACCGTTGCGGACTACCTCGTAGAGGGGCGCGCGGATTTTACAATAGTGGACATTCGAGACGAAGAGAAATATAGTGAATATCATATTCCGACGGCCCGGAATATACCACTCGGCGACATAGGAAATCCTGATTTGCTCCGCAATCAGAAGATATATATATACTCGGATAATGACGTCCGTACCGCTCAGGCCTGGTTCATACTCAAGGCCAGCGGCTATAGAGATGTCTACATGATTTATGGTGGCATCGACGCCTGGAAATCGAAGATTCTTTTCCCCGAACTGCCTGACGAGCCGGGCGTTCTTGACAAACCAGAGTATGCAAAAATTGCCGAAATGGCCAAATTCTTCGGCGGCCGTCCCAAGCTTGCAAGCGGCGGCGAAATAGAAAAAGATGTAAGTGATATCGAAATGCCTGAAATCCGCCAGCCGGTGCAGGTAGAAGTCAAACGTCAAAAACCTGCAAAACGTCAGGGTTGTTAATTATTAATCAATTAATAGGAGGTACGGAAATGCCAATATATGTATATAAATGCCTTGATTGCGAAACGAAATACGAGATATTTCATAAAAGCAGCGAGAAATCAGAGGATATCGTTTGCCCGACCTGCGGATCGAATGAATCGAAAAAGCTGATGGCCGCTTCGAATATCGGAGCTGTCAGATCGCCCGCACCGGCACCGCAATCCTGCGACACCGGATCGTGCGCAACAGGCATGTGCCCGTTTAATTAATAACTTACATAATCTCCGAGCCCGGCTATCTAAGGCTTTAGCTATGATTTCCGGGCCGATAGGGTTCGCGGGGAAACCCGGGGGCCTCCCGATTGCGGCAACGCCGCATGACCCTGGAAAGGAGAACAGCACAATTTTCTCATAGTCAAATGGGAGAAAATTTGCCTCATCCTGTCAGGACGAGGCTTTTTTTATGGAATCAACTGAAAATAAAGGACTTAGCAGGCAACAGATTGCCCGAACAGCGGTTTTCGGTGCGCTCTGGGGAGTGGTCGAGGTCACCGCTGGAAATGCACTTCATCTGGCCAAGGTGCCATTCCGCGGCGTGATAATGGCGCTGATGGCAGTGGCTATTCTCGCATGTGCGCGACGATTTGCAGCCTATCGCGGATCGCTTATACTGATCGGAGCGATCGCTGCAACCTTTAAAGCCGGGTCGATGGGCGGATTCGTAATTACTCCGATGTTGGCTATTTTTGCAGAAGCTTTAATTGCGGAAAGTGTTTTTACTACAATGGGTTATGGTCGAATGACATCATTGATAGCCGGCATACTTGGTTTACTATATACGTTCCTTCATGGAGTAATAATGCAGGTTTTCTTTTTCGGACTGGATATATTCGACGTCTATGGGAATATTCTTTCGGAAATATCCGGCAGCGATGTAAATATATATATATTAATGGCTTTGCTCGGAATTGCTCATGTTATTGCGGGCGCAGCAGCCGGACTTGTCGGTTTTAAGATCGGCCATAAAACTAATCAGATATTAAATTCGGAATTAATATGAATATCTTGAAATATGTTTACATATTGACCATAATAACGGGAGCAATATTTCTTCCGCTGCTCTGGCTCGCGGTGTTTACTCCGGTCGCTCTCGGAATTATTTATATATCTGAGAAAAGTGCTCTTAATCGTTTGAAAAATAAAGTGTTTATTGCAATGATAATACTCCTCGTCGCAATCCAGCCATTTTTCTATGGAGTTCGTGAAATTTCTGTAGCCGGTCTTGCATTTCATATGGATACATTCTTCCTCGGAGTTCATATTTCGTTGAGGGCAACTCTGATTATGTCTGCGTTTTCTATGCTGCTGTCAGCCATCAATAAAAAACAAATGGACA
This sequence comes from uncultured Hyphomicrobiales bacterium, assembly GCA_964513465.1. Taxonomy (GTDB): domain Bacteria; phylum Bacteroidota; class Ignavibacteria; order Kapaibacteriales; family UBA2268; genus CAZEMR01. The sequence continues at coordinate 8,767 of CAZEMR010000101.1, forward strand.
AATTGTGGACCAAGGCCGGCGTCAAAAATTTTAGCGAAACATTCGAGTTTTCAGATAAATTATTCAGCGATTATTCTCCTCAAATAAAATCTAATTGCAAACATCTAATTAAAAAGAATGCATTAAGCGAAGTGTTGCCCATGATGCTTGCAACTATGATTAAAAATGCGGATGATTATTCCACTAATACTGAAAAGAATAA
>CAZEMR010000102.1:0-8964 GCA_964513465.1 uncultured Hyphomicrobiales bacterium
CCGGAGGAGCTTCTGGGAGCCGCCCATGCGGGTTGCTTCTCGATGGCTCTGGCTCACGGACTCGCCCAGAACGACTTCGACCCCAAGCGCATCGAAACCAAAGCTCTGGTGACGATCGCAAAAGCGGGCGACGGATTTACAATCAGCGAGGTACATCTTAACTGCAAAGCCCAGGTAGAAGGCGCCACCGAGGACGAATTCATGAAATACGCCGAGGACGCCAAGAAAAACTGCCCGGTATCCAAAGCGCTCGCAGGCGTCGAGATCAAGCTCAGCGCCAAACTCGTCAAAAATTTCTGAGAATAATATAAAGGATTAGCTATGCAACTCAAAGGTAAAAAGATAGCAATCTTCGTCGAAAAATTATACGAAGACATCGAATTCTGGTACCCCTACTTCCGTATGCAGGAGGCCGGTGCCGATGTGGACATCATCGCCCCTGACGCCGGCGAAATTTACGAAGGAAAACACGGAATGCCGGCGCGCTCGGACAAGGCCGCCAAAAAAGCCAAGGCCAAAGACTACGAAGCCCTGATTATCCCCGGCGGCTACTCCCCCGACCACATGCGCCGCAGCAAGGAAATGGTCGATTTCGTCCGCGAAATGCACGAGAAAAAGAAAATCGTCGCGGCAATCTGCCACGGCCCCTGGATGCTTGCCTCGGCCGGCATACTCAGCGGAAAGGAAGTCACCAGTTTCCACTCGATCAAGGACGATCTGATAAACGCAGGAGCAAAATGGGAGGATAACCCCGCAATGGTCGACAACAGCGGCATCATAACATCACGCAATCCGCACGATCTGCCATATTTCTGCGCATCGATTATCAATCAGATCACCAAACCGGAATTATAAGAATTTCGAATTAATTCGAAAGGAAAATTGAATTATGAATCAACAAAAATATAAAATTGCCCGAACAGGCGATCTGAAAAACGGTCAGAAGAAAATCGTCAAAGCCGGCGATCACCAGTTCCTGCTCGCCCGCCAAAACGACAAATACTACGCCGTTGCCGGGCATTGCAATCATTACGGCGCGCCCTTCGACAACGCCGCATTCCACGACCACAAGGTCACCTGCCCCTGGCATCACGCGGCATTCGACGTACGCACCGGCAAGCATCTCGAGCCACCGGCAATCGACTCTATCCCCTCGCTCGATCTCGAAATCGAGGACGGGGATATATATATCATCGTCCCGGATGACTACAAGGAATTCCGAATGCCCGATATGAAGGTGCCCGACCACGTCGACGAAGAGCTTACCTACGTCATCATCGGCGCCGGAGCCGCAGGCAATGCCGCCGCACAGACCCTGCGCGAGGACGGCTTCCCCGGACGGATAATCATGTTCACCCGCGAAGAACATCTGCCCTACGACCGACCCAACCTCAGCAAGGACTACTTATCCGGCAACGCACCCCGCGAATGGATGCCTCTGCGCGACGACGATTTTTTCGAAAAAAATAAAATCGATCTCCGACGCGGAATCGAAATCCGCAAGATCAACGTGGCCGAGCACATGGTATCCTTCACCGACGGCGGATGGCAGTCCTTCCATAAACTGCTGATCGCCACAGGCGGCGAACCAATCAGACTCGATCTGCCCGGCAGCGATCTTGGCCGGGTCGAAACTCTTCGCACATTAGACGACTGCGACCGCATCATCAGCCAAATCACGGACGCCAAAAAAGCCGTCATCGTCGGCGCCAGCTTTATCGGTATGGAAACCGCCGATTCGCTGACCAGGCGGGGGCTCGACGTAACCGTCGTCGCCCCGGAAAGCACGCCATTCGAGTTTACAATGGGCAAGGACATCGGCAGAATTGTACGCGAGGAACACGAGAAAAATGGCGTCAAATTTCGCATGGGCCGCAAGCCCAAACGATTCGAAGGCGATAACCTCATCGTTCGCAAAGTTGTGCTCGACAACGATGACGTACTCGACGCCGACATCGTCATCATGGGCATCGGAGTGCGCCCGACCGTATCCGATCTGACCCGCGAGCTGCGGCTCAACGACGACGGCGGAGTAATCGTCGATCAGTACCTTCGCGCAGCCGAGGAAGTATTCGCCGCAGGAGATATCGCAACATACAAGGATTTCCGCACAGGCGAACTCAACCGCATCGAGCACTGGCGACACGCGCACCAGCAGGGCATAGTCGCCGCCCACAACATGGCCGGCAAAAACGTGCCCTACAAAAAAGTGCCGTTTTTCTGGACCCGCCAGGCCGGACTCGGACTCAAACACGTCGGAACCCCCGGCAAATGGGACGAAACAATAATCGACGGCGATATGAAGAATCGGGAATTCGTCGTTTATTTCGTGCGCAAAGGCATGATCACAGCCGCTGCGGGAATAAACCGCAACCACGAAATAGCCGCAATCGAAGAACTCATGAAAATAGGCAAAATGCCCGCACCAGACAAAATCCGGGAACGCCCGATTACAGAATATCTTACATGACAGAAATGCTTTGGGAGGTGAAATATAATGTGGACAAAAGAAGACTATCCTGCGGGATTTAAAAATCTTAAAAAAGATATAAGAAACAAAGCCATAGATATTGCAAACGCAATGCTGCGCGAGGGCGAACCCGCCAGCAAAGCAATCCCGATTGCAATATCGAGCGCTAAGAAAATGTACAGGCAGGATGAAAAAAAAACGTACCATCTTGTGCCATACGACGGCCACTGGATACTAAAAGATTCCACAAAAGAAAACGATTTGAAAAAATTCGATACTAAGGAATCGGCGATTAGCCAGGCCGAACGCATAGCAAGCGAGAATCATGCCCATATCGTGGTCCATCGCCGCGATGGCACAATCCAGAAGCATATCTCCTGATAAATATACAGCGAAATCCGCCCAACCTCATAGCTCCCGTGCTACTTACAGCCGGGGGCTTTTTTATGCAATTATGAATTATGAATTGGTGGACTGAGATTCCTTCGCTTCGCTCGGAATGACAGCATATGTCGTAATCTCAGCGCTTACGCCATCGTCACTGCGTGGAACGCCAGCGACGAAGCAGTCCCTCCAACCCACGCCATCGTCACTGCGCACACAGTAACGGCGCCTTTCCCGTCCGCAACATTCTTCAACCAAAATCCAAATTCCCCCAAAAAAAAGGGGCATCCCGATATGGGCGCCCCTTCTACTTTGCAAGTGGAGTAGGTTAATACGTATTATTGGTTGTTATTATAAACCGAAACTTTTTTGCGATTTTTTCCATAGCGTTCGAAAGTTACTTCGCCATCGATAAGCGAAAAGATGGTGTAATCGCGTCCCAGACCGACGTTTTCGCCGGGATGGAATTTGGTGCCGCACTGGCGCACGATAATATTTCCGGCGTTTACGAATTCGCCGCCGAAGCATTTTACGCCGCGCCGTTGGGCGTTGGAGTCGCGACCGTTCTTAGACGAGCCGCCGCCTTTTTTATGAGCCATTATATCCTCCGGATTATATATTAATATTTTTTATCGCAATTTTGGTATAGCGCTGGCGATGGCCGTTGAGCTTCTGATAGCCCTTGCGGCGTTTTTTGTGGAATACCAGCACTGTTTTATCTTTGCCGTGTTCGAGAATTTCAGCCTCGACGCTGCCGCTGATAAACGGGGTGCCCACGTTAGTGGTGCCTTCCTCGGTGGTGAGCAGTATATTGCTGAATTCCACCTTGTCGCCGGGATTTCCCTCGAGCAGGGGCACTTTGACTATGTCGTTTTGTTTTACCTGGAACTGGTTGCCGGCTATTTCTACTAAAGCTTCCATTGTCCTACCTTGATGACATTCCGAAATTTTTTTACATGAAAACGCAATTTAACTATTTTTATTGATTCAAGCAAGCAATTTTTATCGCTATTCTATTGACTTATGCCGATTTCAGATTTTTATCAGTATATTCATACTCCGGCTCGGCTTTTTCGTCGACCGATGCGCGGGTGATTGTGCATTTTTTGATGTCGTCTCTGTCCGGCAGCGAATACATCACCGGCAGCATGGTTTCCTCCATTACCGCGCGAAGGCCGCGGGCACCGGTCTTGCGAGTACGCGCCTTATCGACGATTGCCTGAAGCGCGTCTTTGGTGAATTCGAGCTCGACTTCCTCCATTTTGAACAGCTTCTGGTACTGCTTGACCAGCGCGTTACGCGGCTCGAGCAGAATTGATTTCATAGCCTCGTCGCTTAGCTCGCTGAGCGGAGAGAATACCGGCAGACGCCCCACCAGCTCGGGGATGAAGCCGAATTTGAGGATGTCTTCGGGTTCGGCGCGCTTGACCAGTTCGTAGCTCTCCTCGATGCGGTCCTCGCTGTCGGCGGTGAAGCCAATTGCCTGGGTGCGGAGCCGCTTGCCGACGATTTTCTCAAGGCCCTCGAACGCTCCGCCGCAAATGAAAAGGATATTGCGCGTATCCAGATAAATCAGCGGCTGCTCGGGGTGCTTGCGGCCTCCTTTGGGCGGGATTCCTGCGCGGGTGCCCTCGAGTATTTTCAAAAGGGCCTGCTGGACTCCCTCACCGGAGACGTCGCGTGTGATGCTGGCGCTCTCGCTTTTGCGCCCGATTTTGTCTATTTCGTCTATATATATAATGCCGCGCTCGGCTTTTTTGACGTCGTAGTTCGCCTTCTGAACTAGGTTCAAAAGCACGGTTTCGACGTCGTCGCCCACGTAGCCTGCCTCGGTTATCGTAGTGGCGTCGGCGATTGCAAACGGCACTTTGAGTATCCGCGCCAGCGTTCGCGCAAGCAGAGTTTTGCCGGTTCCGGTCGGGCCCATGAGCAGTATATTGCTTTTTTCGAGTTCCACATCGTCCATATCGCTGAAGAGATCGATGGCCTGAATGCGCTTATAATGGTTATAAACGGCTACCGATAGTACCTGTTTGGCAAATTCCTGACCGATTACGTATTCGTCGAGCTGTGAGTTAATTTCGCTTGGGCGCGGAAGCCTGCCTTCGTCCTCGATTTCGAGAGAGCGAGCGGCATTGCGCCGGATTACGTCCATTGAATGCTCTACGCACTTGTCGCAGATGAAGACCTCGTCGGCGCCCTCTATCAGGTTGGTTACCTCGCTCGCGTGGCGTCCGCAAAATGAGCAGTGCAGCGCTTGGGGTTGTTTTGATTTATTTTTTGCCATTAATAATACTTTGTTTTTGATTTTATTAAATTATTTAATTTCAATCAACTACTTCTCTTTTTTATCGTCGCCGGATTTATTTTCATCCGATTTATCCTCTCCGGATTTTTCGTCCTTATCGCCGAAGGGACTGCGTTCCATCACTTTGTCAATTATGCCGTATTCCATAGCCTCCTGCGCGCTCATGTAATTGTCGCGGTCGGCGTCCTTGCGGAGCTGCTCGACGTCGGCTCCGGTGTGTTTCGAGATAATCTTATAAAGCGTATCGCGCGTGCGAAGCATTTCGCGGGTATAAATCTCGATATCCGAGGCCTGGCCCTGGCTGCCGCCCGAAGGCTGGTGCATCAGAATCTTAGCATTCGGCAGAGCATAGCGTTTGCCCTTGGTGCCCGCGCAAAGCAGGAGCTGCGCCATCGATGCGGAAAGCCCCATCGAGATTGTCGAGATGTCGTTCTTAACAAATTGCATCGTATCGTAGATCGCAAGGCCCGCGCTGACGCTGCCGCCCGGCGAATTTATATAAAGCTGGATGTCTTTCTTGGGGTCTTCGCTCGCCAGAAAAAGCATCTGGGCAATCACGAGATTCGAAATCGTATCATCAATCGGAGTACCGATAAATATAATATTTTCTTTGAGCAAACGCGAGTAAATATCGAACGAACGTTCGCCCCGGCTTGTCTGCTCGACCACAATTGGCACTAATTGATTATGCATTGTAAATCCTATATATATATAAATAAAAATATACGCTATTCCTGATACGGGAATAACGTATAAGTGGATTCATTCTTTTATTTTTAGCTGAAATCGACGATTAGTGCTCGTGATCATGGTCATGATCGTGCTCGTGATCGTGATCTTGCTCCTTGTGTTTCTCGTTGAATTCCTCGAATGTCATTTCATTCGTGGTCGAGAAGTCCATCAAAAGGTCCATAACCTTTTTGATAAGGATACTGTCGGTAAACTGGCGGTTCTTCATCAGCGACTGCTTCATCGTGTCCTTATCCATTTTTATATTGGCATAATGCGATTCGATGATCGATTCGATATCGTGATCCTCGACTTCGAGCTTTTCCTTTTCGATAATCTTATTGCGCACAATCTCCCATTTCACGCTGCGGTCGGCGATCGGCTCCAGGTCGGGACGCATACGATCGAGCGTAATAGTATCCTTATAGGGAGTTTTCTCGTAGCGCTTCTTGAGGTCTTCGACCATCTGTTCCATTACTTTTTCGCGGACTGTCTCGGGCACTGGGAATTCGTGCATTTCGACTAACGTATCAATCATCTGATTTTCAAGCGCGTTGCGGCTCTCGATGTCCCATTTCTCCTGAAGCCGGAATCCTATTTCCTCGCGCAGTTCCTCGGTGGTTTTGAATTTGCCCTTGGAGTATGTTTCCACAAAATCATTCGTGAATTCGGCGGGCACCATCTTCTGGACTTCCTCGATCGACACCTGATAGAGCTTATCGGGCGAATGCTCGTCGCTGTCGTGCGGGTTGAACATTATAGTGTCGCCTTTGGATGCACCCATCAGCTTATCGCGCAGCTCGGGGATTACGGATTTATCTTCGAGATAAACATGAGCTTCCTCGGTCTTGGAACCCACAATCGGGAGCTTGCTCTCGGTATCGACTTCCTGCATCTTGATGCCCACGACGTACTGTTCGTTCTCGACAGTTTCGGCGTCATGGAAATCAGCATTGTGTTTGGTCAGCTTGTCGATTTCCTCGTCTATCTCTTCCTCGCTGACGGCGTGCACCGGCTCGTCGAGCTCGAGATTCTGATAATCGCCCAACTCGAAATCCGGCAGAGTTTCGTAGCGAATTTTGAATTTAAGTCCACCGTCGGGACGTTCCACCCCGGCGAGCTGCGGCATACCGACTATATGGATATTTTCCTCCTGGGCGGCCTTGCCAAACGATTCGGAGACGATTTCTTCCTCGGCCTCGGCCTCGATCTGCGGACCGAACTGCTGCTTGATAACTTTCAGAGGCACCTTGCCCTTACGAAAACCTTTGATCGCGATTTCGGGCTGTGCTTTTTTGTAAGCTTTTTCATAATACGGCTGGAGCTCCTCCGGAGTCAGCGAAATTTCAATCTCGCTCCAGCAACCTTCGAGTTTCTCGATATTCTTTTCCAAGTCAAATCCTCTTAAATATATATTCAGAAAATAAATTACCTGATCCTGTGCAAAACGCAAAAAGGGCGCGAATTCCGCCCCAAAAAGCTTTACAATATAATAAAAATTAATGACTTATGCCAAATCAAAAAGCACGCTCCACACCGGCGGTCAAACCTCTGCGATCAGGAGCAAACCCTGCGAAACCCAATATTATCAACCGTTTGCGAGGTATCACACTCGGCAATTATTAACCTTTACGTGTGTACAAAGGAAATATTACACAAAATCTCGCTATCAAAACGTTAGTTCCAGCATCACCAAAATGCCATTTGACTTATTCATTTTGATAATCCTATTTATTCACGATAAATTTTTCAATAATCTTCTCCCCCGACAATTCCATTTCGAGGAAGTATATGCCATTGGCGCAGTTGAGATAGATTGCAACATGATTGGGACTTAATTGCGATGCTGAAAACTCTATCGCCTGCCCGTAAATATTAGTTATTCTTATAATTTCAATTTGCTCATAATTTTGCGTGGTTAAGTTGAAATTAGTAGTGCAGGGATTGGGATAGATTAATATATTTCGAGCTTAAATAACTTCATTATTTGATAATATATTGCTGTTAAAAGAAGTCAGCATCGATGAAGCAGGCTTATGCGGTCCATATCGCGAGGGGTTCTTTTTTTGAAAAGCATTCTCAGTTACGGGATATTTTAGAGCTTCAGTATAGCCAGTATATGTTATCTGATCGTTAGTACTAATTTCTAATCCGAAAGGTAATTGGCTATGATAAATTGTTGACCAGATAAATTTTCCATGGATATTAAATATTAAAATGAAATTGCTTAGACTCCCCTCTTCTTCTTCATGTATAGGATTGTGCCCTATTGGGAAATCATCACTTGCTGAAAAGCCCGATAAAGCGATCATATCTGCAGAAACGTCCAGTACATATAAATTTTCAGATACTGAACCTCCAAAATAAGTAGCCCAAATTCTTTGACCGCTATTATCAAATCTGGCAATGATACCAGCTCCACCTCCTTGCTTCTCTGATTGAAATGCTCCAGGGCTTACAGATAAATCATAACTTTCAGTATAACCACAGAAGTAAATATTTCCATAAACATCAATGGAAATGTCATTGATATATTCTTTACTCGATCCCCCGAAATATGTGGCCCACTTCCTTTGTCCGTCGGGAGTTAGCATAAAGACGATGCCGTCTTTTTTGCCTCCGCTGTCGGGCTGGAAGGCATCCTCGCTGGTGGGGAATTTTGTCCGATAATTGCCTGCGTTGATGAAAGTTCCGCACACGGCGATATTGTCCATCGGGTCAACCGCACAAGCTGTGGCTCTTTCGTATGCCTGGCGTCCGAAGTATGTATTCCAGATCAAACCGCCCTTTTTGTCGAATTTCGTAACAAAGCAATCCGGCAGAATGCTGGTGTATTGACTATCATAATACGTCAGCGTGTCGCAGAAAACATCGCCCTTTTTCGGCAGGTCGAGGCTGTTCGTATAACCCGCGATTACGATTTCATCTTTGCTCGTGACGTCCACGCCATAAGCCGCTTCGAAGCCCGTTCCGCCGAAGCAGCGCGACCAGATCAGGTTCCCGTCGCGGTCGAATTTCAGGATAAATGCCTCAGCCCATTCGTTATAATCGCCGACGGTGGTCGGGAAATCGT
>CAZEMR010000103.1:0-8926 GCA_964513465.1 uncultured Hyphomicrobiales bacterium
CCTTTTCGCGCTCGGCCACCCCGCTGATTCCGCTTATATATTTATTCCAGTTATTTTCCGAAATTTGAAGCTTCAAATCCTCGATCTCTTTTTGCTTATTGAGCGTAAGGTCTTTGGTTTCGGCAAGTTGGAGCTTCAGATTGGCGATTACTTTTTTCGTCGCTTCGTCATCGCCCTGCTTGTGGGCTTCGATTAATCTTTGCTGTAAATCGTTCTGAGTATCGAGCAATCCGTTTAATTCATTTTGCAGAATCTTTTGTGTTTCCGAGAAATAATCCTCCGGTGAAAGCACTTCCATTTCGAACTTCAGCTTCAGGCTTTGCTTCTGTTTTTCCTTAAGCTCATCCTCGATTTTGGCAATCTCCTCGCGGGTTTTGGCTTTGTCGGCATCGATCGATGTCTCGAGTTTGATTTTCGTAATTTCGGATTTGGAAATCGCCTGGTTAATCGAATATATTTCCTTCTGCAGCTTATCCCGATTCTTCTCATCCAGCCGGGGACTAAACGAAATTATCTTTCCGGTCTCGTCGGTAATCACATCGAACGCGGATTTAATCTCATCGATCTTGCCCTTTTGCGCTTCCAGATTCGCGAGCTTCATTGCGTTCAGGGCAAGCTCGTCTTTTGAACTAATTTTAACGCCCTGCTGAGCGGCCATGCGCTCGAGCTCGGTTTCCTTGATTTTTTCCAGAACGTCGTGCTCGGACTGCATCGCGTTCACCTCGGCAAGGATGTCCTTCGTGGTCTCGCGGACAACGGTCTGCTTTTCCTTTTTCTTTTCGAATAATTTCCCTTCGGATTCCGAGGCGCTTTCCCAGGCCTTTGTCAGCCGGAGGGCCTCGGTCGCTTCGGTCTTCATCTGAGCGATCGATTCGGCGGACATCTTAACCGCCTTATCCGCCTGATCCTTTTGACTTTGGGTTAATTTGGAATATACTTTTTGGTATAATTCCGGCTGTTTTTGATAAAGATTCCGCATCCGGACGGCAAACAGATACTCGGATTTTTCCTGCTCGAGAATATTTTTCAGAGAATCATTAATCTCGGAATATGCCGCCGACATCGTGATAAGATTTTCCGCTGCGCCGGCGGTTTCCTCTTTATGCTTGCGCGCTGCCTCGGCAAGCTCGTTTGCGGTGCCCGCGGCGATCCCGGTTTCGGACTCGATCTTCCGCGCCGCGCCCGCCGTAAGCAATCCGGCCTTGGCGCCCTTTTCGTATCCGCTTACGAGATCGTTGTGGTATTCGGAGACGACCTCCCGCTGGCGGTTATACTGTTCGGTCAGCTTTTTGACCTGCTCCGGATCATTTGTTTTCTGAATTTGCCCGCCGATTTCCTCGAGCTTATTTTTCTGATCGCGATAAGTTTTAAGCTGATCTGTCAAAGTTTTTGAATAATCCTTAATCGCCTGATCCACATCGCCGGAATATGCCTTCACGTTCGCATCGGCAAGCTCGCGCGCCTTGTCGGTATTGATCTCGTAACTCTGCGTAAGATCGCCGTTTGCGTCCACCCAGGTATTGATCCCCGAAACGGCCTCCGGAGCGATCTCCTTTAGCTGGCCGGATAATTCCCGGGCTTCCGAGCGCAGAGCAATTAATTTTTGCTTTTCCTCCTCGGACGCCGTCCCTGATTCGACTTTGAGCTGCAGGGCGGGCATTTCGTTTTGCACTTTCTCGAGCTGGCCGATCATATCTTTCGCGGACTTCGAAGCGTCCAGCTTTGCCTGAACCTCGACGCCGCCGGCGAGACCTTCCTCAATATCTTCTTTCATATTATCAAGATTTTGCTGCAATCTCTCGCGCGAGAATCCCTCGTTAAAGGCATTGGCGGCGTCCTCGCCCGCTCCGGAGAATGCGTCGATCAAGCCCCCGAAATCGAAGCTCAATATCGATTTGATTACCTTGATATTCGTTTCCACAAAACTTTGGATAACCCCGGTAACGCCTTTGAGAATCGCGGTAAAAAACTGGAGCTTTTCCGTTACCCAGTCCGCGGCTTCTCCGAAGAAATCGAATGCGCCCGCGCCTTTCTCGGCGGCCGGGAAGAGATTGCCTGCCGCGCTTGCGAACATCTCGATTACGCTCCATGCGATTTTGAACGGAGCGATTACGAATTCGAAAATCACGCCGCCCCATGCCATAAAGACGTCGATCCCGGCTTTAACCACCGACCATGCGGCCTCGGCTCCGGCGACAATGCCCGACCACACGAAATCCATTGCGTCACGCACGGGCTTAACATTATTATATAGCAGAACCATCGTGGCGGTTACCGCGGCAATGCCCGCTATCACAAGTCCGACCGGCCCGGTCAGCGCCGCCCACATCGCCCGGAATGCGGTTGCCGAAATCGTCGATGCCGTCGCAGTTCCATACATCGCCGTCGCGCTGGCCACGAGCGAGGGCACCAATTTTTTTATCAAAATCATGGAATAATTCGATACCGCGGAGATTGCGCCCGGCGGGATAAGGGATTGCAATGCGCCCAGACCCATAAGTGTAGGCATAAGCTGATTAAATACCTGCACCGCCGCGGCAGCGTTTTCGCCGAGCATCGAGAACGTCCGGTTGAACATCGCCTGGATCGAGGACATGACGCCTGCGACCTTCGCCGAAATTGATTCGCTGGCCACGTCAAAGGCCTTGGCCGCGGCTCCGCCCTCAACTTCGACCACGAGATCCGAATACTTCTGAAACGTTGCGATAAATTTGTCCTCGGTGCCCGCGAGCGATTCGATCAGCTTTGCGGCCTCGACGCGCCCGGTCAGCTCTGCGACCGCCTTTCCGGAATTGTCCGCCGCTTTTTTGATCGTATTCAGCACGTTGATCAGACCGCCGCCCTGCTCGACGGGCAGCTTCATTTTCTCGCGGAGCTCCACCAGCGAGGTTCCGTATCCCGCGAGCGCGCTCTCGAGATTCGTGTTCCCCTTCTGAAGCAGGGTCAGAGCAGCATTGATCTGGGTTGCGGCCTGCAGAGTCGGCGTACCCTGGGCGGTCATCTGCGCGATCATGGCCGTGTTTTCCTCGAAGCTGACTCCCATGGCCGAGGCCAGAGGCACCGAATTCGCAATCGAGGCGTTCAGTTCCTGAAAGGTCGTTTTGCCCAACTTGATCCCTGCGAAAAATGTATCGGCCACTTTGTTTACTTCGGATGTTTCCATTCCATAGGCGTTCAGCACCGAGGATAGGCCGTCCACCGCGGCCTGAGTATCGGACAGCCCCGCGACGCCCGCCTTGCTGGCCACCTCGACGAATTTCATGATCTCATCGGCGGAGCCTTGCATGCCTGCGGATATGGCCTGATATGCGCCCTGGGCAATCGTGGCCGCGTCGTCGGGAACTTCGGTAGATAAATCGGTCGCAAGTTTTGCGAATTCCTCGAAATCCTGCCTTCCCAATGTTCCGATATTCTTCACCTGCTTATCGAGCTCGGCGAAGCTGTTAAGGAATGGCGAAAGCGCAGAGCTAAACATCATCATGCTTTGCGCGACCTGATTGAATGCAAAGGCTTTTTGAAATGTGCTCCCGGTCTTGGCAGTCTGTTTGACCTGATCTCCGAATTTTTTGAAGGAATCGGACGAGCTTTTCGCGCCTTTGTTGATTTTATCGAATGATTCGTTGAATCGCTTTTCGTCTATCGGATTGACCTGTTCGCCCAGCGGCCCGAGCGATTTTTTGATGTGCGTGATTATCGTATTAAACCCCTGCACATCGAATACAGGGGTTAACGCGAATTCTATTCCTAATTGTCCTGGCATTACATTGTCTCCGCTTTTCTAAGGGCTAAATATTCCCAGACTTCGCTGATCGGCGTATCCTCGTAAAGCATTCGGAATTCCTCGAATGATTCCGCCACCTGCTTGCAGAAATATTTTTCCCGCCATATTATTTCCTTGATTTTTCCGTAGGTTTCCTGCGTGGGCAGAAAATCAACGCCTTTTGCTTCGCCGTCCGGACCGCTTTTTACGTGAAATATCGGGAATTCGTGTATCTCACTGGCCCGCTCTTGTTCCTCGTTTAATGCGAAAAAGCACGTTGTCGATTACCCCCTTGATTGCGTCAATATCCTGCGCAATCCAGAACGGTTCGTCCGGGGCCTGCCCGATTTGTTCCTGCAGTTCGCCTGGCAGCCTGCGTGCATCGATCATTTTTTTGAATAAATTAATATTATAAAAATATGCGAGATCGTTCTGCCGGGCGCCTTTTTCGAGCATCTCGCGATTGAATTCATAATCGTTCATCTTCGATTTCGCCCAGGCCTCCATCTCCGCTTCGCTGGACTGATCGACCTCGGCGGGCGGCACGAGCCGGGGATATTCCTCGTCGAGCTTTTTGATGTTATCCAGATACTCATTGTAATGGCCGAGCCAATGTGACCGCAGCCGGTACGAGGGATTGCGCACCAGCACGGTAAATTCCTTGTATGGCGAGCCGTCCTCCTCGGATTTTTTATGCTTAGCGGTTATATTCGGGACATAATCACCGTTTTCGTCGATCATCAATAATTTAAATTCTCTCATTTTTTCCTCAATTAAATATATGGCGGGGTGTGGAGATCGACCCCGCCCGGGTGAATAATATATAATTAAGCTACGGCTTCCGCCGGCCAGAAGATTTCCGCGTGGTGATCCACCGGGATCAGTTCCGCGCTGGCCGGTTGCGTGACGATCGCGTCGTCGAAAAGAGTCTGGGGTACGGATACCCCGCCCGAGCCGCCGTCCTTTGCGGCCATACTGACCGCCGTCAGCGGGGGTTTCACGTATTGATTGGCAGTATATGTAAATCCGCCGGAGGACTTTTTGAATGTCATCACCGAGGCGAACACGGGCACCTTGCCGTCGGTGCTCTTCTTGCCGTAAGTGATTACCAAAAACGGCTGTGCGCTGCCCGATGCTGAGTCCCCGCCCAGCTTTTTATCGCCGGTTTCGGAGACCTCTTCGTTGACTCCGTCCTCGCTTGCAGTGACCGTCCGCGGCGCGGCCACCTTGAGGAATGTCCACAGCTCCTCGTCGAACTGGGTCTGCTGGTAGCCGATTTCGACCGAGCCATCGTCGTTGAAATTGTGGCCGGTCTCGGTGATAATGTCCTCGCCGGAATCGCCGCCGAGTATGAGCGCGGCATCCTCCGGGGTGGTCGCGGCCACCTCTCCGGAGAGATCCGCATAAATCGAGCTATGGTCTGCGCTTAGTCTGAAAAAGTAGCTTTTGCCACCTCCGCCTATTCTTGCTGGCATCTTGTTTTCCTTTCCTTAATTAAAAATATCTCAATGGCTTATGGTTATAATCTATCCTGATATTGACAGACGAAACCCCGCCTGCGAGGTAATTTATCCGGAACGTCCGGAATGCCGTATCGATCTGATATAATGCGGCATCATCTGTATTGTCCGCGGCCGAGATCATGACCGGGGTATCGATGCGGCTCGGAGTGTCGCTCAATGCGATCTCGATATAAAGCTCGCCGTCGAGAGGATCGCCCGCGGCATCGGAATATGACACCTGAATCGCGGCGGATTCCGCTTCGTGGCCGTAATCGTCGGCCTCGATCCATTCCCCGACCGTATCCTGAGTCAAATTATAAGATTTTGTTTTCATTAATTTCCTTTAATTATACCACATCGCTATCTATTGTCAATGTATCCACAAGCGGACTTACAGAGCCGCTATGTGCCCTGTCTGCCTGGCTCATGTAATTTCGCCATGTACCTGACCCGCTTCCATCAACGGAATAAGTCCCGCCGGTCATAGTGCATTTGTCAGTGATAACATCGCCTCCGGAAATATAAACCGGTGCAATGGAACTTACTGATTCGAGAAGCAAATGCTTAAGCCGAAGAATGCCTCCGCTACAACGAGCAAGGTAATATCCTGCGCCTGCATGAGATATACGTCCATCGATCAGGGTGGTGTCACCTCCGGTAGCATATACAGTTTCTTCTACTCCGGGTTCGTATATAACTTTTTGGAATTCAATAATTGATTCACCGTCCGTAAAATATCCGGAATCGAATCTCTTGATTTCCAGTAACATAAGGCCACCCATAACAGAGCTTTCTATACGTTTTATATATTCGGCATTGCCATATATTTTCCCGCCCTGATTTTCGATTTTAGGCAAATAATTACATTTCAAATTCAATTCAGAAGTCGCGTCAACAACAACTCCGTTGGTCTCATCATTCATTTTATCGAATTCCACCGAGACCTTACTGCCGTTTACAGCGAGTATTCCCGTAACGGTATAAGCAGATGACCATGCTGTCAAATAAAGCTGTCCTGTAATCTGGCAGTGGACACCTGAACAGGTGATAAGATTTATGTCGCTCGTGATTTTTGCAGGTGTCAGAATAGCTCCTGATTCAAAGTGCAAGTGCACATAATCATCAAGAAAGATAATCTCTTCATACAGCCCTGGATAAACTATAACTTGATACTGGTTTTCCAGACTTGCAGGCCCACAGGCATCTATTGCATCCTGTATATCGCTATAAAAAGGGTCACTTGTCCCTGTGAATGCAGGCGAAACATACTTCGTCTGCGTTATGGATGGCAGTCCCTTTGGTATTCCACTGTTATCTGTTACTAACAATCTCATTACTGTATCCATTTAACGTCAGGTTCGAACGAAATCGCTGTCGTTGAAATCGCTCTGCCTATTAACTGAACGATATGATTAGCGGACGAAGCGTTATGAGGTGTAACTGCCTCTCCTGGTGTCGCTACTGACAGAAAATATTCTTCTCCGGTTGATAATCCCGATACGGAATCATTGGTGCCCTCGAAATAGACCGTCACGGGCGATCCGATACTTGCGCTCTGCTTGACAAAACCCACTGCCCGTTTTGCATATTGCGAGCCGTCGGCCTTTCGGACTTTCGGGGTACCGCTATCGTTAAATACGTTTACAAAATCTCCCGCACTGAGAGATTCGCTCGCTGTCATTGAGATCGAATCGGACCCGATACCGGCAGGGAAGAATGTTTCATCAATCTTGCCTTCTGAATTAGTTGCTGGTATTTTACTAGCGTCTGCCGCACCAGAACTTGTAGATATTGCTACTCTGCGTTTCGGAAAACCAGACGAACTCGGTTCGAGATATTCGTTTAAAGCCATAACTTAATTCCTTATAATAATATTGGATAACTGATATTAATTTCAAGATTATTGCTGTCTCTTGCTACTCCGATTTTCTGTATAAATCCTGTGGCAGACGGCGGCGTGGCCGTAAGATTACCCGATGACGCGAGAAAATACACCGTGCCGGGCAATAGCCCCCAGCTCTGAAGATTCAAAGTCCCGGCGATCTTCACCTCCACATCCTCACCGGCGGTGGCCGAGTGCATCGTCATGCCGACAATCCTGCCCGCCTGATCCGCATCGGAATAATCCGCCAGAAACGCCTGACCGCCGGAAACGTAAACAGCTTTGTGGCCGCCGAGCGTCTCGCCAGCCTGAAACGTCGAAACATTCCCCAGCCCCGCGCTAAGCTCATCGGGCTTTATCGGGCCTGCCTCTTCGCGTCCGGACGCCGGGTCTATTTTAATTGGCAGCGACATTACTTAACATATTCCCAAATTTTTTTAATAGCCTTGCGTAAGTCCGCGATCGTGGCAGCTTTGTCGATGTCGGATTCGATCTTATCCCGCTTAGCTTTCGCTTTTTCATTCTTCAATTCTTTCCGTGCCATTTTACACCTTCAAAAGATTTGCGATTGCGTGGATGTTTGCTTGTTTGGTCCCGTTTAATTCAATTTTGATTTTGTTCAAAACTCCGGACCCAGTTAACTCGGTAGAACCTCCAATAATATCTTTCAGTGTGCCTAACTCGGTAAGTCTTTCAAGTGTCATTTGATGCCATGTCGTCCCATCATCTTGTGTGGCATATGCCCTCAGATCAACATTCAATGCAATATCGCCTGTAAGGTCTTCAAGTGTAAACATAATTTTTGATTCTGTTGCTGGGCTTGCGGTTGAATAGGGCTTCAGTATTAACTGAAAATCGGCTAATGTTCTGCCAAGTGTAATATTATTTATAAATATGCTTTTTGAGCCTCCCGATTTGAGCATTATAGTAATATCGTTTTCAGATACTATACCTCCGTCTGCCCACGGTATATCAACAAAATGTTCTATTCCGTCATACCACATACTCATAAGTCCGTTTGACAAATCACGTTTGAAAAGATATTTATGTTCTCCCGTGATAGGAACAGTATGTTTTCTTGTCGATGTGTCCTGATAAATACCTCCGTCACTGGTTAATATCTTATACCTTCCAAAGCCTATTAAAGTATAATTGTCATAAATGTTCGGACCGCCTTTGATCTCCCCATCTATTTCAAGGTACAGCGGGTATGTACGGGCTTCCATTGACATAGGCTTATTCATCAGTACCCAACCACCGGAAGCAAAAATATTTATTTTTTCGCCATCAGAACTAATAGAGCCGGAGGGAGTATTTTTATAAAAAGGTGACAGCGCGCTACAGTCATGGTTAAGCAATATATCCGTAATAGTCATTCGAGCGGACACATATCCTTCGGTATAACTATAAGTTCCAGATTCAATCGTGGATTCATTATCCAGATTGTCAATCCAGCCGAACGGGTAATCCTCTCGTTCCTGCGTGGTTTCGGCAAGCCTGCGGAATTCAGAGATAAGCCAGTTGTTTTCGATCCTGTCCAGATCGGACTTGCCTGCATAATTGGCAAGCGCACTCGCATCGGCCTTCTCTGCCAACGCTGATTGCAGATCAGCCTGATCGGTGAGGGTGCCTTTAATATCGCCCCATTTGCCGCCCTGACCGGGGAATTGTATTACATTGCCCATATTACTTCTCGTAGATATAAATTAAAGTGTCTTTGCGTTCAACTTCTGTGCGCCGGATTGAATCAACTCGCATATACCAGATATTGTAACCGTCCTG
>CAZEMR010000104.1:0-8853 GCA_964513465.1 uncultured Hyphomicrobiales bacterium
TCATGGGCGTGTCCTCACGCGGCCGCGATGCGGGGGGCGCGGTCGAAATCCTCGCTGCGGACGGTTACTGCCATCAGCGGCACTGCGACAACGTTGTGGTGGGTCTCGGTCTCGATATCCACATTACAGCTCATGCCGGGCCTCAGTCGCGGTTCGTTGTCGACAAGGCGGATTTTTACCTGGAAATTGGTCACTTGGTCCTGGGTGCCAAGCTGGCTTACGATGGCCGAGTGGCCGATCTCGATTACCACTCCTTTATAAATATTTTCGGGCAGTGCGTCGATTTCCACACGTGAGGTATCGCCGAGATTGACCATAACGATGTCGTTCTCGTCGACTTCGACGACTGCGTCCATGACCGAGAGGTCGGATACGCGCATCATCTCGGTGCCGGCCATCTGTGCGGTACCGACGACGTTTTCGCCTTCCTCGACGCTGAGCGATGTGATTATGCCGTTCATGGGTGAAGTAATCGTTGTGCGTTCGGCGCTGCGTTTGACCTGGCGGAAGCTGGCCTGGGCCTGCTCGAGTCGTGCAAGCGCTGCTTTATATCCGGCGACGGCCTGGTCGTAGGCAGCCTGCGCCATTTCGAGTTCCTTTTTGGAAGCGAATTCTTTTTCGAATAATTCGCGGATTCGCGACAGCTCTGTTTTAGCTTTTTCCATCTCGGCTTTGCGTGTTTCGATTTCCATGCGCGAGGCCTCGACCGCTGCGCTCTGCTGTTCGAGCTGGGTTTCGATAATATCGGGCTTGATGCGTGCGAGCAACTGGCCTTTTTTGAC
This sequence comes from uncultured Hyphomicrobiales bacterium, assembly GCA_964513465.1. Lineage (GTDB taxonomy): Bacteria > Bacteroidota > Ignavibacteria > Kapaibacteriales > UBA2268 > CAZEMR01. The sequence goes on from CAZEMR010000104.1 coordinate 783, forward strand.
TGTGTCGCCCTCTTCGACGCTGAGGAATACGATCTCGCCGCTGGTTTCGGACGAGATTTTGACTTCGGTCTCGGGCTGGATTTTGCCGATAGCAGAGACGGTCTGGGTAATTGTGCGGCGCTCTACTTTGGTGGTGGTCACCGCGATTGCTTCATCGGCGCGGCCAGACATAAACAGCCCGACTACGACAACCAGCACAACAGCCAGCGCAGCGATTATAATTATTGTCCTTTTTTTGGATTTCTTCTTAGCCATTTTTTCCTCGTTATTTATATATCCTTTTGATTCAATTCCTTATGGTTCGATTGGCTGATTAACATGCGCATTTTCTTCGATCAGCTCGTCGTTGAAATATACAGCGGTGCCGGCTGCCATATCGTGGAATGCCTGTCGCCGATAGCTGAGAGTAAAGAAAAAGCCTATGATAATCACCCAGAAAGCGATTGTCTGCAATGTGCCGAACAGTCCGGCCAGAGCTATAAAGGCAAGAGTCTGGAACACCAAATCTGCATGCTTAATGAGAAATCGTACTGTCAGCTTCTGCAGGCTGGCTTCGCGGCGGTCGTCCGAGGCGATTTTGATGCCGAGTATCATCTTGCCGGGTGTGGCAGCGAGGAAGATTTCCATCGAGAAATATATTGCGGTCAGGATCATCATAACCGGCGCCACATTATATTGAATATATTCCGAAAAATATTGCATATCCTCCTGATTGGTCAGGCTCAGCGATTCGTAAATCCGGCCGAGTTCTTCGAACATTCCGGTTACCAGCAATAGCGCGATCGATAATATTATATAGAATAAATAATCCAGCAATGCCGCTCCGAGTCTGCGGCCGAATCCCACGCGGAATTCGTACTCGTTGACCGGGGCCATGCTCTGCATCATATCCTGATGCAGCTTCTGCTCTTCGGGGGGCATTTCCTCATAGCACTGCTTGCAGATTGTCGGGGTTGCAAAATAATACTGAGAGTTATACTCGTTTCCGCACTTCTCACATTTCATGTCAGATCCTTTTTATAAATGAAAAATTATTCGGAGCCGGGGTAAAGCTCGAGAACGCCCATGGAATAAAGCGTCATCTTTCTGGCTAATATATAATCATATCTTGCATTTACATGATTGATGCGGGCGGTCACATACTGCGTGTTCGCCTGTATATAGTCCGTTATGGTCGCCGCGCCTACGTGCAGCCGCTCGCGGGCGCTGTTGAAGTTCTGCTCGGCCGATCGCACGGCGGTTTCGGATATGTGCAGGCTTTTTTCGGCGGCTTCGAGATTGAGCATCGCCGTCTGTATAGACGAGCGGATGTCCTGCTCCAGCTTTTGCTGCGAAATTTGTTCCTGCGCCACCTGCAACTGCCCCTGCTGTATTTGGGTATGAGTCATAAAATTATCGAATATGGGCAATTGGAAATTCAGGCTCAGATAGCTGCGTCCCAATTCGCCGAACTGGGCAAATTCCGTATTAGACCAGCCCCAGCCGCCGCTCGCGGATATAGTCGGGAAATACCCCGACCGCGCAGCCGTTAGCGCCGAATTGGCGGCCTCGATGCGCGATTCGCTGGCTGCATAGTCATGGCGGTTATCGAATGCGCTGTTGATAGCGGCGCGCATACTGCCCACCCGCCCTCGGAATGCATTGATCTCGTCGTCTTCGATTTGCTGCGGCAGGCTGCTCTCGAGGAATTCGGCCTCGGCGTCCGGCGGCAATCCCATCGTAGTAAGCAGTTTCGCGCGGGCGATATTACGGTCGTTCTCGGCGCGAACAAGCTCGAGCTCTCTATTGCCAAGCTCGGTCTCCTGGGCATATACGCTTCCGATGGGCACGGCGCCGGCCTCGTACTGTGCCTGGATTCGCTCGAGTTCCTTTTTATTCTGCTCAAGGTTCTCGCTGCGAATTTTGATTATCATCGAATTTTTTATCACATTAATATATTGCTCATAAATCTGGCTGACGACGGACTGCTCGGTGTGCTTTTCGTTGTAAATATCCGCATCGAGATTTTCCTGGGCCAGACTGTAGTTGGCCTCGCGCTGGAATCCGTCGAACAATATATAATTTGCAGAGGCGGACATGTTGTAGGTATTTGGCGATGCAGCCGGCTGGGTGAAGACCACGCCGCCGAATTCGATCTTCTGAGGACCCTCGGGGTTCAGATTGCGGCGGTATCCAAGATTATAGCTGATAGATGGCAGGTAGGTGCCGAATGCCTGGGTGACCCTTGCGCCGGAGTACTCGACCTGTGACTTACTTAATTTAATATCGTAATTATTCCGCAGAGCAAGATTGATGCAGTCTTCGAGCGAGTATACGTCCTGCTGACCGGCGGTCTTCTGGCCGTAAGCTGGCGCAGCAATAGCAATAAATAATATTATGACTAATATTTTTTTCATTAATACCCTCATAACAATAGATTCAATTCCACTAAATAATGATACGCGCAGGCCTGGCAAATGTTACACTTTTACGGAACAGAATTATATTTAATTAATCATTATTTGATAATGCGAATCATCTGGCCGAATATTCTCGCCACTGGGACGCTTTGCCGCGCTGGTCGACCGCCCGAACGCGGAATTCGAATGGTTTATCGGGGCTGGCCGGTGTGATTTCGAAATATTGAACATATATCAGATTGCGCTTGTCCTCTTCGAGCAGCCCGAATAATTCGCGCACCTTTGCGTTGCCCTTTGCTTCGAGCTTTTTGATATAATTTTCGCTGCCATAATGCAGGCCATAGGACTGGCTTTTTATGCGAACGGTAGTTGAGCCTGTCGAATGGATACGCAGTATTTCCGGTGCGGGATAATTATTTACCTGAATTGGGTATTTGACGTCGAACAGGCTATCGTTGACGTATAATTCAAGGTAGAGCACTTTGCCTGTGTCCACGATCGAGGGCGTGAAATCGAACGGCTGTCCCTCGCGGCTGACTGCGCGGGTCTGGCCATTTTCGGTCAGCAATGCGCGGGTCTGCTGTCCGCTTAAAAGCGGCAGATTGGGATCGATCCGATACTCGCGGCCGGGATACATCACGCGCTCGTATTCGGGACTGCTAAGGGTCTGGGGTAATACGTTGAATTCGGTCGAGGCTTCGCGGCCATCGCGACGGGTAACGCTGACGCGCACTGTCATGGAGCCGAACGATGGCGCAATTCCTGTTACAATCACGGCGTTTTTGGTATACTCGGCCATTCGTGCGCTGCCGCCGTTATTCGGATGCGAGAGATCGTATTCGACGCGCGGCATTGTGGCCAGATCGGTCTCGAGATTCAGCCCATATGCATGGATCAGATTTCTCCAACGCTGATAGGCGATTGCCTTCAGATTGGCTTCTTCGGGCACAATTGTGAAATCGCCCAGCGAGCGCTCGGCATTTCCGGCATTACTTATAATCGCGGCGGTGTCGGCAATCATATTCAGCGAATCGCTTCGCATAGCATATTGCTCGGGTAAATATCTTCCGCCGGGGAAATATATATTGAGGCTGAATTTTGCTTCGGTCACCACGGGTTCGGCGGGCAACGGCGCGCCGGCTGCGGGTTCTGCAATTGCTTTTACGGTAACCAGATACGACCGGTTGGTATATATATTTTCCGGCGGCTTCCAGTAAAACACCGCAGCATTTCGCCCGGGGATTTCCTCAATCCGGAAAAATCGGGTTGTGGGATTGCGCCGCGAGGTCAGCCTGAACCGTTGATTGGCGCGGGGGTCGTCGATCACGAATTCGAAGCGGACATTCGGATACTTCCCGCGATAATATATCGTATTAGCCGAATCAATAGAAAGCACGCGGCTTCCGGAGGTGTCGAGCGCCATTTCGCAGAACAGAGCTGATTTTTCGGGTTGCAGCGCAAATGAAACATCGGCGCCGGGAGCTTTGGCCGGTCGGGGTTGATCGGTAAAATCCTCCTTATCCGGCAACAGAAGTATCAGCGCGGCCAGATATAAAACAAAGTAAATTTCTATTTTTTTGCGGGGCCTTTTGCTCATTGTCCCGCCAGTTTGTCCACAATGATTTTCTCAATTTCGCGCCGGACGCATAGCTCTATCTCCTCTTTTCGCAATGCTTTAACGGAATCATTGAGTCGATCGACCGTAGCTCGGAATTCACCGAGCGAATCGCCGGTGCGCCGCATTTCGTCGAGCATTGCGGGATTGGGCGCCACAGCGTTGGCGGTGGCTTTTGCAATATCGCCGGCTTTTTGAATTAACTCGAATTGCATTTGTATTGATTTATCGAGCCTTGCGTTGACTTCCTCGAGCTGCACAAGCGCTGCTGCAAAGTCGCGTCCGATCTCGCCGATTTCCTCGACGATCTCGCGGGCGTCGGGTTCGCCGTCTTCTTCCTCGATGCTGATCTCCTCGCTTGGCGAGAACAGCATTACGATAAACATGAACACGAGCATAAGGGCTTCGAACACAATGCCTGCGATGACGAGCTCGATGCTTACGCCTTCGCTGAAGCGGCGCACACCGATGAGCACCAGCAGCACCGCCGCGCCGAGGTATACGAAGGAGTTGATAGTCGAAAAGAAGTGGCGGTTGACAATTTCCTGCATCCAGAGGGCGGTGCCCTTTACTATTCCGAGTGAATGCAGCGCTGTGACTTCATATTTCGAATGCTTATATATATCCTTTTCGCGAACGCAGATGCGCCATAAAATCAGTAACGCGGCCAGCGCCGACCGCTGCTTTTCGAATCGCAGCTCTTTATATATTTTCTGCAGAAATCGCCGCCCTTCGAGCGAGGAAACCGTTTCGATTTTTTTCATTTTTTATATTAATCTCAGTTTCTGAAAAATCAGATAAATATACGAAAATGTGAAGATATATGCCATTATGTTTTGGTTCTGAATAACACTACAAGCCCTGCGATAAAGAAAACGCCATTGGCCATCCACGCGCTGATAATCGGGTTTATATCCGCCGCATAGCCGATTTCCTGCCCGAATTTGGTGAATATCAGATAGAAAAACGACACAACCATCGCCGCTCCGATCTGGATGGCGATACCGCCTTTTTTGCGGACGGATGCGAAGGGCACTCCAAAGAGCACTACTATAAAATTGGCAAAGGGATAGGCGTACTGGCCATAGTAGTCGATCATCATTTTGCGGACGTCTTTGCCGCCGCGGCCGAGCATATCGATATATCTTCGGAGTTCGTCGAGATTCATCTCTTCGGGGGATTCGCGGAGGCGTACGATTTGTGCATGAGTAATACTAAGCTCCGGAGCCAGAGTATCAAAAAATTGGACATCAGCATTCTGAGTCTTATATGATCTGACGAGACCATTAATCATTTTCCATCCGTTCGAATCGGCATCCCATTGCATTTGGTCGGATTCAAGTCTTGTCAAAAGACGCGGATTTGTATCGTCGGAATATTTTTCGATAGCGACTTTATGGCCTTTGCGGTTTTGTGCATTGTAATACTGCATAGTTACATTCGTTTGCGGACTGTCGCGGAAGTAAAGGTTGAATAATTGGCCTCCGCCTGCTGTTTTTTTCAGGTATTTGCGTTCTATTTCAATCTTGCGGGAGTTTGCTTCGGGGACAATCCATCCGTTAAAATATAAATGTCCGCCGCTGATCAGAATTGCGAAAAGCGCGAGCGGAAACATGAGTCGATATAGGCTGAGCCCGCCGGACTTCATCGCGGTTATCTCATTGAGAGTAGAGAGCTTACCAATTGTAAAAAGTATGGACAAAAGCATCGCCACGGGCATGAGCAGCTTCAGAATTTCGGGTAGATAGTATAAATAATACTGGCCGATAATTTCTACCGGCGCGCTCTGGTCGAGGAATTCGTCGAGACTCTCTAACAGATTGACAATTATAAAGATAACGCAAAGCGCAATCAGCGAAAACACGAGAGTCATCACCAACTGGCGCAGTATATATCGATCGGTCAGATTCACTTATTGTTCCCGTAAATCTTTGATAATAAAAAGCTTCTGGCGTCGCTAACGATGCGGACTATATGCCGCACCGGAAATCCGAAATGCCGCTTGATATAAAGGAAGCTAAGTCCTCCGAGCGAGAAGTAATACACCACAAGTCCAAGCGGCACAAGGGTTTCCGCGCGATAATAGCCGACTGTTCCAAGTGTCGCCGCCGATAGCACCGCGGATATAAGTACATATTTCAGAACGACTTCCGGGTGTCCGGACGCAGTTATTATAAACGCCGCTGTTACAAAAGGAAGGGCCAGCGCGGCAAGGATCATGACCTCGAACTGGCCGATTGCCATTTCGTAGCGAAGCGGCAGGAATGTCGAGATAAACCATTGTCCCACACCGACTTCCAGCACCACCACAGCGAATAAATATGCGAAAAATAATAGCGAAACCGACTTAGTCAGCAACGATTGGAGCGATTCGCGGTCGCCCTTCTCGAATTGCCGGACAGCAGCGGGATACAGCAGACTGAACGCCGCAAACGCGCCCTCGTCGAATACCCGGAAGAGCGTCTTGGCGGCGCCGTAAATACCTACCACAGAAGTGGAAAAGGCCTTCTGGACGATGAATACATCGAGCATCTGGCGCGGTACGTAGTGGAACACCGCCTGTGCGGTCATCGGCAGACTGAATTTCAATATTTTTTTATACGTGATATCGCCGGCAGTTGAAAACACAAGATTCCGTCGGATGGGATATACCGCGAACACTGACGAGGCCACGGTTCCGGCGAAATATATCAATAGCATATCATCGAATGACAGCATTTTTTGTGTAAATATCAAATAAAATGTGAGGATAGTCATAACTGCGTAGAATGCGAGATTTACTGCGAATATCGCACGCATCCGGTGGTCGCGGTAGAGCATCTTGAGCGCGTAAGTGCGTGGTATGGTTAGCAATTGCAGGAACGGAAGCATAAGACCGACCTGGCGCAGACCCGGCTCGTTGAAAAATTCCGCCAGCCAGGGCCCGGCAAGCAGCACTAGCAGCCCCAGACCGATTGACATAACTACATGCGATATCAGGGAGATAAGATTTACTTTCGGGCGATTCTGTTCGTTCGCGCCGAACTGGATTATAGGCGAAAGTGAAAACGAATCCGTTATGATATTTATCCAGTTATTCAGACTCAGAAGCAGTATGAAAAGGCCATAAACCGCTGGATCGAGGGCGTTTATCTGGACGAGCGAGACCACGCCATAGGCAAACAGCACAACCTTGTCGGCCAGCGACCATGATATTTTGTCCAGATGTTCGGTTATTCTCAATACTTTGCTCCTTCGATCCCGATAGTCCACTCCAGACGCGGTTCCGCGAATTTTACGATCAGCGCCTGAGCCGGTTGCTTAACACCGTAAGACGGCGAATAATTATAATTATCTTTGGATAATTTTCCACTACCGATATTTATTACGATTTTCTGATTCCCATTTATCGCAATCGCTGATTTTTCAGATATAATTTCGATTTCAATATCGGGGTGAAAATGCAAAAATACCGATTTTTCGCCGCTAATCTCGCATTCGTCGATGATATATATTTTCTCCGAGCGTGCGGCGATCGACCTTTCGTGAGGTGTGCCGAATCCGTAGTGGCGCCCCACAAAGCCCTCATCGTCTGCCTGCACGGCCTCGGCGCGGGCGCGGTCGTTACGCATCCAGAAAAGGTCGTCCTTCGATTCCGAATGCCATGAATTCTGCTCTGAGCCGGAGATTGCGAGCGTGTTGTGCATCGAAGTCGAACGATAGCGATTTCGCAAATCCGGAAACGAGGTATAAACATAGGTGCCGGGATCGACTATCCTGGGCGCGCCGGCTATGTCGAGCGTGATCGATAGCTGGTCGTTATGCGCATGGCCGCCTTTGCCAAGCTGGCCGATCGGCCCGCAGCGGACAGTCAGACGATATTTTTTTCGATTAAAAATATATAAGCCAAAATTCGGGAAATGCTGTGGGCTTTTCGAAGATTTTTTTTCTAAATAATCGGGCAAATTTTTGAAAAAATACTTTGTGATTCTATGATCGCCATTATTATTAACATTTATTAAATCATTGAATTTATAATATTTATCGGGTAATAATTTCATGAATCGACCGGAATCGT
>CAZEMR010000105.1:0-8788 GCA_964513465.1 uncultured Hyphomicrobiales bacterium
CGTTCATTTCCGAACGGGTTACTGACGTAGGAATTGCCGAATTCAAAGCCCACGCTAAACATGACAGCGATAGCAAGCACGCAGATAGCAACGGCCACAGGGTTTTCTCCGATTTTCGCAATTGTATCTCCCTCCCATAAGTATTCATCTAAAAATATCCACGTTACCACGCCGATCATTACCACCAGCTCGCCGGTTGCGTAGGGAAATGCCGGCAGCATGTAGCCGAACGACAGGATGGCCGCAAGCGCTGTGGCGATGGTGGCCAGCGCAAATACATATACCCTCCGCCGTGCGAAGTTCGCGCTTTTGTCGCTCGCCGAATCATTCGCAAGCAGCGATTTTATTTTCTCTTGTTCTTCTTTTGTGAATTCACTCATTTTTGCCTCTGTCTAATTTTTCCAATATTCTGATAGCGGTTTTCATAAAGTCATTGCTTCGATCAATGGTCTTCTTGATGTCCGCGATCATGTTTTCCAATACCGCGATCCGGGTGTTATGCTCCGAGAGCATCTGCCCGATCGATTTGTCGCTTTCGTCCTGTTTTGCGTCCTGCATACTCATTCCATCTATCCGTTGCTTTAGAAGCTCAATTTCCCGCTCATGTTCATGGCACTGGGATTTATCCTCTACCGCTTTTGTCAGCTCCTTGTCCCGGCGCCTTTTGTAAATATCCCCGATCTGACTGTATGAGACCAGCACGGTCACGAATGCGATCAGAATCTTGTCCCAATTTTGCGCAATCCAGTTATCCATCGGTATGCCTTTCGCGTTCGTATTGCAAGACCGCGCGGAAGGTCATCGATGTCCGCCATTTGTCCGCGTCGCGAAATGGATCGACCGGCCCGGCTATCGGAATCAGCGGCGATAAATCCGGATCGAGGCGCAGATTGGTCACATTCTCGCGCAGTCCTTTGACCACTCCGTAAATGCCGTCGGCGCGCTTGCGATTGTGAAATATTGTTAATTCGAAATTCCATACCGTATGGAATAATCGCCCGGGATCGTTGAACTGCGAGCCCGTCCCGGCGGTAATGCTCATCGTTTGCGGCGATCCGGCGAATCTGACGAGGATCATATTCTCCCAGCGCCTGATGTATTGAGTCAGAAAATCCGGCTCGTCGGGTTCGACCACGGCCTTCGAGCTGTTCAGGTCGAGCGTATTCAAATAATCCGCAATGCGGTCTTCTGCCTGGTGTTCGGTAATCATATCATTCTGTCTATAATATCCTGTGTAAATGCCTTTTGTCTTGAGTTCGAGCGGAAATGGGCAGGGGCGGCCTTTGTGGTCGTCGAGTTTAATCTCAGTTCTCCCCGCATGTATCGTTCGAGCGTTCCGATTGCTTCTTTTCGCCGTGCGCGTATTGCATCGAAAGGCTGCCCCTGATCCATATCACTACTCACGAGATCCGTTACGGTTAAAGTTATGCAGAGCGATCTCAGTATCCGGAGATCGTCCTCGTCGCTGATCGGCAAGTCTGCGACTCCGCGGATATAGCTGTCGATTATCGTCCCGGCGGTATCGATGCGGTCGTTCACGAAAGCTTCGTTGACCGTGTCCGCATCGCGATTGCCCGCATTGGAATAATCGATTAATCGATATTCTCCGATTTCGTTGACTATATCCCGAAAGCTGCAATACATTGTGTCCCCGTTTATTTAATAAATACCGGAATATCCTCGTCGGCTCCGGAGGCCTCGGCCAGCGCGATACCCGCCACATGGAAATCGTCCGTGCGCTCGAGCTTCAGGTAGCTGCCCGCCTTCACGGTCAGATCGGCCGCATCGGAGGCATTCTGCGCCCATTGCAACGCGATATTTCCGGCGGTGGCGTCAATTGTTACAATCGCCTCGATTATGAGCGCGCCGCTCTCGCTCGCCGTCAGCTGATGCGTGAATTCAGCGGTCAGGTCGGCGCTTGCCGCAAGCAGCGTCAGATTGCCGTCCACCGCGCCGACCGCATAGATATTGCCGACTATGGTAGCATCGGCGGGAGCGGTGAATTTCGCTTTGATTGTCTGCACGTCCGCTTTGGCATTGACCAGATTGATCAGCGCGGACATCTTATAGCTTTTGCCCGCCAGCGCCGGCATATCGCTTAGCGCGGCGTCGTCGGCGTAGGTGGTGTCGGAGGCCTTGCTTTCGTCCTCCGATTTGATTTTCTCACTGATTTTTTTGATAAATGTGACGGCTTTGGCATTTGCGTCGGACATCACATCCGCGCCTGCTGAGATCGATCCGCCGGAAGTGATCACGGCTATCGATCCCGGAATTTTATAACCGGCCTGTTCGCCCGCTTCGACAGTGAGCGAGGCTGCCCCGGCGATCCTATCGCCCAGCCCGGCGTATTCGAGCTTGCCGCTTGAATTGATCTTCATGAATCGCTTCAGGGTGTCGATCGCCTCTGCGGCCTCTGCGCCGTAGGTGGCCAGAGTTTTCTCGGTATAGGTCATTGATTACTCCTTTGATTTATTTGGTTTAATATCTTTCTGTTGTCTGTCGCCGGATTTGTCCACTTCGACCTCCGGATGATAAGCCACGGCGTCCGCGGCATACCCGGCGGCTTTGTCGGTCAGCTTCACGAGTTCCCCCGGCTTATACAGCCGGCCTTTCGCGCGGATTGCGCTGATTACTTTATATTGTCTCATATATATTTACCTCCTTATGCGTCCGGATCGATGGGATTTTTCACGATTAATGCGCTGTCGGGTCCGACGATCTCCACGGCGTACATGTCGGTGGAGCGGATCATCTTCAGTTTGCCGCCGTTTTCCTCCCATTTGTCCACATACGGGTAGCCCTTTTTCCGAAGGGTGTAGCCGAATGACGGGCTGTTGGGATCGCTTGCGGATTTCGGGATGTGCGCGAATATGATATAATTGCCCCAGACATCGACCAGCGAGCCGCCTTCGAGCTTTTTGGAGCGGCCTACGAAGATGTTCGGGATTTCGAGCAGAGCGCCCAGGGCTTTGGTCGTGGGCACATTGTTTTCCATGCGCAATGTCGCGCTGTTCTCGCCGATTACCGAGCTGAGAGCAAGCTTCAGCGCGTCGTGGTATTTGAGTTTATTCCAGACCGCCGCGCCCATTACCATCGTATTGGGAGCTTTCCCGATGATCTGTTCGAGCGTGTCCTTGCGCTGGTGCATTTCCTCGATGATGTTCACGGCCGATTCGTTCCAGAAATTATCCGTCAGGGTTTCCTGATTGTCCGCGCTGTAATTGGCGAGCGTTGTTGCGATTTTCGCGGATTCGACTTCCCGGGCCAGCGTCAGGCCTTCCTGCACCCGTTCGGCGGCGCGTTTTTCGATTGCATAATCCGCTTCGTCGAGCTCGATATAATCGAGGGGTTCGACAAGGTCATGCTCGCGCAATTGAATATCGATTGTGCTGCGCTCCTCGGGCGCGATCTCGTTGGATTTTGCCCTGAGCGCGCGTTCGGTTTCGTGGACGAGGAACATGTCCTTGCCCCATTTCAGTATCTTTCCGCTCATTGGCGCATCTGCCAGCGGGAAGAGCTTCTCGGCGATGTATTCCGAATTCGAATAGCCCTGCACGATATTGGTCAGCAGGGGATCGATTATCCTAAGGTTTTTCAGTCTGGTCGGCATTATTCCACCTCCAGTCTCATATATTCGTCAAATGCCTGCGAATACGTCATGTTGCGGCCTTTCGAGTTTTGTTCTTTCATATACTTCCTGATCCTTTCGTTAAGCTCGGCGGCCTCCTCGTCGATGACCGCGCCTTTGGGGATGGCCATCGGACTGCCGCTGCCGAATTTGTTACCGGATTGCTTTTTCGCGAATTCCTTCCTCAGATCATCCGCGCCTGCGTAGGAATTCAGAAGGTCGGTCAGCAATCCGAAGGCGTTCTGCTCTTTGGTTTTTCCGCCGAATGCGAATTTGTAGCTGCCTTCGTCGGCGCCCGCGACTTCGAGGTTTGCCATCACGAGGTCTTTTTGCGCAGGCAATACCTTTCCGATTTCGAGCAGTTCGTTGAATAATTTCTCGTGGCGATTCTTTCGGTCTCTGCGCTCAAGCTCCGCAATCCTTAGCTGCAAGGCCTGTTCGCGGGCCGAGAATTTGTCCTTACTTTCTTTTTCTTCCTCGCCTTCCTTTCCTTCCTTGCCGTCCGGGGCGTTCATTTCCCCGCCGGATGCTTCCGTGCCCGATGCGCCCGCTTTAGCTAAGCCAAGCTCGTCGATCTTTGCCGCAAGCTGTTGCGACACTTCCTCGCCGAGCGTCTCGGATGCCCATGCGATCAGGGCTTCGATCATTTCCGTCAGATTCATTTCTGCGTGCTCCTTATTTTTAAGCTGATTAATTTTGTTATCTATGTTCGATTCGAATTGCGCGAATAGCGATTTCAGGCTCGACTGCAATTTTGCGATCATGCCTCCGCTTTCGCCTTCCTTCGCTGTGGTAAATTCATAGCTGGTGAATTTCTTCTCTTTCGAGAATTCCGGATCGGCCAGGCCCCGAACTGCCGGCGGCATTCCCCCGAGGAATCCGATATGGCGAAGCATATTATCCTCGAATAGCGCAATGCTGCGCTTGCGATAGTGGCCGTCCTTTACCCATTGCATGAACTCGGGCTTCATATCGGTCAGCAGCGCCATCAGGGTATCGCCCTCGCGTTTGAGCGCCTTCACCCAGCCGTAAGCCGGGGAGTCGTCCTCGGGATGCCCCAGCACTATGGGCGCTTCGTGGCGCTCGGCTTCGGACTGCTCATTATATTTTCGGACAATCTCGTCGAGCTCCGCGACCGTCCAGTTGTGGGTATTTCCCGCGGAATCGGTCTGCTCTCCCGCCCGGAAACATTCGATCCAAATATCCATATCATTCGGCTCCGTTTATAATTAAGTTTCGCCGAATTTATAATCAGCAATGCGCCTGCGAAAATGCCGCCTGACCAGCCGATTGCCCAGAACCCCGCTTAGCCGCCTGCCTTTTGGCGTTCCGGCCTCGTTGGTTTAATTCGCCGTCACATAGTGACCACATCGAAAAATGAAAATGAAAGCGGAAACATCGGAAATAATCAAATCTCTGGAAAGCGATCTGGACATGGACTTAATCAATGTGCCCCAGTTCGACTGGCTGCCTAAGTACATAGAAATGCAGCGCGATAAATTCTTCACCATCGCCCAGGTCAAGGTCTGGGCCCGCGAGAAGATCGAGAATCAAAAGGAAGCTGAATATTTGAAAGGTATTTGTTTGTTATGACTCAAAATGAAATTAATGAAATCGGAATCAATTGCAGCGGAGCGGAATATATCCCGATCGAGGATTTTCATGATTTGCAGGGCAATCTGAAAAAGCTGCGTCCGGACGGCTACGATAAGCTCAGGGCGTCGATCCTGAAGTATGGCATTATCTCGCCCTATTTCGCCTGGCGCGATAAAAATAATGCGATTTGGATTATCGACGCTCATCAGCGCAATCGCATTCTGAAGGACTTGAAACGCGACGGATATATTATCCCCAAAATGCCCACTGTGTTTATCAAGGCCTCCGGCAAGCGCGAGGCTAAGGAAAAGCTCCTCGTTCTGAATTCCAGATATGCAAAAATCACCGGCGAGGGACTCCATGAATTCATCTGCGAGGATAAACTCGAAATCGACCTGGCCGGATTCGAGGACGTGCTCGATCTGCCCGATGTGGACATCGAGGACTTTCTCTCGCAGTGGAATGCCGGAGGCGAATTGATTGATTCGCGGCTCGAGGACGATGGCTTTTCGCCATCCAGAGGCCTCAGCAATCTGAAATGGGACAATAAGATCGTGCCGCTCCAGGAAGAGGAAGTCGGATTGCTGAACAAAGCATTCGATGATTATATCGAGGAATTCGGCGTGTCCGCCGGGTTCGTGTTTCATATCATGGGGAGTAATCCAGATGGCGTTTGAAATGAAATATGATATTGCCAAATGCCGCCCGGCCTCGTATAACCCGCGATTGCTGACCGATGACAAAAAGGAATTGCTTGCGCAAAGCCTCAGCGAGTGCGGAGTATTGAAGCCGATTATCGTTAACGGCAACGGGACAATCATTGCAGGCCATCAGCGAACGAATGCGATGAAACTCCTCGGCATTACTCATGCGCCGGCATTTATAATCGACGGGATTAACCGTACCGACGAAGTGCGCTTCAATCAGTTCCACAATGGCGCGGATATTGAAATCTCCGGCCATCCGGATAAGATCATGATCGACTGCGAACGCGAGGGCTGGAATTTCGTGTCCCACAAATCAATTAATATCATCGCCAAAGGCTCTCATAACGGCGTGCTAAAAAAAGAGCTGGCCCGGCTGCTTATGCGCTACGGCGATTTCACCTCATGCATTATCGATCATAATGGCCGCTGCATCGTGTCATCGGAATACGCCGCTGTCTGCAAAATGCTTCGACGCGATCTTTGGATTTATAAATGCGGCCCGGAATTGTCCGCCCGGGTTAAATACTACTTCGCGCAGGATTACGGGGTTTTCTCGTATTCGCATATCGAAAAGCATACCTATATTCAATCGCTTGCGCAGATGCACCGGCTCGAGGGCAGATCGAAACGCAAAAGCCGGCTCTATGAAAATCTGGTATTGCCGAATGTCAACAAACGGCAGCGCATTCTGGATTTCGGCGCGGGCATGTTTGCCTATGTTAATCACCTTTCGCGAATGGGATATAATATCCGCAGCCTTGAATTCTACTACCGGAAAAATCATGACCTCGCGATTGATGTGAAATTCGTGAACAGATGTATCGATGATCTGATCTCGAATATCCGGCGCAATGGCCTTTTCGATGTGGTCATCTGCGATTCGGTGCTGAACTCGGTCGATTCCCCCGAATCCGAGCGGGCGGTTGTCGATACATGCCGGGCGCTCTGCAAACCCGGCGGTCTGATATTCCTCTCAGGCCGCTTGCTGGACGGAGTCAACCGGCGAAGGAACGCCTCGATTTCGTCGGATAAGACCAATTATCTGTATTTCCTTGATCTCAACGGCTTTACGGGCAATCTGCGCTATGGGCATTGGTATTTCCAGAAATTTCATACAAAAAGCGAGATTAAAAGTATTACCCGGCGGGTCGGACGCCTGATCGGATCCGATTACACAACGCACGTATTCCGGCTTATGCTGGAGAATTCCAATCCGCTGAGCAGAGCCGATGCGCATAAGGCAATCGATCATGAATTCTCGCTGCCATTGCCCGGCGGAAGTTATCAGCGGGCAAGCGAAGTCCGGGAGGCAATATCGAATTTCTATTAAAAATATATTCTAATTAATTCACTTTTTACCGACACATAATGACGGATATTTATGAAATCAAAATCGAAAATTAACAAAGTAACTCAGCTCGAAAAACAGGACAGAATACTCATCCTCGCTAAGGCATATCTGAAAGGCCGGAAAAGCTATAACGATCTCTTCCGCTTGTATTGCCGGGATGTGCACGATAAGGACGGCAACCTGAAATACAAGGGCTGGGGCATATCCCGAAGGCAGTTCGAGAGGTATATGTCCGAGGTCAGGGATTATATCCACGACAGCGTAGCCGATGCGCTCGATATTAACGAGGAATTCAAGGCGATGTATCTGGAGCTTTACGATGTCTATCAGCAGGCGCGGAAGGATAAGGATCTGAAGACCTCGCTCGGGGCGCTCAAGCAAATCGCCGATCTTTTGGGACTCGAAGCTCCGATCAGGATAGAATCCCGTTCGACGATTACGCTCGGCGAGATTCCCGACGATCTGGCCGAAGAACTCGAATACGAAGAATAAGTCATGCGTAAAATGGCCAATATACCAACAAACTTTGCAAAGATATTCACCCGGAACCGATACAAGCGGCCCCGGCATATTGAGTATCTCGAGAAGAAATTAGTTCAGGTATATAATGGCGAAATCGACCGGCTTATAATTACGATGCCACCACGGCACGGGAAATCCGAGCTTACCTCGAAATACTTCCCGGCCTGGTGGCTTTTGAATAATCCCGCCGCACGGATAATCCTCGTCAGCTACGAAAGCCAGTTCGCCTCGCGCTGGAGCATGGCCGCCAAAGAGATTTATCGCAGGTTCAGGCCCGGCGATATGCTTAAAATCGATCAGCAGGATTACTGGCTTACCCCGGCGGGCGGGTTTATGAACGCTATCGGTGTCGGCGGCGCGATTACCGGCAAAGGAGCGGATTTGATTATTGTGGATGATCCCGTTAAAAATGACGAACAGGCGCTCTCGGGGACTTACCGGAATAAAACATTCAGCTTTTTTAATTCGACGCTTTATACACGGCTCGAACCCGGAGGACGGATCGTGATAATCCAGACCCGTTGGCATAAGGACGATCTGGCCGGGCGGTTGCTCGAAGCCGCTCAATCCGGCGATGGCGATAAATGGGATGTGGTTAATCTTCCCGCGATTGCTGACGGCGATTGCGTTCTCGGGCGCGAGGCCGGCGAAGCGCTCTGGCCGGAAAGATTCTCGCTCGAAAATATCGACAAAATCAAAAAGCAGCTTGGCTCCTATTGGTTCTCGGCTCTCTATCAGCAGGATCCGATCTCGGGCGAACATCAGATAATTAATCCCGATCTGTGGCAATATTATTCGCCGGATATGATCGACGAAAAGCCATATATTATTCAGGTGTGGGATACCGCGTTTAAATCCGGCGAGATGAATGATTACACGGCCTGCACGACTTGGATATGCAATCGCTTCGGATTTTTCCTGATTGATTTATTCCACGGCAAACCCGCCTATCCGGAGCTGAAAAAGCAATTGGAGATTCAGTAT
>CAZEMR010000106.1:0-8703 GCA_964513465.1 uncultured Hyphomicrobiales bacterium
TAATCCGTGCCATCGAAAGCGGCCCGGAGGAGGGATCGGACGGAGAATTATAATTTTCACCGGATTAAGTCGTTTATACAGTTCTAATTGCATTTTTAAAATAATTTCTAATAAAGGTTTGAGAAATGGCAGAAAACAATCAGATTTATACACAGATCAAAGAAATTATCGAAAAAGAGATTCGCCCCTTTATCGAAGCAGATGGCGGACGTATAGAGCTGAAGGATTATAAAGACGGCGACGTTTATGTGGCGCTCGCTGGCGCTTGCGCGGGTTGCCCCGGCGCGGCTATGACGCTCAAGGGCGGAGTCGAGAGAATCCTCAAAATGAAGATTCCCGAAGTTAAAAGCGTCAAGCTGGCTATGTAAGACGATTACTCGCGGTAGCCGATTATATACCAGTTATCGCTGATTTTAGAGGCGGTGAACAGCACAGTTCTCAGATAGTCGAATTCCATTCGGATGTCGTAGGTGGTGCGGGTTATCGAGTCGGTCTTGACCAGAGTCACCGGTTTGCTGCCGATCAGACGCCGCATACGGTCGAGCTCGTCGAACATTTCGTATTTTTCGACTGCGAGCACTGGCGAGCCGTCAGAATTTGCAAATATCTCCGTGGCAGCGCGTATATTGTTGCTGTCGAGCCCCGCTTTAAATAAATATATTGCACCAAGAGCCGAGTTCTGGTTGATTTCCGGAGCCGGCTCTTTGTGTGGTGTGCCAATCACAAATAATTCGCAGCCTGCGAATATGAATGCCATCGATATGAATATTGCCGCTTGTTTCATTTTATACCGAAAAATCTGATAGTATAATCCAATGCTTTGTCTACTGCTTCCGGCGCTTCATCCATCGGGTGTTCGGCTCCGAAGGTGTGCCCGGCGCGTTCGATGAATACCGGCTCGGTGCCTGCCGCAGCGGCTAGCTTTCGGGCTTCGCTTTCGGCGATTGTGACATCAGCGGTCGGTTGGATGACTAATATTTCCGCATCCGTTCGATTTGCATTCATCACAGGATCGTACTTTTCGCGGTGCTGCTCGAAGTCGTCCAGAAAGTCCGTACCGATGGGCAGCTTCTGGCCGGTTTGCGAAACCGTTGTGTTCATATGTCCGAGTTTTCGCCAGATATGCTTCTGCCGCGGAGAGTATCGATCGAACGCAGAGACGGACGCCCAAAGCGCTATTTTATTTATTTTCCGTTGGGATGCGGCGATCAGCGATATGCCGCCGCCGAGTGAATGCCCGATCAGATATATTTCTCCGGAGAAATTATTTTTATCAAATTCGCTTAATATTTCTCCGTTGCGGATGGAGTCGATTACCAGCAGGGCATCTTCAAGCTCCTGAGATAGTGTGTTGCGCCGGAAATCGGATTCATCGAACCGGGGGCGGTTTTCGTCGCGGATGCCATTGAGCGAAAAGTCAAAGTTGACGGCAATCGCACCGGCCCTGGCGAGCCGCAGGCATGAGTAGGGGATAAATCCCCAGTTGCGGAAGCCTTTGAGTCCGTGCAGAAATATTGCCGCAGGCCGGGGCCCTTTGCCGCTGCTGCGGACGTCGCCCCTGACCATGCGATCAATAGAATTATTTATTTCGAAAGAATATTCTTCGATTTTCATATATAAAATTATTTTCTGCTTGCCAGTGTTACTTTGAATTTCATCTCCTTTTCCGGGTCGCCATCGCGGTAGATTATCACCTCGATCTCGTCGCCGGGGGCGTGGTCGCGCAGCGCATATGTCAGATCGTAAAGATTTTTGACCTTGACTCCTGCGAATTCGACTATGACGTCGTCTGTCTGGAGTCCCGCCTTTTCTGCCGGGCTGCCTGCGCTGGTGCCGGAGATTTTTGCTCCATGGGGATTTTCTTCGAAATTGGGCACAATCCCGAACCATGCGCCCTTGCCCCGGCCCATTTTGCGATCTTCGTCGATTTCGACTTTTACGCGGGTGAATTCAGGCCGCTTGTCCTGCTGGTCGATATAGCGGACGGAGCGCTCGATGAAGTCCATCACTACCTTCTGGCCGGGGTAGTTGAGCTTGTCCCAGTCGTCGGCCGGGGTGTGGTAATCCTCGTGCACTCCGGTGAAGAAAAACAGCACCGGGATGTCCTTGCTGTAGAACGACGCATTGTCGCTGGGCGAGAATGCCTCGTCGCCTTTGGTGATTGCGAGCAGTGTGTCCTGCTGGTCGAGCTTTTCGATAATTTCTGAGAATTCCGCAGCCGATCCGGTACCGAATACATTGAGCTGGCCGCCTGCTTTGAGCCGGCCGATCATGTCCATATTGAGCATTGCCACAGTCTGTTCGATCGGGACGAGGGGATTATTGACGTAATAATTCGAACCCTTCAATCCCATTTCCTCGCCGGTGAAGGAGATAAAGAGCACCGATCGCCGCAGCGGACTTTGCGAAATGCGGTATGCCATTTCGAGCACACCTGCTACGCCCGAGGCGTTGTCGTCGGCGCCGTTATGCACCAGCGGCTTACCCTTCCAGAGCGAATTATATTCGCCCATGCCCAGGTGGTCGTAGTGCGCGCCGATAACAATATATTCGTCCTTCAGCGCGGCGTCCGAGCCAGGAATAATACCCACCACATTAGAAGTTTCCTCGGTCATGTTTTCGAGTTCGACGTTGATATTGACTTTTTTACGCGGGATCAGAAAGCTGTGGGGCTTGCGCTCTTTGTTCAGCTTCTGCTCGAGCGGGAATAGCGGCTCTTCTTTGGGGAACATTTTGGCAATCTCGGTGCGGTTGGCCTGGATTGCAATAATTCCTGCGTCCGAACCTGCGATGTCCTGCTTCAGCGGATAGAACACATTTGCCGAATCGCCCTGAATTTTGACAAATATTATTGCTTTTGCGCCGTGCTCGCGGGCATTCATTGCTTTATATCGGAGCGATGTAAACCGGGCGAATTCCGTATCCCGTTTCTCACCGTCGGGCGAATCGGTCAGCGCAATTACGATTTTGTCCTTTACGTCGATATCCTTATAATCATCCCATCCGATATTCGACGAGCTGATTCCATATCCCACAAATGCGAGATCGCCCGAAGCCAAGCCGGTTTCGCTGAATCCGAGCGGCATCCAGTGCGCGCCGGTTTCCCATTTTTTCTCGACGGATTTCCACATATCCTCCGGCAATCCGGGCCGGGGCACCACGACTTCGAACGATACAGCAGAGCCTGCGCCGACTTTGAGGCCGGTAACTACATTCATCTTCTGCTCATAGCTGCCGAGAGCGGGTTCAAGGCCGTATTCTTTATATTTTTTTATAATATAATCCGCAGCAAGTCTGATGCCTTCGGTGCCGGGCATACGACCGGCGAATTCGTCGGAGGCAAGAATTTTTACATGCTCGCGAATTCTCATGGCCGACTGCGACAGCGAATCATCGGTTTGCGCGGGGGAATCGAAAGGCGCCGCGGCAAAGATGATTGCAATAATCAGTGTATATGCGTAATTGCGTTTGAATATATTCATAGCATTTTCCTGTGGTTAATAAATTATTTCAAGATATTGACAAAACGAATTGTTATGAATAGCAAAGATAATTTTTCGTAATAAATATTGCAATTATTCTATTAATAAAAAAAGCTCCCCCCCTTTGAAAACGGCGGACAGCTTTAAAAAATATTCCGGTCGATTATTTATTTTGCTTTTTTTTCGTGCAGCTTCTTAAGAGATGCCGCAACCGGAAAGACTGTCTCGGAAATATATTTTGCCATATCGGTTATGGCCACTTTTTTATGGTCGATTCCGGAATTGATCACAGTATTGGGCATAGACGGTGCCACGGCATCCTTGGGGTCCTGGACTATAACGGTGCCATTGACTGATGCTATCTGCGCCGCGCCCTGGGCTCCGTCGCGTCCGAGGCCGGTGAGCACCACCGCCACGCAGTATCTGCCGAATGCGTCGGCAGCGCTGCGGAACAGCGGATCCGCGGCCGGGCGTACGAAGTTTTCTTTTGGGCCATCATCGAGCGATATGCTGTAATCTTTTTTATTGACCCGCAGATGGCGGTCGCCAGGGGCAACATATATATTCCTTACCTCGGATTTGGCGCCGTTGGTGGCAAGGTTTACCTTAAGCGCTGTTTCTCGTTGCAGCCGCTGGCTAAATGTCTCGAGCATCCAGGGCGGGCCGTGCTGCACTATATAAAACGCTGCATTGATATTGTCCGGAATATTCCGGAATACATCGATCAGAGTGGGCGGGCCGCCGGTGCTGGTGCCAACCACTACCCCCACAAACGGAGGCAGCACATCGACGTCGCGGGTTACTCGTTTCTCGATTTTTTCGGGCGCTTTTTGCTGGTGGCGTGCCAGTCCGTCTTTGAGCCGCGAAAGCAGCTCTTCGATATCGATGGGTTTGGCGATGTAATCGTCCGCTCCGGATTCAAGTGCATAGGTGCGTGCTCCTTCGCTGACGAGCGCAGTTATCATAATAATGAGCGGCAGGGGGTCGACTTTTTCGCGCATACGGCGGATAAGCTCGATACCGTCTATCTGGGGCATCATCCAGTCGGTAAGCACCGCATCGAAAGTCTCGCGCTCCAGATGTTTCAGTGCATCGAGGCCGTTGTGCACTACTACGACCGAATACCCCGCTTTGGAGAGTATCCTTTTAAGCAAAATTGCGTTTGTCAGTTCATCTTCGACAACAAGGACTTTTTTGAGTTCTGCCATAACTATCCGAGGGTTTGAGGGTAACTTTATTATTTCAGGATTTTGCTACAATTTAGAAAATTTTAGATGAAATTTCTAATTTTTTAAATAAAATTAATATTAATGAAATATTCTGCACCCTTCCCGCTCCGCTTAATGCCGCGAAGCGGGATCCGGCGCCAATTATTTATTCGGTGGGTTCGAATATTTTGCTGTCGATCTCTTTATTGATCTCATAGCTTGTTCGGGTAACCAGCGTGAACATCGGGTTGATATTCTTCCTGACCGTCGGAAGCATTACCCCGCCGAATTTCTTGTATTCGTCCATCTCTATTGATACCTGCACCGGGCCCTGGGGGCCTTCGTCCATCGATTCGACTTTGCGCAGCAGGTAAGTCTTTGCGTCGTAAAAATATGTCTTTTCCTTGTCCTCGGGCGATACGCATTTCATAATTATATAATCGTCGTTCTTGCCGAGAACTTCACATTTATATCCGCCCTCGAGCAATTTTGTTTCGTAGAACATCTGAGCTTCGAATAGCTGCTCGTCGCGATCGGGGCCTTCCTGGGGCTGAATATTCTGGCCGGCGCGCACCCATACATTGTCGCTGTTGACCCAGATTTCGCTTTTGGTCATTCCCAGATCCATTAGTATATATGAATATCCGCCGGCTTTGGATTTGGCGGTGTACTGGCCGGGCAGTACCTGTCCGCCGACGTTCAGTTCCGCCGAGCCGGTCTCGATAATCGTATTGATTGCATCGATTGCGTCCTCGCCGCCGATTGCGTCAACGTATTTTTCGATCAGGTCATCTGAGTCGAGCGATACTTTCTCGAGCTTGCCAGCGGCGGCTGTGCGTTCAAGGTCGAGATTGTAATAAAACACCGGCCCGATTTTTTCGAGCTTTTCTGCTACTTCGGGCGCACCGATTACTACATAGCGGGCATCGGCCGGACTCAGATATTTGGCCGCTGCTTTGCGGATTTCGCGAGCTGTGATCTTGCCTGCGCGATCCGGATAATTCTTTACCTTGCCGATCGGAATGCCATAGAAATCAGCATCCTGCACCAGCGAAGCTATAAACTCCGAGCTTTCGAAATTCATCAGATACGAGCCAATCGTATAATTCTTTACACGCATCAGCTCGTCGTCGGCGGGGCCGTTCTGCGCCAGATCGTTAATCTGGTTGAATATGACATTCAGCGCCGAATCTGTCACCGAATTGCGAACATCCGCGCCGCAGCTGAAGCGGTTGGTATATTTCGACGATGTCAGATAGCCGAAGGGGGTATATGTATATGAATATTTTTCGCGGAGAGTGCGGAACAGCCTGCCTGCGAATCCGGCGCCGATCACGCTTGCGGCCATGTCCAGCGTTTCGTAGTCCGGATGGGCAAATCCGACGCCTGCTGTGTTGTACGATACAACCGATTGCACCGAGGCGGGGCGGCTGATAAAATAAACGCCTTTGGGCATAGGATTGGCTTTGGGAATTTCAATTTCATAATCCTTACCTTTGTTCCATCCGGCAAGTGCTTTCTCGATTTCAGGTTTAATATCTGCCGGGTCGATATCGCCGATTACGGCCACTGTGGCATAATTCGGCACAATATATTTGTTGTAATAATCCTTTACGTCGTCAATAGTTATACTCTTGATCGATTTCTCGGTGGCGTGCTGTGCATAGGGGTGATCCTCGCCATAGATCGTCTTTTTGGCCAGCTTGGTCGATACTGCGCCCGGCTCGGATTTCTCGTACTGAATGCCCGCGATCATCTGCTTGACGAGTTTATCGAATTCATCCTGCGGGAATTCCGGTTTGGTGAGCACATCATTCATGGTTTCGAGCACGAGCGGCACGTGTTTTTTCAGGCACGAAACCACAATCTGCACATAATCACCACCGGCACTGACCGAAAGCGATGCGCCGACTCCGTCCAGTTTGCGGGCAATTTCGAATGCGGACATACCCGCTGCGCCCTTGGTCATCAGGCCTGTGGTAATATCGGCCAGACCGGTTTTTTCGCCTTCTATCGAGCTGCCGCCCGGGATAAGCACCCGCATAACGAATGTGGGCTGCTCGTCGTCCTTAATAAAATACGCGCGCATTCCGTTTTCGAGCATTACCGAATTATACTCCGGAAATACGAATTCCTTTTTGTCGATCGGCTCGGGCTTTTTGGTGACGTCCAGTCCCTGAGCGGCCAGCGGAACGACCGCCACAAACATAATTATCAGCAGCCTTGCTATATTTTTCATATCTGATTATCCTTTGGATTTTATATACAATTTTATTAATTATTTCTTGGGTAAATAATTGAGCACAACGAATTTATCCGTATCCAGATATTTTTTTGCTACCTCGATAAGGTCTTCTTTGGTGATCTCCGTATAATATTTCAGCTCTGTATTAATACGGTCGGGGCTGCCGAAATATGCCTGATATTTTGCCAGCTCCTGGCCTTTGTTCATCACCTCTTTTTTGCCGGAAATGAACTGAACTTCTGCCAGATTCTTAGCTTTTTCGAATTCCTCGTCGGTAACTCCGTTTTCAAGCATTTTGTCAATTTCTTCGAAAATCAGCTCGCGTATGTCTTCATAATCCTGCCCAGGCGAGGCAATCCCGATAAATAAAATCAGTCCGGCATATTCCAGATCCAGAGCCATAGCCGCGCTCTGCACCGCTACCTGCTCCTTGTCCACAAGACGCTGATAAAGCCTCGAGCTCTCGCCGGTGGCCAGAATGTCCATCAATAAATTCATCGCAAACTGGTCCTTCGTGCCCATTTTCGGGCCGCGGAATCCGATAAATACGCCCGGTAGCTGGGCTTTTTCGTCTTCGATATCCTTAACAATCGATGATTTCATTTCGTCGAATTTCATTTCGCCGCGGCGTGGTTCCGGCGCGCGGTCGAATATCCCGAAATATTCGCGAACGTACTTGCGGGCCTGATTGATGTCGAAATCGCCCGAGATCACCAGCACTGCGTTATTTGGCTGGTAATATGTATTATAAAAATTCCGGAAATCCTGGATTGTGGCCATCTCGATATCCTTTGCATATCCGATGGGCGTCCATTCATAAGAGCTTCCCGGGAAAAGGTTTTCGCATATTTTATTAAGCATTGTTCCATAGGGGTTATTCTCGGTGCGCATCTTGAGCTCTTCGAGCACTACTCCGCGCTGGGTTTCGACCCCGATGCTGTCCACCAGCAGCTTGCGCATACGCTGCGACTCTATCCACAGCGGCAGCTTGATCTGGTGCGACGGCACCTGGAAATAATAAACCGTCTGGTCGAAGCTGGTGCCTGCGTTCAGCATACCACCCGCCTCCTGCACATAACGGTCCATCGACGCCCGTGGAATATCCTCGGTGCCTTCGAACATCAGATGCTCGAAAAAGTGCGCATAGCCCGTCTTGCCGGGTATCTCGTTGTGCGAGCCGACCTTGTAGTGAACAACCGTTGCCACCACCGGTGCGCTGCGATCAATATGATAAATAATCTGCAATCCGTTGGGGAGCGAATCGCGTACGAACTCGACAGGGTTATAATCAGTCTCTGCTGCGCTCATGCCGCGGCCGGTAAATGCCAGCAGGGCAATAGCAAATATCATACCTGCGTAATTCCTGAATCGTTTCATCTGAAATCCTTATATATATTTACAAAGAAAAAATGATATTCGTAGTCAATATTACGTCTTGTTGGGGGAAAAGATTCATTCGGAAGCAAACAATGCAGACCTGCACAGGATCAGTAGGCATTCCGCCGCTTCTGATAATACGCGGAAATAAGCGCAATAATCACGGCCAGAGTACTCAATACCGGCACCCAGTCGCCGTATTGCACATACAGAGTTTTGTAGTCCATCAGCGGCACTTCGGCGGCAATTCCCACCCGGTCGTATTGCCGCGCGCGGATAAGCGAATTGCCCTTAGGCGTGATTACGCCGGAGATTCCCGAGTTTGCGCAGCGCAATATATAGCGCCGGTTCTCTATTGCCCGCATCGCAGCGATCAGGTAGTGCTGTTCGG
>CAZEMR010000107.1:0-8279 GCA_964513465.1 uncultured Hyphomicrobiales bacterium
TTTCTTACGGTCCATCCATGCTCCAAGGATAACATAACATGATTTGTTCTTTTCGCTGGCATTTTCCTGCTCTTATGGAGAGTAATATCTGTTTTTAATATACATAAATATTCCTGATATTTAAAAACTTATCTACTAAAGCGCCGGGTCGGGCTGGGTACGCACAAGGTCGTCCAGCGTCTCGCGGCGACGGATCAGGTAGTCCCGGCCATTGTGGATCAATACCTCCGCCGGCCGGAATCGCGAGTTGTAGTTCGACGACATTGCGTAGCAATATGCGCCCGCATTTGCGAATCGGAGCACATCGCCCTTGCGGATTTCGCCGACGACGCGGTCGGCGCCGAAGGTATCCGTCTCGCAAAGGTAACCGACTATGGTGTAAAGCTTTCGCTCGCCATCGGGATTGCTCAGATTCGTAATCTCGTGCCAGGCATCGTAGAACATAGGCCGGATCAGGTGGTTGAATCCCGTGTCGAGTCCGGCGAAGGTGCAGGCAGTGGTCTGCTTAATCAGATTCACCCGCGCCAGAAAGCTGCCCGATTCGCTGACTAGGTATTTGCCCGGCTCGAATTTGAGCGCCAGCTCGCGGCCGTACTCCACGCAGAACTCGTTGAATTCGCGGCTGAACGAGCGACCCAGCTCCTCGATATCCGTGCTCAGATCGCTATCGCGATATTTCACCTTGAACCCGCTGCCGAAGTCGATATAATCAAGCTCTTCGAAATTCATTGCCTCGGCGAAAATCAGCTCCGAGGCGCGGATGAAGATTTCCGGATCGATGATGTCCGAGCCGGTATGCACATGCAGGCCGCGGATCGGTATGCCGAAATTGCGGATAATCCGCCGCGCAAGCGGCATCTGGTGTATAGATATTCCGAATTTGGAATCGATATGCCCCACGCTGATTTTTTTATTGCCGCCCGCCATCAGATGCGGATTAATGCGCAGGCAAAGCGGCTGCCGCGGATGATTAACCCCCATATATTCAAGCATTTGCAGGCTATCGACATTAATCCCGACGCCCAGCCCGATGGCAGCTTCGTATTCCGCCTCCGACACGCTGTTGGGCGTATATATAATTTCCCCGGGCGCGAATCCGGCCATCAGCCCGAGCCGGACCTCCTGCACCGAAACGCAGTCCAGCCGCGCGCCGATGCTCTTCATCAGACGCAGAATCGAGATATTGCCAAGCGCTTTGGCGGCATAGTGAATATCGAGCTGCGGCACATCGAATGCACGGCGGAAACGCTCGTAATTGCGGATAATTATTGCGCTGTCATACACATACAGCGGAGTGCCGTAGCTTTCGGCAAGCTGAAGTAAATCCATGATAAACCTGTGGATTAATAATATAATATGTTTGAAATTAATAGGAATAAAAGCAAAAAGAGCGGAGGTCAGCTCCGTTTTCGGCGGTGGAATTTCGGTTTTATGCGAATGAATGAATTCAATTCAGTATTCTGAAAACTGGCAGAATGATTTAAACAAATATAATAAAATCCTGAAAAATCGAAGGAAAAATTTTTATGCCGGATATACAAACGCAAAAAGCCGAAGGAAACTCCTCCGGCCAAATCTTATTTCTGGCATTTATCTATAATTCCAATGGCTTAACGGTTTAATTATCAATAAATATGTCGATATATTTTTTGAATGCAAAAATCCTGTTTCTTTGCGCGCCGGTAATTTCCGTAATCACGCCTTTGCTTTCGAGATCATTTATAAGTTTGTATGCGCTGACGCTTGATTTTCCGATGATTTTTTCAACTGCGGCGGCGTCAACCACCGGCTGTTTATACATATAGTCAATCACTCTGCGAGCATCAGCAGCACGATATCTGAATGATTTCAATATTTGTTCGATTTCTTTCTGCAGTTGCAAAACGCCGTCGAAAACTTTTATGCCCTGTTTCGATGTTTCTATTATTCCGGTCAAAAAGAACCTGAACCACTGATTTATATCATTATGTGTGCGCACCCGCGTAAGATTGTCATAATACAGCGATCTGTGGCGCTCAAAATAATCGGATAAATACAATATCGGACGCTTCAGGATTTCTTTATTCACCAGATATAATGTTATCAATAGTCTGCCCACACGACCATTGCCATCCAAAAACGGGTGGATAGTTTCGAACTGATAGTGTATCAAAGCAATCTTCAGCAAATCGGGAATCAGATTGGCATGGTCGTTTGCAAATTTCTCCAGATCGCCCATCAAATCACTAATATAAGTATGCGGCGGCGGAACGAATACGGCTTCATTCAGAGTGGCCCCGCCTATCCAGTTCTGACTCCGCCGGAATTCCCCCGGAGTTTTGTGTCCGCCCCTGACACCCTGAATCAGCCTCTCGTGAGCCATTTTAATAAGCCTGGTGGAAAACGGCAAATCACCCAGAGCAGCAACAGTCTCATTCATAGCTTTTATATAATTTTGCACTTCTTCCCAGTCGTCGCGTTTTTCGCCTGAAATGTCATTTTTATCCATAAAGGCTTCTTCAACAGTTGTTATAGTCCCCTCAATTCGTGGGGACTTGGTTGCTTCTTTTGCTATGTGCATAGATATATACAAGTCAAGATTTACGTATTCCGAATACATATCCAGTCTGCCTAATTGTCTGTCGGCCAGACTAAGCAAATAAAGAGTGTTCATATCGTCAATTAAATATTCACGATTGATCATCTCAGGGATAAATGATTTATGGCGGCCCTGATTTACAAAATTGCCACTATTGAAGTTTTGCATGGAAAGCCTGAAATTACTGACGTGTTATTTAACATTTTCGGTCAAAACTTTAACTAAGGATTTTCTTAGTTAAGGAAAATGCCCAAAATCTTAAATAAGATTTTTCTTAGTTAAGAAAAACGGGCAAAACCTTAAATAAGATTTTCTAAAATTAAGAAAATCCTGAATAATAACAAGCAAAATAACATATAAATAATTTAAGCTGCCCGCACCAGAGAAAACATAATTATGGAAATTTGAAGCGTAAAAATTTGCAGAACGGAAAATAGCAGGCAATATTCAATATCTTTCTAAATTCTGCACAAATTCCTGACAAATTCCTCGCCCCCAAATAAAAAACCCGCTCGTGGAGCGGGTTTCGAGAGTTCGGTTGCGGTGAGGGTGGGATTCGAACCCACGATAGAGCTAATCACCCTATGCTGGTTTAGCAAACCAGTGCCTTCAGCCGCTCGGCCACCTCACCTGACGTCAATACCATAATAATAACGACAAATATACGATTTATTGTGTGAATTTAAAAAATATTTTTTCTTACTGCGTTTTGTGCGTTATCATTGCTGTGGCCTGAGCGGTCGGGGTCACCAGAACGCTTTGAATATCAACATGCCCGGGACGTGTTGCGCAGAATAGCGCGATCTCGGCTATGTCGCGGCCAAGCAGCGGATCGAAGCCTTTGTATACTCCGGCGGCTTTCTCGGCGTCGCCATGGAAGCGGACGAGCGCGAACTCGGTTTCGACCATGCCTGGGTCGATGCTGGTGACACGGACTCCGGTGCCGTTCAGGTCGATCGACATTGCCTTGCTGATAGCGCGTTCGGCGTGCTTGGTTCCGCAGTATACGTTGCCGCCGGGATAGACTTCGTGGCCGGCGATCGAGCCGATATTGATCACGAATCCTGCGCCGCGGCTGACCATGCCTGGCAGCACCACGCGCGAGACGTAGAGCAGGCCCTTTACGTTGGTGTCTATCATTTCCTCCCAGTTTTGCAATACGCCTTCCTGGATTTTTTCGAGTCCGCGGGCAAGGCCTGCGTTGTTGATTAGCACATCGATATTGGCCCACTCGGCGGGCAGCGAGCCGAATGCTTTTTCGACTTCGTCATAGCTGCGGACGTCGCAGGGGATGGCGAGCACCTCGGCGGAATAATCGCTTTTGAGCCGGGTGGCGACTTCGTTCAATTTTTCGTTGCGGCGGGCAGAGATTATAATCCGTGCGCCTGCACCGGCGAATACTTCGGCGCAGGCGAGACCGATTCCGGCGGAAGCGCCTGTGATCAGCACGGTTTTACCATTCATTTTCATCGTTTTCTCCTTTTTTATTTTTCATAACTGTTCTACTTGATAGCCCCGGCGGCGCAGCAGGCATGGGATGCTTTGCTCGCCGACGAGATGCCCCACGCCAACTACGACGAATATCCGCCGTCCGCTTTTGGCGTAGCGTTCAATTTTTTGGACCATATTCCTGTTGCGCTCTATCACCAGTGCATTATATATATCTTCGTATTCGGGGTAGTCCTCCGTCCATGCGTACTGGATGCGGCGGATGGCGGCTGTGTCGCCGCATTTCCATGCGCGGGCCATATCCAGCATCATCGAGTCGGCGCCGGCAAGGTCGGCAACGGTGGACCGGATAAATGCGTCGATGTTTTTGGTTACCTGCGATTCGAGCATATTTACCTGCTCGTCGAGCGATTCAAGCTCGAGAATATCGAGGGAGTCGCGCTTAGCAAGATCGAGGAAATAGACGTCGATGCCCATATCGAAGTTCAGTTCCATTTCGCTGATAATAATTTGTGCGGCGGTGATTGCAGCAAACCAGGGTTTGAATTTATTATATATATTGGCGGGCATTCCCATTTGCGAAAGAAGAGAATCCAGCAGCCGATAAGTCGAGTCGGGCAACTGGCTTTCGAGTGTGCGATCGTCCTGAAAAACTGCTTTTTGCATTAATTCAAGGGGATTTATCTTGGCAACGTTGAATTCCACCGCCAGCGCATCGGAGCTGTCGTAGGCGCGCATAATCACATCATCCAGCGGATAGAACGATGAATCCGCGGCGTGAATCGAACCCAGCATATATACTTCGGATTCGCCACCGGTTACGCGCCAGAGGCAGCGCTTATCGTCCCTTGCGGCTAACGCAGCCGGAATCAGCAGGAGGATTATCAGAAAGTTTCGAAGTTTCATTCTTTGGTTTTATAAATAATTGAAAATTATAAAATAATCAAAGATTTCGAGAAAATTAAATATTTTATATGATTATAAAAATCCTTATTTTCGGTGAAATTAATCCCTGCCTGAATAATCAATCTCGGAGGACAAATGGCCTATCTAGTTGCATTAGTAATAATTATTCTTATACTTGCGTCCGCTATCAAAGTATTACGCGAATACGAGCGCGCGGTAATATTTCGTCTCGGGCGACTGATTAATACCAAAGGCCCGGGTATTATCATTCTTATTCCTTTTATCGACAAAATGGTGCGGGTCAGCCTGCGAACTATTGTAATGGACATCGAACCGCAGGACGTTATCACCCGCGACAATGTTTCGATCAAGGTCAACGCGGTTCTTTACTTCCGCGTTATGCACCCCGAAAAAGCGGTGGTCGACGTAGAGAACTATCTTTTCGCCACCAACCAGCTGTCGCAGACCACGCTCCGCAGCATCCTCGGGCAGTCCGATCTGGACGAAACACTGGCCGAACGCGACAAGATCAACCAGAAGCTGCAGCAGATAATCGACGAGCATACCGAGCCCTGGGGCATCAAGGTATCGAGCGTCGAGGTCAAGCAGATCGACCTGCCGGTGGAAATGCAGCGGGCTATGGCTCGCCAGGCCGAAGCCGAACGCGAACGCCGATCGAAGGTAATCAACGCGGATGGTGAATATCAGGCTGCAAAAAAGCTTTCCGATGCAGCTGCCCAGATGCAGGACTATCCGATAGCGCTTCAGCTTAGATTTCTGCAAACCCTGGCCGATGTGGCCACAGAGAAGAATTCGACCACTATATTCCCCGTGCCGATCGACCTGCTGACTCCGTTTATGAAACAGGCCCAGTTCATGAGCGAATCGATCAAGAATCCCGAAGGCGCCGACAAGGGCGGAGAAGCGAAGGAATAGAATGTATCGAATCCGGGCTTCGCAAAATCTGAGTCTGTTTCAAAATACTTTTTGTGATAATTCCCGTCAATCAAAAAAGCTCTCCCAATCGAATTGCGGAGAGCTTTTTTTTTAATTTTTTTTAATACGGATCAGCCGGCGCCTTTCTGGCGGACCACCACGGGAAGGGTGAGCAGCAGGATTTTGATGTCTGTCCATAGGTTCATCGTCTTGAGGTATTCGATGTCCCAGGGGATTTTTTGGAATACATTGGTTTTGTTGTCGCGCGCTTTTACCTGCCAAAGGCCGGTGATGCCGGGCATCGCAAGCGAGCGGATTTTGTTGATATTCTCGAACGGCAGCACCATATAAGTGGCCAGCGGGCGCGGCCCGACGAGGCTCATTTCGCCTTTGAGCACATTCAAAAGCTGGGGCAGCTCGTCGATACTGCTTTTGCGGAGGAAGTTGCCGATCGGTGTGAGCTTGTCCTCCTCGCTGATTTTGGGGGAGAGCAGTTTGTCGGGATTTTCCTCCTTTTTGTGGCATATGCCGTTCTGGCAATAGGCGATTTCCATGGATCGGAATTTGTAGATAGTGAACTCGCGCCCGAGGTAGCCGATGCGTTTCTGCAAAAAGAGAACCGGCCCGCGCGAAGTCATCTTGATCAACAGGGCAGTGACCAGGAATAACGGAGACAGGAAGATGATGAGCGGGATAGTGAGTGCGATGTCGAATGCACGTTTCATCCGCACATATCCCTGCTTTTTTTTGACGATAGCTTCAAACACAGCAGGATTAAAGGCCTCATCATTAATATTAAACATACTTAAGACCCCCAACAAAATTGAGACTATTTGTTTTACCCGAATTAAA
Organism: uncultured Hyphomicrobiales bacterium; assembly: GCA_964513465.1. GTDB lineage: Bacteria > Bacteroidota > Ignavibacteria > Kapaibacteriales > UBA2268 > CAZEMR01. The sequence continues at coordinate 6,722 of CAZEMR010000107.1, forward strand.
TCGCAGTAGCCCTATTGTATTTCCTATCTCCATTTAATATTAATGATGGTAAGAATGTTGCTATAAATTACCTTAGTTAATTCAGGGAATCGTAATGAATTACGAAAACGGTAAAAAGTCTCAAGTATAAATATAACTATTTTATCTTTAACACAAAAATTAAATTCCAATTTTTGCCGGTTACATACCAGAGATCAGCGGCTTCGTCCCGGGCTATTCCGTTGAGCACCTCGGTGTCCGGGGTTATCGTCAGATAATCGCGCAGGCCCGAAAGATCAAGCGTTGCCTCGACTTTGCCCTTCCCGGGGTCGATCCGCACGATGACGTCCTGAAGATATACATTTGCCCATAGCTTTCCGGCGGCGTATTCCAGCTCGTTCAGCCGTTCCACCGGCCGGTATGCCGAGTAAACGGGCAGGGTTTCGAGTATCCGGAAGTCCTCCGGCGATACCATTCGTATGGTGTTGGTGCCGTCGCTCATTGCAAAGCGGTCGCCCACGAGGCATAGCCCCCAGCCCTGGCCCGGGTAATCCATCTCGCCGATCGGGCGGAAGCTGTCGAAATCATACACCAGACATTTACCGGAAGTCCACGTAAGTATATATATTTTATTTTGATAGATGGTCATGCCCTCGCCGAAATAGGCGGCCGGCAGCTCCACGGAGCGCAGCACCTCGCCGGTTGCGGGGTCGATCTTCTTCAGCGCCGATTCGCCGCGAATGCCCGTGCTTTCGTATAAAAAGCCTTCGAAATACTGCAGGCCCTGGGTGTAAAGCGCGCCATTGTGCGGAATGGTGCGCACGACTTCGTATTCGAGGCGTTCGGGGCCATCGGATTTGCTCACTTCGGGGCGTGCGGAGTCGGCGCTTCCGGAATCGCGCTTTTGGTAGTCATTTCCGCAGCCGGCAGCGAGCAAAAGGATTAATATATATATAAAGGAAAATTTCATTCGACAAAAATATAAAATTTAGCAATGCAAAGTAAAGAATATGTTAATTTTTGTAACCGGGGGTGGAATATTGCGACATTCTTAAAGGAAAAATTGGATAGTTTTTGACATTCTTTTTATTATATTTCGTTATTGAATATGAACAGTGTTATTATAATATAAACAATGCAGGATTGCCAATGAAAGCCTTCGAATTGAAAAAAGAATCATTGAATGACCTGTTAAGAAATGTTGATAACGGCAAAATTCAGCTTCCAGAATTTCAAAGAGACTGGATATGGGATGATGAGAGAATTATTGCCCTCTTATCAAGTGTTGGAAAATCATTTCCGATTGGTGTTGTGATGATGTTAGAAACCGGCAATTCGGAATATCTTTTTAAATTCAGAACAATAGAAGGAGTTCCGGAAAGGGATAAAAATCCGGAATCCTTAATCCTTGATGGCCAGCAAAGAATTACTTCATTATATCAATCAATTTTTTCGGGTCAAGTCTTATTTTGTGTGTAAAAATATTAAAATGGGTATCACATCGCTAACTCGTATGAAATGAAATCGCTTTCGGCGGCCATCAAATGCAGAAGGCGCTTGCTGCCGTCTGAACATATTG
>CAZEMR010000108.1:0-7350 GCA_964513465.1 uncultured Hyphomicrobiales bacterium
TGGACTGATAAATTAAAAAATGCGGCGTTTCGAATCATTCGTGCGCCGCATTATTATATACGGATCGCCGAATTACATTGCATTTCCCGCGGCAATTTGATATTATTGCTTTTTATTATTTTGAACAAAATCTTTCGGAAGGCCTATGAATAGTTATGTAATCATTATCGTTGTTTATCTGATCGCTCTGACGGTCTATAATTTCATCAAATCCCGCAGCGTCAAAACCGACGACGACATGATGGTCGCCGGCCGCAGCCTCGGCATTACTAAAATGGTATTCACGCTGGTCTGTACCTGGATCGGCTCGGGCACATTTATCGCCGGCGCCGAGTTCGCCTTCAAGGCCGGCTGGAGCTCGCTATGGATGCCCGCCGGAGCCTGGATCGGCATCGCTATCATCTACTTCCTCGCCGGCAAAATCCGCACATTCGGCCAGTATACCATCGGCGATATACTCGAAGTCCGCTATGGCAAATTCGCCCGGCTATTCGGCGCAATCGCCCTGATCATCGCCTTTACCACAATAGTTTCATACCAGTTCCGCGCCGGCGGATATATATTAAATGTTATCACAGACGGCTATGTCAGCGTCGAGGCAGGCCAGGCGCTGGCCGCAGGGTTTGTGATACTCTTCACCGCGCTGGGCGGCATGATCGCAGTGGCCCACACCGATCTCCCCAACGGCATCATTATCCTGATCGCATGTGTTGTGTCGGTGCCGTTCGTAGTCGCCACCACCGGCGGCTGGGACGCAGCAGCCGAGATTCTCCCGCCTTCGCGATTCGAATTCTTCCCGCAGACACTCGGCGCAATCCCAGTGCTGAAGGGCATTTCGTACATGCTGGCGACCATGTTCCTATTGCTCGGCGTCCAGAGTATGTACCAGAAATTCTACAGCGCCAAAACACCCGGCGATGCCAAAAAAGCAGTCGTGCTATGGATCATCGGCACAGTAATCATCGAAACCGTCATCGTCATAATCGCTATCTATGCATCGGCTTACTACATGGGCAAAGCCGAATTCGATCCCGCCGCCGTGGTGCTCCACGCCGCACGAGATATGGTGCCCGAACCCGTCGGCCTCCTATTGCTCGCCGCCGCTGTGGTAGTGGTGATTTCGACCGGTATGAACTATCTGCTCAGCCCCTCGACCAACATTATCCGCGATATTTACGGCCGGTTTATCAATGAGAATTCCGATTCTAAAAAGAACATCGCGCTGCAGAAAATATTTATCGTCATTCTCGGCTTTGTCGCGTTCCTGATGATATTTCTGCCCACATATTACAACATGAAAATCTCCGTACTCCAATACGCCTACACGGCTTACACGATTTACGGCGTAGCGATTACCCCCGCCCTGCTGGCCGCCCTATCATGGAAACGCGCCACCAAGGCCGCCGGCGTCACCAGCATCATTTCCGGCACCATCGTCGTCGTATTTCTCGATATCATAGTACGTTACGGATTTCCACAGTTGCTCGTCGACGGCGACCCATGGGGCATTCCCAGCATCTATCCCGGCCTGCTCGTTTCGATCGGCACACTCGTAATCGTCAGCTATATGACGCCCAAGCCCGAACGCGAAACCCTGATCAAATTATTTCCCAATATGAAATAATTGATATATATATACTTACGCAATCGAATCCCCGGTCATTCGCGGCCGGGGATTTTTTGTAAATAATAATAATGCACTGCATTGCGCCGGATTGCGCATAATTTCACCCGCTTCCGGCCCCGATTATTCAACACATCTATACCAATAATGCGGCATTCCGCCGATTCTCCGCCTGCATCCCCCCGCACTTACGCGCACCCGAATGCGCAGAAACGCAAAATTTCCGCACAATCTGATTTAATAAAGAACACCGCCGCGAATCCCTCCGCCGCATATCCTATTTACAAAAATCCCGCCATACAACAAGAAAACGCTTTATAATTTATTTCGGAAAGATTTCGGAATGCCTTCCGCGCTGCTTTCTGCCAAAAAATCTGCGTTCATTAAATTCCGGACAAACCCTAATTTCAACAGCATACGCTATCCCACCAGAAGCCATAAGTAAATATTTGAATTTATTTTGAATAATTATCAAATTTTACTTGCATAGTTTATTTATATTGTTTAATTTAATACCGGAAACGAATCAAAGCACTGGCATTTCGAAAACAGCACACCAGGAAACGACCCAAAAGCCACAGACAAATAATCTGGCGGGATAATAACGCCGAATTGAATATAACGCAAAAAAACCATTCCGCAATCAGGGGAATGGCCGCTTTTTAATAAGCTCCGACAGCCGGTGTTTTCGGAGTCCGAACAAAAGCGCCCGGACGCCTGACAAACCGGCTGCGGAACGGTCACTATAAACCATGCCTTAATTTACTAATTTCTTAGTAGAAAATGAAATGAAGAAGATTATTGGATTGTATGCTGTCATAATTGCAGCATTTTTGATTTTTTTGCCATCTAAATCAAGCGCCGATATCGGCATCAAAGCAATGGGAGGAATCGATTCAGCGTGGGTCGACAACAACAATCGATTTTCTGTAAATTGTGGCGCTTGCTACGATAAAGTTTGTTATTATATTCACCCAAATGGTCAAAAATCTCCGGGTGAGGACTGCGGCATTTTCTGCCCCGACCCTGTAAATCCGACATCAGGTTTTGGCTACCATGAAGCCGAATTTATTGATTATTTCACACCTGGAGTTCCTGAAAGTGGAATAATAATAGAAATAGAAAATGCAGTGTACTTCGATAATTACGATGCATGGTTGAATTATATAGAGTAATTATATGCTTGATGAGGAGGGAGCTAACAGCTTCCTCTTCTTAAATTAAATAATAATTGGAGATAAAATGATGCATTTAGTAAATATCGGAATGATTCTAATCATTTTAAATTATTATGGGGATCAAAATGCACTTGCCGATTCGGATATGGAATTTAATTGGAAAAATCTGAATAAACAGGGTTATACCTGCATATATTATATTTCGTTAAATCAATGTCATGGATGTTATCAAGACAGGATTCGAAAAATTGACGATTATTTTTCAGTGCAGTATAAAAAATATAGATCAATTTATATACTTCAGGAAGACTATAGCAAAAAGGAAATCGAAGGTGTTCGCAAACTAATGCAAACAAAAAATGTGTTTTCTATAGTCAACACCGATTTAAAAAATTATCTAAATATGAATGAAGAATCGTTTCATTTAATCGATCCTACTGGACGGATTATTCTTGCTGAAAAGATTATGTTTTTTAAAAATATCGGAAATTTGGTAAACAGCAACTATCATCTTTTAAAAAAAACGGATATCGCTCTTCCCCCGAACAATATTTTGATTCCTCACAAAATCGAATACAATGACAATACAAACTCATTTTATATATTGGACAAACTTCAAAATATTATATTAAAATATAATTCTTATAACGGAGATATTATAGATACCTATTATATGCCTGATGCAATCAATCATCATTTTTGGAAATCAACCGACTCCAATTATTATGCGTCTTACTGCAACAAGGCAACTTATGAAAATATCATTAGCGATACCTCAGCAGACAGCGCTTTAATTATATTCGCAAAAACATGTTATTTGAATATCCAGAAATCAGTATATGAAAACAGTATCGATAGCATATTGATTTATCGATACCCCATATTCGCACGTCAATCTCCTTTTAAATGCGAAAATCCTGTACCACTAGTCGATACCAATTATTATTTGGATCTCTCTTCTGTGATTATGCGCAACGGGATGCTGATATTCAATAATAGCAAATGCACCAAAGCCGGGTGCCCTGTAAATGAAAAAGAATATCCGGTTTTATTATCAAAAAACGATGCCAATTATAGCTCACTGATTACAGTCGCGGATTTATCCGCAACAGACTCTAACCTGTTTAGAATGAATTATGGAATAAAGCTTATTGCAAATAATAGCAATGATAGTAGTTTTGTGATGTATAGCCAACTCAATAAAAGCATCTATTCAATAATTTTAAATAGTAGAAATAAGGCTATCGCAATCAGAAAATTAAATTATCAAGGCATTTTAAATGAGTTTTTCTATAATCTTCAGAATTTTTTGACTTTAAACCAACAACAGCAAAGGGAATTTGAATGGAATTATTTTTTGAATGATATCACGACGGATGAAAATGAAATTTTAATTCTTTCAATCAAGAAAGATTATCATCATAATTTTAAACCTATTTCTCACATATCTATTCAAAAATATAATCTACTGGGGGATTTTCTTAAAGAATATGCAATTGATCTCGACGATGATGAAAGAATTAATGACATCCATATTATTGGTTATGATTCTCCAAGATTATTCCTCTTGATAAAGAATAGCGATAAATGGACTATTTCTTATACTGATATAATTTGAATTAAATGAAAATCCCCGCAGCCATAATTTTTTTTTGCGCTGTCGGCCGCCTCGGCTCAGAACAAGATCAGCCTGACTTTTTCGCAGTCCATGGTCGAGGACTGGAAGCAGGGCAGGCGCCAGGCGCTCGAGGTTTCGTCGGCGTTTTCATCGCGGCAGGATTTCCGAATCGACACGCTGGTGGTGGAGTATGAATTCAAATTCAATCTGGGGCTGATTCTCGAGGATGGCGACGATGTGCCCGAGGGATTTGTCCGCCCCACCGATAATGCGGTCTGCGGCGAGGCCTCGCTGAAATATCCGGTGGGCTGGACTCTCGATCCGTATGTGTCGGCTTCGGCGCAGACGCAAATAACCGAGTCCTTTCGGGTTGCGAAGTCCGTGCCGCATCGCACCGCAAAGCTTTGGGACCCGATTACTACTCAGCAGAGCCTTGGGTTTGCGTATTCGACCAAGCATGGCGCAAATAATCTGACTGCGCGGCTGGGGTTTTCGCTAAAGCAGATTCGCGCCAAGCGGCATACCGCGCTGACGGACGACCGCAAAACCCGCGAAATAACGGAGCGCTACAAAGCCGAATCGGGGATTTCGTTTCGTACGGACGCCCGATTGCAGCTCGACTCGGCGGTCAATTATACCGGCAAGCTCGATTTGTTCGGCACTTTCGACAATCCGGAGGTATGGGTGGTAAAATTTGAGAATCAATTCGATATTAAAGTCTGGAAATTTTTGGGGATCCTGGTCGAACTGGATATATATTACGACGAAAGCCAGAGCGTCAATCTGCAATACAATCAGAACGCCCGCTTCGGAATCGTGGCGAAAATATAAATATAAGGCATACCCGAGGGGCTGCCCGGGTAATTTTGATGTGCCACAGGGGATCAGTATATCTCCTTTACAAAGGTCTGGTCTTCTTTGGGCGGGCGGATGTAATTGTTTACTATTCGGCGCGGGGGCAGCTCCATCGGCGCGGGGATGACGTCGCGATATTCTATCGAGGTCAGGATGTGCGCAATGCAATTCAGGCGCGCCTTGCGTTTGTCGTCGCTTTCGACCACGTACCAGGGCGCCTGCTTGATGTCGGTATATTTGAACATTTCGTCCTTCGCGCGCGAGTATTCCTGCCATTTTTTCCAGCTTTCGAGGTCCATCTCGGAGAATTTCCAGCGTTTGGCGGGATTGGACACGCGCTCCTGGAATCGATTCTCCTGCTCTTCGTCGCTGACGCTGAACCAGTATTTGAGCAAAATAATGCCGTCGTGCACCAACAGGCGCTCGAACTCCGGGCAGGCACGCATAAAATTCCAGTATTCCTCCTCGGTGCAGAACCCCATCACACGCTCGACTCCGGCGCGGTTGTACCAGCTGCGGTCGAACATTACGATTTCGCCGGCGGCGGGCAGGTGCTGGACGTATCGCTGGAAATACCACTGAGTCTGCTCCTTGTCCGATGGTTTGCCAAGCGCTACTACACGTGCGGCGCGGGGATTGAGCGGCTCGTTTATCCGCTTGATTGTGCCGCCCTTGCCTGCGGCGTCGCGACCCTCGAATATTATCACCACGCGGAGCCCCTGGTCGACCACCCAGTACTGAAGCTTGACGAGTTCCATCTGCAGTCGGGCAAGTTCACTTTCGTAAAAGCTGCGCTTGACCCGGCCCTTTTTGTTGTATCGTTTATCGAGCTGTAAGTCGGCGATATGATCGAACAGATCCATGATTTCTCCGCGGAATAATTCGGTAAGCAGGAATTGATTTGGTTAAATATAATGATTTTCCGAGAATTAACGCAAAAATAAAAAACGCCGCGAAAAATCGCGGCGCTGAGAAGAGGATTTAGCTTTGCAATTTTACCGTCCGCTACCGAACTTCCCTGTTCAGCCGCAGATCGATAAATTTTTGACATTCGGGCAGGCGGATCAATAGCTCGCCCTTTTTATTAATGTATCCTCTGATATTTTCTTTATCCGACGAAATCCATGCCAATCCATTGACAAAGCTGTCGGCATAATCATAATCTTTTTCGTAATAATTTTTTCCTGTTTTATCTATATAAAGCCATCGGCCATCGAGCTTTACTGCGGCAAGGCCTTCCGAAAAGTCGCGCGTATCATCGAAAATGAAGTCGATGATTTTTTTTCCGCTGGTGTCGATCATGCCCCATTTGCTCATATATCTCTTGTCGATCTCGCCAACGAACGCAAGGCCCTCGGTGAATGGCCGGACATCATCGTAAATCTGCGGAATGACCATTTCCCCGACGCGGTTGATATAGCCGAACCGGCCGCTGTTGTTGGCCTTGACGTAACCCTCGCTGAACATGCCGGGCTCGTCGTATTTCATATCTATCACCATCTCGCCGGCACGGTTGATATACCCGACCTTGAAATCCTTGTTCGAAATAGCAGCCAGGCCTTCTGAAAAATTATAGCCCACGGCGTTGGACATTCCGATAATGACTTCGCCGTCGGGATTGATATAGCCGCGGAAATCATTATACTTATTGAAAACATACGCAAGCCCGTCGCTGAATTCCGTTGCATCGTCGAACTCGAGCGGAATCACAAATGCGCCGCTGGTATCGATAAACCCATACTTGCCATAAGTCTCGGAGCTGTCGGCATATACAAATATTCTCGCGCGGCCGTTTTCGAACATCCCGGCCAGATGCGAATCAACGCCAATCGGTGCCTGACCTTTCAGATTTATATATACCCAATGCGGCTTGTCATTGATTTCGGCTTTGCCGAGAAAATATCCTTCGGAATATCCGACCACATCGTCGAGCCGCAACGCCGGAAACATCTCCTTGCCGCTCTTATCCAGAAAATGCCAGTAGTCATCAAGCTGGTATGCAACAAGCGGCACCGGCTCTTCGGCCTGGATGCGTACATTTAAGCACACAAGAGCCATCAAAATTAGTATGTATC
>CAZEMR010000109.1:0-7028 GCA_964513465.1 uncultured Hyphomicrobiales bacterium
GGAAAGGGCATACCTGTGGAACGGGAAAAGGACACCGGCCGCGTCACCTACGACCAGGTCGAAGACCTCGCGAAAAAACCCAACCCCAGATGGATCACAGTAGGCGCCTCGGCATATCCCCGCGATATCGACTTTGCGAAATTCCGCGAGATCGCCGACAGCGTAGGCGCGTTTCTGTTTGCAGATATTGCCCATCCGGCGGGCCTGATTGCCAAGGGCAAGCTTTCCAGCCCGATCCCGCACTGCGACGTGGTCGCCACCACGACGCATAAAACGCTCCGCGGACCCCGCGGCGGTATGATTATGATGGGCCGCGACGTCGAGAACCCCTTCGGCGTGGTTGCGCCCAAGTCCGGTCGCGTCAAGAATATGGGCGAGCTGATTGATTCGTGGGTAATGCCCGGCATACAGGGCGGCCCGCTGATGCACGTAATCGCTGCCAAGGCCGTCGCATTCGGCGAATGCCTGAGCGACGAATTCGACCGCTATACCGACCAGGTGATGAAAAACGCCAAGTCGCTCGCCAAAGCAATGATGGAGAAGGACTATAATCTCGTCAGCGACGGTACGGACAACCACCTGATGCTTATTGATTTGCAGAATAAGGGCATTACAGGCAAGCAGGCCGAGAACGCGCTCGACGCATCCGGCATTACCGTCAACAAAAACGCAGTGCCCTACGATCCGAAACCGCCGCTGGTAACCTCCGGCATCCGCGTCGGCACAGCAGCCATGACCACCCGCGGCCTGAAGGAAGACCACATGAAACATATCGCGGAATTTATTGACAAAGTATTGACAAATGTAGATAACACAGAGATTTACAAGCAGGTTCAGGAAGAAGTGAAGGAATTCACCAAGGGATTCCCGCTGCATCAGAAAATCGAAGCGTAATATTTATATATATTAAATTTCTAAGCGCATCCCGGATCGCCCGAGGTGCGTTTTTTTTATAAATATATATAATACAATAAATTAATCGATTAGCGTAAAGCGAGTTTTTCAAAATTACCATAAATTCACGTATATTTGCGGAATGAGTGAAAAAGTAAGAAATATGTTCTCGAATATTTCCGGCAAGTACGACCTGATGAACAACGTGCTTTCGCTGGGAATACACAAAAGCTGGCGCAAACGCACAGTCCGCGGATCGATCGCCGGCCGCGGCAAGAGCGTGCTCGACTGCGCCTCCGGAACCGGCGATCTTGCTATCGATTTCTATCGCGCGGTCATGCCCGGCGGCAAAGTAACGGCCACCGACTTCAGCCGCGAGATGCTCGACGTCGCCCGCAGCAAATTCGACCGGCAGGGCCTGCCGATCCGGACCCGTATCGAAGATGTGATGAGCCTGTCGTTTCCCGACGCCACATTCGACATCTCGAGCATCGCTTTCGGTATCCGGAATGTGGACGATACGCTCGGCGGACTCCGCGAGCTGGCCCGAGTGGTGAAGCCCGGCGGACAGGTCGTCGTGCTCGAATTCGGGCAGGCAACCGGCGCGTTCCGGTATTTATATAATCTCTATTCGCGGCTGATGATCCCTGCGGTCGGGCGGATAATCGCCGGCAATCGCGACGCCTACGACTATTTGCAGGAGACCGCTGCGCGATTCCCGTGCCGCGAACGTTTCCTCGATCTGATGCGAATGACGGGGATGCTGACAGATATGCGCTATGTGTCGCTAAGTTCCGGTATTGCATATATTTATTACGGCAGAAAAAAATGAGCGGCAAGATAAACGCATTCCTCGAGGCAACGCGCCCGAAGACCCTTCCGGCCAGCCTCATTCCTGTGCTGATGGGCGGTTCGATCGCCTATTGGGAAGGGGTGATCTATCCCGGATTATTAATAATCACTCTGATTTGCGCGGTGTTGATTCAGATAATTACTAATTATATCAATGAGATATACGACTTCAAGCGCGGCGCCGACACCCCCGAACGCCTCGGCCCCAGGCGAATGGTCGCCAGCGGCGTGATCTCTCCGCGCGAGATGACAATAGCCGTAATTATATTAATCGCAATCACTTTCGGCCTCGGGATGATTCTCGTGGCTCACGCCGGAGTCGGAATACTCGCTGTCGGCGTTCTGTCGTTATTGTTCGCATGGGCATATACCGGCGGGCCTTATCCATTGGCATATAATGGGCTTGGCGATATTTTCGTCCTCATATTCTTTGGGCTTGTCGCAACGGCAGGCACCTATTACGTGCAGACGACTCACCTGAGCGAAATCGCTGTTATATCAGGATTTGCGCCGGGTTTCCTATCGATGAATATCCTCGGAGTCAATAATCTTCGCGACATCGAGACCGACCCCTCGGCCGGCAAATATACGCTCTCGGTGCGGCTGGGCGTTCAGCTTGCGCAGACGCTCTATGTGATATTAACCGTAATGACTTACGCGATTCCATTCATTGTCGGGCATCTGACGCAGTCGCTTTGGCATTTGCTGCCGCTGTTATCCGGATTTTTCGCAATTCCCCTGGTTTTAAAAATTTATAAAAAGAAAGGGAAAGAGCTTAACGAAGTCCTTGCCGGCACCGGCAAACTCCTTATGCTGTATGGGCTTCTGCACGTCGCAGGATTTGTTCTGAGCAGGCATTTCGGGTGAGCGCATGGCCGGAGATAAGGAAAAATCGGGCGTATTCAATCTGGCGATCAGCCTTGGGCGCAAAGCCGCGGACAAGGTGAAGTGGCCGAAATTCGATATTTCCGAAAAATTGCGCAGAGGATTTTCCGATATTGTCGAGCTTCGGCAAGGATTGAAGCTCATTATTAATAAATATAACCTAAAGAAAAATATACGGGTTAGCTTCACCCTCGATGAGCCGCCCATCGAATTTGCATGCTGCCTGAGCGGCAGCGCCAGATCCACGATCGAAAGCAGCACTGGCCAGACCGAGCAAATCTCAATCGAAAGCGGCGATGTGGCGATGTTCTACTTCCCGCATTCCAAAGGAGTTATAGAATTATCAGGCACCGAGCCAGTCAAAATCCTTTCGCTGCATATCTCGCCGGAATTCCTCGACAGCTTCGTCGAGGGCGACTACGACGGCCTGCCCGATAAACTCGCCCGATTGATTCGCGGAGAGAAAGACCTCTTTTTCATCCGCAAAAATTCGATGACGCCTTCGATGCAGGTGGCGCTGCGCCAGATATTCGAAACCCCGCTTAAAGGTCCAGCCCGGCGTATCCATCTGGAAAGCAAGGCCTTAGAGTTGATTACGCTCGAGCTGAGCGGCCTGATCGAAGACCTCGGCCAAAGCTCGGTTTATACGCTGCGGCCCGAAGAAAAGGAGCGCATTGCCGAAGTGCGCGAAATAATTATGCGCGAAATCGCTCAGCTGCCGTCGCTTTTCGAGCTGGCCTCGCGCGCAGGGATGTCGCACTCCAAGCTCAATTACGGATTCCGGCAGATGTACGGATCGACGGTGTTCGGATTTATGCGGGAATACCGGCTGGAGCTCTCGCGCAGGCTGCTCGACGAGGGCCGGCTGTCGGTCACCGAGATCGCCTACGAAGCGGGCTGGAGCAGTCCGAGCCACTTCTCGCGCCAGTTCCGCAGCCGCTATGGGGTCACACCGAAAAAATACCAGAGCGGCGGATAGGGTATGAGCCTTGTGGAATTTTAATAAGTAAATGAAATGTTTATTATAGTTGTATAAAATCGTATTCATCATTCGGCGTTTATTTTGATACGGAAATACTAATATACATTTCCGTTTTAGTATTGTTTGTGAAGGTATTGACTATGCCGGTTTTTCTGCTGTTCTGGCTTAGGAAAGGCCGCTATTTCAAATGAATTTCCAGACGCATTTTGTCGTGAGCTTCGTTATTTGTTCGATTATTTTTTGTTTTAGCGAGTGGCGGGCGCACGAATCGAATCATATATTGATGTCGCACTACGGATATAATTATGATGGAATGACCCACGAGGAAATCCGGAGAAATATGGCGCCGGAAAACATCGATAGGGGCATATCTCTGGAAAACAGTGTTATGGGAGTCGGCTGGATGGCAAAAGCACTTCTTTCGCTGCCTTTGTTAATCCCATATATTATAGCGGTTTATGTGGTCGATAAGCTTTGGCGTATGAATTTGCCAAATATCAGAAAAATCTTCAGAATAAAAGCTTCATATTAAAAAAATATATCTGCAATATCGGATTGCTGAATGGTAATCGATCCGTAATCAGGTTACCCGAATTAATTCATCCCGGAACAAAAATGAAAATATTTATTAAAAATATGGTTTGTATTCGCTGCAAAATGATTGTAAGCGCCGAATTAGAAAAGTTAGGCCTCCAATATCGGAATCTTGAATTAGGAGAAGTCGAATTGCTTCACGATATTTCTCAGGAACAATTAGATGAGCTGGATACCGGCCTTAAAAAATATGGTCTTGAGCTTGTCATAGACAAACGGGCAAAACTAATTGAAAAAATAAAGAATATTATTATTGAGCAAATCCATTATTCTGAAGAAGAATTGAAGATAAATTTCCCGAAAATACTAAGCGAGCAGCTCAATTATAACTATAATTATATGTCGAATTTATTCTCAGAGATGCATGGCACAACCATAGAGAATTACATAATCAAACAGAAAATCGAACGCGTTAAAGAGCTGCTTATATATAATGAGCTGACACTGTCGGAAATCGCGTGGAAATTGAATTACAGCAGTGTTCAGCATTTGTCCAATCAATTCAAAAAAATCACCGGATTGACGCCGACGTTTTTCAAGAAAATGAAGGATAAAAGGCGGTCAAATCTTAATAATATCCAATAATATGTGAATTATATAACAAAATATGTGAATTATATAATTCTAAGTGAAATAAAAAGTGTATATTGCATTTCAGAAATGCGAAAATGTATTTCGCTAATTTAATATTACACAAGGTTTATTATGAAATTATATGTTGGCAACTTGCCTAACAAAATGACTGAAGACGAATTGACTTCAGAGTTCCAGGAATACGGAGAGGTCCAGTCCCTGAAAATTATCACAGACAGAGAAACCGGAAAATCCAGAGGATTTGGATTTATCGAAATGTCTGAAAATGCTGCCAGAGAAGCAATCCAAGGATTAAACGATTCTGATATGCAGGGCAGACAGATCACTGTCAATGAAGCCAGAGAGAGAAAACAGGATAATAGAAGAAATTATTAAAAATCTTTGATATATTTTTTATAAAAGTATAAATTTTAATTTCGATATTACAAATCCTGATTCATTTAAAATGGATCAGGATTTTTTTATGTTTATATATGGACATTATGCCAGCTTCCCCAAAATTAGACCAGTTATTATTTGAGTACGTGTTTCATTTTGTCATTTTCTTTGGCGACTTATTGTCCAGACTCTCATGTGGACGTTTGTTGTTGTAATATTCTTGCCATTCCGAGGCTTTTTCTCTGGCTTCCGACATGCTCCGGAACATGTGCTGATCCAGTACTTCGCGGCGAAAACTGCCGTTAAATCGTTTTACGTAGGCGCTTTGCGTTTTTCAAAGGTTGCCGGGGACTCGCAGCCCAGCGTCGAGTACAAACATAGAGTGTTATAATACATCACAATATAATCAAATATTTTTAATTCAGCTATCTCGCGCGTTTTAAAGTTATCGTGATAAGCCATTTCATATTTGAGCGTTCGGAAAAATGATTCCGCTACCGCGTTGTCTCAGCAATCTCCCTTTCTTCTCATGCTTTAATATCTTGTAATCCTATAGTTGCTCACGCAGCTTCCTCGCCCAGCGATGATAACTGCTTCTGCTGCACGTAAGCACTTTGCACATAAGGCAGATAGGCCATCTTTGCCTGTGCCTTCGAATAAACCGATACCGGGCTATTCTTCCCTGGCAAAGAAGGCCGTCGCTTTTTTTAATATGTCGCGCTCTGCTTTCAGGCGCTTGTTTTCGCGTTAGAGGCGCCGGATATACTCGTTCTTACTTTTCTGGCTGCCGTGACAAGGGAAGGCCTCGGAATGATCCTGTTTATAGCTGCGCTTCCAGTTATGGAGCGTGTTTTCGGAGACACCAATCTGGCGGGCCACCTCCGAAGTTTTCCTGCCTTCAATAAGAATAAGCTTAACAGCATTGATTTTAAATTCTTTAGAGAATGATCTGCAAGAATTCTTTTCCAATTAAGACTCCGTTTTTGATAGTAATTTACACAATATTTTATTATCTTAACTCACTGTCTCATTTTTTGGGTGCAGGGAGGTAGTAGGATTATTGGCAAAATTATTATATTGCCAAAAAATATGAAAAATAATAGTTGGATTTAATTATGAGTATTCCCAAAACACCAAGAGGGATTCAATCCCGAATCAAAAGGTATGAAGACTTCCTTAAATACGAGAAGAGGACTTTCGGCTTCTATCATGACGGTGGAGGTGTCAGATATGCTATCGGCCCTTTATATATGCTGATGGGTGATGTAGATGGGGCAGTAAAATCATTTAATCTTTTCAAAAGAAGGTTTCCGAATGATATAGGTGACCCGTTTCAGTATATCACATGGGCTTTAGCTTTATATAAAAAAGGACAGAAGAAAAAAGCTGAGACAAAGCTTATGCAAACAATGCTTATGAATCTTTATCTCGTTCCTCACATTTTCGGAGAGGATATTGATGAATATAATATCAAGCATTCTTCAAACTGGAATGAAAAGGAAATGATCAATTATTTGCCTGAAGAATATGCAAACCTTTGGGATGAGGAATCAAAAGAATGGGCAAAATCTGTTTATTATGGAAAGAAAGCTACTGAGATAAGGGAAAAATTCATTGAATTGGAAACCTTACTAAGTGATGAACCTGTTGGTCCACGAAGGAGTGAATTAGTAAAAGAAATTTCTGCATTAAGCGATACTTTAGAATAAAAAATCCAATCCTGCACAAAAAGCGCACAAATCAAATAAGCCAAATAAAAAAACCGCATAGACGCTAAGTCTTTGCGGTTTCTAAGTGGTCAGGGACGGAATCGAACCGCCGACACGCGGATTTTCAGTCCACTGCTCTA
>CAZEMR010000110.1:0-6979 GCA_964513465.1 uncultured Hyphomicrobiales bacterium
CCGCTTTTCAGCAGCTTCCGTGCAATCTCAATTCTATTTCGAATTATTGGCATGGGATTACATAAAAAGGACGAGGGATTTATTAATATTTTAAATCTAAGATTTGCTTATGGGTTTTGTATAATTCTTCGAAATGGTTTCTTCTTAATCTAAATTTCGTTCCATGATTATGTCCTGTCCTAGCATCAAAATCAATCAAAATATTATTTTCTTCCAAAGCTTTTAAAAATTTATCGAACTCAAAGTTTTCTAACATCAAAATTCTAGAATACTTAAAATATTCCTCTTTGTTAATTTTTTTAACTTCTGCTTCGATATAAAAGCAATTTAGCAATTTTGTTCCCGCCTTATTCGAGAGATCACGGAAACCCCAATAAGGCTCAATAAATTCTGCGTTTCTGGTATTTTGAATAACTTGATTCAACCATGCATTATGTTTATTATCTACTATATCAGGATTAAAAGTGACTTTGATTTTTTTTGCAGATCTATCAATTACAACCTGAAAGCCTCTATCTGAAGATCGCTTACCCCCAATAGTCTGTCTAAAACTCATTTCATTTAAGGCATATTTTTTTCCTGCTTCTTTGTGACGCCAACCGTACAGAGGAAGCAATATATTTGGTACAACTCTTAAAGCTCTTGGCGAAGGTTCCATGTGAAATAAAGTTGTTAATGAACTAGTATTTCTTCTTTGTGTTTTTAGTTCCCACTCACTTGCATTTGGTATCGGCAAATTGTTTTCTTCTATACCAAGAAGATCTTCTAAGGTATTTCCAATTCCACCTTGGTTTCCACTTCTATTATTCTTTATCCAACCTAACCGCGATATTTTAATCAATTCGTTGATTAGCTCTTGCTTTGAAAATATTTTCATAATATTATTTTTCAGGTTTCCAGAAATCTAAAAGGTATTCAAAAGTAGTTCCCATAGTAATATAATTACTTGGCCAGCCAAAAATACCTATCCGATTAACAATATTTGTTCTATCCCAAATTATTATATTTCTTAATTCAAACCCCCTTTTCCTCAATTCATCAACTAGTGAAATATGAAGAGTAATTCTTTTATTTTCCCACCACATGTCGGGTACATTTATTACGCAATGGGCTTTGCTTTTCATTAGCGGTAAAATCTTTTCAAATATATCTCCAATAATAAGAGTGTATTTTTCCAGATCATATGTTCCTAAATCATTAGGGTCCTGAGAATATTGCTCAATCTTGCCAAGCTGTTCATTATTCCTGTCTCTTCTGGATTTATTTTTTCTTTTCCTGTTTAAAAGATTTGCATATGGAGGGGATGTCCAAACAAGAGAAATACTTTCATTTTCAAAATATTTAGGGATAGCTCTTGCATCATCTTTTATTGCCAGTTGATGAGAATTATTAAACACATTTTCATTTTTCAATCTTGACTCTGCTACTTCAATATATGACTGTTGCAAATCAAAACCCACAGCGTTTCTATTTAAATCTTGTGCTGCAAGTAATGTAGTCCCGCTACCAACAAAAGGATCTAGTACTAACTCACCTTCATGCGTAAATAATTCAATTATTTTTTTGGAAAGAGATAAAGGAAAAGTCGCAGGATGAATATCTTTTTTTCTAATATCTCTTTTCTCATAATAAAATTGCCAAACGCCTAATTGAGACTTTAGCCATTCTTTAGCGGACATACAGTTAATATGATTGGGTGGACAATCACACAGACGATGCGAATTGATCTTCAATTTATTATTTATACTTTCCTGATACATTATAACTTTCGTATAAGAATTACTTGTTTACTATTTTTCAAATATACAAAACTTCCCGCTGCCCGGAAAATAGGCAGCGGGATTTTGATTAATTACATACTTGCGAATTTCTGTTTGATCAGGTTCAGCGCCGAGCCCGCGCGGAACCATTTGATCTGCGCTTCGTTGTATGTGTGGTCCACTTTGAAGCTCTCCTCGGTGCCGTCGGAGTGGTGGAGCACCACGGTTAACTGCTCGCCCGGGCGGAAGTTATCCATGCCGGCGATGTCGATCACGTCGTCCTCACGGATTTTGTCGTAATCGCTCTTGTCGTCGAATGTGATGGCCAGCATGCCCTGTTTTTTGAGATTTGTCTCGTGAATTCTGGCGAATGATTTGACGAGTACCGCGCGGACTCCGAGGTGGCGGGGTTCCATTGCGGCATGCTCGCGCGAGCTGCCCTCGCCGTAGTTCTCGTCGCCGACGACGATGGTGCCGATGCCCTTTTGCTTGTATGCGCGCTGGACTTTGGGTACTTCGTCGTATTCGCCGGTGAGCACGTTTTTGACGAGGTTGGTTTCGTCGTTGAACGCATTGGTCGCGCCGGTGAGCAGGTTGTCGGAAATGCGGTCGAGATGCCCGCGATACCGCAGCCAGGGCCCGGCCATTGATATATGATCCGTCGTGCATTTGCCCTTGGCTTTTATCAACAGGCGGAGTCCCTTCAGATCGTCGCCGTTCCAGGGCTCGAATGGCTTGAGTAATTGCAGGCGTTCGCTGTCCTCGCGGACGATTACCTCGACGTTTTCGCTCTGGTTGGCCGGAGGCTGGTAGCCCATATCCTCGACGTCATAGCCGCGTTCGGGGAATTCGTCGCCGGTGGGTTCTTCGAGCCGTACCTCTTCGCCGTTCTTGTTGGTGAGCGTATCCTTCATCGGATTGAACGACAGGTTGCCGGCGATCGACATTGCAGTCACAAGCTCGGGCGATGCCACAAAGCCGTGGGTATTCGGGTTGCCGTCATTGCGCTTGGCAAAATTACGATTGAACGAAGTAATAATCGAATTCTTCTCGCGGCGTTCGGCGCCTGCGCGCTTCCATTGGCCGATGCAAGGCCCGCATGCGTTGGCCAGCACCACTCCGCCGATTTTCTCGAATATATCTATATATCCGTCGCGCTCGATCGTATAGCGAACCATCTCCGAGCCGGGGGTGACGGTGAATCCGGATTTGACCTTCAGATCCTTCTCGAGGGCCTGCTTAGCGACCGATGCAGCGCGCGAAATATCCTCATACGAAGAATTCGTACACGAACCGATGAGCCCCACCGACAGCTTCTCGGGCCAGTCCTCGGCTTTGACTTTATCTGCGAATTCCGAAAGCGGAGTCGCCAGATCGGGCGTAAACGGGCCGTTTATATGAGGCTCCAATTCGCTCAGATTAATTTCGATTACTTCGTCGAAATACTGCTCCGGATCGGCATAGACCTCCGGATCGCCGGTAAGGTAATCCTCGATTTCGCGGGCCATATCGGCAACTTCCCTGCGGCCGGTATTGGCCAGATAATTATACATGGTGTCGTCGTAACCAAAGGTCGAAGTCGTTGCGCCGATTTCCGCGCCCATATTGCAGATCGTGCCCTTGCCGGTGCAGGAGATAGTCTTTGCGCCCTCGCCGAAATACTCGACGATGCTGCCGGTGCCGCCCTTGACAGTCAGAATCCCCGCCACTTTGAGTATTACATCCTTCGGCGAAGTCCATCCGCTCAGCCGGCCGGTGAGTTTTACTCCGATCAATTTCGGGAATTTCAATTCCCATGCCATTCCGGCCATTACGTCCACTGCGTCCGCACCGCCCACTCCGATGGCGATCATCCCCAGGCCGCCGGCGTTGACGGTATGCGAATCCGTGCCGATCATCATCCCGCCGGGGAATGCGTAATTTTCGAGAATCACCTGGTGGATAATTCCTGCGCCGGGCTTCCAGAACCCGATTCCGTATTTATTCGATACGGACGACAGGAAGTCGTAAACCTCGCGGTTGGAATACTTTGCTTTCTCGAGGTCTTTGTCGGCGCCGACCTCGGCAAGAATCAGGTGGTCGCAATGCACGGTCGATGGCACTGCCACCTTCGGGCGGCCAGCCTGCATAAACTGCAGAAGCGCCATCTGGGCGGTTGCGTCCTGCATAGCCACGCGGTCGGGGCTGAAGTCAACATAATCGGCCCCGCGGCGGAATTCCTGCATTTTGGAGGGATCATCGAGGTGGGCATAAAGGATTTTTTCGGCCAGAGTAATTGGTTTTTTAATCACTTTTTTGGCATGGTCAACTCGGTCGGCGAAAGTTTTGTAGTGGTTTTTTAGCATATCGAGGTCGAATAACATAAGAGGTTCCTTTTAAAAAAGCGTAACATATTTCTTATCTGCGGAATGTTACTATAAAATAATAAAGATTGGATTTAAGAACAATAAATTTTTGGAATAAATACATATGAGCACGGCAGATTGATGAGGTCAAGTCTTATTTTGTGTGTAAAAATAAGACTTGACCCATTTTTAGGTAGCGCGTATAGTCTTCAGCCAATACGAACTCTCACGTTACAATACGAGGGTGATGAGAAAATTAAGCAGTATTCAATTTTCGATTGGACCATAGACCTCATGAAAGAAGTGGTCGATAAAATCAAGGAAGCCCAGAAGGAAGCCAGACAAAAATGAATTATCCGGATAGCCCGGAAGGGCACGGCGCAGCCAAATACGACGCCGAGCTCGGCCGCTTCACCGCGCCCGACCCGCTATGGGAGCAGTACTACGCCTGGTCGCCGTATGCGTATGCGGCGGGGAACCCGGTCAGCTTGCTGGATAGAAACGGCAAGTTTGTTGAAGATGAAACAGGAAGTGCTAAGATATTCATCGAAGAAGGGAAAAAATATGTTATAGCAAACGATGGGACAAAATTCGAGTTAAAATCAAGCAAAATGAATTGTATAGGGTATGCTTTTGCTTATTGCAATGGCAAAGGAGCAAAGGCATGGAGTATAGATGAAGGCCGCGAAACCCGCTTTTATGATTTTGATCCATCCAAAGTTGATGCTCTTTTAAAAGCAGAAGGATACACTGAACCTAAAATAATGGAAGATGAAAGCGAATTAGAACCTGGAGATTTAATTTTATACCAAAAAGACGGACAATGGTTCCATGCTGGCGTATATAGCTTTAAAAAAGATGGGATAATAATCACATCAGAAGTCAAAGACTTAGGCGGTTCAAAATGGTCAAATAATAAGAATTTCGAAGAAGCGCTTAAACCATATCACAAAGCGCCTAAACAAGCAGAAGATGCAATAATTAATATATATTATTCACGTCAAAAGAAATAAATGTAATGCGCATCCTAATATTAGTATTATTGCTTGTTGCGTGTTCGGAACATCCCGACCCAAATTATTATATTGTATCAGATTATAAATATGGCAAGCAGGGCAATTATTGGGTTATCAGCGACACGGGAAAAATCGACATTCCTTTCGAATATAAGTTCATCGGGCGGTCAAATAATTATTTTCTACTTGTCACCAAAGACACCCTTAAAAAAGGTATTCTGATCAATATTAATAATCCCGGTCAGCCTCTGCTATACTTAAAATCATGGAATTTCAGCTATCATGATATTGATATTATATGCGGAAAGGAGCCCGGTTCGGACAGTCTGTTGCTTTTTGATACAAAAACCGGCAATAAGCGTTATACGGATGGAGATGAAGCATTTTCTTTCAATAATAAATATTTATATTTAGTCAATAATGGCAGACGCGGCCTGATCGACCCAGAATGCAATGAAATTGTTCCTCCAATTTTTGATGATATTGCCGACCTCTCATTTGGCTCGCTGCTTAATAAGCTTATTGATAAATATTTAGCAATTCCGCCGCCATTTTATTTCAGAAACATTGATACTCTGGTCAATCATTTCGAAGGTTATTTCTTTGTCAAAAACAATGATAAATGGGGCGTCTATAAAACCGGACAAGGCGTGATTACCAGACCCCGGTATGATTATATTACTGAATTTACGCCTGATTACTTCATAGTCCGAAAGGACAGCCTCTGGGGCCTGATAGATACTTCCGGAAATGTCATATTGCCTGCCGAATATAGTAGTATATGTGGCATGGACGAAGATCTATTTTATTCCTGCATAATTTCAAATCTCACCCCCATAGGTTTATATCGGAATTATAACAATGATTTGAAAAGATATGAAAATGCCAGAGTAATTTCGAAAAATGGATTGATAAGAGCGAAAAAAAATGATTTATGGGGATTTGTTAATGTCAAAAACGGAAGCAATTTCGGTTTCCGGTATTCTGACGCTATGAATTTTATCAACGGTATTGCCGCTGTCAGCCAGAATGGCAGGTGGGGCTTTATCGATGAGAATGGAACCCAACAATCCCGCTGTGAATATGACAATATCGAATATTATAACAACAAGATTTGTATCGTCGAGAGCGAAGGTAAATGGCTGGTTTTGCGACGTTCCGATTTGAAAACCGTAATCCACAGACTGGATTCGATCAATCCGTATTATTTCGGGAAAGCAATTGTAACCAAGGCTGGCAGGCAACAAATACTTGACACCGCGGGATATATAACTGCAACGGACTATATAGCAATTAATGAATTTATACATAATATTGCATGGGCTTATGATGGCAAACACTGGGTGCTGATGGATGAGCGCGGCAGGCGCATTAACAACAAAGAATACGAAAGCCACGGGCCATTTCTCCTTGATAAAAACGAGATTTATTCATTTGCCAATAAAGATAACATGGAATATCTGCTGGATACCGAAGGAGAAATTAAAGCAGCCACACATTTCGATATATTAGCCTATGAATATCTGAAAAGTTTTGATTCTTACAAGCGCAGATATATTGTTCAACGCGATTCCATGTGGGGAGTGCTGGACGAAAACCTGAATGTAATAATCCCTTTAAAATATATGCAAATAGATTATAATAAATATGATAATTATTTCGAATGTGAGACCCGGAATTTGAATTCTACGCATTATTACAGTATTAATGGAAAATTATTGTGGAGGAGGCAATTCTAACTTTTTACCTTGCCCGACGCACTGCGCCTGAAATACTACGCCTGGTCGCCGTATGCGTACGCGGCGGGGCAATCCCATATCGCGCACCGACGGCAATGGGCTGGCGGATGGGTACTCTA
>CAZEMR010000111.1:0-6755 GCA_964513465.1 uncultured Hyphomicrobiales bacterium
CGTTGCGGCGTACCTGATAGATTTCGCCGATTATGATTTCGCCGGTTTTCTGGACGTATTCATTGTAGACGTTGTCCTTTTCCACTTCGCGGATTCTCTGGTTCAGATTCTGATATGCCAGCGAAACAAGGCGCCGGCCAAAGCTGTCGGATATATTCTCGAGCGTGATTTCCTCTACGAATTCCTCTCCGATCTCGTATTCTTCGTCGGTGCGTTCCTGTACTTCGTCGAGGCTGATTTCGAGGTTTTCGTCCTCTACTTCTTCGACAATGGTGCGCATGAGATATATCTCGACGTCGCCCTTTTCCATATTAACGATTATTTCGAAATTTGCGTCGGGGCCGTATTTTTTACGAATGATCATCACGAGGGTTTCCTCGACGATGCCCTGCAACAGGTCGCGGTCAATATTCTTGGTTTTCGCCATTTCTGCGAAGGCATCAATAATTGTCGACTTATCCGCCGTATGTTTTTTACGTCTTTTAGCCATGGCTTATCGCCCGTAAGTGTTTGAAAAATATAGTCTTAAATGTAAATATTGTATTTATGCTGCGCCAAACCGAACGTATGGCCATACAACAAAAAATGGGCTTACGAGCCCATCCCTCAATGAGATATACAAAAATACAAACTTTTCATCTTTAGACAAATAAGATAAATACAATTTCGGTAAATAATTTTACGTCGATATTGTTTTATGCTTTCTTTTTGACTAAAATTGTATCTTTGAATTCATACCGAGGTATTTATATGTCGTTTCAAGGCCCGGATTATTATAATATTGAAGAGCTTTTTTCGGAAGACGAAATCCTTATTCGCGATTCCGTTCGCGATTTTACCGAAAACGAGATTATCCCCACTATCGAAAAGCACTACCAGGAGGGCACTTTCCCCGAAGACCTCCCGCGCAAACTGGCCGATCTCGGGCTGCTCGGAGTCACCGTTTCGCCCGACTACGGCGGGGCCGGCGCCAACCATACGATTTACGGCCTGGCGATGCAGGAGCTCGAGCGCGGCGATTCGGCCGTGCGTTCGTTCGCGTCGGTGCAGAATTCGCTCGTGATGTTCCCCATCGAAAAATATGGCTCCGAATCGATTAAGAATAAATGGCTGCCGCGGCTGGCCAGCGCCGAGGCCATTGGCTGTTTCGGACTCACAGAGCCCGACCACGGCTCCGATCCCGGCGGAATGATCACCAACGCCCGCCGCACCGATAAGGGATTCGCAATCGACGGCGCAAAGATGTGGATCACCAACGGCACAATCGCCGATGTCGCGGTCGTTTGGGCTAAAATGGACGGCGAGGTGTATGGATTCCTTGTCGAGAAGGGCACGCCGGGATTCTCGGCGCCGGAGATGAAGGGCAAGCATTCGCTGCGGGCATCGATCACCAGCGAGCTGATTTTTGATAATTGCGAAATTCCCGAAGATAATATTTTAAATATTAAGGGCCTCAAAGGGCCGCTTAGCTGCCTGACCAAAGCCCGCTATGGTATCGCATGGGGCGCGATAGGCGCGGCTATGGCCGTTTACGAGTCGTCGCTCGATTACGCCAAATCGCGCATCCAGTTCGACCGGCCGATCGCGTCGTTCCAGATTATTCAGGAGAAGCTGGTTTATATGCTGACCGAAATCACCAAGGCACAGCTTGTGGCGCAGCGGCTGGGGCGGCTTATGGACGAGGGCAAAGCCTCGCCGCAGCAGGTATCATTCGCCAAGCGGAATAATGTCGAGATCGCGCTCAACTGCGCGCGGCTGGCACGCGAAATCCACGGAGCCAACGGCATTCTCGGCGAATACCCGATCATGCGCCACGCTGCGAATCTGGAATCGGTCAAAACTTACGAAGGCACGCATGATATTCATACATTGATACTTGGTCAGGATATTACAGGAATTCAGGCTTTTAAATAATTCGGAAATATTTATATGAAAATTACGAATGATCCGGCGCTGCGCGCGATCGAGGGATCTTTGCATGACATCTGCAAATTCTATGGCGGGCTGCCCGGATGCGCACGCCGCGACGATGACGAGCTTGTTCTGATGGATACACGTATCCCCGCATATGGATTCAATGCTGTGGTTTACTGCAATTTTGCAGATAATGCCGATCTCCGGATTGCCGAAATCGCCCGCGATTTCGAGTGCCGCAAGCTGCCGCTGATGTGGTGGACCACGCCGCTTTCCGCACCCGACGATATCGCCGAGCGCCTCGAAAAAGCCGGCTTCGAGTTCGAGCACGAATGCCCGGGGATGTATATACCTATGTCGGAGGTCGATCCCGATATTATGCCCCGGATCGAGGGCCTGCGCATCGAATTTGTGGATTCTCAGGAAAAATTAAAGGATTGGGTAAAAGTATTATCCGAAGTGCAGGAGCTGACTTTCGAATCGATCGGAAAATTCATGGAAGTCGAGATCAAAGCAGGCTACGAGCCGGATTCGCCGTTTCTGCGATGGGTCGGCTATATCGACGGCGCGCCGGTATGCACATCGGCTCTGTTTACCGGGCGCGGTGTACCCGGAATTTACTATGTCGTTACGCTCGATGAATTCCGCGGACGCGGCCTGGGCCGGGCGATCACAGCCGTAGCGCTGCTTCGGGCACACGAGGCCGGCCACAAAATCTGCGTGCTGCAATCCTCGCAGATGGGCTATCCGCTATATAAAAAAATGGGCTTCCGGGAAAAATGTAAATTTCATCAGTACATTCTCCCCGAAAAGCCTTTAGATTTAATATAAGCGCCAATTATATAAGCTGTTTACGAAGTCAGCTCTTTAAGCTGTTTCTCGGCCTTGTCAGCAAGGTCTTTTACTTCGTCGCCGATATTTCGCGCCTTGGTGCGGCTTTCGGCTTTCAGGATTTCGAGCCTGTCGCTGAGGTCTTTTTTTGTGCGCTCGAGATTCTTTTTTGCTTCTTCACTCATCTGGCCGCCTTTTTTGCTAAACTCGGCCATTTTGCTGTCGATTTTGTCTAAAGTATTATTAATCGACTGGCGAATGTCATTTTTTGTCTGTTCGTCCATTGCTCTCCTCTTTCTCTTAATTAAACAAATGTATAGATAGAATATAAATATCCAACCGAAATGAATTATCATTTCAATAAAATAATATTCTTTTTTCAAATAAATTATGTAATAAATCCGGATGAGATTATGATCTGATCTAAGGCAGTGATATTCTGGTTAATTTTGCATTCATAATATATACACGAAGCACCGTGATCAATATTTGGTAAATTTTCATTATTTAGCACAAAATCGCATTATTTTGCAGGTATTTGCGGAATTTGCCCGATTTTCGGGAAAATTAAAACTCCCGGCTTTTCGGGCCGGGAGCTGAGGCATTAGAGACATTACCGTTTCTATGTTAACCTAATGCATATCATTTATTTACAATAATTTTGCCGCTGTATACCCGATCACCAATGACAAGTCGCGCCATATAAACGCCGTTTTCGACTGGAACGCCGGTATCGGTGGCGCCATTCCAGCGGGCGACGTAATTGCCGCCTGCGATCGAGCCTGCGAACATCGAGGCCACGCGCTGGCCGGCGGCGTCATAAATGGCCAGGTCCGCATCGTAGAGATCGGCGCGGCCGGGCAGGGACACGACGATCATCGAGCTTTCTGTTAAGGGGTTGGGACGTATGGAGATAGCCGGTTCGCCCTCGGGCTGGTAGTCGACCGCGGTGGTCACAGTCGGAAGTATCGGCGGATTTGTATATTTGTTATCTCCTTGTGTATCAGCAAGATAGAGGCGCGTAAATTCCGGACGCAGGCCGTGGGACATCATATAGCTCTGCTCCCACTCCTCGTCGGTCAGCCGCTTGAAATTGGTGCTGACATGCTCGTAGTAACTCATTACGGGGCCTGCAAATGCGATCTCGCGGCCTTCGGCGTCCTTTGCCTTGACGACCAGCAGATTGATATGTCCGGTGCCTACATGCCAGACCCAGCCGACCATATTGCCGGCTTCGTCAGTCGGTGCGGTGTGGACATCTGCCACCACGTAGTCATTTACTTCGACGTCGCTGTTATAAAACAGCTCGGAGTACCAGCCTGACGGCTCGACAGCGCAGACCACATCACGCTGCTGGAATACCGAGAGAACAAATTCGGTTTCGGAGCCACTGAGTTTTTCGCCGGCAATTTCTTTTTCGGAAATTGTGCCGAGCTTCTCTGCAACTTCTTTCATATTAAGGAAATAGCTTTTTGTGCGATTTTTCAGATAATTAAATTCTCCGTCGTCTTCCACTTCGAGCACATCCATAGCATCAATCAATTTGGTCGAAGCCATATCCGCAAGGTCGCTCATGGCGACATAGAAATCCGGCTCTGGCTCGACGTATCCATATGGGTATTCGCAGCTTACGCCGCCGCTATAGGATTGCTTGGCATAAAGCAGATTGTCATGGCGGAGCTGCGCCCAGCTTGCAAGCTGAGTGTTCATTTTATGCTGCCACCATGCGGCTGTGCGCATGAAATCGGGCAGATGTTCGCGAGTTTCGTCGGTTTCCGGATTCAGCGTTCGAATAGCATTCAGCCAATTATTATAAAACGCGCTTTTCCAGAAGTCATCTCCATATGAATCAATCAGATAGCGCAGTCCGGTCAGGTTCTGCGCATAATGATATTTCTCCAATTCGGGTTCGAGCAGATCCGCGGCTGCATTGTTGCCAAGTGCGAATAATATATCAAGATGCGATGGCAGCATACGGCGGACTTTGGTGCCTTCGTAGATAATTTTGTCATAAACCACATTGCCGGATACGTATGAATCGATAACGAATCGCTGACCCATTAGCATAAATGCCGACGCGGGAACGATTTGCTCGGTATCGAAGGGATCCGACATAAGTATCTGCGAAAGGATTTTCTGTCCGGCATATGATTTTTCGGCGAGTTTATCCTGGAATCTTTTTACGGTATTCATGTCCGTAAAGGCCGATATATCCTCTATTCCGAGCTCATCGGCGAGCTGGCCGAGGTGGTCGATTCGTACATTGTCGGATTCGCCGACGAGCGATTCGAGCACGGTGTTTATCGCCGCAAGCTTTTCGCCGGCTGAGGTGCGATTGGCCAGATCGGCAAGCAGATATGAATCAATGATTTGGCGCCGGACATCCTCGGGAGAAGGGCCGCAATCGTCTTCTTTGGGCGCGATCAGATAAAGCTCGGTGCGGCCAAGCCATATCATCGACTGGAAATAGCGGCCGAGTTCTGGCGAATCGGTATAGTGTCCGCGAATAGTAAACTGGCTGAAATCGAGCTTTTTGGGTCGCTCCTGGAAGAGAGGATATTGCGCGGCCTGTTCGGATTCAATCAATTGCATTATTTCGCCGACGATTTCCTTGTTTTGCGCGAAGATGGGGTCGATTTTTTCGGTGGTCAGAAGATCGAGCGCGACGGTGAGATAAATATCGACATCTCGATACGAACGCATCATAATATCGTCGGCAATATGCTTGCGGGACGAGTGCAGCTGCCGCATTTGGCGGAGCGAGGCCTCGAGCTGGGGTATAAATGCATATTTTTCAATGTCTTTCAGAATTGCGTCGTAGCTCATATGCAGGGCGTGGAGCATCATATCGGTTGTGATAATAACGGGTAAGTCCTTGTAATATATTTCCCTTAGCGCATCCCACATATTGGCGTAAGATTTGCGTTCGGTGACGACGAATCCATGGCGGCCAATCAGCGAGAGCTCGTCTGCGGTCATCTCCATTTTAATGGAAATCGAATCCAGATAGAGCGGGTCATTGGTCTGCGTAACTTCTTTATTATAAAGGCCTACGGGATACAAATCGTACATCCCGGCTGGTGAAATATCCTTGTTTTGCTGCAGGAAACTGCGATATGCGTCGATGCTGAAATTCTGGGCGAAGGCTGTGGTTGCGAATATCAGCATAGCAGCCATTCCCAAAAATAATCTCGATTTTTTCATATGCGACCTCGATTGTAATTAATGCAACTAGTTTAAATATATATAATTTTTGCAAATATCAAAATCCGGATATTTAGATTTGCATAGATTTTTGAATCGGTTTCATTTATACAACACAAAGATTGACGAAAAGACGCAAATAATTTCGGGCGGAATGCGGTAAATAGCTGAATTCGCTGATTTTTACAATATTTTCGGGTTTTGGCATTCTATATCTTCCGAATATTTTTTTGAATTAACAAATCATTGAATTATATGAATATTGAAAATCTGAAAAAGCAATATAAGCTGCGAGACCGCATGGTGCGCGCGATTTCGAAGAATGGCCATTTCCGCGTAAGCGTCGTAAAAAACTCGAACACCGCAAAAACCGCGCAGGATAGCCACAATCTGCCGGATCTGCCGGCGCTGTTTCTGGCGCGGGCTTGCAGCGCGGCTATGCTGCTGGCATCCTTCCTCAAAGGCGAGGAGCGGGTGGTAATCGAGGCCGAAGGCAATGGCCCGATCAGCAAAGTATTCGCCGAGGCGCTCCAGGTTGGTGAATGCCGAGGATTCGTGGATTTCTCGCAAGACAAAAGCGACTGGAATATTTCGGAAATCTCTGATGCGCTTGGAGTTGGCGTGCTTAAGATCGCCCGCGTTTTATATAATAAACCCGAGCCGATAACCGGTATTACAGAGCTTGTCAAAGGCGATTTGTCCACCGATCTGGCGTATTATTTCGCGCGTTCGGAGCAGGTGCCTACTGCGGTGATACTCGATGCGGATTTCGACGACAAGGGCAGGATCAGGCATTCGGGGGGAAT
>CAZEMR010000112.1:0-5047 GCA_964513465.1 uncultured Hyphomicrobiales bacterium
CCTTACATTTGCTTGATTGCAAATAGAAATTGCTCCGGGCGTCATAAAGCCGGCGGCTGAATATATAAATAATTAAGCCTAAGTAGGTTGCGCGAGATTTCGCGATGTGACCGAAAGGGCTGTGCCGTGGGGAAAGCAGAAATGGATCGAGAGAAGTTAATAGAAAAAAACAGCAGCATTTTCTGGTATTTCGATAAATCGAAATTATCTGAAATGAGCGACGCAGTATTGGTTGAGTTTATTCTCAATTACGGCGATCTTGACGCTGTCCGGGAATTGTTCTCTGCACTTGGAAAAGAGAAAACTGCAAGGATTTTCGCGCAAGCGCTTAAAAGTAAAAGAGATAATTACCTCCCCCTGGTTAAGAATTATTTTGATCTTTATTTTAGAAAAAATGTATCAGGATATCCTTTCTGACCATCAAAAAGAGCTGTTGCAGCTTATTGGACTCTTCAAGCGTGAATACATGCTTGTGGGAGGAACTGCGATTGCGTTACAGGTCGGGCACAGGCGTTCGATAGATTTTGATCTGTTCAAAAAAAGCAGGATTAACAAAACGAGTATCCTGAAAAAAATCAAATCGGCAAAGTATTCATGGCAATTGCTTTACAACGACGGCGATTCCCTTGATATACTAATCAATGAAGTCAAAATTACATTTATGCAATACCCATACGCAATCGAAGGTAAACCATCAAAAGAAATCGGAATAAAAATGCCCGACTTGCTGACTCTTGCAGCAATGAAATTTTATGCATTAGGCAGAAGAGCGAAATGGAAAGATTATGTCGATATATATTTTTTAATTAGGGACTATTTCAATATCCCGGAAGTAAGCGGAAAAGCTAACCAGCTTTTCGGATCGGCATATTCAGAAAAATTATTTCGTCAGCAAATTGCTTATTTCGAGGATATAGATTACTCTGAGCCGATTGACTGGATTGTGC
Source organism: uncultured Hyphomicrobiales bacterium (assembly GCA_964513465.1). GTDB lineage: Bacteria > Bacteroidota > Ignavibacteria > Kapaibacteriales > UBA2268 > CAZEMR01. Next base: position 948 of record CAZEMR010000112.1, read on the forward strand.
AGCCAGTTAGCGAAGAAACAATAAAAAGTGAATTGCAGGAATATGCAGTAATTTTTGAATGATAGATTTCTTAAATTAAAAAAGACACTGTCGATACAAAGAATACTTATGCCTAAGTAGGTTATGCGAGATTTCGCGATGTGACCGAAAGGGCTGTGCCGTGGGGAAAGCAGAAATGAAAGCGAGCCACACAAATATTCGCTGGCGCCAGCGATACCAAAATTTCCGTAAAGCATTCGCTTTGCTGCAGGAGGCGGTGAAACTCGAACATGCTTCGGAGCTTGAAAAAGCCGGAAGAATACAGGTGTTTGAAATCGTATTCGAGCTGGCATGGAAATTAATGAAGGATTACTTAAAGATGCTAGGATTTGCGGTTAAAGGGCCGCGCGATGCGATAAAACAAGCTTTTCGAGAAGGGATTATTGATAATGGAGAAATCTGGCTGGAAGCATTGAAGTCAAGAAATGAAACCGCGCATATTTACAACGAAGAGAAGGCTCAGCTGATTGACGATAAAATCACAGATGTTTATTTTACCGAAATCAGAAAATTGTATTTATTTTATTTGAAAGAGTCTGAACGTGAATAACGACTTCGGCATATACGAGAAATCATACCATTTGATTGTCGATTGCATTAAAAGATACCCGGAAGTCGAAAAAGCTGTGATTTTCGGTTCCCGCGCCACCGGCGATTACGAAAAAGGCTCTGACATTGATATCGCGCTTTTCGGCGATAAAATCACATCAGATATAAGAGCAGCTATTTCGGCGATGATAAACGAGGTTTTGCCTATCCCCTATTTCGTGGACGTACTCGATTATAAATCAATCAAAAACGAAGACCTGAAAGAGGAAATTGACAGAACCGGAAAACGGATTGTGTGAAAATGCGGTTGAGCAGGGAACATATCGACATGATTGTGAAATTCGCCAAAGAGGATTTCGGCGATGATATTAAATTGTACCTGTTCGGTAGCCGCGCCGACGATTCGCAAAAAGGCGGAGATATTGACCTTTTGCTTGAATCCGACGAGAAAATTCCCGTGGAAAATCAAATGAATTTCTTAGCGAACATTTCAAGACATGTAACGGAAAGAAAAGTCGATCTTGCGGTTTTTACGCCCGATAAAGCCGGGAAAACATTTTACGAAAACGCAAAAAAACAGGGGATAAGACTTTGCTGAAATCAATGCTTGACATTGCGAAACTGCATTTGAAACGCGCCGATTCAAATTATCGCAAAATCGTAGATTTTGATTTAAGCGAAAAAACGTTTGACAGTCAGGATAAAGTCGATACGCTTGACGCATTTATTTTTCGTTTCTCAAAATTGCAGGATTTTCTTAGCGACAAGCTTTTCAGAGAAATATTAAAAGCGCTAGGCGAATATAATTCTCCGTCTCCGTTCATCGACATTTTGGATAAATTGGAAAAACTTGGGATGATTAAAAGTTCTGACAGATGGGTGAAATATAGATCTATAAGAAACAAAATAACTCACGAATACCCCGACGAACACGAAGAACTTATTGCAAGCATAAAAACTGCAATAAAATACTTCAAAGAAATTAAAGAAGATATGGATAATATTGAAAATTACTTATTGAAAAAGGGATTGATTGAAAGTTCTACTTATAAGTGAGAGAAAATGTTAAACGACAAATCAATATTAATTACAGGCGGTACCGGATCGTTCGGTAAAAAATTCATCCGCACCGTACTCGAGCGGTTCAATCCGCGTAAAGTAATTGTTTATTCACGCGACGAGCTGAAGCAGTTCGAAATGCAGAACGAAGAGCCTTACCGTTCGAAGCCGAAAATAATGCGCTTCTTTATCGGCGACGTCCGCGATAAGGAGCGGCTCAATATGGCTATGAACGGTGTCGATGTGGTCATCCATGCCGCAGCTCTTAAACAGGTACCCGCGTGCGAATATAATCCATTCGAAGCGGTAAAAACAAACGTGCTCGGCGGACAAAACGTTATTGACTGCGCCATTGATAACAAGGTCTCTCGAATTGTCGCGCTAAGCACCGACAAAGCCGCCGCGCCGATTAATCTTTATGGCGCTACAAAGCTTACTTCGGACAAACTTTTCGTCGCAGCCAATAATTATAAGGGCGACCGGAGCATCAAATTCTCCGTCGTCCGTTATGGCAACGTCATGGGCAGCCGCGGCTCGGTAATCCCGTTTTTTATGAAAAAGAAGGACGAAGGTGTGCTGCCGATCACTGACGAGCGGATGACCCGCTTCAATATCACACTTGCCGAAGGCGTCGAACTTGTGCTGATGGCGCTTGACAAAATGTGGGGCGGCGAGATTTTTGTTCCCAAAATTCCTTCATATAAAATATTGGATGTGGCAAAAGCAATCGCGCCTGATGCAAAACATGAATTCGTGGGCATTCGACCCGGCGAAAAATTGCACGAAGAAATGATTACACTGACCGACGGAATGAATACAGTCGAATTTAAAAAATATTTCGTGATTATGCCTTCCTTCCCGATATGGGACAAAGAGGATTTCAGACTAAACAGCAACGGCGAAGCGGGCAAATATTGCAACCACGGCTTTAGCTATAACAGCGGCAAGAACGACAGTTTCCTCACTGTCGAAGAACTTCGCGAATTGATCGAAAATAAAATGAAGGCATAATCCTGACGTTAGATTTTAGATATTAGATTTTGGGCAGATGGTAATCGAATGAGGAATTTCAGAAAATGGGAAGTTTGGAATGATGCAATTCTTTTTTTCTAAAAATATTTACCTGCTGACAGACGATTTTCCGAAGTCCAAATATAATGAATCATAATATTCTAAATTCAAGCATTCAGTATCAAAAATCCAATAGCAAATATCAAAAATTCAAAACCCAATGTCTAAAATCCTAAATCAAATAAATTACGGAAAACAGTGGATCGACGACTCCGACATCCAGGCAGTCGCCGAGGCCCTGCGCTCGGACTTTCTGACTCAGGGGCCGCGGGTCGCCGAATTCGAGGAAATGCTCTGCGAAGCGACCGGCGCCCGGTATTGCGTGGCGGTGGCAAATGGTACGGCCGCCCTGCATCTGGCGGTGGCCTCGCTCGAGCTGCCGCATGGCGCCGAGGGGATAACCTCGCCGATAACATTTGTTGCTACTTCGAATGCGATGGCATACTGCGGAATGCAGCCGCGGTTTGCCGATATCGATCCGGCCACGGGCCTGATTGATCCGGACGAAATCGTGATGCAGATCACCGGCAAAACCTCGCTCATTGCGCCTGTCCACTATGCCGGGCAGCCCTGCGATATGGAATCAATCAGCGCAATCGCGCGCGAGCGGAATATATATATTATCGAGGACGCGGCCCACGCGATCGGCAGCCGCTACCCATCGGGCGACGCCGTCGGTTCGTGCAAATATTCGGATATGACAACCTTTTCCTTCCATCCGGTCAAAACTATGACCACCGGCGAAGGCGGAGCAATCCCCACAAACAATAAAGATTTATACGAAAAACTACAAATGCTGCGCAGCCACGGGATAACCAAAGACCCCGACCGGCTCGAACAAAACGACGGCCCCTGGTACTACGAAATGCACGAGCTGGGGTATAATTATCGGATAACCGATATACAGTGCGCGCTCGGGATCAGCCAGCTTCGCAAGCTCGGGATGTTCGCCGGCCGCCGCCGCGAGATCGCCGCGATGTACGACGAGGCGTTTGCGGGCATAGACTGGCTCCGTCCGCTGAGCGAATTGCCCGGCAATCATTCGGCCTGGCATTTATACGTATTAAAATTTGATTTCGAAAAAATCGGGAAATCCCGCGCCGAGGTGATGGAAATATTGCGCGAGCGGAAAATCGGCACCCAGGTGCACTATATCCCCGTCCACCAGCAGCCGTACTACCGCAAAAAATTCGTCTATGAAGCGGGCAACTATCCCCGCGCCGAGAAATTCTACGAACAAATTCTCAGCATCCCCCTCTTCCCCGCCATGGTGAAGGAAGATGTGGATTATGTGATAGAAGCGATAAGCGAATTGAGATGACTTTGTCTGAATTAAAAAAAGACAATTATCAGCCCAAACACCGGAATAAGCTGCTCGCTGA
>CAZEMR010000112.1:5147-6571 GCA_964513465.1 uncultured Hyphomicrobiales bacterium
GTCGGAGAAAACGTCGGAGAAAACGTCGGAGAAAATAGGCTTAAATCAATTATGGAAATAATCAGGAAAAATAATAAAATTTCAGCTACTGAACTCGCAGAAATACTTTCAGTTTCGGATAGAACTATTGAAAGAGACTTGTCAAAACTTAAAGAACTGAATAAAATTAAACGCATTGGCCCCGCCAAAGGTGGATATTGGCAGATAATTTCCGAATAGGTTATAAGCAAGTTATTGCAAGTATATTAATATGAACAATCAAGGAATCCCCCTCTTCCCCGCCATGGTGAAGGAAGACGCGGATTATGTGATAGAAGCGATAAAATCACTCCAATAAATATAAGAGGTCAACTTATGAAAGGCAGAATAAATAATATCGAAATCGACCGCGAGAAGAACGGCGTATTTATCGTGATGGAGGCCGGCCCCACCCATACCGGACTCGCATCAGCAAAACAACTTGCAAAAGCCGCCAAAGATGCAGGCGCGGATGCGGTAAAATTCCAGACAATTTTCGTCGACCGGCTTATGGCCAAAAGCGATGTGATGTTCGAATATAAAATACTTGAAATTGACAACAACGGCAATGAAAACTTCGTCAGTATTGAAGAGCCGTTAGACGTTATCCTTAAGCGCCGCGAGCTAAAGAAAGAGGAATGGAAAGAGCTGAAAAAATACTGCGACGAAATCGGGATTGCTATGTTCACGACGGCGACGTACCCCGACGAGGTGGACTTCCTGGTCGACGAATGCGGCATTGACAGCATCAAGATCAATTCCTCCGATGTTAATATGCTAGGCTTTATCAAATATGTGGCGCGCAAGGGCGTGAATATTCAGCTCGACACCGGCAATGCCGACATCTGGGAGATAGAGCGCGCAGTGGTTGCCGCCGAGGAAGAGGGCTGCGATAATATTATTATACACCTCTGCCCCTCGGGCTATCCCGCGCGCCTGGAAAGTCTGCATCTGAATATGATCACCACACTGAAGCAAATGTTCCCAATGCACTCGGTAGCATTTTCAGACCATGTCCCTGGCTGGGATATGGACATCGCCGCCGTTGCGCTCGGCGCCGAACTGATCGAAAAAACGATAACGCTCGACCGCACCCAGCGTAGCTGCGAGCATTCGTTCTCGCTCGAGCCCGACAAAGCGAAGGAATTCGTAAAGTCTATCCGTGACGTAGAAACCGCTCTGGGCAACGCCCGCAGGATTATCCCCGCGGAAATTAAGGAAAAACGCAAAGCCGGGCGCCGCTCCCCTTATGCGATGCGCGATCTGAGGGCAGGCGACGTAATCCGCGAGGAAGATTTCGAATTCAAGCGTCCGGGTTATGGGCTATCGAATATCGAATTTCATTTCGTCAAGGGGATGCGGTTAACGCAGGACATGAAGAAAATGGATATGCTTGATAAATCGAA
>CAZEMR010000113.1:0-6566 GCA_964513465.1 uncultured Hyphomicrobiales bacterium
GGGTCGAGCGCTCGATTGAGCTGAACAGCAATTATGCCAACCAAGACACCTACGCGGCAATATTATACAAGCTCGGGGAGTACGAAAAGGCGCTCAAGCACGCTAATCTTGCGCTCGAGATGGCCCGCAAAGAAGGCAAGGAAACGCCCGCGGAAACAGTCGAACTCAGAGAAAAAATCAAAGCAGTGTTGCTGATGAAGTAAATCCCCCCCAAAAAAAACTACCGCTCCCCCGCGATCGGGCGAGGGAGCGGTTTGTCATTTGAATGAAGCTGATGCCGGTTGTTTATACAACGCCCTGGGCCATCATTGCGTCGGCTACCTTCATGAAGCCGGCGATGTTGGCGCCATCGACGTAATTGCCTGTTTTGCTGTAGCGTTCGGAGGCGTCCCATGCGGCGTCGTGGACGTCTTTCATTATGCGTTTCAGGTGGTTATCGACTTCGTCGCGGGTCCAGCTCATGCGCATCGAGTTCTGGCTCATTTCGAGGCCGGAGACTGCCACTCCGCCTGCGTTTGCGGCTTTGCCCGGGCCGTACATTATGCCCTTTTCGATGAAATAATCGACCGCCTCGGGGGTGGATGGCATGTTTGCGCCTTCGGCCACCACGTTGCAGCCGTTTTCGACTAGCGTGCGGGCGTCATTGCCGTCAAGCTCGTTTTCGGTGGCGCAGGGCAGCGCGACGTCGCATTTAACGCTCCATACGCCGGCGCCTTCGTGGTATTCGACTCCGAATTTTTCGGCGTATTCGCGGATGCGGCCGCGGCGGACATTTTTGAGTTCCATCACGTAGTCCCATTTCTCGCCTTTGATGCCGTCCATATCTACGATATATCCGCTGGAATCGCTGAGCGTGACGCATTTGCCGCCGAGCTCGTTGACTTTTTCTACTGCGTACTGGGCGACATTGCCCGAGCCGCTGACGGTGACGGTTTTGCCCTCGAAGCTCTGGCCTTTTTTGGCCATCATATTTGCAGCAAAGTAAACCGTGCCATAGCCTGTTGCTTCGGGCCGGATCAGCGAGCCGCCCCAGCTGATGCCTTTGCCGGTGAGCACGCCTTCGAATGCATTGCGCAGCTTTTTATATTCGCCGAACAAAAAGCCGATTTCGCGGCCGCCGACTCCGATGTCGCCGGCGGGGACGTCGGTATTGGGGCCGATATGGCGATAAAGCTCGTTCATAAAGCTCTGGCAGAAGTGCATGACTTCATTGTCGGATTTGCCTTTGGGATTGAAATCCGAGCCGCCCTTGCCGCCGCCCATCGGAAGCGTTGTGAGGCTGTTTTTGAATACCTGCTCGAATCCGAGGAATTTGAGTATGCCAAGATTGACGCTGGGATGGAACCGAAGGCCGCCTTTATACGGGCCGATGGCGCTGTTGAATTCGATTCGATAGCCGCGGTTGACCTGGACGTCGCCGTTGTCGTCCAGCCAGGGCACGCGGAACATGATCACGCGCTCGGGTTCGACGATGCGTTCGAGTATTTTTGCTTTTGCGAATTCGGGATGATGCTTATCGACTACGGGGAACAGCGACCCCATAACTTCTTCAACTGCCTGGATGAATTCCGGCTGCGCGGGATTTTTGGCCTTTACTTCGGCCATGAAATCTTCAAAGCTCTTAGCCATAGGTAAGACTCCTAAATGATAAAATGGTACAAAAAGAATAGAAAACTGCCATTAAAGCTAACCCTTAGATGCGGGCATTGCCCGCGAAAACTCCTTATGGGCAAAACAATAAAGAAAAATCGTCAAATGCAAGTAAAAAATTCGATTGTGGAAAATTTTTTTTGCTGAATTTCAATAAAAAGAGATTATTTTCGTGAAATGCAACACATATTGATCTGCAATAAGGAAATATTTGATTATATGCGGAGAATATTATATATTTGTAATTCGTATTAATTTTCAGGAAATTTTGGAGCGAGAAGATGTCGAGAAAGTGTGAACTCACCGGAACCAAACCATTGACGGGAAATAACGTTTCGCACGCGAATAATAAAACGCGCAGGCGTTTTTTGCCGAATTTGCAGAAAAAGAAAATATGGCTTCCCGAAGAAAAGCGCTTCATTACGGTGAAAGCCACCGCCAAAGCATTGAAAACATTGGACAAGCTCGGCTACAGAGCCATGCTTAAAAAATATAAGAGCGTATAATTTCCCCATCGAAAAATTTTGCCCCCGCTGCGGTTTGCTGCGGGGGTATTTTTGTTTGTTTATATGTATATAATTAAAAATCGGAATACTCATTGCTGAATATCCCGATTAATTTGTCTCTGGGACAATTATCTGCCTCTGTCGGGGTGTCCGGGGCGATCGCGGCCGGGACCCATATCATCGGGCGGACCCATCATATTTTCCCTGCGTTCCATCATATTTTCCCTGCGGTGGCGGAATAGCATTTCGCGCAGTTCCTTATGAAATCGCACTTCGAATAGCACATAGCGGGCGAATTCATTCACGCTAAGGATTTTACGGATATTCTCGGCTTTTTCCTGAACCGCATGGTCGGTTTTTTTGTTTAATTCGAGCAATTTGTCCGTCAGCTTTTTGATTTCGGCATCGTGCTGATCTTGATGCAGCGCGTATCGCAGATCCTTCATCGCTGAATGAAGCTGTTCGCGCAGCTTCTCGACCTTATTCTCCGAGGCATTATATTTGATTATAAATTGCTCGGCTGTTTTCTCGTCGAGATTGAGAACGTCCAGCATTTTCATTTTCTTGAGCATTTCTATTCGCTCGCGGGCGCGGCGGGTCTGCGCGTCGGCCTCCTGCCATACTCCTGCGGCCAGGCCGATAAATACCGCCATCAGCAAAATTTTACGAATTGAAATCGACATCTTCCAGTTCCTCTATTATTTTCTGAAATTCATCTTCTGATAAAGTATTTAGCTCTTCATAGCTGAAATCCTCGAACAGCGGCTGGGAAGCTTCCGCGGCCAATTCTGCGATATATTCGGTGAATTCATGATCTAGATCATCGAGCTGGTCATCACTCAGATCGACTCCACCGAGGCTGCCTTGTTCGATCACCGGAGCGGCGATTTCTGCTTCGGCATGGGCAAGCTCGGCTGGTTCGGAGTCGCCATCCATCAGCGATATTGCTTCTGCATGGGTCATAATCGGCTCCAGGGCAATTGGCGCAGGCTCCGGATTTCCGAATGGATTGAAAAGCATCAGAGCGACTATTGCTACAAGACCGGCGGTGGGCAGCACAAACCGAAAGAATACATTGCCGGCGGGCCGGGCAGCACGCTGCTGCTCGCGGCGCTGACGGACTTTGACCGACATATTGCGGCTTTTGGATTTGAACATTCCGTCGATGTCCATAGACTCTGCGCGTGAGAATACGCTGCGGACGTCGCGGATTTCGTTTTCCAGATCGGGATAGTGCCCGATAGAGCGCTCGAAAGCTTCGTATTCGTCGTCGCCGAGGCGTCCGAACACGTAATCCGGCAGCATTTCTTCCATTTGGCGGCGGCTGAGTATTTCGTTGTTTTGCATGGCTGCACCTGATTTATATATATTTTCGAGTATTTACAATTTCTATAATCAATTTATTTATCTTTTAAATAATCGGCCAGTTTTCTGACGGCCTGAAAATAATTTGCTTTGAGTCCGCCAACGCTGGTGCCCAGCATTTCGGAGATTTCCTCGTATTTCATTTCCTCGAAATAGCGAAGCGCAAAGGTCTCCCGCTGCTTATCGGGCAGTTTGGCGACTGCTTTCATGAATTCTCGGCGGAATTCGCGGGCTTCGACCTGCTCGAGCGGGTCGCTGTCTGCCGAGGCTATGCTCTCGAGAATATCGCCGCACGAATCGCCTCCGCCGAATATAGCGCGGACTTTGCGGCGGCGAAGCATATTTTTGCATACGTTGACTGTTATCCGATACAGCCAGGTGCGGAGGCCCGAATCGCCGCGGAATTTTTTGATTCCGTCGAGCGCGCGGATGAATGCCTCCTGTGCGGCGTCGTCGGCGTCGTCGTGGTTGCCCATGTATCGCCAGGCGGTGGCATAAACGAATGCCTGATACTTGCGCACAAGGGCAGTCGCCGCGCGGTCGCTGCCGCCGGCGGAGTATTCCTCCACGATATGCTTATCCGATTCGAGTATCAATGCTGCCGGGTCCATTGTTTTTCTCCCTGGTGCCTTGTTTTAATACTTGGACATCGGGGATCGAAAAAGGTTTAATCAAAATAGAAAGCCGCAGCAATATTGCATGTAATATCGCGGCGGCTTTTAGGATATTTCATCCGTTTGACTTATTTATATATATCGAGTACTTCATACTTATTGGTTCCGGCGGGCATTCTGACTTCGAAAACGTCTCCGATCTTGCGGCCCATGAGCGCTTTACCGAGCGGCGAGCTGACCGAGAGCTTGTTCTGCTCGAAGTCCGCTTCCTCGGGGCTGACGAGCATATATTCCATTTCCTCGCCAAGTTCCGGCATACTGAGTTTGACTTTTGATAATATATAAACTTTGTCATCCGGGAATTCATCCGCAGTGATGATCTGAACTTTCGATAAAATCTGGTCGAGTCTTCCGATTTTGATTTCGAGTAATTCCTGCTCGTGCTTGGCAGCGTCGTAGTCGGCATTTTCCGAGAGGTCGCCGTGCGAGCGGGCATCGGCGATTTTTTGGGCTATCTCTTTGCGCCCTTTGGTTTTTAGCTCGCGGAGTTCGTCTTCGATCTCCTTTACTCTCTCTCTAGTCATGTAAACAACGTCTGACATATAGTCTCTCCGAATTTGAGGATTAGATAATAAAAAATAAAGCCATTATAAATAACGGCTTTATCCTGCAGTGCAGTTCTTTTATTTAATATATCAATTTTTTATAAATTATGCAATAAGTGGCCAAGTTTATATTTCTTGGTCTTCAGATAATTGCGATTGATCTCGTTGGGTTCGATTTCGAGCGGAACGAGTTCTGCGACTTCGAGTCCGTAGCCGATAAGTCCCACGCGTTTTTTGGGATTATTTGTCATCAGCCGCATTTTGCGGATTCCGAGCTTGGCGAGTATCTGCGCGCCGATTCCGTAGTCGCGGGGGTCGGCGGTGAATCCGAGCTGCTCGTTGGCTTCGACCGTATCGAGGCCTTTTTCCTGCAGTGCGTATGCCTTCACTTTGTTGACCAGGCCTATGCCGCGGCCTTCCTGGCGCATGTATAGCAATACTCCCTTGCCCTCTTTTTGGATAGTATCCAGAGCAGTATGAAGCTGCGATCCGCAGTCGCAGCGCAGCGATCCGAAGACGTCGCCAGTGAGGCATTCCGAGTGAACGCGCACCAGCACCGTATCGTCGGGTGTCAGATCGCCTTTGACAAATGCCACATGCTCTTTGCCGTCATAGACATTGGCGAACACGTGCATTTCGAATTCGCCGTATTCGGTTGGCACATGTGCGGTTGCGACGCTCTCGACCAGGCTTTCCTTGCGGAAGCGGTATGCGATCAGGTCTTTCACAGTAATAATTTTAATATCATATTCTTCCGCGAACTTTTCGAGCTGTGGCTTGCGTGCCATAGTTCCATCGTCGTTTATTATCTCGCAGAGCACTCCGCTTGGTTTCAATCCGGCAAGGCGCATCAGATCGACAGTTGCTTCGGTATGGCCGGCGCGGCGAAGCACGCCTCCCTCGACTGCGATCAGCGGGAAGATATGTCCCGGACGGCCAAGATCTTCGGGCCGGGTGTCTTTATTAACCAGCGCGCGAATGGTGGCGGCGCGGTCGAATGCCGATATGCCGGTCGAGGTGCCATGCAGGTAATCGACCGAAACGGTGAATTTTGTGTCGTGCAGCGCGGAGTTATCGCGTACCATCACATCGAGCTTCAGCTCGGCTGCGCGCTCGGGAGTAATCGAAACGCAGACCAGGCCCTTGCCCTTAGTGCTCATAAAATTAATCGTCTCGGGGGTGCAAAGCTCGGACGATGCGATAAGGTCTCCTTCGTTCTCGCGGTCTTCGTCGTCCATCACTATGATCATTTTGCCGGAGACCAGATCGCGTAATGCTTCGTCTATGGTATTCATTTCCTGCCCAATTCTCTGTATATAAAAAACATAATTTGACGAAAAAATAAAGATATGAATTTCCGCCAAATTATGAAAATCTTAAAATTATATATATGCCGGCCGGGCTATTCTTTGGCTGCGACCGATGCTTTTTCAAATCTTACCTTTACGTTTTCGGCAATTTGCACCACGACGGATTTTTCGTCGACTTCGGTGATTGTGCCGTGCATGCCGGAGGATGTAATAACTTTATCGCCTTTTTTGAGGCTCGAAATCATCTGCTGGTGTTCTTTCTGACGCTTCTGCTGGGGGCGGATCATAAGGAAATACATCACAAGAATAATACCGCCGAACATAAGCAGTGTGGGCAGCATCGAACCAAAACCGCCGCCGCCTTCGCCCTGGGGCGGGGGTGCCATTAAAAACAAGGAGTGGAGGAAACTAAGCATAATCAATCCTGATTAATTTTTTGATAATAATAAATTAAGCTATGGTATTCTAAACTATTTCGCTGTTATATTTTCGCAGAAATTCATTTTTCCAGTTACG
>CAZEMR010000114.1:0-5148 GCA_964513465.1 uncultured Hyphomicrobiales bacterium
TCCGGAGCCTTTTTTATTGTGCCCGGCATGGGCGGTAACTATAGGTTGAAAGACCTGAACGTGCCTTGATAGTGGGAAACGTTAGCCAAAGACAAGGGTGTCCGCTGCGAGGCGGAATCTGAAGGAAGTCTGCGGCAAATCCCCGGTCTGACGAATCCGAAACTTGCGAATGTGAATCCGGCAGATATATGGGGAGAAAGTTACAACTCTTACCCGGGGAGGTCTGACAACCGGCCGGAGATCCCGTAGAAATCGGGACGAGGCAACCCTTACAGCGATGTAAGTCTAAGTTGTCAGAAGTCAGCAGAGGCCATAGTACCTTGGTCAAGACGAGGGAAGGGCCGAACGTTAAACGGAGCGAGACTTACGCAAGGAAACATGCTATGAAGAAAGCAGAAAACCGGGAGAGGCCGGACTGCCCGAATGAAGATACGCTGGAAGCGGAAAATAGAGGTCGGGAGAGCCGAGTAGCAAGTTCTGAACGCAACGGTCAATCAATCCATCAAGGAGGACTTATAATTAATCCCTAACCTCCTGCTCGATTTTGGTATATATATAAAATGTACGGAATTCGTGGGTGCGCTCGAAATTATGCATTACATAATCATACATGATTTCATTCTGTCGGAGCGATTCCCATGCGGTCAGGTTGTGCTCGTTGGCAGCGGGATGCCCGACTCGGTGGTTGATGACGAGCCAGTCGGCCTTTGCAAGCTCCTCCATTGCGCCAAGCTTCCATCGCGGCGAGGCACCGCGCCCGAAGTAGAAGCTCGAGACAGCGTATTTAGGGGCATGGCCGGCCTTGGCGAAGAAATAGATAGCGTCGGAGACTACGTCCATTACGAGGAGGCTGTCGCCGGGCTGCATATACGCCCGCAGAGTATCGGCCACCTGGCGGCGCTGGCTTCGGATTATGTCCGGATTGAATGGCCGCTCGAAAAGATTATCGTACGAGCGGCTATCGGTGAAGTATGTATATGGCACTTTCATCAGATTGCCCCAGCGCGGCAGCGGGCTGAACAAAATTGCAAGGCAGACCAGTCCAAGCGTTAAAAATCTTGCGTACAATGAAAATTCCGGCCATTTTTCTCTGATTAGTCGATATATCCTGAATATCCCCGCCCCGGCAAGTATCGAAAGCGGGATATAGAATCGCGCGAAATGGTAGGGGAACAGCTTTTGTTCGATAATTACTGTGAGAAGCAAAAATGCTGTTAATATAAATGAAAAATAATAATATCTTCGGCAGGTGAGATCGCCGCCGCGCAATGCCATCCAAAGCCCCGCAAGAGCTCCGAATATTACCAGCAGCGAAACTTTGTCGCTTAGGAATTCCGCAGTGCCCTTTAGTATGAATGCGGGATTGCTGGCCGCAGTGCCCTGGCCGGTGTATGCGAATATGAAATCGAGCACATCGCGATAGCCGGCGAAAATTTCAGGATCGAGCAGCGGAATAAGCGTAATAAATAATGAGATTATAAAAAACAATATCACAATCAGAGAATGCCTGATTTTTTCGCCGATCCGGAGATCGTGGCCAAGCCAGATATCCAGCAGGATGGCTGCCAGAACGAGGCCCAGAGTAAATTTGAAGCCGGTGATGAATCCGGCCAGACCTCCGGCTGCGACACTGCGCCATAGCTCGCGGCCTCCGGTGTGTATATACATCAGCCAGATGAGTGGCAGAGCGATTATAGTTTCGCACTGAAAAGTTGCACCATATCCGAGAGCGGAATATGACGCGGCGAATATTGCGGCCGCAGCCCATGACGCGTGTTTTGCGCCTGTTCGTTTATCCATGGTATAAATCAGCGAGCCCAGAGTAACCGCCAAAAAAAAGAATTCTACCACCCGAATCAGGAATTCTTCCCACCCGGCGATCATGTAAACCAGAGAGAAGAAATAGTAAACAATCGGGGGCTTGATGTCGATATAGTCCACGTAAATCTTTCCGCCACCGGCGATTACCTGTCCGCCCGAGGCGAATATTGCAATATCGCATGATAGCGGAAAAAAAAGCACCGGCAACGCAAGAAGTAAAATTGCCCCCGTAAAAAAGATCTTTGTACTTGTTTTCATTTCAGTATTATTTCCTCTGGGCAAAAATCTTTCTGAGCGGATAAGTATTGCGGAGCGTTGGATTAGGTGCCCGGGGGAATGCGCCCTCTTTCACAAGGCGGACATCCTCGACCGAATAGAAAGCATGAGGATTGTAATCTTTGATAATGCGTATCAGGCCGCCGAGTTTCTGGCGCGGCATTACCATAAATATGACCTTAACGTCGCCGAAAAGGCCCTCGCCCTGGAGACTTGTTAGCTGGTAGTTCTGCTCCATCAGGTGTTCCTGCAGCGCGGTGGCATCGTAGCGGGTGATTATCCGGACAATTACCATACCAATCGAGAGCTTATCCTCTATCAGCATCCCGATATAAGTGCCGAAGGCAAATCCCAGAGCGTATGCAATGTAATAATAAAAGTTGTCGAGGTTTTGCATGATCTGGCCCATGGCGACAATCCAGATCAGTACTTCGAAAAATCCGAGAATGGGTGCGATCATGCGGTAGCCTTTAGAAACGAATATAATGCGGATAGTTCCGACGCTGACGTCGAGTATCCGGGCGATAAAAATCATCAGTGGCACTAACACCCATTGGACGAGACTTTCGTCCATACCAGTGAATATATCCATAGCTATGTTGATTAGTTCCTAAATATTGAAATGCAATATTACAAAAAAAGACGAGCGCTGCAACCCTTTTTTCGGTAAATGGTTCAAGAAAAAGTTTTAGGAATTTAGCTAAGCTTAATATATCTTTAAATAATTTGTATAATTCAAAATAAAAATTCCTGATTCCGGAAGTTTGAAAAATATAAAAGAAAATAATGATGGATTCGGCCAGAAATTCAACAATTTGCTGAATAGATATACTTTGCGGTTCAATGGCCACATGGAAGAAAAATATATCGATTCCATGAGACCTAAATTTATTGCCCAGTTGCGTATTGCCATGATAGTGGCAATTATTCTGTTCGGATTATTCGGAATACTCGACATCGAAATAGTGCCCGCCGGAGTCGAGGCAATCTGGTTTATCCGCTATAGGGTATATATCCCGGTTTTGGTGGCAGCATTGCTGCTATCGTATACTTCATTTTTTCAAAAGCACATCCAGCCTTTAGCCTCATTTATGATATTCTTCTCGGGTGCGGCGATCCTATCGATGTTTGCGGTGCATCCGGTGGTAACCGATCAGATAAATTTCACCGGTTTGCTGCTTATAATTTTTTTTGGTTATGCATTTTTGCGAATTCGTTTTATCTGGGCCAGCCTTGCGGGATGGTCAATACTTGCGGGCTATTTCGCGCTCGAAGCTTTTTTTGTGGATAACCCTTTCGTCATATTTATAACTAATACGGTATACCTTCTAACATCGAATATTCTCGGCATGGTGGCTGCTTATTATATCGAGTTTTCGGCACGTAAGGATTTTTATTCCAACTATCAGCTCGAAAAAGAAAAAGAGCACAATGCCCGGCTCAATTTATATCTGGAGGATAAAATCGCAGAGCGTACATCAGAGCTGCGACGCACCAACACCGAGCTTGAACGCCAGATGCAGGAACGGGTCGAGGCCGAGGAAGCGCTCCGAAACAGCGAACAGCTCTATCGCATGGTAGTCGAGAATTCCTATGAAGGGATTTTTATCGTAGACGAAAAGTATTCTTTTGTATATCATAATGACAGACTGGCTAAATTGCTCGGTGTGGAATCGGGCAATCTGACAGGAGACGACTTCCGTAAATACGTGGCTCAGGACAGCTACGAATTGGTTGTTGGCAGATATAAAAAACGGCTCGAAGGGGGCACTCCGCCCTGGGAGTATGATTTCCGGATACGAAAAGAAAACGGCAAAGAGCGCGATGTAATACTCCGTTCGGCGAGCTTCCGAAGCCCGGACGATAAAATCTGGACAATGGGCCAGATGCTCGATGTAACCAATCGTAAGGCCGCCGAGAAAGCACTCCGCGAAAGCGAGGAGAAATATCGCCTTCTGATCGAAAATTCACAGGAAATTATCCTGGTAGTGCAGGACGACAAAGTGACATTCATCAATCCCAAAACAGTCGAAAAAACCGGATATACGCTCGAGGAAGCGCATGATAAATTATTTGTCGATTTCCTCCATCCGCAAGACCGCGCAAAAATTTACGAGCGATACAAAAAGCGCATGAATGGCGAAGCGCTCGATCCGGTGAGCCGATTCCGACTGCTGCACAAGGATGGCAGCTATAAGTGGATGCAGGGCAGCTCTGTTCTGATTGATTGGGAGGGACGGCCCGGCCATCTTAATTTTATAAGCGATATCGACGAGATTATCCGCGCCGAACAGGAGCTGAAGGAAAGCGAAATGCGATACCGCGCGCTGATCGACAACGCTCATGATTCGATTTTCCTGATGCGCGATTTCGAGTTCTACACAATGAATCGCAAAACATTTGATATGTTCGCATGTCCGCCGGAGAAAATCAAGGGCAAATCCCCGTGGGATTTCTCGCCGGAAACCCAGCCTGATGGTCGCAGTTCGCGCGAGAAAGCCAAAGAATTGCTCAAAAACGCCATAAAAGGCGAGTCTATGAAGTTCGAGTGGACTCACCAGCGCGCCGACGGAACGCTTTTCGATGCGGAGGTAACACTTACTCCGTTAGAGATTTCCGGCGATAATCTGGTGCAGGCCGTTGTGCGCGATATCACTCAGCGGAAAAAAGCCGAACAGAGGCTGCGCGACCACGAACAGTTTTTGAATAATATCATAGATATTAACCCGAATCTGATATTTGTGAAAGATCCCGATGGGCGCTTTATACTTGTTAACCGCGCTATGTCCGAAGTGTATGGCCGCCTGATAGACGATATGATCGGCAAAACCGATTACGAGCTGACTGATAACCCCGACCTGGTTCATCGTTTCTCGAAAAACAGTCATTCTGTGATAGAATATGACGATGATATATTTATACCCGAGGAAACCATAAATTCCGAAACCGGCCCAAGAATATACCAGACCTTTATGAAGGCCATCGAATATATCGATGGCAGCAAATGCTACCTGGGAGTGGCCAACGATATTACCGAGCGTAAGGAAATCG
>CAZEMR010000114.1:5158-6559 GCA_964513465.1 uncultured Hyphomicrobiales bacterium
CAACGAGGAGCTCGAGTTTCGGGTCGAAGAGCGCACAGCTATGATGGAGGACGCATTGCAGGAACTACGCCGCGAGGTGGCCGAACGCAAAAAAGCCGAGATGGAGCTGCGCGAAGCCCGCGACAATCTGTCGCAGACCCTTGAAGTGGAAAAAGAGCTTAACGAGCTGAAAACCCGCTTTATATCGATGATCTCGCACGAGTATCGCACTCCGCTGACCGGGATATTGACTGCTACATATATAATCGAGCAGATGTACGAAGGCGACGACCGCGAACGGTTCGGAAAATATCTGATCAATATCCGGAAATCAATTAATTCGATGACAAAACTGCTTGATGAAGTGCTGACAATAGGCCGCAGCGAAGCCGGTCGGCTCGAGGCAAGATATGTCGATACCAACGTACGCGAATTGCTCGAGGATATTATTCATGACCATAAGATTCTGGACGACTTCCGCCACCAGATACTGCTCGACTGGGATGCTTCCGGAGAGTTTTTTGAGACCGACCCCGAACTGCTGCGCCAGGTGGTCAACAATCTGATTTCTAATGCGGTTAAGTATTCGCCCGAAGAAACACAGATTTCGATTGGATGCGAAGACTCGCCCAGCACACTGATTATTCGGGTCAGCGACAGCGGCCGGGGTATTGATCCTGCCGATGTTCCGCATATTTTCGAGCCATTCCATCGCGGGAAAAATATTGAGATGAAGTCTGGCACAGGGCTGGGGCTGGCAATTGTTCGTCGCTGCATCAACGCGCTGAAGGGCAGTATTAACGTGGATTCGAAGCTGGACAAAGGCACCGAGTTCATAGTGCGGCTTCCGAAAAACGCAGAGAACGTATAACATTAGTATATATAATTATAACAGGTCTGAGAGATGGAAAAGATATTGATAATCGGCTGTAAAAGAGTAATGAACGACGTCTGCATAGCATGCTCGCGGTGCATGGTAGGATTCAATCGGCGCGAAGGCGCATTCTCCGTATATGGCGAGGACGCGGAGTTGCTGGGGATACTGAATTGCGGCGATTGCCCGGGCGCAGGCATAGTGCCGCGGCTGGCGCAGTTCAAATTATGGAATGCTCCGCAGGGCGAAAAGCCCACTAAAATCCATGTTGCGCCGTGCATATTGAACGGATGTATATATAAAGAAGGGCTGATTGCGACAATTCGCGAAAAAGCCGGAGTAGAAGTCGTCGAGGGCGGTCATCCCTATGCGCCGGCCGACATATTTGCATGATCAGGGGCACATCCCGATTAATATAAATTCATATCACAGGCATGGAATCGGTATAAAAAATCGAAATCTAGTGCCATAATGTGCCAATCGTAAAATAAATTTTCAAAAAGCTGCAAAATTTGCTAAATTATAAAATTGTAGAATAGTGTAATTAT
>CAZEMR010000115.1:0-6440 GCA_964513465.1 uncultured Hyphomicrobiales bacterium
GGTAAATTAAATTTTTATTCCCGCCGGAGGCCGCATGATTACTTATATATTACCCATGGGTAATGTAGTTATTACGATATATATCACTTCTTCATTTCATTGGCGAGTTTCAGGCGCTGGATTTCGTCGCGGAGTTCGGCGGCGCGCTCGAAGTCGAGCTCTTTGGCGGCGCGTTTCATTTCGTCGTACATCTGATCGATCAGGTTGCTGCGCTGTTCCTCGGTCATGTATTTGACGAGCGGTTCGGCGGCCTTGCGGATTTTTTTCTCCTCGGCATCCTCGATGCGCTTCAGGCGCTGGCTCTGGATGTCGGCCACCGAGGTGGAGCTTAATATTTCCTCGAGCGATTTGTAAACGGTGCGGGGGTTGATGCCGTGCTTTTCGTTGTATTCGATCTGGAGCGCGCGGCGGCGGTTGGTTTCGTCAATAACGAGCTGCATCGATTTTGTGATGCGGTCGGCATACATGATGACGAGGCCCTCGACGTTGCGGGCGGTGCGGCCGGCCACCTGGAGCAATGAGCGTTCGCTGCGGAGGAAGCCCTCTTTGTCGGCATCGAGCACGGCCACGAGCGATACTTCGGGCAGATCGAGGCCTTCGCGCAGGAGGTTGACCCCGACGAGGACGTCGAATTCGCCGGTGCGGAGGCTGCGGATGATTTCGACGCGGGCGAGCGAGTCGATGTCCGAATGTATATATGCGACCTTGAATTTCAGGTTGCGGAGGTATTCGGAGAGGTCTTCGGCCATGCGCTTGGTGAGCGTGGTGACGAGCACTCGGTGGCCGGTTTCGATACGTTTGCGGCATTCGCCGACCAGGTCGTCTATCTGATTTTCGATGGGACGGACGCTTATTTCGGGGTCGAGAAGTCCGGTCGGACGGATGACCTGTTCGACGATAACCCCTTCGCATTGTTCGAGTTCGTATGGGCCGGGCGTCGCGCTGACGAATACGGTCTGCCGGGCGACTTTCTCGAATTCCTCGAACCGAAGCGGGCGATTTTCGAGCGCCGAGGGCAGACGGAATCCGTGCTCGACGAGCGTGGTCTTGCGGGCGCGATCGCCGTTATACATTGCGCGGATCTGTGGCACGGTGACGTGGCTTTCGTCGATCATCAGCATGAAGTCTTCGGGGAAATAGTCCATGATACACTGCGGGCGGTCGCCGGGCTGGCGTCCGGTCAGGTGCATCGAATAATTCTCGATACCTGAGCAGTAGCCAACCTCCTTCATCATCTCGAGATCGAATAGTGTGCGCTGCTCGAGGCGCTGGGCTTCGAGTAATTTGTCCTGGTCGCGGAGCTCTTTGAGCCGGAAATATAGCTCGTCGCGGATGTCGGTCATTGCCTTGCTCAGGCGCGATTCGGAGGTGACGAAGAGCTTGGCGGGGACGATCGTGGCGCTGTCTACACCACGAAGCGGCTTACCGGTGAGCGCGTCGATGATACTGATTTTCTCGATCTCGTCGCCGAACATTTCGATACGGATGGCCTCCTGGTCTTCATAGGCGGGGATGATGTCGATCACATCGCCGCGCACGCGGAAGGTGCCGCGCTGGAAATCAAAATCATTCCGGCTGTAATACAGATCGGTCAGTTTATATAATAATTTCTGGCGCGAAATTCGGATCCCGGGCTTGATATACCACAGCATTTTAACGAATTCCTCTTTATCGCCGATGCTGTAGATGCAGCTGACCGATGCGACGACGATTACGTCGCGGCGTCCCTCGACGAGTGCGCTGGTGGCGCGAAGCCTCAGTCGGTCGATTTCGTCATTGATCGAAAAATCCTTCTCAATATATGTATCTGTCGTCGGAATATAGGCTTCCGGCTGATAATAATCATAATATGAGATGAAATATTCGACGGCATTATCCGGAAAAAAGCTCTTGAATTCGCTGTAAAGCTGGGCCGCAAGAGTTTTATTAGGCGAAATAATCAGCGTGGGTTTCTGAACTTTCCGGATGACATTGCTCATCGTAAAAGTCTTGCCCGATCCGGTGACACCGAGCAGAGTCTGATAATTATCGCCGCGTTCGATGCCCTCGATCAGCTCTTTGATGGCCTGGGGCTGGTCGCCCGACGGCTCATAGTTCGATTTTAATTTAAATAATGACAATGTATTGGATTAATATTATTACATAACTTACATCTTATATAAAACTGTTTTGCGGGGTAAATATTTTGCCCGAAATTTCTTATTTTGGGAAAAATCATTCCGGGGAATTCATGAAATTATACGAAATCAAATCCAAACTACGCAACAACCGCACAGTCGGCCTGCTGATAATCGCCATCATGACGGTTGGCCTATGGCAGGTGCCGGGCGGAACTCTCGCGCTGTATCCCTTCACTATACTTGGCACATGGTTCCACGAAATGGCCCACGGAGTCGCCTCGATAATTATGGGTGGGACGTTTATCAAGCTGGAGCTTTATCCGAACGGCTCGGGGCTGGCTTACCACAGCGGGACGCTCTGGCTGGGGAATATCGGCCGGGCGATTATAGCCGCTGCGGGGCCGCTTGGGCCGACATTTGCAGGATCGCTGCTGATAATAAGCTCGAAATCCGAAAAGACCTCGCGAATCGCCCTCACTGCACTGGGGATAATCATGGCAGCAAGCGTACTCATTTGGGTGCGCACGACTTTCGGGGCTGTGGCGATACTCATTCTTGCGGCGATAATATTATATATTGCCTTCAAGGGCGGCGATAAATTGCAGAGGTGGTCGGTACAAATACTCGGAGTGCAGGCCATCGTAAGCCTTTATCTCAGCCTCAATTACCTCTTCAGCCCCGGGGGAAATATCGAGGAGACTCATTATCTATCCGACACAGCGGTGATTTCGCAGTATTTATTTTTGCCATACTGGTTCTGGGGGCTTTCGATACTCGCATTTTCTATCTATGTGATCTACAAAAGCATAGCCTGGGCCGAACAAAAACGCCAAAAACAAACAGATGTTGAACATACGAATCAAAATGAATCATGAGGAATTTGACCAGAATTATTTATGTAATTATTGCATGGGCGGTAATTTCTTCCGCGGCTATCGCGCAGGACAAAAAGCCGTTTACTTATGAAGATGTCATGAAATTCAATGACTTGCACGGGGCGAGCATTTCGGATGACGGCGCCTGGGCTGCCTGGTGGCTCGACCCCGACCGTGGCAATCCCACGGGAGTTGTTCGTGCGACCGATACTAACATTATATATAAGGTGGAGCGAGGCGCCCGGCCAAAGATTGCGAAAAACTCCGCATGGGCGGCATTCCGCATCGAGCCGGACGCAATCGAAGCAGCCAATGCCGATCCCAAAAATAAACCGAATCCCGGAATGGCAATTGTTAACCTGGCGAATGGGAATATTAAGAATATCGAAAATGTGAAGCAATTCAAATTCTCGGACGATTCCCGGTGGATGGCTTATGTTAAGTATTACGAAGGGGATGCGCCAAAAAATAAATCCCTCGATAAAAAGGCGATCGGCGATGAACTGAGCCTGCGGCATATGAATTCCGGTACCGAGATCACAATCCCATTCGTGAACGAATTCATATTTGATTCGCTTTCGCAATATATATTTTATGCAGTCTCGTCGGTCGATGGCAAATCCGACGGCGTTTACTATCGCGCGCTGGATGAGGAATTTGCCCCGGAATTCACCATTATTCAAAAAGATAGCTCATATTTCTCGAATCTCGAATGGAACAAGCCGCGCTCGGTGTTGGCATTTCTCGGCGCTCCGCTAATGGACAAGGGTCAGCCAGACGTCTGCCTGTTGCATCTGTGGAATGGCGTATCAAATGAGCATTCTATTGCCGTGGATTCCGAAAAAATTCCAGCGGATTGGTACATCCCGCATAAAAATTCCCTGAAGTGGACAAAAGACGGCGATCGCGTATTCCTCGGCATCAAGCCGGTATTCGAGCGCGATACCACCGACGAGGACAAGATCGAATTCACAGAAGAAGATTATTATAATAAAGATAAAATTCTGAAAAAAACCGAGCTGACGATGTGGCACTGGGACGATCCGCGTATCGCCACCCATCGCGATATCTGGTGGAAGCAGAGCAAAGACCGCACATTCCGAGCCGTGTATCATCTCGATCCGAAAAAGTTCGTCAAACTGGCCGATACCGAACTGTCTAACGTGCCCGCAGTCGAAAATCCTGATTATGCATTAGGTTACGATGATACTCCATATCTGAAACGTATCACCTGGGAGGGCTGGTTCAATGATCTGTATCTCGTCGATCTCATTTCCGGCGAAAGGAAGCTGATCGCCAAAGAACTGACGGAAAGCGCATATATCGCGCCAAGCGGTAAATATGTCGGATACTTTATGGATGGCGACTGGTATATATATAATGTTGAGAGCGGAAAGTCCGACAACGTAACCGAGCCGCTCCAGCCGAATTTCTGGCAGGAGGACTGGGATGTACCAATCGACCCGCCAAGCTATGGATTCGGCGGCTGGTACGAAGAGGACATGGGCATGATGGTCTATGACAAATACGACATCTGGACAATCGAGACCGGCGGTCAGCATGGCGCGCTCAGCAATACCGTGGCCGAGGGCAGGCTCAATGAGATGCAATTCCGAATAATTCATTATGATAAAAACAAGGAATACTATTCGATAAATGACACAATGCTGGTGTCGGGATTCCATACGAAAGAGAAATATCAGGGCATTTATTTCACAGACTTTCGGGTATTCGGAATCACAGATGGCATTGTCAATGAAGATAAGCGCATTCATTTTGCAGGCAAAGCAGAAGACGTCGACCAAATGCTCTTCACACGCGAGAGCTTCGAAGAATTTCCCGATCTGTGGACATGCGATATGCTCTTCCGCAACGCCCGGAAATTATCCGATGCCAATCCGCAGATGAAGGACTATCGCTGGGGCACCACCGAGTTGGTGGAATTTCAGAATGCCGAAGGCGATACGCTGCAGGGCTATATCATTAAGCCGGACGATTACCAGCCGGGCAAAAAATACCCCGTGCTGATATATTTCTACGAACGTTTCTCCGACCGCGCCAAATCATTCGTGCAGCCGGCCATCAACCACCGGCCCTGCTTCCCGGTCTATCTCAGTGATGATTATGTGATATTCCTGCCAGATATTAAATTTTACGACGGGCGGCCCGGATTCAACGCAACCGACGCACTCGAGCGCGGCTCACAAAAACTCATTGATATGGGCATCGCCGATCCGGATCGCATCGCAATCCAGGGGCACTCGTGGGGCGGCTACGAGGCGGCCTTCATCGTAACGCAGACCGATATGTTCGCAGCAGCCTGCGCCGGCGCCCCGGTATCGAATATGACCAGCGCATATGGCGGCATCCGTCTGGGCACGGGCCTGGCGCGGCAGTTCCAGTACGAGATGTGGCAGAGCCGCATCGGCGGCAATCTCTGGGATTCGCTGGATACATATATTGGTAATTCGCCGCTGTTCGGAGTGCCGCGCATCAAGACGCCGCTTCTGATAATGTTCGGCGACGAAGACGAAGCAGTGCCGTGGCAGCAGGGGATAGAGCTATACCTCGGAATGCGCCGCCTGAGCAAAGCCGTCTGGATGCTGCAATACCGCGGCGAACCGCACCACCCGCGCAAATACTGGAACAAGCTGGATTACGCAATCAAAATGAAGGAATTCTTTGATCACTACCTGCTCGGCGCACCCGAACCCGCATGGATGCAGGAAGGCGTCAAATACTGGAAAGAATAGAAGAAAATGATTCTAATAGAATAATTCGACGAGCCGACGGCGCGAACCCCGGATTAAGGATTCGCGCCGTCTTCATTGCATGAGGGTATTAATCTACAATGAATGCTCCGGATCGGGTAATTCCATTTATTTCCATCCGATATATATACAGGCCCTGAGCAAAGCCGTTTATCGGAATATATACGGAATGCCGGCCCGCACCCATGCGATATCTCTTTTCCAGTGCGGGACGTCCCGCAATATCATATATTCGCAATTTGACGGTTCCGGCATCCGGAAGTGAAAAACCAATTTTTATTTCTTCCGATGCTGGTATGGGCCAAACCGATATATCAGCCGCCCCGCCATTTTCGCCAACCGAAGCGGGATCGAACGTATGTATGGTTCGCGCTTCCGACCACGGACCTGCGCCTTTTTCGTTCTCGCCGCGAACCTGCCATCGGTAAGTTTTGCCCTCTTCGAGCTGTTTGCACCAGAAATTCATCACCGCGCCGGGATGGTCGATAAGCGTATCAATTTCGGGGGTTTCGAACACGCCGGTCGCCGCCTGGAAGCGGCAGGCCATTGCATATTCCGCGCCCCGCCAACGGAATGTAGTCGTTGTGTCGACCTTATATTCGCCATCGTCGGGCGCGAGAATTTGCGGCGATTCCGTAGGAGCCGGTCTTGCGGTGGTGAAATTCTGCCATAGC
>CAZEMR010000116.1:0-6426 GCA_964513465.1 uncultured Hyphomicrobiales bacterium
AGGCCTTATCATCTCCGAATCCGAATATAACCACCAGGCGCTGGGGCATATCACACCATTCAAAGATATTTTCTCGAGCTTCTTTTTCGTATCCATCGGGATGATGCTCGATCTGGGCTTCCTTGCGCAGAATTTATGGATAATCCTGGCGGTAATCGGATCGATCTTTATTATCAAAATAATCACAGGCGCATTTGCTGCAATTGCACTGAAATATCCCCTCAGAATTGCAATTATCACTGGATTCACATTATTCCAGATAGGCGAATTCTCTCTAATCCTCTCCCGCACCGGTATCGAAAACGGCTTGATGACCGACTTCGATTATCAGGTATTTCTCGCCGCGGCGGTGGTGATGATGGCATTCACTCCTTTCGTAATACGCTGGGGACGCAGCGCTGCAGAGGCTTCCGTGCGGTATCGTCTGCCCGGATTCCTTTCCCGCGAGCTGGTATCCAACGAGGACTACGAACATAAATTCGAAGACCACATCGTGATAATCGGCTATGGACTGGTGGGCCGCAACATCGTCCGCGCAGCAAAAATCGCCGACATCCCATACGTGATTATCGAAATGAATCCCGACACCGTAAAATCCGAAAAGGAGGCCGGCGAACCCATTTTCTTCGGCGATTCGACAAAGGAGGAAGTCCTTATTCACGCAGGAGTTAAAAAAGCGAATACCGTCGTTGTCGCCATATCCGACCCCACGGCCGAGCGCGCCATCACCGGGCTTGCCCGCAGCCTGAACCCCCACGCATATATAATCGTGCGCACGCGCTACGTCGGCGAAACCGGCCCTCTGACAAAGCTCGGCGCCGACGAGGTAATCCCCGAGGAATACGAGACCTCGATCGAAATTTTCGCACTAGTGCTTTCGAAATATCTGGTGCCGGCTGCCGAAATCGAGCAGTTCATCAGCCATGTGCGCCGAGAAGGATATTCGATGCTGCGCTCGGTATCGCAAAGCCGGATGACCGGCGGCCAGCTCAGGCTCCATGCTCCGGATTACGAAATGCGGACATATCGCGTAACAAAGGATTCCCCGCTCGATGGCAAGCGGATAGCCGATTCGAATTTGCGAAGCGATTTCGACACAATGATATTATTAATCAAGCGCGACGGAGAGTCGCACCCCAATCCGCCGGCGGATATGCACCTCCGCGAGGGCGATCTGGTGGTGATGTTCGGCAAAAGCGCCAATCTGATCAGCTGCCGCGACCTCTTCCGCTGCGAATAATGCGAAGCTGGCCGGGGATTAGATGCTCGGCAATGATTTTGAATTCACAGGAATTAATCCGTATTAATATTAGATTTTATTATTATGGCTTATATTCTTATTTTTGAATTTATATTCTGAATTTATTATCAAATTCCGATGAGATATGGCTAAAAGAAATCCTAAATCCAAAAAACAGCAGCAAGTCAAAAAATCACACGTCAGCAATTCACAGCCGACCGACTGGAAGCGAATAGGGCAGATAGCCGCTATGGCGATTGTTATCGGCCTGGTTACCTTTTTCTTTTACAATAATGTCAGCGATTTCAATCTGGTTTACTGCGACGACAACATCTTTGTGATGGACTACCAGCAGTACAATCAGGATATGGACAATGTATGGAAGTCCTTCGATAAAACGATCGGCACTTCATACTACCGCCCGATTCTGGCGATTTCGTTTATAATCGACAACCAGCTCGGCGGGATTGATCCATCCATATACCACAAAACAAATCTGATGATACACGTTCTGGGGTCGATGCTGGTATTTTTCTTCCTGCTGCGATTGGGATATACCGAAATCAAATCATTTTTCTTCGGGGTCATATTTGCCCTGCACCCGATATTAACTCCGGCTGCTTCATGGATTTCCGGCCGCAACGACTCGCTGATTACGATATTCGTGCTGCTGTCGTTTATCTGCCTTGTCTCTCTATATAAATACCAGAAAGACCGCTACGAGGGCAAAGATTATCTGATAATCGTCCTCTTATATTTATTGCAGAATTTCTTCTTCTTCATGGCTCTGTTCACCAAAGAAATCGGCGGCGTGCTGCCAGTGGTCGGCATCGCATACGTCCTATTGTGGCGCAAAGAGAAGATGATTACCATGCGCAATTTCATGGTGGGGCTGGGCTGGACCATTATTGTCATAATCTGGTATTTCATGCGCAATGCCGCACTGACCGGTATCGACAACCCCGATACCATCGGATTTGACGCATTTATCAAAAATTACCCCACAATTCCGGCGATGATCGGCAAGATGTTCCTGCCGGTCAAGATGATTGCGCTTTCCAATTTCGAGATGTTCTCGATTGTCAGCGGAATAATATTTATGATAATTCTGGCTGCGCTATTGATATGGCTCAAACCAGTCGAGAAAAACCGCGCATTCTTCGGCATACTCTGGTTCCTGATATTTTTCTTCCCGACCCTGTTCGTGCGCATAGTTTATGTCGATGACTTCTTCGATTACGCAGAGCACCGCGCCTACCTCTCGATGATCGGTATCATGATCGTAGTGATCGAAATACTCCGCGGACTGAAGGTGGATTTCCGAAAACCGATCCCGATAGTGGTGATGCTATTGATAATCGCCGCGCTGGGCTACCGCTCATATATATATAAGCCCCACTTCGAAGACCGCACCACATTCTGGACGCATCACGTAGAGATGTATCCCGAAAAATCACGCGGCTATCTCGATCTCGGCAAGGCGTATTTCGTCGAGGGCAAGCTCGGGCAGGCCGATTCGCTGTATCAGTTGGGCGTAGTGCGCAATCCGAATAATAAAAATTTATACGTCGATCTCTCCGCGCTGAAGCTGCAGGAGGGCAAGGTCGATACTGCGCTCGTCTATGCCCGAAAGGCGCTGAAGATCGATCCAACCGATCCCATAGCCAACCACAACATGGGCAAGGCGCTGGTTCTCAAGCAAAATTTCAAGAAATCTATTCCGTATCTCGAAAAAGCCGCCCATAACACAAAATTCTTCCATTGGGTATTTATGCTCGGAGTAGCTTATTATCACACACAGCAGCCCGAAAAGGCGATACAGGCATACAGACGGACTCTGCAGCTCAATCCGAAATTCGCGCCGGCATATTCAAATATCGGCGGTTCGCTGGCTATGATGGGAAAGATGGATAAAGCGGTAGAGGCATGGGAGCAGGCGATTCGGATCCAGCCCAATCTGCCGGATCCTTATAACAATCTGATTGCATGGAATATTCAGCAGAAAAATCTCAAAAAAGCGCGGCAATACCTGATGAAGGCCCGCGAGCACAATATCCAGCTAAGACCCAATATTGAGCAGCAGGTGCGCGCCGCAGGTATCGGCTGAGAGGATTAATTGAAAACGATCCCCACTGCGATGGAGGACGAAATCAGCGCCATTATAATCACAATCATGCTGATCTCCCAAAAATTATTGGCAATATAAAGGCCGGCGAGGATTGATGCCTCGTCGGCATTGCCTTCGTATATTTCGCCCCGACGGCTATTGCCCGAATATATGGCCATCCCGCCGTCGCCGCCCTGAATCGCCCACTCGGTCTCCCACAGATTCGTAAAGCGGAATTTATACATCTTCCCCGAACTGAAGCGGATAAACGCCCGCGAAAGCCAGGGATGGAATACTATCTCGCCGATTGGCTGGTCGGCCGTGCGATCGTAAATAATGGTTTTGCGGCGGAAACTCCCGCGGTGGATGAAGTCATATCTGCGGCCGTCTATTTCCGCCCTCGCTGAGAACGAAAACGCCCCGCTCTTCATGCCGCCGATTCCCTTATTATTGCGGATCAATGTATATTCATTGCCAAACAGGCCGCGCGTCCATTTTAACTCATTGCTCATTCGATACTCTGCTTTCTGTAAATTCCTATTATCCCAAAATAAATTAAATAAATCGAATCTGGAAATATTTGTGTAGCCTAAAATATAATTCCGCTTAGGTCGTGTTCCTATTTAGCTAAGGCTAACAAATACCCTGTTCATATGTCGCGGATCGACGCCATTCTTAACCCCAAACTCAGATACCTGAAGCATCGATCCCGATTATTCCCGCAATTTGCGAGAAGAAATTATCCCGGAACCAAAAAGGTCAGCCGGGATATTTTTTTTCATTAAACCGGATAAAATTAATCCGCATTGCCCGCGTTTATATATATAGTTTCACTTCATCGTTAAATCCTATTTAATCATTAATTTATGGTGACTTATGAAATGCAATATGGGTAAAGCCGACACGTCGATCCGCATCATGCTGGCAATAGCAATCGCGGGGCTGGGAATTTATTATGAATCATGGTGGGGGCTGATCGCGCTGATTCCGCTGCTGACCGCCGTCACCCGCTTTTGTCCGCTCTATCGGATAATGGGAATCAAGACCTGCAAAAACGAATAAATACCGGCAGCATGATCCTGCATCTGACATTGCCCCGGCCGATATACAATGCAATTTTATAAATAATAAAAATTGTATTTTAATATATATGTAATTAATTTCGGAGAATTTCTCAGGACGATTTTCCGGAGTATGGATGAAAGAGCATTCCGCCTATATTTTGATCATCGCTTTCTATCTGATGGCCTATACCATTGCGCCGATTATCGGGCCTGCGCTGCCCGAAACCTGGCGGCCATTCGGATTCTGGCAATGGGGGAGAATTTCCGCATGGGCGATGCCTTTCATCGCAATGGGAATATTCATAATCGCATGGCGGATCAGCGCAATACGAATCGACCGATGGAGGATTTCCCGCATGATCTTCGGAACTCCCGCTGGCAACGCATTGCTGTTTATAATATTTACGGCGATATTCCTTTTGCTCTCGAATAATTTTCTGAACTATGATTCAAAATTATTCCCCGAAAAATTCATCACCGATGTGCCGATCCGCGGAGCTCATATCACCCACGACGAAATCCTTGAATTATATATACATTCCAAATTCTGGCAGCTTACGAATAACCTCTTCGGCTGGGATGTCATTTTTTCTTATCAGGTGATCAACTCGATTGCCGGCGGCGCTTTTGTCGTGCTGTTTGGACGTTTTACGCACAAATTTCTCGCCGAGCACGCTGCCGCATGGTTCCTGCTTGCGTTCACCGGCGGGTATATCGGCATTTTCTTTGGCGATCCGGAGAATTATACTCTCACCGCAACGCTTCTGATGCTATATTTCCTTATTTCCGGATTATATATAAAGGATAAAGTATCGATCCTTGCGCCTTCGATCGTACTCATAGTCGCGGCTTCC
Source organism: uncultured Hyphomicrobiales bacterium (assembly GCA_964513465.1). Taxonomy (GTDB): domain Bacteria; phylum Bacteroidota; class Ignavibacteria; order Kapaibacteriales; family UBA2268; genus CAZEMR01. The sequence continues at coordinate 5,266 of CAZEMR010000116.1, forward strand.
TTCCATCTGCTATCGTTTTTTCTGGCGCCCTCGCTGCTATATTTATTCATGCTTGAATGGAAAAAAGGACGGCTCATACGTGTGCTGACCTCGGTTGCCGCGATGGCGGGCTATTTTATTGCCGTGCTTATGTTCTTTCATTTCAATGGTTTGCCGCTGAGCGATCTTTATTACCACAGCCACGCAATGGGTCACGGCGGCAATGTGCTCGGACATATTTCGCGGCCCGATCCCTGGTATATATACCAGATGCTCAACCTCGGGTTTCTGATAGCGCCGTATTTTGTGCTCTATATTCCGCTGCTCGTCTGGCGTCGCATTGCCCGCAGTAATTTCAACCGCTTCCTCGGCGTTGCGTCGATCATGATGTTTGCGTTTCTGGCGCTATGGCGTTCGTTGATCGCAATTAACGAGGACTGGAATCTGTACGCAATCGCCGGCCTCGTATTTGCACTGCATGTATGGTATAATTTCCTTCAAATCCAGGACATGAAGCACAAGCGGATAATCGCCTGTGCACTTTTTTCGCTAATGGCAAGTCATTCATTATCATGGGTAATTGCCAATCATTTCAATCTGCCGCTGACCCCTTGATTCAGATTATTTCTATTATTATTTTCATAAATCCAAAATTTTGTTAAATTTCAAATAATTAATTCAGGAAATGAAATGGGAACAGTAATCGATATGGAAAAAAAGCACATTTTCCAGACTTATAAGCGCTTTCCGCTGGAAATCGAACGCGCGGAAGGCTGCTATATATATTCCAAAGACGGCCGGGAATATCTCGACTTTCTCGGCGGTATCGCCGTCAACGCACTCGGACACACGCATCCCCGCGTTAAAAAGGCCGTCTGCGACCAGGTCGGGCGATACATGCACGTCTCGAATTATTTCTATCAGCAGCCGCAAAGTCTGCTTGCCCAAAAGCTCTGCCGGATGACCGGCTACGACCGCGTGTTTTTTTCGAACAGCGGCGCCGAATCCATCGAGGGCATCATCAAGCTCGTCAGGCGCTGGGGCCACGCAATGAGCAAAACCAAGATTGTGGCGTTCACCGGCGGATTCCATGGCCGCACCTATGGCGCACTCTCGCTGATGGACAAACCGCATTATAAGGACAAAATGGGGCCCTTCCTGCCCAATATACAGGTGCTGCGC
>CAZEMR010000117.1:0-6267 GCA_964513465.1 uncultured Hyphomicrobiales bacterium
GCACGCGCCGGAATGGCGAAGCTGCGGGCATGGCCATGATCCCATCCGGGCTGCCCTGGATTACCTCGATGCGAATAATATCCGATCGCGAGGTGCAGCCAAGCTCATCTATTACTTCGAACCAGTATTCGCCCGATTCGCTGACCTCAATCGAGCGGCACGATTCGCCGTTCGACCAGAGGTATTCGGCATATCCCTCGCCGGCGGTCAGAGTTGCGGTCTCTCCCTCGCAGATCGAAGTAGCTGTGGCAGTTATCGTGGGGGGCGCCGCACTGCATAAGCAAATTTTTACCAGAAACCCGTCGAAACTCCCCTGATAATCCGGCTGCAGTGCATCAGGCGTGGTGGGGAAGTCAGTGGAGTTGGTAACTCCTACGCCGACGAAACAAGTAGGAGAAACATAATGGACATCATATCCGATTTCTTCACTTTGCCCGCCACAATATGTAGAAAAACACAATTCGCCGGACTCATTTAAAATCACGTAAAACGCATCATAATTACCACTCAGATATGGTTGGGAGGCGTTTGCGCTGACAGGGAAATCGGGGCTTAATGTTCTGCCTGAAAAAGCGATTTCATTATTGGCTTTGTTGTAATCAATTCCTCCCATGTAAGAATTTTCGCCGGTGAATCCATCGGAATCGTGGCCTCCGTAATATGTCAACCACTGATTATTCCCCGAATCATCAAATTTGGCGACAAAATAATCGCTTACTCCTGCGAATATACGCTGAAACGCATTACCATTGACTGGCATATTATTGCTATGCGTAATTCCGGTTACATATATAGATTCATCCCCATCGTGACAAATATTGAAGCCTCGGTCATCCGCATTTCCGCCTGAATAACTTGCCCATTCGGTTTGTCCGTCTTCAAAATTTATTTTTGCGATATAAGCATCGGTTGTACCGCCGAATTGACGCTGGAAGCTATTCATGTCGGTTTTAATATCAGAATTTTTGGTCCAGCCTATCAATATCGGATTTCCTTCGGCATCGGCTGCGACATCTTCAGCAGCCCACCCGTCATAATATGATAGCATAATCAAACTGCCGTCCATTGCGACACCCGCAAAGTAACTGGACTCATTAAAAGTGCGGGAATTCTTAATAGCATTAGGAGTACACTGCAAATCAGTGCTCTGGGTCTGACCGGAAATCCAGATCATATCCTTGTCTGGCACTTCTGCCATACCGAGCAAAGACTCATAGCCATTACCACCGCAGTATGATGCAAACAGCTTTTTGCCTTCAGGCGAGAATTTAACCAATATGCCGTCGGAATACCCGCCGCGGTTCTTATTCTGAAAGGCATCGATAGTAACAGGATAATTATGCGAACATGTTTCGCCTGAAATCCATATTGAACCATCCTTCGATGCAAGTATATCAATTGTGCCTTCGCTATTGCTACCACCGATGTTAGTGGTCCACATTAATTCATTCTTAGAGTCGAATCTCATGATAACATTGTCGTATCCGCCGTTAGTATTAATAATCTGTCCCGGATTAGCCGGAAATCCCTGCCCCGAGGTAAGTCCGGCGACCACAAATCCTCCGCCGGGATAGTCATCTACTCCGCCGCGAAGCTCGTCGAGAAGACCTCCTCCGCAGTAGCTGGCCCATTCGATTTCCGGATCGATAATAAGAGTGTCTGTGGAGTTAATCTTATCAATTTTATATGTAATAATATTATTATTAAGTAAATATGAGCTTTCTACAGGAATTTTGCTTTTGTTGCGAACGGCATAACTCACCGGAGATTTATTAATAATATTTCCAAGCGGCGTTATGAGTTCGAGTTCGCCATGATCAGACAAATTTGCACTTGCATTTTTTATCTGCATCCTAATATCCCGAGGGGCGGCATGTGGATGGATAATGAAATCATATTTGATCCTGCCATTCATGACATAAAATTCGAGGTCGATTCCCTCGTAAATATTTTTATAAATAACTTTAGAATAGATTGACACATCGGTGATTCCCTCGGGGCACTGCGGATGATAAAAATTCATGGTTGGGGAAAGAGGGTTTTTCCCGATTAATTCAACTCCGCTTCCGGTATTAATAAAATCAAGATCGAAGCGATAGAGTTCATAATCAGCATATTGCAATCGGCCCTGCGAAATTGGCGGACTGTCGGAAATACGCCCCTGAACAATTGAAATGCCTTTATTCGTCAGGTAGAAGGATACATCTCCGGCATTACAATAATACTTAATATCCGATCGTAACTTATTGTCAGTATCGACTATCTGACCACGGTTTTCTATGAAATTAAGCTGCCAGTTTTGTATCTTTGTAATTGACCCGGAAGCATCATATAATAGTGAAATAAGAGTCAGAAATATTACTAACAGATATTTTTGCACGACAGACTCCGGTAAGATTATTAAGAATATTAAATGAATATATAAAAAAAATGTTTAAAAATTCGATAAAAAAGGCGTGCAATGATGGAAAAGAATAAAATTCTTGATTTAATATATATAGCGGTCGATGAAGTAAACGAACAGCTACCGAAAAATAAGCAGCTTGCCAAATCACCCGACACAAAGCTATTCGGAAAAGACGGCAAACTGGACTCGCTGGCGCTTGTGAATTTCATCGTAGCGGTGGAAGATATTATTGACGACGAAACTGATATATCGCTGACAATTGCGGACGAAAAAGCGATGTCGCAATCCAATAGCCCTTTCCAGTCGATCGACCGGCTTGCCGATTATATTACGCAACTGATCAGGGAGGAAAATGGCTGAGCAACGGATAATATTGATTACGGGCACCCGCAAGGGCATAGGCAAATATCTGGCGGAGTATTATCTCGACAAAGGCCATATTGTTTATGGCTGCAGCCGGGGAGAATCATCGATCGATTCCGGGAATTATTTTCATTTTGCGCTGGATGTGGCTGATGAGTCCGAAGTCAGAAAGATGTTTTCGCATATCCGAAACAAATTTGGCAGACTTGATGCTTTGGTCAATAACGCGGGCATCGCTTCGATGAATCATGCGCTTTTGACCCCGTTGAAAACAATGCAGAAGATTTATCAGACAAACGTAATGGGCTCATTCCTTTTCTGTCGGGAAGCCGCTAAATTAATGAAAAAGAATAAATACGGCCGGATTGTTAATTTTGCGACGGTGGCAGCCCCGCTGAAGCTCGAAGGCGAGGCCGCATATGCCTCATCGAAGGCCGCAATTGTGAGTCTTACGGAAGTGCTTGCCCGGGAATTCGCGGAATTCGGCATCACGGTGAATGCTGTCGGTCCGACCCCGATTGACACAGATCTCATCCGCGCGGTCCCGAAATCCAAAATGGAGTCACTTATATCCAGACAGGCAATCCGTCGCCTCGGAGAATTCAGAGATGTATCAAATGTTATAGATTTCTTTATCCGTCCCGAAAGCGATTTCATAACGGGTCAGGTGATTTATCTGGGTGGGGTGTGATGTATCTGGATTTTTTAAAAAATATTTTTAAAAATAATCCTGATAAAATCGCCTTTATTTTCCAGGATCGGAATTATTCATATGAATGGTTGTCGGAAAAAATTAACGAATATAAAACTGATTTGAAATCAAGAGGTATAAATCCAGGTGATTCCGTTGCTCTGCAGTCACGTCCATTTCCAAATTCATTAGCGCTTTTTCTTGCGATTCTGGATAACAATAATATCGCGATACCTATTGCCATTGATTCGAAATCAAAAAAAGAAGAATATATTTCTATAGCAAATCCTGATTTTATAATTAATTATTCCGATAAAAATGGCTTTGATTATTCGGAAATCAATAGCACAAAACCAGCATTATATGAAACTCTGAATTCGCAATGTCATCCTGGCTTAGTCCTGTTTTCTTCCGGGACTAGCGGCAGCCCCAAAGCGGCGGTGCATGATGTATCGCGACTTCTCGCCAAATACAAATCTCCGCGCAAAAATTTCAGAACGATTGCGTTTATGCTTTATGATCATATCGGTGGGATCGATACCCTGTTTTATTCACTCTCGAATGCAAGTACTATTATAATACCCGAAGACCGTAATCCTGAGAATATATGCCGCATAACGGAGCTACATTCGGCCGAAGTGGTGCCGGTTACCCCTACATTTCTGAAACTTCTGCTGCTCAGCGAGAGCTACAAAAATTACGACCTCTCCTCGGTAAAATATGTGACATATGGCACAGAGCCTATGAGCGACTGGCTTCTCGGGCGGGTCAACGAAATATTTCCCAACGCTAAGTTTTTGCAGAAATACGGTACTACCGAAGTCGGTACGTTGCGTTCCAAATCCGAAACCAATACATCAACCTGGATGAAAATCGGGGGCGAAGGCTACGAAACAAAAATCGAAGATGGTATTTTATATATAAAAGCAAAGTCGGCAATGCTTGGCTATTTGAATGCACCAACCCCTTTTACCGAAGACGGATGGTTTGTCACTGGCGACCGGGTCGAGAAAAAAAACGGGTACTATCGCATCCTTGGCCGAGAAAGCGAAATAATTAATGTGGGCGGCGAAAAAGTTTTCCCCGCAGAAGTCGAAAATATTATTAATGCCATGGATATGGTTGCCGATGCAACCGTATACGGCGAGTCGCATCCGATCATGGGTAATATTGTCTGTGCCATTGTTACTCCAAATAAAACTGATTTCGACAAACGCTCGCTGAAATCTCAGATCAAGAAGTATTGCAGCGACAAACTGGAATCTTACAAAGTACCTGTGAAAATTAAATTCACGAAGTCTGCTCATTTTGGTGAAAGGTATAAAAAAACCAGGAAATTCGGAGAATGAAGCACTTTATAAAAAAAATAATCCCTGAAAATCTGAAGAAAAGATACCGGGCGGCTCAGGCTGCAAAGCTGAAAGCATATGTAAGCTCGCTCCCGATTCTTTCGGCTGCGGATTTCAGAAATATATTATTGGATAATCTGGGAATAGAGAAAGAAGATGTTGTGTTTGTTCATAGCTCTCTGGATCAATTGAATCTCGATTTCCCATTCTACGAAACACTGAATATATTAATGGATGCAGTCGGAGAAAAGGGCACTTTGCTTTTCCCCACCTATCCACCGGTTACGTCATATGAATTTCTTAAAACCGGTCAGATATTTAATATAAAGCGCACTCCTTCGTATACAGGTATTCTCAGCGAATTCGCCAGACGCCACAGCCAGAGCATACGCAGCCTGCATCCGACTAAATCCGTTGCGGCAATCGGCCCGCTGGCCAAAGAATTAACCGTAAACCATCCTGATTCTCCATATCCATATGATACAAATTCGCCATATTATAAAATATTTGATCACAAAGCCAAAATCATTGGCGTAGGTGTCATGACCACATATCTCTCGGCTGTACATACGGTTGACGATTATTTAAAAGAAAAATTCCCGGTCAATCCTTATCATCCGGAATTATTTAATGCTAAGTGCATTGATTACGATAAAAGCGTCAGGATCGTAGATACATATGCTCATGACATGAAAAAAATGAATTTTTCGCTGCCCAAATTCTTTGAAAAATATATCCCAAAAAATATTTGTGAAGACATTGATATAAAGGGCATGAAATTCTTCCGCGCACTAAGCAATCTTATGTTTGACGAAATGCTCGATCTTGCAGACAAAAATATTACAATATATTCGATTAAATAATCAATGAAATTTGCGCTGATATTCACAAACGACTGGGAGCTGTTCGGCGATGGCTCTGGCAATTATTACGAATTACAGCATCGGCCGATGGAAGAGATATTCCGTTTGTTCGAAGAATTCGGTGCAAAAATGACTATAATGGCAGAAGTCTGCCAGCAATTGGCTCATGCAAAGTCCGCTATTCCGGAGCATCAGAAGGTGGCCGATTCGTGGGAAACCATAATTCTAAAAGCTGTTGATAGAGGACATGACGCCCAGCTTCACCTGCATCCGCAATGGCTCGATGCGAAATTTGAAAATGGCAGATGGGAACTGAATTTGGATAATTGGGCATTGCACTCGCTTGATGCCGACAAAATTTATGAGTTAGCAAAAGCCGGAAAAGATTATCTTGATAATTTAATCCGCCCCGCCGATCCGGAATATGAATGCAACTGCTTCCGGGCCGGTAATTATTGCATCGAGCCGGGAGATAAAATATTGCCTGCGATTATCCATGCCGGAATCGAATGCGACAGCTCGGTTACCCAAGGCCAACATATCCCTGGTTTCTACGATTTCAGAAACGCATTCCACTCGATAAAGCCATGGAAG
>CAZEMR010000118.1:0-6252 GCA_964513465.1 uncultured Hyphomicrobiales bacterium
CCGTCACCACGCCCTACGCCTACGGCGCCTCCGACCCCGTAAACTTTGCCGACCCGACCGGCCTCGCGCCCGAGCGCGAGAAGCCGCGGCGGGACAGGGCGCAGTATGTCGGGTCAATGCAGGAATCGATCGACTGCATTGAGCAGGCAAATCAGATAGATGCGATGATGAATGCTGCCCGGTACGAGCGATACGCAATGACCGCCGGCCCGGCAATGTTCGGGGCAGATTGGTATAGTTCTGTCTCCGCCCGGGAGTATTTAGCTGATTTGTCAGTTCAGTGCAGGTATTCCTTCATCCTCGCTGACATGATGCTTGCTTGTTTTACGCAATCAGCCACAGATATTCCCCCGCGGAAATTTCCTGAAATGAACAAACCGGGATTCTTGCATTCATATTGTTCAATTTCTCTGAGAATATTGCCGTAGCCCAATTCATACTGAGGGATTGCTGTTCTCCATTTGAAAATCGCTCTGACATCGGGCGGGCGGTTGATTCCCATAATTGATACCAGGTCTTTGTAGGCCATATCAGCTATCTCGTCGTCGGATTTCAATGCATTGACTGGTTGCCGGCTTCCTCCGATAAATGTAGTGAATGCAGTCCCGCCTTCGGGCGCTCGATTGGGGAATAAAGCAGAGCTCCAGATTGTGCCCAGTATATTCTTTTTTTCTTTTTCGGGAACAAGAAAGCCAAAGCCGTCCAGCGGCATTCCGGCGGGATTGTCGCGATAGCCAAAGAAAGCAACCGCAACCGGTGGATAATATATTTCACGGTCGATGGGTGGCATGCCTTCGGGCAAAGGTATAATTCTTAATGTATGAGCAGGGACAGTAAGCAGAAGCGATCGGGCGATAAATGTATATTTATTATGTTTGTCGGCTGCGATCAATTCCCATTTGTCCTGTACTCTTCGGATGCTAATAACATCACAGTTGTAATGCAGGTGGTTTGCGAACATACCAGCAAGCGCTTTGGGGAATGTGTCGAGTCCATTAATAAATGAAAACATTCTGGCCGATTGCTTTGATTTTTCACTGGCTTGTTTTCTTTTCTTAGCGCCAAGAATACTTCCTATGATTAAGCTTCCATATTCCTGTTCCAACTGATACAATTTCGGGAAAGCATATTTTGTGCTTAATTTTTCAGGTGTTCCGGCAAAAATCCCGGCCACAAAAGGATTGACTGCATAGTCGAGGAATTCTCTTCCAAGTCGGCGGACGACAAAATCAGCCAGACTTTCGTCTACGCCTGCATCGCGTTTTTTGATAAATGGTTCTTTTGTAAGGCGAAATTTAGCAGCGGGAGAAAATAATTTTGTACGCAAAAATGCGGGTAGCCCGTTTGGGAGTGGTTCGAGTTCGCCGTTTTTGAGTATATACCGTTTTTTGGCGTCAGGATTAGCATAGACCATTTGATCGATAATCCCCGCATCCTTGAATACCTCCGAGAGCAGAGGGGTGGTTTCCAAAGCGCTGTTCGGACCTTGCTCGGCCAGAAATCCATCAATACGATTGCTCCGAACCGAACCGCCTGGTTGGGAGGTTTTCTCGATAATTTCGCAACTTATTCCTAATTTATTCAGGAAATGTGCCGAAGATAGTCCCGAAATTCCTGCTCCGATAATCAGAACTGCTGTATTTATTGTTTTTTCCATACGCTCAATATAATTTGGTAAAGGCACTTTATAAATAATGGGTCCGTATTCAATGCCGGAATGCGGATAAATTTTTTAACTCCGGATTTCAGCGCAATATTTTTAAATAAAATATCCATTTCATAAAGAGTTTCCAAATTGTCGGCAGTGAAACTAACCGGAAACATAATCATAGTCTCACAGCCATGGCTTCCCAGTTCGGCGACCAGCCCCTCTGTGTCTGGCTCAAGCCACTTCGAGGGCCCGGCTTTGCTTTGAAACGAAAGATAATGCTCTACCGGCGATTCCAGCAACTGCATGATACCCGATACTGACTGCCTCGTTTGCCAAAGATATGGGTCGCCTTCGTCGGAAATTTTCTGTGGAATGCTGTGGGCACTGAATATCAGTGCTGTTTTCCGGGCATTTGATAAGTCTGATGTACATAAGTGGCTGTTGATAATCCCAGCGCAGGCAGCGAGATAAGCCGGGTGATTCCGGAAATCCGGAATAATGCTGAAGTTCAGCGATTTATCGTATTTTTTCATCGCCCGGTGGAATTCTGCGATGGAAGATGCTGTGGTGGTATATGAATACTGCGGATACATTGGCAGTACGATTAATCTTTCTCCGTCTGGAATGCCGCGGATGGCGTCTTCGATTGATGGTCTGGAATAACGCATTCCGATCCGGACGGAGGAATTTGAGTGCTTTGAAAGCAACTTTTCCAGCGCTGCAGCCTGATTGCGGCTGATTTCCAAAAGCGGCGATCCTCCGCCGATTAATTCATAATATTTTTTTGATTTTTTATATCGTGCTCCTGAGATGATTTCTGCCAGCAAAGGACGAAAGATTTTTCCACCTGGAATATTTATAATAAATGGATCGCAAAACAGATTCCTGAGAAATGGCCTGATTTCGTTTGGGGTTTCGGGCGCACCAAGATTTATCAGGAGAATATTTAATCTATCCGGCTGCATCATAGCGTCTTCGAATACATTTTTCGGGGAGGATTGTCTTTCAGGTATTTATCGAATACCATTGCGATATTGCGCACAATAAGCATCCCGGCGCCGGATACCTCGATCTTATGCTGATTGCTGACGAGCAGACCGTCTTCGATAAAACCGTTGAGTTCGGTTATTTCCACCGAAAAATACTCGTCGAAATCAGTTCCGAATTTCTGATTAAATTCATTTTTACTTAAAAAACCGTTGCACATTAGCTGATTTATTACGTAACGGCGCATGATATCGTCATCATTAAGCATATAGCCTTTTTCGACAGGCAGTATCCCTTTATTAATCATCGAAAAATATTTTTCCTGAGATTTAGTATTCTGAGTATACATCCTCCGAAGTTGGCTGATCGCCGTGGTTCCCATTGCTATAACCTCAGTGCCGGATTTGGCGGTATATCCCTGAAAATTTCTATGCAGTGAATTATTCCTGAATGCCTTAGCAAGCTCGTCGCTCTCTTTTGCGAAATGGTCCATACCAATATAAATATAGCCTGCTTTGGTGGTTTTGTTAATAATCATATTCAGAATGTCAAGCTTTTCTTCGGAGTCGGGCAGCGCCTCGGCAGGCAATTGTTTTTGGTGGTGCATGATTTCCGGGAGGTATGCAAAATTATAAATCGCGAGCCTGTCCGGAGACATATCCAGTACTCGATCAAGCGTATCTTCGTATTCCGGCAGAGTTTGATAGGGCAGGCCATAGATCAGATCGAAATTAAGGGAGTGAAAATGCAAGCTTCTGATATTTTTGACCAATTCTCGGATTTTCTGCTCCGGATGGATACGATTCACGGTTTTCTGAATCCGCGGATTCAAATCCTGAATGCCAAGGCTCAGGCGATTAAACCCGGTTTGGCGAAGCGCGCTTAGATATTCGCCGCTAAGCAAGCGGGGATCGAGTTCTATGCTGATTTCGGAATCATCGGCAATATTAAAACTCTGTATGATTTCATCAAAAATTGTCCTGATTTGACTGATCTCCAGATAATTCGGAGTGCCGCCGCCAAAATGGATCTGGACTACCTGCCTTGCGGTGTTGAGCATGCTCTTTAAAATTGTCATTTCTTTGATCAGGCAATTAATGTATTCATCCACTACGGCACGCCCGGGCGCCGGCAATGAATTGCAGCCGCAATATAGGCATTTCGATTTGCAGAATGGAATATGGAAGTACAGCGACAAATCTGGCTCGTCGGATTGATTGTTAGTTCGACTAAGCTCTGCGATATAATCATCCGGCCCGATCCCTTGGTGGAAGTATGGAGCGGTCGGATAGCTGGTATATCGCGGCCCGCGTCTTTCGTATCGTTTTAGTAAATCTTTGTTGATATTGAATTTAGTTGTGTTCGGCATTTCATGTTATTATCTTATTCGAGAATATATTTTTGCGCTTTCTTCTTTAACTGTATCGACAAATTCGTGCACGCTGTCTACTGGTATATCGGGGAGTATACCATGGCCTAAGTTGGCGATATACTGGTCGAATTCAGAAAAACTGCTGATCATCGACGCCACATTTTCGCGGATTATTGAGCGATCTGCATACAGAACCCCTGGATCGAGATTGCCCTGTATATTCGCGTTGCTTCCGAGCGCCGCTCTTGCCGCTTCCGGAGAGATCGTCCAGTCCAGTCCGAAGACATCCGAGCCTATGCCCGAGATTTGCCTGAGCCATTGTCCGGTGGATCGTGAAAAATAAATAGTATAAACTTCATTGGTTTTGATCGAATCGAAAATCTTTTTGGAATATTGCCATGCGAATTCGGTGAATCCCGCATGATCGAGCAATCCTGCGGAGCTGTCGAAAATCTGAATGATCTTTACTCCGCGGTCTATCATAGCATGGCAGTAATCGATTATTGCATCGGTAATCTTTGATAGCAGTATGTGGAGCAAATCGGGTCTGCCGTAGCGAAGTTCTTTAAGGTTGCGATTTGTTTTCAGATTTTTCCCATCTGTCATATATTTCGCCAGAGTAAACGGTGCACCCGCGAATCCGATGACGGGTATGCCGGAGGGGAGTTCCCGGTCGAGTATCCGGATAGCGTCGAGAGTATAATGCAGCTTTTCGAGCTGCATTTTTTCAAGGCCGAGAATACTCTCTTCGGTGGTCAGAGGATACTCGAATACAGGACCTTTGCCTTCGATGAATTCGACCTTCATTCCCATAGCTTCGGGAATTATCATTATATCCGAGAAAACAATTGCCGCATCCATTTCGAATCTACGGATGGGTTGCAAGGAAATTTCGACGGCTAACTCAGGAGTTTTATACATAGTCTGGAAATCATATTTACTTCGTATTGACTGATATTCCGGCAGGTAGCGTCCTGCCTGTCTCATTATCCATACCGGCGCCCTAAAAGGTTTCTGACCGCTTAGCGTTTGTAACAGGATAGATTCGTTCTGATTGTTGGCCTGGCTGATATTCTTTGATTTCGTTTGCATTTTTGTGCTCTAAACAGATAAATTAAAATTATTGATAATATCGGGACATTTTGCAGATAATATACAAAAAATTCTGTGATTACCGATATTTTTACCATAAAGATGATATTATATACTGGTTTGCTAATCCGATATTGTTAATGTATTATCCAATTAAATCGATGTATTATCCAACCTGTTCAATTTGTATTCAAAAATACTCTTTAGGAGGGAAAATATCCACCTTGCATATTTTCCGGAAAATATGTATAATATAACAGCCACCGGGGCGCTGGCCCCTTCATCTCTTTAATTTCCGATTGTTTTTTCGCTGCGACTGCGGACACCTTATTGTCTGCGGTAGCTTTTTATATTCGATTAAATAAATTATAAATAAGGATGTTACGATGAGCAGTCAGAATAATTCCGACGTGCCGGCCAATGGCAATCCTGGCCCTGCCGACCAGCGAGTGGAGGAATACTCCGCGCCGGCCGATTCGCAAACCACAAAAGACCTCCAGCAACAGGTTGAGGAGCACGAAGCCGGCCAGCCTAAAAAATACGGCACTTTCGCCGGTGTTTTCACGCCGTGCCTGCTGACGATTCTCGGAGTGATTATGTTCCTGCGCGAAGGCCGGGTAGTCGGCAATGCCGGGCTTGGCGGCGCATTCCTCATATCATGCTCTCGTTTGCGATTCGGGCGCGACCGGCCTGTCGATGTCAACATCCGTAACGAATATCCGCGTGGGGCCGGGCGGTGCGTTTTCGATGATCTCGCAGTCGCTGGGGCTTGAGGTCGGCGGCGCAGCAGGATCAATCTGTGGATACCCGACCGCGGCCCGGACTGGAAGCTCGAGATGGAATTCACCGATCTCGATCTGGCGATTCTGCTCGCATACCGCATGGCCCAGCGTTGGGGCGCGTAACTAACTGTGATCGCAGGGGTTAACAAGCCCGAGGATAAAGAAAAGGCCGAAAAATTCCTCAGTCGGCTGGTCGATCTGGCGCGGCTCCCCGCCAAACCGCAGCCCACGTTGCCGACGGCGACTTCGGGCGCTACGCCAGCAACGCACCTACGGCCGATCTGAATATATTTCCGCTGCCCACGGAGCTTGACGCGGAATTCCTCTGGAGTCTGCGCGATGCCCACCGGTGCGTCCTGCCTGTTCAC
>CAZEMR010000119.1:0-6121 GCA_964513465.1 uncultured Hyphomicrobiales bacterium
CCGTTTTCGGCCTTCAGCTTTTTGAGGGCTTCTTCGGGCTGCGAGGTTCGTATCCTGACGCGTTCTTCGAGCTCGCGATTGAGCGATTTGATCTCTTCCTCGGCGGCCTTGCGGTAGGTAATGTCGTGGACTATGCCCTGGCGTCCGGCAAAGCGGCCCATTTCGTCGGAGCTTTCGGTGGTTTTGATTATAGCATAAATATTATTTCCGGCATGGTTGCTCAGGATTGTCTCGAAATTTTCGCTGCGACCTTCGCGGTCCATGCTTTTCAGGAATCTTTCTCTGTCCTCCGGAATTTTGATCAGATCGATAAAACGCATTTCCTTCAGCTCTTCGGCAGTGTATCCGAGCAAATCGACAAAAGCCTGGTTGAAACTGACGAAATATCCCTGCGAGGAGGTGATATATACCGGGTCGAGCGAATTTTCGAACAGCTCGCGGTATCGCAGATTGATCTCGCTCAGTTCCTTGCGGCTTTGTTGCAGCTGGTCGCGGGTCAGCAGCTGCTCTGTAACGCGGTCGACCACAGCGGTGATCAGCGAAATAAAGCTGGTATCTTTGGGCACATAGTCCATCGCGCCGAGCTTCATCATCTCGACAGCGATGCGTTCATTGCCGTAGCCGGTCATGATAATAAAGGGCTTTTCGTTGCCTGCCTGTTTCAAAAGGTCGATCATTTCCTTGCCGGTCATATCGGGCAGCAGGTAATCGACCAGCAACAGGTCGTATTCGGACATATCGGTTTTTTGGAGGGCCAGAGAGCCCGAGGCGACGCTGTCGGCAATATAGCCGGAGTCGTTCAGCTTATCGCAGATAAGCCTGACAATAAATTTGTCATCCTCGATTACGAGGATGCGGATTTTTTTCGATTGATTTTTGTTCATTATCTGATCGCAGGATTTCTTTGGAATTAAGTTCCTAATTTACAAAAGAAATATCAGCCATAAAAGAATAATATATATATAAATTATCTGATTTACGGAAAAAATCCTGAAAACTTTCGATAATACAAAAAACCTTTGGAAAATCAGCCCTGCGTGACTATATTCCTTTTGAAATCATAACTATCGGAAAATCAGCTATTATTGTATTGGTACCCAAATTTTCTGAGATATCATGGCACGAAAAAACGACGTCCGCAAGCCTGTCAATATTCGCGAGCAACACTATAAAAATATCCAGAGGAAGCACATTCTCCGCTTGCTGCTTACCTATCTGGTGCCCCTGATCGTTCTGATAGTTTATTTCCAGGTCCAGTATTCATCCCTGCTGGACGAAAGCCGCAACCAGCATCTCAAGACAGTGGCCGAAAGCCAGGCCAAAACTCTCGACCTATTTTTGCGCGAGCGCATTATTAATCTGATCAATTTGATAGATGACCCAAGGCTGAATATCCCGCCCGACAATACGGCAATGACTACCTACCTCGAAAAGCTCCGCCGCGACAGCAATACATTTATCGACATCGGATTCTTCGACCAGTCCGGAGTGCAGGAGAATTATGCCGGGCCGTATCCGGAACTGCGGCGCAAGGACTACAGCGGCGAGCAATGGCTGCGCAATCTGATCGAGGGCGAAAAAAGATTTATCATCACTGATATATACATGGGATTCCGCAAAAAGCCTCATTTCACGATTGCGGTAAAGCGCGCGCTCAATGCGCAGACTGTGGTGTTACGGGCTACTCTCGATCCGCAGAAAATTTATGATTATATGACCTCGGTCGAGGGCTCTGGCGACGTTAATGTCTCGATAATAAACAGCCGCGGCCGCTACCAGGTGGTGACCCCCACTATGGCCGATCTTTTGGATACGGCGGTGTTGGTGCCTCCGAGCGAACCGCATAACGGCATTCGGATAGACGGAGACGAATCGAAGCAGACTTTTGCATATTCCTGGCTGAAGGCCGCCGAGTGGGCAGTCATAGTAAAGCCGGCATCCGCCGCTCATGCGGATAATTTCTTCGGGGTGCAGAACAATCTGATTATATTTTCTTTGATAATAATAATTTTTGTATTTACTATAATTTTATACCGCGCGAAGAAATTTGTCCAGATCGAGAAAGAGAAGGATATCGCGCGGCTCCAGCTCGAGCACGCCTCCAAGCTGGCCTCGGTCGGCGAGCTGGCCTCGGGGATTGCCCACGAGATCAATAACCCACTTGCGATTATCGCCAGCGAAACCGGTCTGATCCAGGATATGATCAGCGACGAATTCGGCAGGCTCGAGGATATAAACGAGATTAATCCCATGCTGGAGAATATCAACGACGCTACTTTCCGCTGCCGCGAGATTACCCGCAAGCTGCTCAGCTTTGTGCGCCAGACCGATATCCAGCTAAGGCCGCACAACCTGAACGAAGTCATCAGCGACGTGGTCGACGGATTTTTCGAACGCGAGCTGGCGGTATCGAACATCAAACTTAACAAGCATCTCGACGAGGACCTGCCCGAAGTCGTCACTGAAGCCAATCAGCTAAAACAAGTGCTGCTGAATATAATGAACAACGCCGCCGACGCGATCACCCCGCCAGGCGAAATCACGATCGAAACCAAATACACCGGAGATTCGGTCCGCATTGCCATTTCCGACACCGGCAAAGGCATAAGCAAAGAAGAGATGGACAAAATCTTCCTGCCTTTTTACTCGACCAAGGAAGTCGGCAAGGGCACCGGCCTGGGGTTATCGGTCAGCTATGGCATAATTCAGAACCTCGGCGGCCGTATCGAGGTCGAAAGCGTGGTCGGCGAAGGCAGCACCTTTACAATAATACTTCCCGCAGGAAACGAGCCTGAATCCTGATAAATAATCGGAGAAATTATGAAAGAAAAACATGTCAAAGATCTGATGATCCCTGTCGGTAATTACCCTACCGTAAACGAGAACGCCACGCTGCTTGACGCGATGAACGCGCTCGAGGAAGCGCAGCAGCATGTGGGCAAGGATATGCATCCCTATCGCGCGGTATTGGTGGTCGATGATGATGGAAATATTATGGGAAAGATCGGCCATCTGGCTTTTCTGCGGGGGATCGAACCAAAATACGAGCTTAATATCGACAAAAAACAGCTCAACCGCGCCAACCTTAGCTCTGACTTCATTGATTCGATGATGGAGCATTACAATCTCTGGGAGGAAACCATCGAACAGCTCGCTGCTAAAGTCGGCCATATTCGCGTGAAAAACGTAATGAAGCCAGTCGATGAATCAATCGACGAAAACGCCACTCTAGCAGAAGCCGTGCATAATATTGTGATGTGGAAGACTCTCTCGATGCTGGTCAGCCGCGGCGATAAAATCGTCGGGATCATAAGGCTTTCGGATGTTTATAACGAAATCGCTTTAGCCGTAAAATCATTCGAATCAAAGAAAACATAATCCGGAGAAATTGATGAGCAAAATTCTGATTATTGACGACGAAGCAAAGTTCCGCGAATCATTGGAACGCAGGCTGGAAATGCGCGGCTATAATAACATTTCGCTCCCAGGTGGAGAAGACGCAGTCAAAACAGTCCGCGCCGACGAAGAAATCGACGTAGTCATACTCGACCGCAAGATGCCAGGCATGAGCGGCGAAGAAGTATTGCGCGATATTAAAAAATATCGACCCGAAATTCAGGTCATTATGCTTACCGGTTACGGCACCACCGAATCGGCGGTCAAGGCCGGCAAGCTGGACGCATATACATATATGCAGAAACCGGTTGAACTCGACGACCTGATCGAAGTAATCGAAAGCGCCCGCCATGCCAAAATCAAAGCTATGGAGATGCACGAGATACCCCCCGCCAAGAAGTCGCTGATGGCATGGCTTTCCGGCACGCATAATTCACGACCGGGCTTTATAATTCTGGGGTTCCTGCTTTTTGTGACAGCAGTATTCTTGCCGCCGTCGGGCCGCCTGGTCGAATTGCTCGGAGCAGAGAAAAAAGGCGAAATGACAGACCAAAACTTTGGCTACGCGGACTATCGCAAGCTGGACGAGGGCACCTCGATTGCTGAATATTACAGCATAAAATACAAAATCGGCGATTATACCACCGCCGAAGACGGCAAAAAAGTATTTATCCCGCTCACTCCCGAAGAGGCCGCCCACAAAGCGCAGGTGATGATCGGTGTGCTGATTGTCGCTGCATTATTTTGGGCCACCGGCGCTATTCCCATCGGCATAACCGCTCTACTGATCGGCGTTTTTATGTACTTCTTTGGTATTATGCGGCCAGACGACATCGCCCAGGCATACGTTAAAGACTCCGTGGTATTTATTTTCGGCGTGCTGGCGTTTTCTACAGCTATTACAAAGACCGGCTTCGACCGCCGAATAGGGCTATTGCTACTGGGATCGTCCAAAAGCATACCGCTGTTTCTGTTTCTGTTTCTGCCGCTGTTCGGTATGGCATGTTCATTTTTGAGCGAGCACGCGCTGATAGCATTTCTAATGCCCGTTCTTATGATTGTATATCTCAGCACAGTGCAGGCAGCCGGATTGGAGGACGACCGTTATCTTGCAATTCTGCTGTTGATGTCTGTCAATTTTGTGGCCAATTCCGGTGGGCCGGGATCGCCTGCCGCCGGAGGCCGTAACGCAATCATGCTCGGAATACTAACAGATTACGGCAAAGCTCCGACCTTCGGGCAGTGGGTAGAGCTCGGACTTCCGTTCGTACCGGTTATGGCAATAGTTATCGGACTATATTTCTTTCTCGTGGTTCGCCGCAAAATGCAGGTTCGTAAAGTCAATGTTGCCTCAATCGTGCGCAAAGCATCCGAAAAAATCGGTCCTATGACAAAAAATGAATATATTACCGCCGCAGTCCTTGTTCTTTTGATATTCCTCTGGGTGACGATGAGCGACAAATTCGGACTCGGCGGACCGGTTATTCTTGCGCTCGTGTTATTAAATATATTCCGGATAATCGGATGGAAAGACGTCCGCAAAATCCAATGGGAGGTGGTCGCGCTATACGCCGCAGCCACGTGTATGGGCAAGGGGCTGGCCACCACCGGCGGCGCGCTCTTTATTGCAGACAGTTTCGTAAGTATTCTGCCCGATGCATTCCTCACAGGCGAGGGGCTGGCAATCGCCGCAAGCGTATTCACCGGAATATTGACTAACTTCATGAGCGACGGCGCCACTGTCTCGGCCATTGGCCCGATCACGGTGCCGATGGCGACTATCGCCGGAGCTTCCCCGGTCGTTATCGGCCTGGCGACAGCGTTTGCGTCCTCGTTTGCTCATATGCTGATCATAGGCACTCCCAACAACGCCATCGTATTCACCATGGCGCGCAATCCCCATACCGGCGAGCAGCTTATCAAACTGACCGATTTCTTAAAGCACGGATTCATGATATTCCTGCTCTCCATGCTGGTGCTCATTTTCTGGGTAATCCTCGGCTACTGGCAGTGGATGGTATTTTAAAAAGAAACAAATGAAATAAACATAAATAAGGAGAATTAAAATGGCAGAAGAAATCAAATTACTAATCGTGGACGACGAAGTAAACTTCCTTAATTCAATGGCTAAACGCCTCGAGATGCGCGGCTTCGACGTAACAAAGGCAACCAACGGCAAAGAAGCGCTAAAAGCCGCACAACAGGAAAAATACGACATCGCGCTGGTCGATCTCAAAATGCCGGGAATGGACGGCAAGGAATTGCTCGAAATCCTCAAGCGCGAGCATAAATATCTGGAAGTAATAATACTTACCGGACACGGCAGCCTCGAATCGGCGGTCGAATGCACCAAGCTCGGCGCATACGGCTACCTGCCCAAGCCCTACGAGTTCGACAAGCTGATCGAAATACTCAAAGAAGCCTACGAAGCGCGAATGAAAAAGAAATTCGAAGAGGACACCGGGCGAATGCAGGAGCTGATGCGCATCGCCACCGGCAACAGCCCGCTGGCAATCCTCCGCGAAATGAAAAAGCTCGACACCGACGAAAAATAAATAATCGCCCAAACCGCCCCCTTCGGCCATTCCGGAGGGGGTTATTTTTTTAATACTGGATAGAAGTATATAATTTCAAAGGTATTTACGAATTCTTTTAATAATAATAGTTTTTTCAAACCCCTTCCGAAGGTTTGGAGCCTTCGGAAGGGCAGTTCGAAGAATAGCTC
>CAZEMR010000120.1:0-2764 GCA_964513465.1 uncultured Hyphomicrobiales bacterium
AGCTAATTAAATACGAAGAGAGACTGCTTCGTCGCTGGCGCTCCTCGCAGTGACGGGGCTGTGGCGTGGAGGGACTGCTTCGTCACTTCGCTACTTGCAGTGACGCTGAGGGGGTGGCAAACCACGACATGCTGTCATTCCGAGCGAAGCGAAGGAATCTCATTCCATCCATTTCTAATTCTTAATTAGAAATTCGAAATTGATTCAATCCGTACGGTGGGCTTCGAGTTCGACTTCGGGGTGCTTGAATTTATTTTCGTCGGCGCCGCCGAGCCAGTCCTTTTCCTGGTCAGGGCGCAGTACGAGTGGCATGCGCTTTTTGTGGTTGTGGATTTTGCTCAATAATTCGTCTGCCGGTGTGGTTATAATTGTATATGTATGAAGCACTTCGCCGCTGTCCTCGTTTGTCCATTCCGACCACAGCCCGCCGAGCGCGAATGGTTCGCCGCCGGGCCGCACCAGTATATATTTGTGCTTGTTTTTGCCCTTTGCGTCCTGCCACTGCCATTCGTAGAAGCCGTCCACGAGCACAAGGCAGCGGTTTTTGTGCTGCGACCGGAAGGCGGGCTTTTCGGTGATGGTTTCGATCCGCGCGTTGAGCGTATATTCGCGGATGCCGTCGCTATCGGCCCAGAACGGGATCAGCCCCCAGTTGAAGAGCTTTATTTTGGCCGGCTCCTCGTTGGTGATGACGGGGGTTTTGGGATATTCGAATGCGACGAAGAAATCGGATTTGGTATAATCTTCCATGTCTTCGAATTTGGCGTCAAAACGGTTTTCGAGCTCGGTGGCATCCTTGCTGATCCGTGTAAAAAAGCACATAATTATTCTGCGTGGATTGTGATTATTTCGTTTAATTTTGTGGTATAGCGCGGCGAAAGTCTCTCCTGGCGCATCTTCCATGTGCGGCGGTCCTGGCTGGCCAGCTTCAGCTCCTTATAGCCGATCTCCTCGTTTATTGCGTCCATCACGCGCATGGCGGCCTCGTGGCGGGGATTGCTGTTGCCGAAAAGCCCAAGCTGGAATGGCCGGTCGGGGACGATATCCATCACGATTACCCCGGCTTTTTTGTAATAATATCCCTCGCGGAAAATCCGTTCCAGCCCGAATTCGGCCACCCGCGCAAGCTCGATCGAGGAATTGGTCGGCCAGGGTGTGCGCACCACCACATTCCGGGCGTACTGGATGTGGTCGTCGCGATGGGGATTGGTATGCACGAACACCATGAGCGCATTGCACTTAGAGCGCTGGCGCCGGAGTTTTTCGGCGCAGGTGGCGGCGAATGTGATCACCCGCTCGCGGACGTCTTTTATATTCGAATAATTCGCTTCGAAAGTACGCGTAGTGGCGATATTTTTCTTGGGCGCGGCGTCGTCGTCGATGGCCAGCATAGGCTCGCCGAGCAATTCGCGCTTCATGCGCAGCCCGACGACTGTCATATTTTTTCTGACCCATTGATCCGGAAGCAAAACGAAATCCCATGCGCGGGTTATCCCCATGCGATTCAATCGCTTAGTGTGGCGGCGGCCAATGCCCCAGACGTCCTCGACCGGCAGCCATTTCAACGCCTTATCGCGCTTATCCTCGCTGTCGATCACGTAAACCCCGCCCGTGCGTTCGGGAAATTTTTTGGCAATGCGATTTGCCACCTTGGCCAGCGTCTTGCTCGCGGCGAATCCGATGCTTATCGGAATTCCGGTCGAGCGTCGGACTGTGCGCTCAATTTCATTGCCAAATTTATCGTAATTAAATCCGAAATTATCATCGAATTCCAGAAATGCCTCGTCGATGCTGTATATTTCCATATCGCTTGCGAATCCCGCCAGGATGCTCATCACACGGCCGCTCATATCGCCATACAGCGCAAAATTGGCCGAAAACACCTGCACCCCGTTGCGCTCGAACATTTTCTCGTGCTGGAACGCCGGAGCTCCCATCGGAATGCCCATCGCCTTGGCTTCGGCGCTGCGCGCAATCACGCAGCCGTCGTTGTTCGATAGCACAACCACAGGCCGTCGCCGCAAGTCGGGCCGGAACACCCGCTCGCACGAAGCATAAAAATTATTGCAATCGACCAGCGCAAACATCAGTAACTCTTGATAACGTGAACAACAATTCCCCAGATCACAAAGTCATTGTCTTCGGTGACGCGGATTGGCTCGTAGGCCTCGTTGGCGGGCACCAGCCAGCAGCAGTTTTTGTCGATGCGGATGCGTTTGATGGTGAACTCGCCGTCGATAAAGCAGACCGCAATTTTGCCGTCGCGGGGCTCGACGCTTTTGTCGATAACCAGCAGATCGCCGTCGTCGATGCCGACATCCTTCATCGAATTGCCCTTGACCCGGCCGTAGAATGTCGCCGAGGGATTTTTGACAAGCTCTTTATTAAGATCAATTTTAAGATCGAGAAAATCCTC
This sequence comes from uncultured Hyphomicrobiales bacterium, assembly GCA_964513465.1. Taxonomy (GTDB): domain Bacteria; phylum Bacteroidota; class Ignavibacteria; order Kapaibacteriales; family UBA2268; genus CAZEMR01. The sequence goes on from CAZEMR010000120.1 coordinate 2,417, forward strand.
CGCCGGCGAGGGAAATCCCGCGCTGATGCCCTGATCGACGTAGGGCAGAAGCACGGCGGTCTCCGTCGAAGCGGAATAAATATCTAAAGTATTGGTTCTATGTAAGTTAAGCAATTTAGTCACATCTTTGTCAAATTGGGAATAAATATATCCTCAATATAATAAGGAACGTCAATTCCACAAAAAATTGTGAGCCCGGGAATATGGATTCTGGCCATTGGATTCCGGATAGAGATTGAGATTCCTTCGCTTCGCTCGGAATTACAGCATGTCGAAGTTTACCGCCCCCTCGACGTCACTGCGAGCTTTGCGAAGCAGTCTCTCTTTGGATTTAATTAGCTGTTGCGC
>CAZEMR010000120.1:2864-6110 GCA_964513465.1 uncultured Hyphomicrobiales bacterium
CGTCACTGCGAGCTTTGCGAAGCAGTCTCTCTTTGGATTTAATTAGCTGTTGCGCCCTCGATAATCATCCGCCGCAACGGGCTTTAGCCCGTTTCACATATAAAAAAAGCAGGCCCCCGGTAAGAGACCTGCCTTTTATTGCGCTAATTATATTTTAATTCTCCGAGAAGAAGTAGGGCAGCGCTATCATTGCCCGCTCGCGTCGGGAAATTTCCGCAAGCTCGAGGAAGTATTTCACCTGTGCGCGCATTTCCTCGGGGAGCGAGTTCCAGGTAAGGTACATCTCGGATTTGCTCATGCCGTACATGCGGGCGATTGCGCCGAGATCGATGCCGGTGTCCTCGTTTTCGTCGAGTCCGAACATCTTCATGAATTTAATAAAGTTATCCACCGGACGCGGGTATCGCTGCACCCAGACGTCGAGCGAATCGGGCACTCCGATGCGGCGTTTCACAAGGTCGATCGTCTGGTCGAGTCCGAGCAGGGTATCGACGAGTCCGATTTCTTTTGCGCGGGCGCCCATCCAAACGCGGCCCTTGGCGAGCTGGTGCATTTCGTCGAAGTTCATGCCGCGGCTGTCGGCGGCTTTTTCAATGAATCGATAATATATATCCTGTGCTATGCCTCGCAGCCGTGCGACGTCTTTCTGCTCGTATGGATATAATCCATTGAGGAACTGCGATGCCTCGGTGGTGTTGATTGTATCCGGCGTGACGCCGATTTTGTCCATCAGCCCTGCAAAATTTGGCACCGTGAGCACGACCCCGATCGAACCGGTTACGGTCTGCGGATGCGCTATGATCGTATCGCAGGCCATGGCGATGTAGTAGCCGCCGGAGGCAGCAACATCGCTCATCGATGCGTAAACGGGTTTAACTTTTTTGGTTTCGAGAATTGCACTCCATATCTCGTCGGATGCGAGCACCGATCCGCCGGGGCTGTCGATGCGCAGAATAATCGCCTTGACGTCGTCGTCCTCGCGGGCTTTTTCGAGATATTTCAGAAATTCTTTCGGAGTAATTTTGTAATCTTCATTGACCACAAATGCGTCGTCCGCGGCGTCCTGCTGGATTACGCCCACGCCATTGATAATAGCGATCTGCTTATCCTTGGGCGCCGATTCGCGATAAGTTGGCGGATTTGACGATACGTATTTGTCCATGCTGATAAGTCGCAGGTCTTTGTCTTTATCCTTATCATCCTCGAATTGTGTCAGCTCTTTCATCATCTCTTTTACGTCATTGCGGGTGGCAATTTCGTCGATGAATCCCTGCTTCAGCAAGCTGTCGGGGGTGTATATGCCTTTTTCGAGCGCTGCGATCACTTTTTCGCGATCCATTTTGCGGTATTTGGCAATATGCCCTACAAGTGCGTCGAATCGCGTCGACATCATCTCTCGTAGCTGTTTTCGTGCGCTGTCGCTGAAGCTTTTGCGGCTTAGCGGTTCGCCTGCGGATTTATAATCCTCGAAGTGAATATTCAGGAAATCGACGCCGATTTTGTCCATCAATCCCTTGAAAAACAATGATGTAACGGCGTATCCGTTCAGCTCGAGCACACCCTCGCGCGGCATGTATATCTTATCGGCCGGAAGCGCAAGCATATAGTTCATCTCGCTGCCGTAATCGATATAAGCATAAACGAATTTGCCGGATTCCTTGAAATCATCCAGCTTTTTGATTAGTTCGTCTGCTTTGGCATATCCCACATTTCCTATTTTGGCTTCGTAGAAAATACCTTTGATATTGTCGTCATATTTGGCGCGCTCGATTGCCGAAAGCATATCGATAAATGAGGCCTGACGCACCTCCGAGAATATCATGAATGGATTGCCTTTGGCGTATTCCTGCACCCCTCCGGCGTAGGTGACGTGGAGCACCGAATTATTTTTTACGTTAATTTCTTCGGGTTCGAAAGTAGCGGTTATCATCCCGATAAACGCAAAGAAAAATACGATTATAAGCACAATCACAATACCGATGACCAATAGCGGAATCCACCAGTTCGAGCGTCGGCGGCGCGGCTGGTAGTATGGCGGATATGGCGGCATTTGCGATTGCTGGCTGCTTTGTGGATTTTCTGGCATAATTTCTCCGTGAATAATTATAGATAGCTCATTTGTTTATACGCAATTTATCTGTCAAGGTTTCAATCGATTGAGTCGGAGAAAGGTAAGAAACAATACCAATGATAATTAAATTTATAGAAATTACAAAACATTAATATGCAAAAAATCTTATTTTTGATTTTCCGGAATAATTAAATATATATATTTATGAAAAAAATCTGCATAACTCAGCTCGGGCGGATAGGGGATATGATATTGCTCACCCCCGCCATACGCGCGATCGATGAGCATTTCAGCGAAGCCGGAATCGACGTCATCGCCGGCCGCCACAATGCCAGCGTAATCGCCAACAATCCGCGAATAAATCGGGTGATTACGTATGACAAATCACCTGTGCGGCTGCCGCGCACGCTCGCCGCAATCCGCCGCGAAAAGTATGATTACTACATCGACCCCAAGGATCACCATTCGACCGAGAGCGCGCTGATAGCCCGCATCGTCCGCGCAGCCATGAATATCGGCTTCAATCCGGATGGCAGGCGCAATTTCGATACGCCAATCCCCGGCGAATCGGATAACCGCGGCCTGCATATCGTGGCCCGCCACTTTCGCGCGCTTGAGCCGCTGGGTATCGCCTCGCCCGACCCTCTGCCCCGGCCGGAGCTGTTCGAGGACGCGGATTCCAAAGAATATGTAAATAAATTCGCAGTGGAAATTGGCGCCGAAAGGTTAGTGGTAGTCAATATCTCTGCCAGCCAGCCCAAAAAAATGTGGCCCGCCGCCAAATGGATCGAATTTTTGAAATCAGTCGATCGGCGGGATGCAGCGTGGGCGCTCTCGTTCGCGCCGCCCGAAGCCGAAATTGCCCGCGAAATTGGCGCCGAAAGCAATATATATATATTCCGTTCACGGTCGATGAACGACGTGATTTCGCTTGTGGCCCGCTCGGCGCTGGTCGTAACGCCAGATACGGCTATCGTCCATGTGGCAGCGGCTTTCGACCGGCCGCTGGTGGCGATGTTCGCCGGCCTGAGCGAATTCAACCGCAAATTCTATCCCCAGTCCTCGCGCAAAGAGCTTGCGATGGCCGCCACCGGCGCACCCGGCATCCGCGACATCGAAGTCAATGAATTAATAAGAGCTTATGAGAATTTAGCGGGGGAGGGGTTGTGAAAATT
>CAZEMR010000121.1:0-6094 GCA_964513465.1 uncultured Hyphomicrobiales bacterium
ATCTAGAATACGCGCAGCGAATCCGCTCCGTAGTCGTCAACGACGCTGTCGGGGTTGATTACGTTGCCGAGCGATTTGGACATTTTGCGGCCGTCCTCGCCCATGATTAGTCCCTGGTGGAACAGCTTTTTGAATGGCTCGGGCGTGGATACGTAGCCGTAGTCATAGAGCACCTTGTGCCAGAATCGGGCGTAGAGCAGATGGAGCACAGCGTGCTCGGCGCCGCCAACGTATAGATCGACTCCGCCGGGCTGCATCCAGTATTTTTCTTTATCGGGATCGCAGAAAATTTCGTCGTTGTGGGGGTCGATATAGCGCAGGAAATACCAGCATGAGCCTGCCCATTGGGGCATGGTGTTGGTTTCGAAGCGGGCTTTTTGGCCTGTTTTTTTATCGGTAAAATTAATCCACTCGGGTACGGTTGCCAGCGGAGATTCGCCGGTGCCGGCCGGTTTGAATTCCTTGACTTCGGGCAAGCGGAGCGGGAGTTCGTCCGGATCGAGGGCGCGGCGGCTGCCGTCTTCGAAGTACATAATCGGGATGGGTTCGCCCCAGTAGCGCTGCCGCGAGAAGAGCCAATCGCGCAGTTTGTATTGAATGCGGCCTTTGCCGATATTTTCGGATTCGACCCAATCGATGGTCTTTTTGATTGCGTCGGGAGTTTTGAGGCCATTTATGTCAATGCGCGCGCTTGCGGAGTTGACCGCGATGCCGTCGCCGGTGAAAGCCGATTGGGTGATGTCCCATTTCTCGTTTTCGGGATCGACAACGACGATAATGGGCAATTGATATCTGTTGGCGAATTCGTGGTCGCGGACGTCGTGGCCGGGCACTGCCATAATCGCGCCGGTGCCGTAATGCGCCAGTACGTAGTCTGCAATCCAGATCGGGACAGACTCTCCGGTGGCTGGATTCTCGGCATATGCGCCGGTGAAGATTCCCGTTTTATCTTTGGATAATTCCGTGCGCTCCAGATCGCTTTTCAGCGAGGCCTGATTGATATATTCCTTTACGCGGGCGATGCTGTCCTCGGTGGTGATTCTGTCCACCAGCGGGTGCTCTGGCGCCAGCACGAGATAGCTCGCGCCGAATATCGTATCCGGCCGCGTTGTGAATACGCGCACCTTTTCGTCGCTGCCCTGGATCGGGAAGAGTATTTCGGCGCCGTCGCTGCGGCCGATCCAGTTTTTCTGCATTTCGAGCGTGGAGTGCGGCCACTCGCAAAGGTCGAGGTCGTCCAGAAGGCGCTGGGCGTATTTGGTGATCTTCAGCATCCACTGGCGCATGGGTTTGCGTTCGACGGAATAGCCCTTCTCGCGCCATTCGTCGCATTCCTCGTTGGCGAGCACCGTGCCGAGAGTCTCGCACCAGTTGACCGGGATCATGGATATATACGCCAGGCGGTGCTTGTCGCGGTATTCGTCGGCTTCGCGTTCGCTGAGGCCGTCCGGAATGGGCAGCTCGTCGATGGGGCGGGCGCGGCCTTCGGACTCGTCATACCATGAATTATATATAAGCAGGAACATCCACTGCGTCCATTTGAAATAGTCCGGGTTGGTGGTATTGATCATCCGCGACCAATCGTAGCCCAGGCCGAGATTGCTGAGCTGGCGGCGGAATGTTTCGATATTCTTTTCGGTGGCCTCGTGCGGCGGGATGCCGGTGGTCATCGAATAGCGCTCGGTCGGAAGCCCGAAAGCGTCGAATCCCATGGGGTGCAATACGTTATAGCCCTTCATCTTTTTATATCGGGCGACGATGTCGCTGGCGGTATAGCCTTCGGGATGGCCGATATGCAGCCCCGCGCCGCTGGGGTAGGGGAACATATCGAGCACGTAATACTTTGGTTTATCGGAATCTTCCGGCGTGCGGTATATCTGATTATCTTCCCAGAATTTCTGCCATTTCTTTTCTATTTTGCTGAACGGATAGGATGCCATAATTCTTTTTGCCTGTTGTGATTATTGCATTATTACTAAAATTCAAAGATACGAAATATGATCGATATATAAATCCGTCCGATCGGCAGGGGAATTTATTTGAAGGGATTTTTTCGTAATAATGTGGAATTAGATGAATATTTATTCGATTTTGACAAAAAATATCCCGATTCTTTGTTTATTTTGAATTAATTAACCCGATTTTGCGTATTAATTCTTAATTTTGAAATTCATAGTATCTGAAAATTCAAAACAGCTTCGGACAAATCGTGAGAATATTACTAAGAATAATTATTTTTATAATATTTATAATTCCGGCAGCGGATATCTCCGGCCAGATTTATATCCGCGATATTCATATTATCCGCAAAAATGTGTTCGATTCGACCAGGGGCGACTGGTTTTTCGCCGCGCCGGTTTTCAATGCGCTGCATACGAAAACCCGCGAGTATATCGTCCGCGACGAGCTGCTGTTCGCAGAGGGCGACGAGGTCACCGAAGACATCCTTTACGAAACCGAGCGCAATTTGCGCGCAACCGAGCTTTTCACGGATGCTTATATACTGCTGGATTCAATAGCTTACGACGAATACGACGCCTATGTGGTCACCCACGACAAGTGGTCGCTCTATCCATCGATACTTGTCGGCACAGGCGGCGGCGACGAGAAATTCGGGGGCGGAATCGAGGAGAAGAACTTCCTCGGGCTGGGCACATATCTCAGGTTCGACGCCTCGCACCGCTCGGAGAACGATATCGGCTGGGAGGGCAGGGCCATGCTGTCGCAGCAGAGGTTATTCCGCAGCGAGCTTACGCTTCAGGCGAATATTCAGGCCAATCAATTTCGCACCGAGGACACGCTGCGCCTGTTCAAGCCATACCGGACGCTGGATACGCGCACCGCTTACGGCATAGAGGGATCGGACGGCCACGGCAGCGATTTTATATTTACGAACGATTCGATGTACCTGGCGCCGTTTCAGGAGCGGCAGGCCAAGGGCTGGTTTTCTCACGCGTGGTGGCGCAAAGACCGCGTGTTTATAACCGGGCTGGTGGAGTATCACGACGTCCGGCGGCCCGATCCGGCTAATCGCCGCGCATTCGATAATTCGGGTAAAATTCTGATCGCATTTTCGTCAATCGCGCAGGATTTTGTGACCACCTCGATGCTGGACGATTATTTCCCGACTGACATCCCCGTGGGCGGCTGGGGCAGCGCGATAATCGGCAAGACCTTCCCGATCGGCAGCGAGGGCGATGGCCTGTACTACGTAGCCGGCCAGGGCGAACGCTCATATTACGCGAAGGATATATATTTATTCGGCCGGGTCGTCGGCGCCAGCGGATTTGCCCGCAGCCAGGGCCGCTATACCTACGAGGAATTTTACGGCGTGGGATTTTATAGATTAAACAGAAATCTGCTGCTTACCGGCCGCGTCCGCCAGCAGACCGTCTGGAACTGGGACGCCCAGCGCCAGCTTATAATCGACACCGACTACGGCCTGCGCGGTTATGAGTCGAATTTCGCAAACGGCGACAACCGGTTCCTTGCCAATGCCGAACTGCGCTATTTCCCCGACTGGGAATTCGCGGTGGTAAATTTTTCGGCAGTGGCGTTCTGGGACATAGGCTCGGTGTGGGATCAGGAGGTCGATCTGGCCGATGCGCGATTCTATAACTCGGCGGGTCTGGGCCTGCGGTTGCATTTTACTAAGGATAAAGACCCGGGCTCGACATTCCGGCTGGACTTCGCGTATAATTTCGAAGAGAAGCGATTCGGAGGGATCATATTCACTACACGGCAGCTATTCTCGGCGTTCGAAAAGCATATATTCCGTCTGCCGCAGGTGTTCGGCCTCGAATTCGATTATGAATAATATTAATATTAGAGAGTATTAAAAAATTTAGAAAAATATCCGGGAATTCAATGGAAAAAGACGAAATCAAATCCGAAATTGCATCCTATATCGATCACACAAATCTGAAACAGGATGCGAAGATTGACGACATCGCCCGGCTCTGCAACGAGGCGAAGCAGCACGGTTTCGCTGCGGTGTGCGTATTGCCCTGGTATGTGCGGCTTGCGCGCGAGCATCTCGATGGCAGCGAAGCGCGGATCGCCACTGTGGTGGGATTTCCGCTCGGCGCGACTTATACCACAGCCAAGGTGCTCGAAGCCGACATCGCCCTGCTGAATGGCGCCTCGGAGCTGGATATGGTCATCAATATCGCCGCGCTCAAAAACCGCGAATTCAAAACGGTCGAGAACGACATCGAATCGGTCGCAGGACTTGCAAAACGGAAGAAAGCTGCCGTTAAGGTGATTATCGAGACCGCTATGCTGACCGACGACGAGTTGGAGCGCGCGGTGAATATTGCTATCCGGGCGGGCGCGGATTATATCAAAACATCGACCGGATACGCCGGCGGGGCAACTGCCGAAGCGGTTAGAAAGATTGCCGGAATAATCCCGGAAAATGTAAAAATCAAAGCATCCGGAGGCATAAAAACGCTCGACGAGGCGCTGGATATGATCGAGGCCGGCGCAACGCGAATCGGCACCAGCTCGGCGATAGAAATAATGAATCAGGCCGCCTCTCTCTGATTCGATTTTTCGCAAAAATTCGATTTATTAAATAGAAAAGTCCCCTGATTTTCTTATCTTGCATGTTTCGGGGGTGCAAGTATATATATGTTGATATTATTGTGAACAGAAAAACGGGTTTTGAATGAAAACGCGAATAGAACCTTTCAAAATTAAATCGGTAGAGCCGATTCCAATTACCACAGTCGAACAAAGAACCAAATTTCTGGAAGATGCTTATCTGAATACATTCTTCCTGCGCAGCGAACACGTTACGATCGACTTGCTGACCGACAGCGGCACCACCGCTATGAGCCAGCAGCAGTGGGCTGCGATTATGGATAGCGACGAAGCCTACGCAGGCTCCAGAAGTTACTACAAATTCGAGGACGCGGTGCGGAATATCACCGGATTCAAGCATATTATCCCGACCCATCAGGGCCGCGCGGCCGAACGCATCCTGTTCAATCTGATAGGCGGCGAAGGCAAAATTATCCCGAATAATGCGCATTTCGATACCACCCGCGGCAATATCGAATTTTCCGGCGCCGAGGCAATCGATCTGATGACCGAGGTCGGCGGACGCCCGGACGTCGAAGCCGATTTCAAGGGCAATATCGATCTGGACAAACTCCGCGACCTTTTGGAAAAGCATCACGAGGAAATCCCCGTCGGAATGCTGACCGTGACCAATAACACCGGCGGCGGCCAGCCCGTCTCGATGGAAAATATCCGCGAAACCAAGAAAATGCTCGGCGAATACGGCATCCCGTTTTTCCTGGACTGTTGCCGCTTTGCAGAGAATTGCTACTTTATCAAACAGCGCGAAAAGGGTTACGAAAATAAATCCGTGCTCGAAATCGCCCGCGAAATGTTCTCTTATGCCGACGGCGCCACCATGAGCGCGAAAAAAGACGGACTATCGAACACCGGCGGATTTCTGGCAACCAACGACGACAACCTTGCCGAAAAAGCGCGCACATTGCTTATAATTACCGAAGGATTCATCACTTACGGCGGCCTCGCACGTCGCGACCTTGAAGCGCTCGCGGTCGGCTTCCGCGAAGTAATGGACGAAAATTATCTGGCATACCGCATCGGCCAGGTCAAGGACCTCGGCGACAAAATGATGGCCGAAGGCGTCCCGCTGCTCGTACCGACCGGCGGCCACGCTATATATATAGACGCCAAGCGCTTTGCGCCGCACATCGCGCCCGAATGCTACCCCGGCCAGGCAATCGCCTGCGAAATATACCGCATCAGCGGCGTCCGCTCGGTCGAAATTGGCTCGGTCATGTTCGGCAAAAAGGACAAAAACGGAGGGCATATCGCGCCGGCCATGGAGCTGGTGCGCATGGCAATCCCGCGGCGGGTCTATACATCTAGCCACATCGACTACATCGCCGAAGCAGCCATCGAAGTTTACAAAAACCGCGAGAGCCTGCGGAAATTGAATATCACATGGGAAGCGCCATTTTTGCGGCACTTCACCGCCCGCTTCGAATATTTATAACAAGTCTATATAAATCAGCCACAAAGCCGGAGCGCTATCAAAATGCTCCGGCTTTTT
>CAZEMR010000122.1:0-5886 GCA_964513465.1 uncultured Hyphomicrobiales bacterium
CAACGGCTGGTACAGGATCGATGCGGATCATGAATTCGAAGAACTGAACGATTTGCTGCTTTATAATGATAGCCTGCTGATCGCTGTGGGCGATCTTGGCACGGTGCGCCGGAGCGTCCGTTATGGCGCGGATTTCAAAGTTACGCATGGCTATTTTATGCAGCCCGATCTGAATGCAATCGTCAGCGCGGGCGAGGTTCTTTTTGCATGCGGAGATAATGGCTGCATGATTTGGTCGGATGACCTCGGCATTTCGTGGACCGAAATCGATTTGGGAGTAAATGCAAATCTCACGGATATTTGCTTCAGCGGCGACATGGGCTATATAATTGGCTCGGATGGAACGATTATATATTCGAATGACTCGGGTAATAATTGGCAGGCGCTTGATTTAAATATTTTTGAAAATCTTAATGACGCCGAATTTCTCGATGAGAATACTTTGCTGATTGCCGGAGACGCGGGCGCTTTCTTTAAGATTAATACCGGTGATAATTCTTTTGAAAAAATCGATCTCAATACGACCAGCGATCTGAATTGCCTTACAACGCTTGAGGGCAGGTATATTCTGACTGGCGGGGAAAATTCGACGCTGATCAGGTCGGACGACGGATTGCAAAATTTTAGGAAAATAACATCGGAATCGTTACCGAAGAAATGTACCGAGCTTGAATTTGTCAGCCGCGACACAATTCTGGGCGGCTGTGCAACCGTGATAAGTCCAAACAAACAATGCTTTAGTACTGACGGCGGTGAATCCTGGGTATATAATATTAAAGGTTCTACTCCAAATAATTCATATGCGATCGATACTGAACATCAATCGGCGTATGTTGCCGGGATTAATGGATATGTTGCTGCTATAAATTTAAACACCGATCTTAAAAAAAGCCAACAATTCCCTGGTTATCTGACCACTTTCCCAGTGCATGATTATACTATCCGGCATTTTTCGGTTAATCAGAATTATTTTATAATAAATAATCAAAAATCAATTCTGATTTCAAAAGATAGCTGCCAGAATTTCAGCACTGCTTATTCAGTTACCGGAGCACTTAATATTATCGATGCCTTGCCTGTCGACGAGCATATTCTCGCGCTGGAAGACAGCACATATTATTATGAATATAATGGCTCTCAACGCCAGGGGCATGTTGCTTTTATCACCAGAATTGATTCCGATGGTAATATCATTTCCCGCAGGATACTTGATGAAAAGCTATCGCACGAGCATTTACTAAAAGCAAATGATGGTTATATTATTTCGTATTCCGACTTTGCTCCATATTTTTATTTATCGCGCGATCAGGGCAATTCATGGGCGATAATCAATTCTCCGGACAGCATTCCGATTTATGAAATGACAATTTTGTGTGAGGATATTTTATATATTTTCAGCAAAGACAACGACAAATATTATATAGCCAAATCGTATGACAGCGGCGAAAATTGGGACATCGGGCTGACTGCCGAATTGAATCATTTTGCTACTCAATTTCGATTCATCGACGAAATGACCGGCTATGCTTTTTATACGGATATGACGGCCAGTCGCCACAAAGTCCACAAAACGACTGACGGCGGTGACTCATGGAATCAGATTCTCGATTCGCAAGGCGGCAATGGAAATTATTTTCTGGATATGGACTTCATTGATACCGATCACGGAATAATTGTCCGTACGGATTGCACAGCACTGATAACCACCGACGGCGGCACGAGCTGGTCGGAGGAAATATTCTATAATTCTCGTAATAGCATAGGTTTAGCGCATATACTATTTCGGGATTCCTCTTATATTTATATTGCTACAGATCACGATATCTTCCGCAAAAAGAATGATATAATCATGTCGGTCGGAGAGGACGATGCCTTAACACCATTCATATTATTCCCCAACCCCACCAGCGATTTCATCACAATCTCCGGCATAAATGCCCCGACTCAAAAGATTGATATATATACGCTTGCGGGGGTGAATATTATGAGCGCCGAGGGGCCGCGGGTGGATGTGTCGCATCTGGCGCCGGGCTTCTACTTCGTCCGCGTGGGCGATAAATCGCTGAAGTTTGTGAAGATGTGATCGTCAGAGGGCTGAAGCCCTCTGCTGCGGTTGCGTACTCCGATACTCCACGGCAGCAACGGGCTTTAGCCCGTTGTTAAGCACAACGCTGTCGGAAGCGAGACTGCTTCGCTAAAGCTCGCAGGGGCGATCGTAGGCTAATGCAATCACAGCAGACCTGTTTATTTTGAGCGAAGTGAATGAATCTCTTACCAAACAATACTACTTATTAATTCTTAATTGATTAAAGCCCCGAAAGGATTATTTCGGCTAATTCGATGTCGCGCGGGCGGGTTATTTTCAGATTGGTCTCTTCGCCTTCGATTACCTTTACGGCAAAGCCGGCAAGCTCGACCAGCGATGCGTCGTCGGTGATTGCCGAGGTGTCCGTGGGGATATTCTCGTATGCCTGCATTATCACCTGCCTCGAGAATCCCTGTGGGGTCTGAACGCTGACGAAGTCCGATCGGCGAAGCGTTTTTTTTACGCTGCCGTTTTCGACTTCCTTGAGCGTCTCGATCGGGGCCAGCGCCGGGATCGCCGCGCCGTGCTCCGAGGCTGCCTCGATTATGCGCCGGATCAGTTCGCAGGTTACGAAGGGGCGGACGGCGTCGTGCACCAGGACGTAGTCCGAAGTGATTATCGTGCCGCTTATCAGCGCGTTATAGACTGAATTATGGCGTTCGTCGCCGCCGGGCACGATGTCAGTAACTTTCGATATGCCATATTCTTCAACCAGTCCGGATATCTGTTCGATCCATAACGCATGAGAGGCCAGCACGATGTGGTCGATCGCGTCGCACTCCTGGAATCGCCGCAGTGTATGGATAATCATCGGCGCATCGCCAAGTTTGACGAATTGTTTTGGGACTTCGGCGGCAAAGCGTTTGCCGGTGCCGCCTGCTGGGATAATTGCGCTTGCTGTCATGATGATTTATTGATTTTTTAAATTAATTCTCAAATTCATAAAGTTCCGTTATAGCATATGGTTGGACCAGCCGGTAGTCGCCGAATCCGGTGTTGTCCACAAAAAGGAATTCGCGATTGCTGCGATAAATCCATCGCTGATAAATCTTTCCATCGTAGCCGCGGAAATTCTCCACCTGGAATGGGGGGCCGAATATCACATAGACCTTGCCCATATCTGTGCGCCAACCCTCTGCGTACGATTTGAAATTTTTATTCGCATACTGAATTCGCGCATAGTATTGCTGGAACGCCTCGTTTCGGTCGGTATTCGGAGTGGGGTCCATTTTGCGCCAAAATTGCAAAAATCGCTTTTCTTTTTCGCGACGTGTTTCGGCGTTTTCGATATGATCGATTTCGTTGCCGGTGGCCACGTATCTCATCTGGCGGATGGCTTCGTCGAGGTCGCTCATCACCTGGCCCGAAATTGAATACTTAATCTCTATCGAACGCCGCGCCATCGCGAGTACGTCCTTATTTGTAGGGCTTTCGCCGGCGCCGGGCCGCAGAGCAATAATCTGCAATATATATTTACCCGCACTGATATTATCCGGCTTTTCGATCCGCAAATAGTGCTGTCCGCGTTTTCCGCCAAGCGCAAAAGTCTTCGGTTTGCCACGGTCGAGCGCCTCGTCTTCGCTTTCGTAAATCTCATATATAAAGTCGGCCGAATCGATTCCGCGCTTGTTGTAGGATTCGAAAAATGCGAAAAACGCGTCGTCGAGCTGACCAATGTTATCTGAAATATAAGGGGTTATAATATATTTGCCATCGCGTTCCTCGATGTCGCTGACCAGCATAATCCCGCTAAGCGCAAAATCATATTCATCGAAATCGATAATCGTCAGATTGCGGGAGCGAACGTATTCCTTTTTGTCGAAATCGTCGATGACAACAATCTCGACACGGTATTTGCCCTTTGGCAGATAGAAGCTGCGCTGGATACGGTCGAAATCGCCGGCGCCGCCCTGCGCCTGAAAATAAGTATCCGCCGAAAGCCGCCGAGAGACCTGCGAGTCGGTGGTCTTGGCGCCGGTGCTGTCGAACACCTTGATAACAGCCTGGTAGCGCGCGGCGTATTTCTCCCCGGCCTTTTCGAATCGCAGGGTGCTGAATGGTACGACAACGTAAACGTCGAGCCGATTTTGGTCGTCACCGGCAGCCTTGAAAGCGATAGCATCCAGATAGAAAGCGGTTTCGTCCTGAATCTGCCCGGCAAACTGCGCGCGGAGTAAGCTCCCGGTAAGAAAAACAAAAATAGAAGATATGAATACGAGGCGGAAAAATGATTTCATGACGATTGACAATTTTTTGAAAAATCATATAAAAATATTGACGCAACATACAATATTTTCTTTGAAAAAAACGATAACAGCCAGTTTAACCACAAATCACACGCCGGATACCACCGGTCGAATTTCGAAAACTGCAAGAATAACACTGCGACAGAAGATCGCCCCTGCGAGCGCAGCTCATCATAGCGCCATCCCGCCGTCACTGCGAGGAACAAAGCGACGAAGCAGTCTCTCCACGCCACAGCCGCATCCCTGCGAGCGCAGCTCATTATGAGCCTGCAAGCCCCGTCGCTGCGAGGAACGAAGCGACGAAGCAGTCTCTCTTATATCTTCACAAACGGCAGCGAGCGGGGGCCAATTCGGACAAGATAGACGCCCGGCGCGAGGCGGGATACATCCACCCGCGGGCCCGCGGCGCTGATGATCTTCGCACCCGCAAGGCTATATATATCTATGGCTTGCGTGGGATCAGCCATGCCTGAGATTGTGATGAAATCCTCTGCAGGATTTGGATAAAGGATTTGCTCGGGATCGTCATTTTCATCAACGGATACTGACGGCCGGCGATATGTTCCCGCCGAGGCATAAGCGCTTGCCCAGCCGATAAACAGGTCATGTTTTTTGGAATAGATTGCCTTGCTCCAGTTGCCTGGTTTTTGCCATTCTCTGAGATGTTGATATTCCAATCCCTCATTCGGAATATTCAATATTTCTAAATACATCGGATTTAAGGACATAAGTCTGATTTCATTATCAAAAGGCAGAATTTTTCCAGCACCGGCCTCAGAAAATGGATATTCTTCAAAATGGTTTTCTTTAATATTATATAATTTAAAGCCATGATGAGTATATGATGCTTGATCAGTTGCAAAATTTCCTGAAACAATGAGATTATCTCGATTATTTGAAAGAAACTCAACATCTTCCGGTTTACCTTCGTAATCCGGGGCGTATGGATTATGCAGCCTGAAATTTGTGACCAATTCGAAATTATCGAGATCCCAGACCTTGAGGTATGACTTGCCGGTGTTGATCGCCGCAAGGTATTTCCCATCCGGCGAAACGGCGATGCATTCGTATTTTGTGCCCGTCTCGAGCGGGGTCAGATGCCGCACCAGCTCCATCGTTTCATAATTTATAGCCGTCACCCGGCCGCGGATCAGGACGTGCGGCACGAAGCCGTATTCGGTGACGTAGGCATAAGGCCGGATTGGATCGATTACGATATTTTCATACCATGTCGCTACGGAATCGTAGGGCGGATAAAAGAACTTACCCGTTGAAAAATCAGACAGATACACCTGCTGAACGACGGCGTCGGTGGCCATAATCAGCATCGTGCTGTCGGCCGAAAATCCGAACGGACCGTGAAGATAGGTATCGGACTGAAACTCTGTGATCGGATCGCCGGTCAGAATATCGCGGATCTCGATTTCGTTGCCCTGAGTCGATAGAATTATTTGATCGCCTCCGGGCAGAATGTGGATGTCGCGGATACCTCCGGTCTGCGTCCAGATATCCCATCCATAGATCATCTCGCCCTTCTCCCCCGCCCGGGCGGGC
>CAZEMR010000123.1:0-5487 GCA_964513465.1 uncultured Hyphomicrobiales bacterium
CGTCCCGAACGAAGCGCGCTACCGGGCTGCGCTACACCCCGCAAATGCGAATACAAATTTAGGCATTTTTTTCGTATCAAACAAATCTTATGACGCTTCTCCCCCATTTTTTATTGTCCAATTTTTTTCGATACAATTTAGCCGCGCCTAATCCGATTGTATTTATATATATTTAACCAATAGGAGGAATTATGAAAAAAATTATTCATCACGCTGACGAACGCGGCAAAGGCGATTACGGCTGGCTCAAAACGCGCTATAGCTTTAGCTTTGCGCGATATTACGATCCCGAGCGTATGGGATTCGGAGCGCTTCGCGTACTCAACGACGACCGGATCGCGCCGGGCGCGGGATTCGACACCCACCCGCATGATAATATGGAGATCATCACGGTGCCGCTTTCCGGCAGCCTGCGCCACTCGGACAGCAGCGGCGAGGGCGGGGTGCTCACATCCGGCGAAGTACAGGCCATGAGCGCCGGTTCGGGCATATATCATTCCGAATCGAATGCTTCGGAAGACGATTGGCTCACATTGTTGCAGATTTGGATTCAGCCTGCGCGCAGGAATGTCGATCCGCGTTATGCACAGAAAAAATTTCCCGCTGATGAGCGCCAAAACCTATTTCAGACGCTGGCCTCGCCCAATCCGGACGATGATGCCCTTCTGATTAACCAAAATGCCTGGGTGCGCCGAGCTTCGATCGACGCCGGAAAATCGCTGACATACGAAATCCGGGCCGAAGAAAATGGCGCGTATATGTTTGTAATATCAGGCGATTGCGAGATCGCCGGCGAGAAGCTTTCGGATCGCGACGCAATCGGAATCAGCGAGGCGCGCGAGTTCACGATCAAAGCCGGAAGCGATTGCGATATAATTGTGTTCGACGTCCCGATGTGATTTGGCGCTTGAGGGAGAATTGATTATTTTTAGACTTGGTAAAATGACGCATAGCGCAGATTCGGAAATAATGGAAAGCGACAATAAATGAGTTCATACAATCTTGGAATCACTGGTTCGTGGACGCTACTCATTCTCTTAATTTTAATTGGGTTAGCTCTTGCCATTTATACCTATCGCAGGACGATTCCGCCGGTATCCGCCGGTAAAAAATCGGCGATGGTAATACTTCGCAGTATTGGGCTGGCGTTGCTGTTGTTTGTGCTGTTCGAGCCGGTTTTGACGACTATAACGGGCAGCGTCGAGCCTCCACGGCTGGCCGTGTTGATCGATAATTCACAATCGGTTGCGGCAGAGGACGCCGGCGGCGCGCGCAAGCCATTGCTGGCTAAGGCATTTGCAAATTCGGAATTCGGCGATCTCGACGAGGATCAGCTGCGGCTTTTTGCGTTCGATTCGGACGTCCGGAAAATTAATGCCGATTATGCCGATTCGCTGAAATATGAGGGCCAGATGACCGATATTTCGGCGGCGATACGCCAGGTTGCACGCCGAGCCGAGGACGAGAATATCCGGGCTGCGCTGATCATTTCCGACGGCGAATTCAATACCGGCGGCAATCCGATTTACGATGCGGATGTTTTCGGCCTGCCGATTTTTACAATCGGGATCGGCGATTCGACCGAGCCGCGCGATATTTCCGTGCAAACCCTTCTGACTAATGAAATTGCGTATATCGACAACCCCATTCCTATTAATATAAATATTAGAGTATCGGGCTTTGACAGCGGCGAGCTGAAGCTGAGGCTATTCGATGGCGAAACAAAATTCGCCGAGCAGGATATTATTATTTCCGAAAATAAACAGAATTATTCCGCGATGGCGGAATACACGCCTAAATCATCCGGATATAAGAAGATACGCGCAGAGATAACATCACTCGAAGGCGAATTAACCACAAAAAATAATTCCAAAACGAGATTCATAAATGTATTGAAAAATAAGCGGCGGATTGCACTTTTTGCGGGAGCGCCGAGTGCGGATGTATCATTTTTGCGCAATCATATCAAAAATGACAAAAGTATCACGCTCGATGCGTATATCCAGCGAAATGGCCCGCAATTCTACGAGCAGCCCACCGCGCAATCTCTCGCCGAGGCGGAGATGATAATTATGGTCGGCTTCCCGGTAAGTACGACGCCGGAGGATGCGCTGAATATGATAGCTTCGGAGCTTCGCAAAGACAAGCCGGTGATGTTTATCGCTTCGTCGCAGACGGATTATAATAAATTGAAAAAGCTGGAAGATTTCCTCCCATTCAATGTTGCTTCGTCGAATGCGAAGGAGTTCATGGCAACGATGGACGTCAAAGCCGAACATATGGCCAGCGCACTGTTGCGTATAACCGGCGCCGAGGAGGATATGCAGAAATGGAACAACCTGCCGCCGATCTACCGCACCGAGACTTTCGTCCGGATCAAGCCCGAAAGCGAAGTCGTGGCAGGATTCAGGGTCAACAACGTCCCGCTGAACGAACCTCTAATCATTTCGCGCTCGATCGCCGGACGTAAGTCGCTGGCAATCATGGGCTACGGACTTTATCGCTGGAAGCTGCTCGGATACGCGGCAGACAAAGCAAAAGGACGCCAGGACGAATTCGATCTTTATAATATATTCATGAATAATGCGCTTAAGTGGCTGAGCGTAGAGGACATACGCAAGCAGGTCGATATTCGTACCAACAAATCAAGCTATATCTCAGGCGAAAGCATCGAATTTTTCGGACAGGTCTATGATGCCGCATATACACCGGTGGACAACGCAACGGTTACAGTCAGGGTCACAGGCGGCGGCGAATCACGCGAGCTGATGCTCAATCCGCTCGGCAATGGCCGCTACTACAGCTCGATCGACGGATTGCCCGAAGCCGATTACGAATGGCAGGGCAGCGCGATGCTCGGCGGCAACAAGCTTGGGTCGGATGCCGGACGCTTTGCGGTCGGCGAAATAATGCTCGAATATTTCGATTTGAAAATGAATGCCAATCTGCTGCGAACGCTCTCTGAACGTACGGGCGGACGATTTTACCTCCCTGCGGATGCCGGCGCATTCCTGAGCGACCTGCAAAGCCATAAAGCATTCGAAGAAAAGCCGATTACCCTGCGTTCGGAATTCGCACTGTGGAATCTGCCCTGGCTATTAGCGGCTGCAATATTGTGCTTCGGCATTGAGTGGTTCATGAGAAAGCGAGCCGGAATGCTGTAAATATTAGCCATTTTAATATATTAATACAAATTAATTGTTATTTGTCTAATATTTGATATTTATATAGATTCGATTTTCGTAAAAATTGTCCATTTAAAAAAATACAGGTGATTCGTAGTGAAGATTTGCTTTCCGATCAATACGGACGACGGAATTAAAAGTCTGGTTAATGGATATTTTGGCAATTCACCCTTATTTTTAATTTATAATACCCAGACGCTTACCAGCCGGGTGTTAACAAACGCAGGCAGGGACACCTCCACTGCCGAATGCAGTCCGCTCGCTCTGCTGACCGATAAGGGCATCGACATACTTGTAGTCAGCGGCATCGGAAATTCCGCGCTTAAGTTATTAAACGATGCGGATATACGCGTTTATCAATCGCAGGGAATAACGGTGGGTGATAATATCGAGGCAATCAAATCAACGGGGCTGCCCGAATTTCTTGAGCCATCGCACAATGGAAAATGCTGATTATTTAGTGGTGAATGCAAGTTCATTGCTGTATTGAAGTTCATATAATTTTTTGTAAAGTCCGCCCTTTTCGAGCAATTCCTCATGAGTGCCGGTCTCGCGGACGCGTCCGTGGTGAAGCACGATTATCCGATCCGCGCGGCGAATAGTCGATAGCCTGTGCGCGATGACGATAGAGGTGCGGCCAGCGAATAATTTATCCAGAGATTTTTCGATTATGGCTTCGCTTTCCGAGTCGATATTCGACGTCGCTTCGTCGAGTATGAGGATGTCCGGATCGGCTGCGAATGCCCGAGAGAATGCTACAAGCTGCCTCTGCCCCGACGACAGCGACGCTCCGCGCTCGTTCAATTCCGTATCATATCCATTGCTTTGCTGTTCGATGAATTCAGCTGCGCCGATAGCCCTGGCCGCCGATTCGATCCGCTCGCGGCTGATATCGTCCCGCCCAAGCGAAATATTATCCGCCAAGGTACGCGAAAACATAAATACATCCTGCATCACCAGCGCAATCAGCGAGCGCACCTCGCGTTGCGGGAGATCGCGTATATCCTTGCCATCGAACAATATAGCGCCATCCTGAAAATCATAGAAGCGGCATAATAAATTGATCAGGGTCGTCTTGCCCGATCCGGTCGAACCCACAATCGCCACCGTTTCGCCCTTATTCACTCGGAAGGAAACATCGCACAGCACCGGCTTATCCTCCTCATAACTGAATTTGACATCTTTAAACTCAATGCCCTTTTCCAATTTATATATATGCTGATTTTCGCCGTCGGGCACGAAATCCTCGGTGTCCATAAGCTCGAAAATCCGCTCCGATGACGCCATTGCGCTCTGCAAAGTGGTATATTTTTCAGTGAGATCGCGCACCGGCCGGAAGAACATCTCGGCGTATTGAATAAACGCGACCAGAGTACCCACCGTCATCATCCCGCTCAGGATATTCCCGGCGGTGTACCAGAGGATAATGCTGATTGCCACCGCGCTGAGCAGCTCGATCGTCGGGAAAAATATTGCGTAATAAAAAATCGTATCAAGCATCAGATCCTTATGGGTGCGGTTGTATTCGTCGAATTTTTTCTTCTGACGCTTCTCCTGGGCGAATAATTTTACTGTCGAAATGCCTGATATAAATTCATTTAAGAATGAATTCATGTTCGAAACCTGTATCCTGACCTCGCGGAAAAGCACCCTTACCTTGCGTCGGAAAACCGACGTAACCACCAGTAAAAACGGCAGGATAGCAAGCGTCATCAGCGACAGCAGCCAGTTGGTATAGAACATAAATCCAATGAGCCAGAATATCAGCAGCACATCAGCCACAATCATCACAAATCCGGAGGTGAAGAGGTTGTTCAGCACCTCGATGTCGTTCGTGACGCGCGTGACGAGCCGTCCAACGGGGTTTTTGTCGAAAAATCGCGACGAGAGCGACTGGATATGCCCGAACAGCTTCATGCGCATATCGTAGAGTACGCGCATGCCGACGTGCTGCATTAGCAAATTGAAGCCGAACTGCAAAATTCCGTGCACCACCAGCAGCCCGAAAATGAGGCCGATCATCGGCACGAGGCCGTCCCAGTCGCCGGGGGTGATATAATCGTCGATCACGACTTTTGTAAGGTATGGGCGCAGCGGGCCCATCGCCGAGACGAAAATCGTCAGGGCGAGCGCTCCGGCCACCTTGCCGCGATAAGGCCTGAGGAATGCCAGCAACCGCCGAACCAGCGGCCATTCAATAGATTTATAGTCAGCTCCGCGAGCGGAATCGTGAATCATAAGACAGTTTCATTTAATATATATATAAGGTTAAGTCGAATAAGCCCCGCATAAATTTGAAATT
>CAZEMR010000124.1:0-4911 GCA_964513465.1 uncultured Hyphomicrobiales bacterium
CAATATGTTCAGACGGCAGCAAGCGTCTTCTGCATTTGATGGCCGCCGAAAGCGATTTCATTTCATACGAGTTAGCGATGTGATACCCATTTTAATATTTTTACACACAAAATACGACTTGACCCCTCTGATCCTTTCCAAAACAATTCTTTAAAAATAAATTCAAATTTTTTCATAAAATCTTAACTTTTCTTTGATAAATACGTACTATACACATAAATTTCTTTCACTTATTTTCGGAGGTATTATGAGAAAGATTCTGATTTTAATTTTCATGATCGCAATTTCGGCAACAGCATATTCGCAGGATGGAATGCAGACACTTTTCGGCGACGAAGGACTCAAAAGCGGCGGCTATGGCGGCCCCGAGCTTAAAATGACACAGGCCCAGGGAGGAACCGGGCTTCTCGTCGGCGGACGCGGCGGATGGATAATAAACAGCACAATCTCGGTCGGAGGCGGCGGATACGGCCTCGTTACCGAACACCCAATAGAAAATTACTTCGACGTCACAAGCCCTTATTATGGCAAAGACGCTTATCTGCGCTATGGCTATGGCGGATTCATCGTTGAATATATCAATAACTCGAACAGCCTGGTGCATTTTACCGCCAATATGCTAATAGGCGGGGGCGGAGCCAGTTATACTCATTCGTTCAACGATATTATCAACCACAACGATCATGACTGGCGCACCCTCGAAAACACAACATTCTTCGTGTTCGAACCAGCGGTTATGGCCGATATCAATATCACCAGCTTCTTCCGCATCGGAGTCGGCGCCTCGTATCGCCTGGTCTCCGGAGTCGAGCTAAGCCAGACCACCAACGAGGACATCGGCGGATTCTCCGGCAATATGATATTCAAATTCGGAGCATTCTGATTTAATTGAATATATAAAATATATTCCCCAAAGCCGTTCATATTTCATTTGGACGGTTTTTTTATTTTGTTTATATTAATACTATGCTCTTCTTCAAAAAATCTAAGATTGCCACATGAAAGAATTTCTCGCTATTTGCGTTTTAATTTTCTCGCTTGCCGCCTGCAGCGACGACCCATCCGGCCCGGCCACAGGCGACCGCTCGATAGAGGGCGTCGCGCTCAACGCCGCCGATAATAACCCCATCGAAAATGTTCATATTTACGCACGCGACAGCAAAGACCGCCTGATCGACAGCGCCATCAGCAACGAATATGGCGAATTCTCGCTGCAGCGTCTGCCCGGCGATTTCGGCCGCGTATCAATCAGCGCAAGTCATTCCGAATTCATGGGCTTTGCCGCGCCGCTCGATGAATTGGCCGAAGACCTCGACACCAACCAGCTCATCCGAGTCCGCATGAGTCGCGGCTATCCCTGCTCCGGCAAACTCGTCGTCCGCACGGTAGATTCAATTACTCAGCGCCCGATTTCGTTGATCAATTTAACTTTGAATAGCTCAGAAGAATTCAGGAGATATAAGGGCATTACCGACAGCGCCGGCTATGCTCGATTCGGCAATTTCTGTCCCGGTGAATATTCAATTTTCGTTCGCGTACCCGCTGGCGGCAATAGTTATAATAAATCAATCCAAATGAATTTCGACAAAGACTCCAATTACGCCGAAATCCCGGTCACAGTGCCCGCTCCCGAGGATAGCTGCCTAATATATTTTACAATCGAGGCATTCGACAAAGAAACCGGCAACCCGATAGAGGAAATGAAGATTCAAGGCATGCGGGATGGACAAGTGACGTTATCTAATGACCTCCGCGAAAATATCTGGCAATGGTATTTCTATTCGCCCGCCGAATTTAATTTCATTATAAAATCCCCCGATCATATAACTTATGAATCAGACACTTACGAAGCCGACTGCGGCGACACAATCCGAATCAAGGCATACCTCGAAAAAACATTCAAAGCCCGCGTGATGCTCGAAGTATATGACGAGGAACCCGGCGCCCCGCTCGATGGTATCGGAATCAAAATTTTCGAAAATGGCGAAATCGTTACCCCGGCATTTATCGAAAGAATGGATCCCGGCCTGTATAAACTGGAATTCCGCAAAACCGGCGATTACCAGATTTCGATTTATAAAGATGGTTATAACAAAAATATTTTCGATTTAGCTATAAATGATGATGATTATATCAAACTCCGAAAATATCTGAAGCGCGTGCTCTGCAATGAAAAATTTACTCTGAAATTAATCCATTCCGAAACCGGCGAAAAAATCAGCGAGGGATATGCCATAATCGAAAGTATTTACGGAAATTACCGTAATACCAAATATCCTCAGAACGGAGAAATCGAGTTCATGGAATTATGTCCCGAATTATATAGCCTTACATATAAGCATTCCATATATAAAACGATTACCAGAGTAATCTCTCCCGAAACAATGCAGAGCCAGACATGGGAAGTTGAAATCAACGATAGCCTCTGCTGCGACGGGGGATTGAGGCTGAACGTAGTGGATACCCTGACTATGCAGAATGTAGCGATTGCCAATTTGAAAATTTATTACAAAGAACAAAAAGTATATGATAATACGTCGGATGTCAATTTTGTAATTGATAATTTATGTGCAATTCGGGAATATGACATAATTATTTCAGCAACCGGCTACGAAGAATATCGCTTCAGCCTTGATATGCCGGATTGCGAGGTGTTTTACAAAAATATCTACCTTACCCCAAAATAGTGCGCGCGAGCAGCACAAATCCGATAACAATGAGGAATATATATATATAACGGCTGAATCGCACGGGATCGAGCCGCTGGCTAAGCCTGCTCCCCGCCAATAATGCGACCGCCAGCACCGGCAGCGACCAAAGAAACAGAGTCACAACCTCCGGCGTCCACAGCCCCGCGGCCACATGCCCGGCCACAATAAAAATATTCGTAGGCAGGAACACCCCCTGCAAAATAGCCCGGAACTGAAGCGGATCCCAGCCCCGCAGCGTCCCGAATATGATAATCGGCGGGCCGTTCGTATTGTAGGCTCCGCCCAGCATCCCCGAAATAACGCCGAACAGCGGCGCCGCGCGGTCGCTGCGCAGGCTCAGCATTTCCGGTCGCCAGAGCTTATATGCCGAAAAAATTATCAGGATAATTGCCAGCACGATTTTCACCAGATCCTCGCCCGCGCCTTTCAGATAAATAACCCCGATCGGGATACCGATAATCGAGAAGGCCACAAGCTGCCAGGTAGCGCGGACCCTTGCTTTCTGCCAGTTTGCAATTATTATCGGAATGCTGATTACGATTGCCATCGCAGCCACCACAGGGCTCGCCGTCTTAACGCTCAGAAATAATGACAAAAGCGGCATTGCCACCAGTGCGTCGCCGAATCCGAAAGTCGATCGCACCATCGCCGCCGCCGCGATAATTACCAGAGCAAATATTAATATTTCGATGGCCATTTATTCGTATAAATCATTTAAAAAATTAAAAATTCCAATATAAGATATATTTTCCTGAAAGCGGCTTGATTTTGTCAAAAAAATCTTCATATTATGTACGATATCTATGGGAAATCTCCCGTAAATATATTAATTTTGTCGGATTAATTCTTTGTCAGGCTTTACATTATTTAAATTGAATAAGCAAGGAGTATGATTATGAAAAGAGCACATAATTTTAGCGCAGGTCCCGCTATTCTTCCGGTCGAAGTACTCGAAGAAAGCAGCCAGGCCGTATTGAATTACAACGACCTCGGCATGTCCATCATGGAAATGAGCCACCGTTCAAAAGAATACGATCAGGTATTCGTTGACACCCAGAACGACGCCCTCAAACTAATGGGACTCAGCCCGGATGAATACACCGTGCTGTTCCTCGGAGGCGGCGCCAGCATGCAGTTCATCATGATTCCGATGAACTTCCTCAAAAACAAGGCCGACTATGCCAATACCGGCGCATGGTCGAAAAAAGCAATCAAAGAAGCCAAATGGGTCGGCAATACCAATGTCGTGGCCAGCAGCGAGGAAAAAACATTTAACTATATCCCCAAAGACATCAAATGGAGCGAAGACGCAGACTATGCGCACTTCACAACCAACAACACTATCTATGGCACACGCTGGAACAAAATGCCCGAAGTCGGCAGCGTTCCTCTCGTGGCCGATATGAGCTCGGACATCTTCTCGCGCCCGGTAGATTTCTCGAAATTCAGCCTCATCTACGCAGGCGCCCAGAAGAATATCGGCCCCGCAGGCGTAACCATGGTCGTTGTCAAAAACTCGTTCCTCGAAACCGCCAAAGAGGGCAACCCGACCATGCTCATGTATAAAACACATTCGGCAAAGGGATCGATGTTCAACACACCGCCCTGCCTGCCCGTTTACGTCGTTGGACGCACCTTCAAATGGATCATGCGCCAGGGCGGACTCGAGGCCATGGAAGAGCGCAACAACGAAAAAGCCGCGCTGCTCTATGACTACATCGACGCCCACAACGACTTCTACAAAGGCACAGTCCCGAACAAAGAAGATCGCTCGATCATGAACGTCACATGGAATCTGCCCACAGCCGATCTCGAGAAAAAATTCATCGAGGAAGCCAAAGCGCGCTACAACATGACCAACCTGAAGGGCCACCGCTCTGTCGGCGGATGCCGCGCATCCATCTACAACGCATGCCCCAAAGAATCGGTCGAAGCGCTCGTCAAATTCATGGAAGAATTCATGAAAGAGAACAAATAATCACGATTAATTTCGATTCATATATCCCCGGTGTATGGCTGCATCGGGGATTTTTTTTGCCCTTCATTCATTTGCATCAATTTCGGGAAAATCGTTTCGACTGCAAAAATATTTGTAATAATTTGGAATATAATGCTTTAGGAGAATCGGCCAAAAGTGCAATCGACTGCAAAAAAGCGCAGCCAGAAGAAAATTGATGTGAATTAATGCAATCCATTTATT
>CAZEMR010000125.1:0-4746 GCA_964513465.1 uncultured Hyphomicrobiales bacterium
AATAACTGTTTCAGCAGAGGTTTCGATAGCTGTTAAAAAAGCTAATACAATAAACACAGAATAAATGATTTTCTTTCTCATTTTTGTCCTCATAGAAAAAAAATTTCATATATTTGTATTCTGATAAAACACA
The DNA here is from genome assembly GCA_964513465.1 of uncultured Hyphomicrobiales bacterium. Taxonomy (GTDB): domain Bacteria; phylum Bacteroidota; class Ignavibacteria; order Kapaibacteriales; family UBA2268; genus CAZEMR01. The sequence continues at coordinate 134 of CAZEMR010000125.1, forward strand.
TAGGGATTGAAACGTACTGTGTTTTATCGCCTGCGCAACCGGTGGGGCAAACACCGGTTGTGCTTTTTTACGCCCATTTCATAAAGGTATTTTCATAAGTTCTCCTATAATAATTTATATACTAGTTATTTGATAGAAGTACTCATGTTTAGCAATAGGGAAAATGCTTATTCATGAACAACTATCTTACGTGTTTACCAGTAGGAAAATCTTAATAAATATTCATATCGTAAATATAAATACAAATATCAAATATTGCAATATTTTTTTTGATTTTTTTATAATTTATTTGATTCATAGTAGAAAAGGAAGCTAATTTTTTTCAATTCATCCCATTTCTTCCATCATTTTTCGGGCGGCTTCGAGGTCGTCGGGTGTGTTTATGTTGAAGAAAGCGTCGAGGCAGTCGCTCAGCTCTACCTCGCGGCCATATTCATCGGCCAGCCGGCGCAGAGAGAGCGCGTCGCCCGCCAGATCGGGATCGGCAGTTGATTTGAGTATTTCCTCCACTTTTGGCAAAATGCTTTTGGGATAGATGGCGCAGAGCGGCTGAAGCTCTCCGCTGCAATTTGGGATATTGACCGCGCCTGCATCGGAACCGAGGCATATCTGGCGCAGCACCTGGCGCCGGACGAAGGGCATATCAACGGATATTAGCAGCACCGATTCGTTTTGTGCGTTTTTGAGCGCTGTATGAAGCCCGGCGATCGGGCCGTATCCCGGGAATTCGTCTTCATAAATCGGGGCGTCGCAGGCGTTGCGGATGCGGTCGTCTCCCCCGGCCACAAATACGTCTTCGAAGAAATTTCGCAATAAATTGATAGAGTTCTGGATCAGTGGCACGCCACTGATTTCGATGAGGGCTTTGTCGCGGCCCATTCGCGAGCTTTTGCCGCCCGCGAGCACAGCGCCGCTGATTTCTTTTGGATCGATCATTGAATTAACTCTTTTATTTGTAAGAAATTATATGTGTGGCATTATATATATAGCTGAATAATCGCAGCGATTAATCTTCGCTTTCGCTTAATTTATCGAGCAATTTATACTTTGTTTGCCTCGATTTCCAGCGGTCGCGGGCGAATCTCTGCATATCGGTGATGGTGTCTTTTTCGTCGACGATTTCGAGTCCGAGCAGGGTTTCTATGATGTCTTCCATCGTTACGATTCCGTCAATGCCGCCGTATTCATCTACAATCAGCGCTATATGCTCGCGGCGTTCGAGCAGCATTTCCCAGAGCGTAAATAACACCATTGAATCAGGAACCACGAGAATATCGCGCCGGATATCTTTCAATCTGTGCTCGCGGCGGCCCTCGGCCAGATTTTCGAAGACCTGCTGGCGAAAGACGTAGCCTGTGACATTTTCTTCGTCGCCGGAGTATACGGGGATTCTCGAAAATTTCAGATAGTTCTTATTTTTCAGAAAATCCTTCAGCTTCAGGTCTTCGTCGGCAACGGCGAGCACAACACGCGGCGTCATAATTTCCGTTACTTTAACATTTTTTAATCGTAATAAATTCTGCAGGATTTTGTTTTCTTTTTCAGTAAAAAGTCCTTCGTTTGCTCCGATACTCGCAAGGGCTGCGATTTCTTCGCGGGATGTCGTTTTTTCGGAAAAGTCGCGATAAATCAGCCGGGTAATCACCTGCGACATCAGCACCAGTGGATAGGTGATAAATATCATGATTTTGATTACTAAATAAGACATTTTTGCGAGATTTCGCCAGTATCGGGCGCCGATGGTTTTGGGAATTATTTCGGTTACAACAAGAATCAGTATCGTAAGAATAGCCGAAACAAGCCCGAAGTAAACGTCGCCGAATACTATTACGGCCTGGGCGCCGACCCCGGCTGCGCCAACAGTATGCGCCACCGTATTGAGCGACAGGATCGCCGAAAGCGGTTTGTCGATATTGATTTTAAGATCGATAAATGCATCGGCCCAGTCTTTTCGCTTTTTCTGCTGGACGATCAGGAATGATTGCGGAGTTGACAGCAGCACAGATTCCATAATCGAACACATAAAAGATACAAATAAAGCGAGAAATAAATATGCAATTAAAGCTATCATTAATATTTTATCTTAGTATCAAAGATGAGAAATAAATGCTGTCAAAATAAAATTTCTAAAAATATTTATACAACATCAATCGTTCAGGAAATTCACGAATTCGTTTGGCATAACATTATTTATATAAATAATGCGTTTCGGAGCAAGGTCCCATTTTTTCTTGACAGCGCCGATTATTCTCATCCTTGCGGTTATTATAATTTTTTTATGATAATTGTCCAGAATCCAATCAAAAGCATCCGCCCAGCCGCCGCCGTTAATCTCGAGCGGACCGATTTCGTCGATGATTATGCAGTCCGAATCGAGGGTATCCGCACTCATCAGCGCGCGGTTGCCGAAGTCGAGCCCCGCAGTATTGAATCCGAAACTGCCTGCTACAACGTCGCTTTTCATCCCGCGGCGGGCAAGTTCGGCGGTCATACCCGTAGAAACATCGAGTACGTGGTAGCCGATCTTTTGTCGTCCGACGAGCAGTCCGGGACTGATAATTCCTTTGGGTACAATGCCTTCCTTGTCCAGCATTTTAATCAGTCGCAACGCAAACGTAGTTTTGCCAGTGCCCGGTTCGCCTGAAATTATATAAACATTTTCTCTCATAAATTTAATTGAGTTCGAATCCGGCTCCCAGCATTATCTGGCGTCCCGGCGCAGGAATACCCCATTCAGTTTCATAATACCGGTCAGTCAGATTGTTTATTCTAACAAATACATTATAATTTTCGAATAATCGCTGATCTGCCCTGATATTTATAACGCCATAGTCGGAAATTTGTTGCTGACTGCGTGTATTTGAGTTGAATGAGTACATCATCCCCCCAAATTCGAACTCTGCACGAAATGATGCGCCGTAGTCGAAATCATAGCCAAGAGCAGCATTGAATAAATGGCGAGGAATGTGTTCGATGATCGAGCTTTCAGCACCTGGAGTGGTGTTTTCGCTGTAAACATATGTATAATTGAGACTTGCGGTAATCTCGCCGGGCTGCCAGCGGGCATCAAGTTCGAAACCGCGATATAACGCCGAGCCAATGTTACGAAAGCTACGAATATTTTCGGGCAGATAATCTACTGCGATTAAATCGTTTACATCATTTATGAAAAGCGCTGATCGGAAGTTGAAATCATAAAGCGAATATCCAGCGCCCAATTCATAATTAATAGAATTTTCGGAAGTTAACTCAGGATTTGGAATATATCCGCCGATCAATTCAGCATAAAGTTCTTTGAGAGTTGGGAAACGATTCCGCCGTGCGATATGGCCATGGATTTTGAAATTATTTTTCATCTGATATGCCGCACCCCATTGAATATTCAGTGAGTTATCCAAATCCCTGATAGGGTCGCCGTCGGCATACACCGGCACCAGCCAATCCATTCCAGCGCCCCAGTATATTGATAATCGATTAGCCAGAAAGGAGGCTTCCTGCTCAATTGCAGCAGAAATCGTTCGGGCCTCGAATGTGCGAAATGTTTCTCCGCGGTGGGAGGATTGCGAATGGTTGTCGTGCTTGATTCTCAGACCGGCGCGTGTGGTGGGCATCCACTGGTAATCAATTGTGGTTATTAAATTTGCACCGATTCCATAATCATCATAAACAGAATGAAATGCGTATCGTTTTGTTTGCGAATTAAATTCCGGTCCGTCGTAAGAATCGAGAATGTTGTCATATTTTTCGTAATAAAAATTTCCATTAATAGCCCATTTTTCGTTAAGATTGAATTTATGCATTATATTTATCAATGACTTACGCCACTTTGTAAATCGCCACCATCGGGGAAAATCCGTATGCACATTTGGCGGTACATCAATATCGTTATCATAATGACTCACAGCGAGTGCAATTTCCGAATCCGCTGACGGCCGCCATCCCAAGCGAACCAGCGCCCCACGCTTAACGCTACCGCTATTTGTACGATAACTGCCGGAATCATTTTTGAAAACATTATCTGCCGGCATCGGAAATCTGGACTGATTAGAATATGATGCCCCAGTTGTCCAGTATAAATCACCGACTGCACCTGAGGCGCTGGCAGAGACCTCGGCAAAATTGCCCCACCCCTGAGCAAAAGCCCTGGCGCGCAGTTCCCGGCTGCTACCTGTTACAATATTGACGCTTCCGCCCATTGCGTTCGGCCCGGACATCAGCGAAGGCATACTTTTCTCGATATTAATGCTCGTCACCCCGGCAAGCGTGAGTTGGCCCGCATCCACAAAGCCTTCCCAGGGTTCGTAAACCGGGACGCCATCGACCAGCACAGGCACCTGGCGCTGAGCAAATCCGCGCATTGTGATCATCTGCTCATTTCGCGAATTTCGGCGGATATGAATCCCGGCTAGCTGATTGAGTGCGTCTGAGGCAGAAAAAGAATTGCGTAGCGAGAACTTTGATTTATTTAAAGATTCAAATGTGATGATATTATATAATTCGCTTTTTTTATCAGTGACGATGACTTCGCCAAGCTCATAAACGCGGGCCGAATCCTGCGAAAACACCGGCATTGATACAAATATTATCAGCATCACAATATGGTAAGAATATAT
>CAZEMR010000126.1:0-4632 GCA_964513465.1 uncultured Hyphomicrobiales bacterium
ACAGATATTTCTGATCGAATCGGCTGGTATTTCGACAGCTACGTCAGGATAAAAATAATAATCCGGATGGCTGACCCCTATCCGGTAATACCCCTGAATAATTCCGTTTATAAGATAATTGCCCGCGTCGTCGGTTTCGGCGTACCTATTCGGTCCTCCATCAGAATAGAGCACTATCTGCGCGCCCCTGATAGCTGAGCCGTCGCGGCAGTCGCTTATTCGGCCGGATAACTCATATCGGGGCAGTGTATCTGAAAAATCAATTGTAAAAAGCCCGTTATTCGCGCCGATAAACAGCATTTCCGAATCGGAATGATAAGTCATTTCATTGATCGGTCCTGGACGCTCGTTATAGCTGACCTCAGTAAAATTTTCGCCCATATTATCACTATAATAAATATTACCGGATTTTGTGCCCACAAAAACTTTGCCTGCGGCAAATTGAATCGCCGAAACTGCCGATACGGAACCGGGCAGAGTAAGAATTTCCCAGCCATTTCCGTTTTTCAAAGGCGTTTTTCTTGTGGTTCTTAGCAATGCAGACCGGCCAAGCGAATCGACACCCCCGGCAACGAGGTATTCATCATGGAGATTTTTGAGGGTATAGATTGTATAGCCGATCGACAGAGTTCCAAGAAATCCCTGATCATAGAAAGTGATCACGCTTCCGTCGGTATGGTTATCGGCCAGAATATCCCGGTATGGCTTTGTTGCAATATAAATCTGATCTTTGAATATTTCCATATCATAAAAATCATAATATGAGATGGTCAGCTCGTTGCCTCTGCGGAATAATTCCCATGAATCCCGGTAAGTATAGATATTTCCGCCTTCGGAGGATTCCGTTCCCCGCATCGAGAGGAAATATCTTCCGTCGAAATATAACATATCGGAAAGATAATACATACTCATATTTCCGAACGACGCGTCGTAATCTTCATTCCAGTTGGCAAGGTTGTTTTCCGAAGAGGACAGTATGCAGTATTCCATCCCAAAATTTGTGGTTACCACGCCGGCAAAGAAGATGTTATTTATCAGTCGGGCCATAGTCACTTTTCTGCCGGCAAAATACATTAATTCCCACTGAGTAACATCGTAGCGATCGGCACGGTAAACACCGTTTTGCGTAGCTGCGATCAGATAGTCTTCGCCAAAAGCCATCGAGTATACTGCGGATTCCGGACATTCCGGGCAATCAATTTTCTGAACCGTAATATCTGCCTGGGATGAACCAAATGCTAAGAGTATGAGTATGAAATATTTCCACATAATGATTCCCGTTTTTTATTAATCGCATTTTAATGGCAACAGTACTCTGATTCGCGCAGTTCTGCAATACATTCTTCCCTCGGGATAATTATTATCGAAAAACTGTGGCAGTATCATTTCGCCATATCCATCTGCTTTTCTGATATTTAGGTTTTCATTATTCCTTCGGGCTATTGTATTGATATGAGATTCAACAGACCGGGCTCTCCTGAGCGAAAGATTCATATTAGACTCTGCACTTCCTATTATATCCGTATGTCCGTATATGTCTATATATACTGTTTGGTCGTACTCTTTGAGCAGCTCGGTCAGATTTCTGTCGAGTATATCGTTATTAAAACCACTGCGATTGAAACCAAACAAGATCAGATTGTAGGATACCATTTGCCGGGCATCAAGACATTCCCTTTCGATTTTCTGAATAGTATTCTGCACCAATTGGATTTTTTGTTTTTCGGAAACACATTTAACCTGTTGGCCGGAGTCTTTGTAAACAGTCAGACTCGCAAATATCTGATCCATGCCCTCGATTATGTATTTGCCCTTGAGTGTGTCATAAGTTACTTCGTTATCGATGTCATAGACGATATACTTGACAGGCGCCTCGGCAAATGTCTGGTTAGACCATATCATTTTTCCGTCTTTTTCGAAATCAATTTTCCAGGAATGGATCTCGTCGCGCTGGAGAATATTTACATATGTTTTAATCTTTGGAGGCGAAACTTCGTAGGCGGTCTGAGAATAAACAAACGGGCTCAGGAGTTTTTCTTCGTCGGTTTCGATTTCGACTCTGCGATTTTCCTCTCGCCCTAATTCGGTGGCCAGCTGAGTTGCATTTTCTGGCAAGGCTCTCGACTTAATTTTAATATGGTCTTCCGGAATCTGGCAAACGTCCGCAAGGTATTGCTTTACGGCTTGCGCCCGTTCTCTGGATAGACTAATGCTCTCTTTGCGGCCATCATTGCATCCGATCAGGGTAATTGTTGAATTAGGGTATTCATGGAATCTCTCGCCGATTATGTTAAGAATATCGTGGTATATCTCGATTTTATCATTGTTTATAATATATTCATATTTACGATTATTTGTAATTTCTGCCTTGGTCCTTCGAAAATACCTTGAAGGGATTTCCGATGAATTCTCTTCGAAAAAAATGTATGGCAAAAGCGGGTGGTATTCACGGTTTATGCTTTCCCAAATTGTGAATTCCGGCGCATAAGTTTCGGTGCCGTCGGGCCTTACCCCTCTTACCTCCAGAGACATTGAAATATCACAGTCTTCAATCGGGTCATTGTAATACACGCCTGTGGCGTTAAGTTCCTTTTTATCTTTGCATAATACAAGCTTAACTTCGTGACGGCCAAAAGTAATTGCTTTGTAGATTATGCGATAATATGAATTTATCCGGGTGTAAATATCTTCGAAGACTTTGGCGAATTCTTCCGTTTTATAGATGTGGTAGTATTTGCCACCGGTTCGTTCGGCCAGATACCTCATCCTCGATTCATCGATATTCGGCCCGAATCCGACAGTGAATACGCTCACATTTTTATCAATTGCTTCTTTTAATACGTCCGCAGAAGAATTCTGCGATGCATTGTCATATCCGTCAGATATCGCAATCACAATTTTCTTATCTTTCTGCGAACTAATGCTGTTGATGCCTTCTATCACCCCGTCATAAAAGGATGTATATCCGCCATATCCGTCAAGCCCATTGGCTGAGAACATCGACCGAATGGCAGATTTATCTGCCGAGAGAGGCACTTCCGTATTAACATACTCATCGAATTTGACAAGAGAAAACCTATCATTATCTAACTTGGTATCCAGTGAATTCAGAAATGCGGATTGTATGCTCCGCGCTCTGACCTCGCCAATCGAACCGCTGTGATCCAGCACAAAAGATATGCTGTATTCATCCACTTTCTCGCGCCTGATTTCATGGATAATGTGTTTGTCCACCACTCTGTTGTTGTCCTCAAAGCCGCAGATATGATAGCCTTCGCGGCTTACCAGCCCACTGACAAAATTGCTTTCGCTGTCCATAATATGACAATATATTTTTATGCTATCGGGATTTGAAGGATCAATACGGAATATTTCGAAATACTTCGGGTCGTCGTCTGAATCCATTGTTTGCATCCATATGTAATCGGAAGGAATGTCCATATCCCGGGTGATAACGCTATCTGATTTAAATCCGGCACTTTTTTTGACTTCAGCTTCCTGACTTACGCAGCCCCCAAGAATTGCTATCGCTGCTATTATCATTATGATACATCTCATTATCGGATCCTTAATGATATTTTGTTACAATTTTTGAATGCAAATTTAATTTATTCAGCATTGTCTGTAATTTCTTTTTCTCTTTATCCGCATCTTCCGCAGTCTTGAAACCCCTGATTATCACCTTGAATGTCTTTTTCCTGCTTTCGTCGAATTCGCTTACAGTCTCAGTTTTCATGTAGTTGTTATCAGCAAAAGACTGGGTGATCTCTATAGCTCTGTCCTGCGAAGTCGTTTCAGCCAAAAGGAGGATATATTCTGCGGTTTTATCCTTATCAGGCTTTAAGACATTAATAGATTTGCCAGATGAATTGGAGCCAGGAATAGAGGTTGGTTCCACGATAACTTCGTCATCATTGGGGGAATGTTTTCGCGGTTTGCCGGAAGAGTCATTTATTAATTCATAAATTCGCTGCGATTCCTGATCGCGTAATTTATCTTCGTCATCTATAAATTGGCGCTTGTCCTGATCGTCCATTTCGGGTTCAAAATGAAGATATTTAATGATTTCGCGATTATATTTTGATTTAACTGGAGCAGGCCGGCTCATTTCCGGCGTAATCTCAGGGGATACCTCAATGCAGCCATCGGTGCACTCGTTGCACCATTCGGCGTAGTTGACCACGCCGTTTTTATAATTGACTAAATGGATTTTTACGTCCACACGTCTGACATCATCATAGCTTTTGAATCCTGTCTGCATAGGATTTGCAGCATCAGGATATGCCTTTAGCCTCAAAGTCTCCTTGTCGCCAAATCCTTTGGTGAACATCAGAATTTTTTTATTTTCGATCTCCTTCTGCCCATCCGAATCAGGAAGAAATACCTCTCCACGATCCAGAAATTCCCTAAATTCGGGATATTCACTTAATTTTTTTAATACTTCTTTATATCCGTAATATGCTCTAAGGTCGGAAAGTGCAATATTAGTTCTGCCCAGATGGGTTCTGTCGATTATTCGCAGACGATTTTCGTCCACTTCCTGCTTTTTAATACTAATATTGCGAAATGAAAATGAATTGAAGCGGGAGTCCCACCACGATGACAGATAGTCGATGTCCTTATCGCCTATAT
>CAZEMR010000127.1:0-4495 GCA_964513465.1 uncultured Hyphomicrobiales bacterium
CGCAGGAGGAGGCGCTTGCCGTCTTCTGCATTTGATGGCCGCCGAAAGCGAGAGCGGCCAGTGCTGGAGCGGCTTTTTTCAGGATATGCTCGATCGCGGCCGACCGGCAGCGCTGTATCGCGCATAAAATGCGAAATTTGCTGTCCAAACTGCCATCAGATGTCCAGAAAGAGGTCAGGGACAGGCTCAGGTCGATCTATTACGCGCCCGATCCAGAAACTGCGGAAGCGCTATCTGCCCGGTTTATAGAGGATTACGCCGAAAAATATCCATCGATGACAAAATGTTTTTCTGATGATTTACAGGCGTGCCTCACCCATTTGAAATATCCGACCGGTCACCGCAAACATATCCGGACGACGAACACGATCGAGCGGGCATTTGTCGAAGAAAAACGACGCACGAAAATCATCCCACAGCACGCGCATGAAAAAGGAGCCATAGGACTTGTATTTTCGGTGTTGATTCGTGCTTCAAACTCATGGCGAAAAGTAAACATGACAGAACTTGAACTAGCGCAACTAAAAAATATAAAAAAAATGATATATCCTGAAAATAACGAAAGCGATTTCATTTCATACGAGTTAGCGATGTGATACCCATTTTATTATTTTTACACACAAAATAAGACTTGACCGATTTTTTTGAAAAATGAATAATTTCTGTTCATGCTGTAATCAAATAAATTGCAATGGCATGGAGTGAGCTTGCTTCGATGTGAATCTTTTGTATTAACTCAGGTGACTCGCTCTCTGCGGTATCAGGCATGTATATATTTAATCGAAATCAGCGGGAGTGAATATAACCTGAAAGTCGGAGGAAATAATGATGATATATTTTAAAAAACCCGCAAGCTCTTGATGTAAAGGGGATTGCGGGTGTATTCCGATATGTTTTCCTGGTTTTAAGAATTTAAGCTCTTCAACAATTCTTTTATCACCTTTCTCATCATAAATTGCAGCGCTTTGCCACGATAGGAAAAGTCGTTGAATGAACCAATTATATATGATCGGGTCGCGGGGTGAAAGAACATAAACGCGCCGGTGACGCCCACACAGCCCCAGGAGAAGTACTTTTTGGGAATAATAAGGGGGAGCGATTTCAGTTTCCAGATCGAGTAGCCATAATCGAAACCAACGACGGGGAATCCCATCGGATAATCGTCTTCGATCATCAGTTGCAGGGTCTCTTTTTTGATCAATTTTCCGCCGGTGAGCGATTTCATGAATTTCAGGAAATCCTCGAGCGGCGCCATCACGCAGCCGCCGGCGTAGTCCAGCTCATGAATACCCTCGACCGAGAAAAGATTGACATCTTTAATATATAATGCTGCGGGGGGCTGGCTGTTTTCTGTTGCGGGTTTAGAATAGCCGTACATACAGGCGTGCTCCATCCCGATTGGTTCGAAAACCATCTCGTGCATCGCTTCGTGGAATGGTTTTCCGCAGACTTTTTCTACAATTAAGCCAGCCAAATAATAATTCGGATCGGCGTAGAAATGCTTTTTGCCGGGTGGGGCCACCGGCTGAAGATTTTCTTTACCCCAGATAACGGCCTCGCGTGGCGTGCTCCGGAAACCGGGATTCGAAATCATTTTTTTATATAATTCATAAAAAACGTCATTCAGTCCGGAAGTTTGGGTCAGCAGATGCCGGATTGTGATGCGGCCGGAATAGTCTGTGCCTTTGTAAACATGAAGGCCGTTCATCAGATCGGAATCGAGATATTTGGCGATACTATCCGAATAATCTAGCAGATTTTTTTCGTAAAGCATACCGATCAGGGTAGCCGTAAATAGCTTGCCGACGCTTGCTAAGTGGTTTGGCTGAAGAATGTTAGCGGGTTGGTCGCCGGTTTTGCCTTCGGCAATTCTCAGATCGATACCAAGCTGGTCGGAATTGACCAGTAGATAAGCATTTCGCACATTTTTGTCGTTTTGCGCCTGTTTTCTGAATGCGGATTCGATCTTAGATGCGGTGGATTTTGTATTCATTGATGTCGAATTAAAAAATAATTATGATGTCAAAAAATTTGCTAAATATAAGTATTTTTTGTGGCAAAAAATAAAAATTATTTCGGAATTTGTATGATTTTGTGTCCTGATTAAACTTTCTATAAATTCCGGTTGTCGATTACTAAAGGGTGTATGATAATATGTTTTCTGAGGCGATTATGAGATGGGCGATTATTCTTTCAGCAATGTTAATAATGAATTATTCCGTAATATTTCCCCAATCATACAAAATTGTGGATACCGGAGTAGAGGATTTTTACGATGATTATAACGCAATACCGGAGCCAATGAAGAATGATTCGTTTTTCGGTCAGGACGCAAATTATCGCGGCAACCAGCCCGATTACACGGATAATGGCGATGGAACGGTTAGCGACAATGTGACCGGATTGATGTGGCAAAAAGAATTTGCATATATATATTATGCCGATGCGGAATCCGATGCAGCGGCTGCAACCACAGGCGGATACTCGGACTGGCGGGTGCCGACTATCAAGGAATTGTACTCGCTGATATTATTTACGGGCAATCAGGGCAGCGCTCCGCCCGAGACGACAACCCCGCCCGAGGACGCCGTACCGTTTATGAATACGGAATATTTCGACTTCGAATACCCTTCGGAGAATCGATATATCGACGCGCAGTATATATCATCATCAGAATATTCCGGCAGGGCGATCAATAATGACCAGACATTCTTTGGCGTTAATTTTGCGGACGGGCGAATCAAAGCATATCCGATGGAGCACCCAATGCTCGACCGGAAATACTACGCGCGGTTTGTCCGCGGGAATCCCGATTATGGCAAAAATGATTTTGTGGATAATGGCAATGGCACAATCACGGACGCCGCCACCGGGCTGACCTGGCTGAAATACGACAGCGGCGATTCGCAATTCGCGGAAATGCTTGCTGGATATACAAATACGGATGGCTCGATGAACTGGGAGGAGGCGCTTGAATTCTGCGTGAATCTCGAGTTCGGCGGATTCGACGACTGGCGGCTGCCGAATGCCAAGGAGCTGCAGTCGATACTGGACTACTCGCGCGGGCCGGATGCGACTAATTCCGCAGCGATCGATCCGGCGTTTGAAGTGACTCCGATCGTTAACGAGGCGGGCGATGCGGACTATCCGGCATTCTGGGCATCGACGAGCTTTGCGGTATTGGATCATTATCCGGATGCGGTTATTGTAAATTTCGGCAGAGCAATGGGTTATATCGACGGGCATTTTATCGATGTGCACGGCGCAGGATGCCAGCGGACTGATCCGAAGGCGGGCGAGCCGTCCTACGGGTTCGGGCCACAGGGCGATGTGCGGCGGGTATATAATTATGTGCGGCCGGTACGCGGCGGCGCGGAATTGATTAATAGCGTTGATGTAAACTATGATAATGGCAATAAATTGCGGGTATATCCCAATCCGGCGTCGGAATATTTAAATATATCTTTGCCGGATGAAAAATTCACTGGAATTGATTTGATAATCGAAAACATGCTGGGGCAAGCCGTTGCGGAATATGAGCTTACTATCGACGCTCCGAGGGTCGATGCATCGGGGCTTGCACCGGGGATGTATATTATTAAGCTAATCTCCGGGGGTGAAATAACTTACGCGAAATTCATCAAAGAATAATTGTTTAATATATTTATGCAATCAAAAAAGCAGCGCCAAATTTGACGCTGCTTTTGCTGTGGTGGGCCCGGAGGGACTTGAACCCCCAACCTGCGGATTATGAGTCCGACGCTCTAACCACTTGAGCTACAGGCCCGGATTTGTCGGGCGAAGTGCCGCGACAAATGTAGAACGCAAAAATAGCAATTTTATTGAAATTTTCAAATCAATAATTGAACAAACCGATAAATAATCCCGCCTGCAGCTTGAATCCGTTGCCGTTGATTCCGTCGGGGACATTCTCGAGCGGGGTTATCCGGTTGAATTCCCAGTCTGTTGTGAACACCGATCCGGTGAACGTCACTGCGTAGCTGCCGCTGACCCGGATCATCGAAAAACTAGTGAGAGCGAACTCGACATTGAGCGTGGGCTCGACAAACATGAATCCGGCTTCGGCATGTTTCATAAAGTCATATCCATCGCGGCCGGGATTGAATTCGCCCCAGTCCATGCCGCCATCGGCGTATTTGCGGGTCTGGAATGCCTCGAGCGTCATGCTGCCCCAGCCGAGGTTCAGGCCGGGCAGTATTGCCAGCGATTTGATAGGAGTGATCGCATAATCGATTGCAAAGCCGTTGTAGCTGAGCGAAAATTCGCCGCTGCGATTGAGCGGAGTGCCGTCTGTGGCGGTCGGATTGCCGTCGAATTCCACCAGACTGCTGCCGCTGGCGCCGAAGAATCCCGCGGGAAGATTGGGCACAACCACCACGCCGGTAAATCCCTGAACGCCCGACAAATACCTCATCGAGGGGAAGTTCCCCAGTTCGAACTCCCCACCAAATAGGCGTTTGCAGTCGTCCAAATT
>CAZEMR010000128.1:0-4425 GCA_964513465.1 uncultured Hyphomicrobiales bacterium
TGAAGGCGATCACCGCCAAAGGCATACCGGCCGCGCGGATGGCATCAGCGGGCTGGGGCCAGTAGCGCCCGATAGCGGACAACCGCACCGAAGATGGCCGCGCCAAAAACCGCCGCGTGGAGATCATCAAAAAATAATATATATAAGAGCCAAACCCGAAATCCCTGGCCCTCCGAATCGCTGGTCAGGGATTTTTTTGTTATATAAATATGCGGAGAATTTTGGCACGGAAATTTCCTGAATTGCTCTGAATACCATATTTATTCCTTTCAGAAATCAGTGCAGTATGCGGAATCCGTTCAAAAGAAAATCTCGCAAATCAGCCGAAAAACCGGTGGATGCCACCATCAGGCCGGCCGGCGCTAAGGATATATACCTGAAGCGCGAGGAGTTTTCGGCCACTGCGGATCATTTCATGAAGCGCCCCGCGGGATTCATGCTCAAAGGCCCGATTTTCATTATCTTCGCAATTCTTTTTGCTGCGCTGATTTATTCATTTTTTGCCGAGGTCAAGGTCAAGGTAACCGTGCCGGTCATCGTTGCAGGCGAGGAATACGTCGTCCAGAGTCCGGTGGTGGGCTCGATCAGTGCGATTTACGTCAACAACGGCGATATGGTCGAGGAGCGCGACGCGATTATTTCCATACTCTCGGAGGGTATTCTCATCAACGAGTCGAATATAGCTGGAATCGTGACGGATATGCAGATGCTCGAGAAGCAGTTCCGGCTAGTGACCACCGCCGTCGAAAAGATCGAGAAAATTGCCTCGGACTACGGCTCGCGAAGCAGCCTTTTCCGGGCGAATGTGGCAAGCCAGGCGGACTTCGACTACAGCGAGGGCACAATCGACGACGAGGTAGTCCACGTAAGCGAGGAGAACTGGAAGCAGTCCGAATATTTCAATATGGTAGAGCGGCTATCGATCCGGCTGGAGAGTCTGTGGAAGGAATACCAGCAGACGAAGGTGCTGCTCGATAAGCAGGAAAAAATTTATAACGAGGACAAAAAATTATTCGAAAACGACGTGATCACCGAATACCAGCTTGTGGCCTCGCAGGAGAAATATCTGAACCTGAAGGGCTCGGTGTCGAATATAATTAATTCATTCAAAATAGAGATATTTAATACGCTGGAGAATCTGCTCGAGCAGCGCTCGCAGATTTATAATCAGTATAATTCGATCAAACAGGAGCTGGAGCAGAGCGAGATCGCCGGCGAGAATATCATCATCCGCGATAAGCTGGTGGTTATCAATTCCAAATACCCCGGCGAGGTGGTCGAGCTTTCGGCCAAATCGTATGAATACATCGGCCGCGGCACCCAGCTATTGACCATCGTGCGCGGTGATATGCCGAAATTCGGTCGTATGTATATATCCGATGGCGACATGGGCAAGGTTGCGCCCGGACAGAAGATCACCGTCAAATTCGAGGCCTATCCATACCAGGAATACGGCGTTCAGTCGGGCAGCCTGGTGAATATATCGCCCGATCCGCAGCCCGGCGCAGGCGGAATCCAATATGCCGCAAAGATGGATTTCGACAATCTGAATCCGAAAATAGATCTTAAATACGGAATGAGCGGGGTGGCCGAGATCAATACCGGCTCGAAGCGAATGATCGAGACGGTTTTTATGCCGATTACGAAGATATTTGATTACTTCGAAGGGACCGACGGGAAATGAACGAGAACGGCAAAAATATAACCACCGATCCCATCAGCAAGGAGATAATGGAGGCAATCCGAGCGGCGGACATTTTCGCCGCGCTGGACGACGCCGATTTCGAGGCGCTGGCCCCGAAATTCGAAGCGAAATATTATAAGCTGGGCGAAGAGGTTGCCGCAAAAAATTCTGCGATCGATACATTTTATATTATATATAAGGGCGATGTCCGCAAAAAGACTATAATCGACGACACAGTCCATAGCCTGGGCAAATTCAACGAGGGCGAATTCTTCGGCGAGCTGGCGTTCACCGAAGGACATAGCTGGGATTGCGATATTGCCTCGGCATCGGCGAATCTGTGTCTGCTGGAGCTTAAGCCCGATGCGGGATTAAGAGACAAATTAATTGAGAAAATTTATGACAAAATCGCCTGGCATCAGCTATTCCGCAAGCTGAAGGATGTGCTCGGCGGCGGCTCGGTCGAGGACGACTGGCTGCGCAGTCTGACGGCGAATATATATATACGCAATTTTGCGCCGGGAGAATATATTTTCAAGCAGGCCGACAGCGATAATTCGCTATATCTGCTGACCAAGGGCCATGTGGAACTATACCGCGCCAATCTGAAGGTGCGGGGTCCCGTCGGGATGGCGTTCTCGGACGACCTCATAGGCGAATACGGAGCGCTATCGGGCAAGCAGCAGGGCTACGACGCCAAGGCAATCGAAAATACTTTTGCGATAGAAATTCCGCAGGAGAATCTGGAATATTTATTTCTGCATAATGCCGAGCTGCACGACCTTTTGCTCGACCGCACGAAGCATTACGACGACGAGCTGTCGCGGCTACAGGGCGCCGGCACGGACGATAAAAATAAGAATGTTTACCCCGAATTCGAGGAGACCGGCGAGAAGAAAATCCGCCGATTCCCATGGCTGAAGCAGCACGACGAAATGGACTGCGGTGCGGCCTGCCTGACGATGATTGCCCGCTATAACGGAGTGAAGCTGAGCATGGGGCAGGTGCGCGAGATGGCCAACGTCAGCGTCGAAGGCGCCTCGATGGGGGCGGTCTGCCGCGCGGCAGAGAACCTCGGATTCCGCGCCCGGCCGTATAAGCTTAGCTATGAGGGATTGAAGGAGTTAAAGCTGCCCGCAATCGTACACTGGCAGGGCTTTCATTGGGTGGTGTTATTCCGCCGCAATGCGAAATACGTATGGCTGGCCGATCCGGCGCTGGGCATTCGTAAGCTGACCCACGAGGAATTCAAAAAATCGTGGACGCGCTATGCAATCGAGCTGGAGCCCACGAGCGAGCTGAAAAGCATCGAGCCCGCCAAGTCGCCAATCAATCGATTTGTGAAATATTTGCTTAAATATAAATTCTATTTCTTCGAGGTATTCATCGGGGCGCTGGTGCTGAATGTGCTGGGGCTGGCCTATCCTCTGTTTATTCAGAGCATTATAGACAATGTGATCGTATATAAAAATATATCGCTATTGAATATGATGCTTATGGGGATGGCGCTGGTGATGTTCTTCTCGACCCTGACGAACAGCATCCAGCAACTGATAATGATATATGTGACCACTCGGCTCGACTTGAAGCTGCTCGCGGATTTTTATAAGCATGTGCTCAGTCTGCCCATGAATTTCTTTTATTCGCGGAAAACGGGCGATATTATCACGCGCTTCGGCGAGAACAGCAAGGTGCGGGCGATACTGAGCGGGTCGAGCATTTCGACCGTGCTGAACGTCATCATGGTGGTGGTCTATCTCTCGATGATGTTTGCCTATAGCTCGCGGCTCAGCTTTGTGGTGCTTGGATTTCTGCCGCTTTTTGTGGGTATGACATTCGTATTTACCCCGATAATCAAGCGCATAAGCAACGAGCTATTCGCGTCGAACAGCGAGCAGTCATCGATTATGATCGAATCTATCCGCGGCATCGAAACCATCAAGGCGAATTCGATCGAGTGGAATATCCGCACAAAATGGGAAGATATTTATGTAAATAATGTCAACCTTTCGGCCAAAATGCAGAAAACCCAGATGATCGCCTCGATAATCAGCCAGACGATCAATATGGCTTCGTCGATTGTGCTCTTGTGGTATGGCGCGCATCTGGTGATGGAGGGCGCAATGTCGCTTGGCGAATTCATGGGATTCAACGCAATCCTCGGCTCGGTGATGGGGCCGATTATGGGACTGGTCGGGCTTTACGACACTTTCCAGACGGTGACGACCTCGATGGAGCGCCTCAACGACGTGCTCGAGCTCGAACCCGAGGAGGCACCGCCGCATACCCACGACAAACCGAAGGTATTCCTCAAAAAAGCCACCGGAGCGATTGATTTCCGCAATGTCTGCTTCCGCTATGGCTCGGAGGATTCGCCGCTCGTTATAAATAATCTGAATCTGGAGATCGATCCCGGCAAGACTATCGCAATCGTCGGCAAATCAGGCTGCGGCAAAAGCACCATGATCAAAATGGTGGCCGGATTCAACAAACCGACCTCCGGGGAACTGCTGATCGACGGCGTCGATATTAAAAATGTGGACATATATTCCCTGCGGCGGAATATCGGCTGGGTGCTGCAGGACAGTTTCCTCTTCAGCGGCACAGTCGCCGAAAACATTGCGCTGGGCGATACCAGCCCGGATATGGACGGAGTAATCAAAGCCGCCAAAATGGCCGCAGCGGATGCAGTCATTACCGAATTCCCGATGGGATATAAAACAATCGTCGGCGAAAAGGGG
>CAZEMR010000129.1:0-4319 GCA_964513465.1 uncultured Hyphomicrobiales bacterium
CTCCGCAAAATTTTTGAGGAGGGCGTTCGTTGGAATATTTATACCCCCTTCTTTTCAATAATCCCGAGGAATTATGCGTAAAATTCTACTACTGCTGATTGCTATTGCTATGACTGCCTGCTCAGGCGATAATAATGCTTCGGCGCAGCCCTCCGACCTCGAAACCCGCGTGGTCGCCGATGATCTCGGCATTCCGTGGGATATGCGCATCGGCCCGGACGGCTGGATTTGGTTCACCGAACGCAACGGCAAATTCAAGCGCGTCAATATCGAAACCGGCGAGGTGGCGCTTATCAAAGACATCGAATCGGTATTCCAGCTTAACGAGAGCGGGCTGCTGGGATTCGATTTCCATCCCGATTTTCCGAATACTCCATATATATATATGGTTTATACTTACGGGAGCATTGTTGATATGAGCGAGCGCCTGGTGCGGTTCACCTACTCGAACGGAACGCTGACTGACGAAACCACGCTCGTGGACGACATCGACGCGGGACATATTCACGACGGTTCGCGCGTGATGTTCGATCCCGACGAGATGAAGATTTATATGACCACCGGCGAGGCCGACGAAATGCCTTATTCGCAGGATCTGGAAAGCCTGAACGGCAAGACTCTGCGGATTAATCCCGACGGCAGCGTTCCGGCGGATAATCCATTTGGAAATTATGTGTGGACTCTGGGGCATCGCAACGCCCAGGGCATGGTGCGTGCGAATGGTATTCTCTACCAGTCCGAGCACGGCCCGGACACCGATGACGAAATTAATATTATCGAAAAGGGACGCAATTACGGCTGGCCGAATGTGAATGGATACTGCGATAAACAGAACGAGCAGAAGTTCTGTGAGGATTCGAATGTGGTCGAGCCGATTGCCGCGTGGACTCCTACGATTGCCACCTGCGGGCTGGATTATTACGGTCATGATGCAATCCCGCAGTGGAAGAACTCGCTGCTGCTGGCAACACTCAAGGGTTCGACGCTCTATCAGCTCCAGCTCAGCGAAGACGGCCGCGACATCGTCGAGGAGAAGAAATTCTTCGCCGGAACATTCGGGCGGCTACGCGATGTGATGGTTCACCCAGACGGCCGGGTGTTTATTTCGACATCGAACTATGCAGGCGGCAACAGCATAATCGAGATCAAAGCAAAGGAGACTTCCGTCGACGATGGCGAAGACCAGGGCAGCCTTTTGCGGATAAGCCCCAATCCGGCATGCGGCGGCGCGAATGTGGAATTCTCGGCAATCGGTGCGGCAGAGCTATATATATATAATGCGCTTGGCGAAGTTATCAGCCAGAAGGGGATGCCCGCTTCGGGCCGCGAATCGCGGTACTTCGAGCTGCCGCGTGGGTCGTATTTTGCGGTGCTTGTCGGGCGCCGGGGATTTATCTCCGAGCCGTTCATTGTGCTGAACTAAAGTAATTTGCAACTGATTGGTTATGCAAACACAATAGATTTGTAAAATTTTGGTGAAATCTTTAATTTAATTTTTTAACACTTGCTAATTGCTGGAAAGTATTGCAGATCAGGATTCATCCAAATTTTATAAACTATTATCAGGAAAAATTAATGAAATTCAACATCAAACACATTTTATCGGGGCTTATGATTATTATGCTTACCGGTTTCATGGCTTCGTGCCAGCAGAAAGACGCAACAGACGAATCCGCCGCTGCCAAAGGCGAAGAAAGCGGCCAGCTTCTGGAACGCAAGGATATCGATCCGCGCTATACATGGAATCTCGAAGATATTTACAAATCCGAAGACCAGTGGCAGCAGGATTATAACTGGCTCAAGGATCAGGTCGACAGGCTGAAAAGCTTCGAAGGCCGACTGGGCAGCTCCGCGCAGACACTGCTCGAGGCGCTCAGATTGCAGGACGAAATCGGGCAGCGGTTCGGGAAAGTCCGCCTTTATGCATCGCTTTCGAAAGATATCGATATGCGGGTAAATAAATTTCAGGAAATGTATCAGAAAGTGATGAATCTTGCAGCAGACCTGCAGCAAGCTGGCTCCTACATGCGCCCGGAGATCATTTCGATACCCGAATCGAAGATCAATTCGTTCATGTCGCAAAGCGAAGAGCTTGCGGTATATAAACACTCCCTGAACGATATTCTCCGCATGAAGCCGCACGTACTGGCCGAAGCCCAGGAGAAATTGCTCGCTATGAGCGCCCCGCTCGATGAAGTTTATATGGGCACTTATCGCCTGTTCGTCAATGCCGACGTCACTTTCCCCAAAGTCAAAGACGAAGACGGCAAGGAATTCGAGCTTACGATGGGCCGCTATTATACAGGCATGTTCTCGACCGACCGCGACTTCCGCAAGCGCGTTTATAAGGGCATTTATGTGCCGTTTATGGACTACAAAAACACGCTTTCGTCGCTTTATTCCGGCAGCGTTAAGGACAAGATTTTCCGCGCAAATTCTCGTAATTATAATTCCACTCTCGAATGGGCGCTCGACCAGAATAATATCCCGGTCAGCGTATACAAAAATCTGATTTCGACCGTGAACGCCAATCTCGATCCGCTGCATCGCTGGGCGGAAATCAAAAAACGCGAGCTTGGGCTCGACAGCCTTCATCCGTATGACACTTACGTGACGCTCTTCCCTGCCGTCAAAAAGAAATATACATACGACGAAGCCACAGAACTCGTTTTGAAGGCGCTCGAACCGATGGGTAAGGAATATGTTGCTTTGCTCAAAAAAGCCTTCGACAATCGCTGGGTGGACGTTTATGAGACAAAGGGCAAACGCTCCGGTGCATACTCAACCGGCGCTACCAAAGAGACCCACCCATACGTGCTGCTGAACTGGACCGGCGAGCTGAACGACGTATTCACGCTTGCGCACGAAATGGGCCACAACCTGCACTCATACCTGACGGCAGAGCACCAGCCCGCGCCCTATGCGGACTACCCGATATTCCTTGCGGAAGTGGCATCGACCACCAACGAGGCGCTTTTGATGAATTACCTCATCGAGCACTCCGAATCCAAAGAGGAAAAGCTTGCTCTGATCGAAACTTATCTGAATAATATCAAATCGACATTCTACCGCCAGACCCGCTTCGCCGAGTGGGAGATGGAAATGCAGGCCCGCGCCGAAAATGGAGAAGTGCTTACCACCGATATGCTTAAGGACTCCTTCGGCGAAATGTACAAGAAATACTGGGGCCCGAATATGTCGGTCGATGACGAGGAGAAATACTCGTGGTCGCGCGTGCACCACTTCTTCTATAACTTCTATGTATATCAGTATGCTACGGGATTCGCAGCGTCGCAGGCGCTTGCCGGACAGATCCTCAGCGAGGGTCAGCCGGCAGTCGATCGCTACCTCGGCTTTTTGAAGGCGGGCAACAGCGACTACGCGATCAACATACTCCGCAATGCAGGCGTGGACATGACTTCGCCCGACCCGGTGCTCGCAGTTGTCAAAAAAGCAAACGAGCTGATGGACGAAATGGAAGAATTACTGAAAAAATAATTCCGCGAATATTATATAATCCCCATCCCCGGTCGGCTAAAAATCGTCCGGGGATTTTTTTTGCAAAAATTCTGAGACCTTTTCGGGTTGGATGTGTCATTACAGAATAATATTAATATGGACATGACCGTAAATTTGTTATTATGGCATGAGTTAGTAGATGAAATGTTGCTCATATGAATCTGATTCAGTGGGTTTGGAGCTATAAACACTTGAGAAATTCAGGATTAAAGATATTTTTTTACATTTTTTGTATTGATAAACTGTTATTTTTTGTTTAAATTAATAGCAAGAGAAAAAATATTAATCTCATTCACACCCACATTAATCATGAAGTCACTAATTAACCACGAATTTCCGGGAAAGGAGGATAACTATATCAGAAAAATTATCTTCTACATTTAAGCGCCTGGGAAGCCCCAAAAGCCCCACGCAGTTAACTATCGGATCAATCAACGGCTAATTCCATGAGCAAAGAGCGGGATGAAGCATTTCCGGGCAATAAACACCAGCCTTTAAGTCACTACCTTTTCGCAGTCCCCTCGGATCGGGGCGCTGCGGATGTTCATTTGCATTCGTTTAAATATTCTTATCATTAAACTTTAAGGATTGCTTATGGACTCACCTCTCAGAATTCCATCATTGGAAAAAGTGAGCAATCGCTCGAAGAAAGTCTCCCTTATGATCGGACTTTTCGCGATACTGACGATGACACTGCTTTCGTCGGCAAATGTATTCGCCCAGCAGAAAGGAACGGTCAAAGGTACGGTAATCAACCGTGAGACTGGCGCGCCGCTTAAAAGCGCAACCGTGCAAATTCC
>CAZEMR010000130.1:0-4239 GCA_964513465.1 uncultured Hyphomicrobiales bacterium
ATACACTAAAAAACCTAAAAATTCGAATAAATCAAACTTTCTTTTTTTCGATAAATCATGATATAATTGGTTGGCATGTGTTTCTGGAATGTTGAAAAGTAATATTAATTGCTCCAATAACAAGGTTATTTTGTAAGCATGCAATTTGTCTAATTTCATCAATGATTTTGCAAATAATCGGATATTGGCAACGTAATCCAAGATTTGGTTCTTGGTAGCTAATCCGGCGTTTCTGTATGACAACACATCTTCTATTGGATAATCAATTATTTGTAAGCCAGCATTATCAATATTTTCATCAATGCAAGATAATACCTTTTTAGTTCGTAGTGGCAAAAGTTCGAAGCTGTGTTTGCTAAAAATTTTTATTGCGTTTGTATGTTCAGGACTTAGTTCCATGTTTTCTTCTGGAAGCTCAATTTCATTAGGGGTACACTCACAATTATCAAGATTAGGGAAGCGTTTTAATAGGAAATCAGTTAGTTGCTTTGACTTTACAGGATTGAAGTGATCCAAGTCAATGAACGATTTATTTACTAAATAGTATTCTTTTAAAAATCTAACTGTAAATAATCTATTCTGGATACAAATATCTTTCAGTTCCTGGGATAAATCTGGTATATCGCTGATGTACTCCTCAGTAGATAGATTTCGCGAAGGTTCTGATTTGATCCCATATTCTTTTATGATATTAACGAGTTCGTCATTTGTCTTTTTCCCACAATTTCTTAAGGAATAGAAAGACGAATTCATTCGATAAAACTCTATTAGATCATTTAGCGTTTGCATCTTATTTGCTTGACAAACATTCTGAGCTCTTTTGGAGAGATTCATGTTCGATAACAGCATAATTCACTCAAGAGATATTTTAGAAGTGGCTTTAAATTTAATTCAGGTTCTATTCACAATATATAATATACATATTTTTTAAGAAAAGATATAGCATCGATGATTTTTTCTCTGCAAAAAATTCTTATAAAATGTTGTTGTGCACATCTTTAACCCCTTGCATTACTTCAAATGCCATATATAATTTATTTGAATTGAATTCGTTTACGCAGTAATGGCATTTTTTTGGAAATTTTGAATGGATGCGAAGTGGGGGATAACGGCAGATTAACCCGAAAATATAAATACTTATACGATATCAATTCGCCGGCAGACCTGCGCAAATTGCCGGCCTCGGCGCTCGAGGGCGTCTGCGATGAAGTCCGCGAGTACATGATTGATACAATCACGCAGACAGGCGGGCATTTCGGCGCTGGGCTGGGCATCGTAGAGCTAACGGTCGCCCTGCATTATATATATAACACCCCGGCCGATAAACTTGTTTTCGACGTCGGACACCAGGGCTATCCTCATAAAATTCTGACCGGTCGGCGCGACCTTTTGCCCACGATTCGCCAGAAGGGCGGCCTGTCCGGATTCCTCAAAAAAAGCGAGAGCGAATACGACCCCTTCGGCGCAGGCCACGCCAGCACAAGCATCTCGGCGGCGCTTGGTATGGCCGCAGCGCGCGATATGCTCGGGCAGGACCACCGTATAATTGCGATCATCGGTGATGGCTCGATGACCGGCGGCCTTGCGTTCGAGGGCATGAATAATTGTGGCGTCCAGAAGCGCGACATCACGGTTATACTAAACGATAATGATTATTCGATTGCGCCGAATGTATCCGCATTTTCCAATTATTTCAATGAATTATTCGCATCCTCGACCGTACAGAAAATCCGCGATAATATATGGGAGCTAACAGGCCGTATGGACGAGCTTGGCGACCGGCTGCGAGTATTAGCCTCACGATTCGAGGACGGTATGAAGGCGGTAATTACCCCCGGCGTGCTCTTCGAAGCGCTCGGGTTTAAATATTTCGGCCCGATAAATGGCCATAATATCAGTAAATTAGTCAGGATGCTGGACAGGGTCAAGGACATCCGCGGGCCGGTATTTCTGCACGTAACCACGCAGAAGGGAAAGGGATACGCCCCGGCCGAGAAAGATATTCAGCACCTGCACGCAATCGGCAAGATTGACCGCACTACCGGCAAATCGCTCAAAGCCGCCAGCGCTGGTGTTGCATATCAGGACATCTTCGGCGAGGCAATGGTCGAAATCTGCCGCCGCGACGACAAAGTGGTTGGCATTACAGCCGCCATGCCCGACGGCACCGGACTCGACATCCTCCAGAAACAATTGCCCGACCGCGTTATCGACGTCGGAATCGCAGAAGGCCACGCAGTGACTTTCGCCGCAGGAATGGCCAACGAAGGCGTTTTGCCTGTGGTCGCAGTTTATTCGACATTCCTCCAGCGCGCCTATGACAACATCGTCCACGACTGCGCGCTCCAGGACGAGCACGTCGTATTTGCGATCGATCGCGCAGGCCTCGTTGGCGAAGACGGCCCAACGCACCACGGAGTCAACGACTTCGCGTTTTTGAGGCACATACCCAAAATGACTGTAATGGCTCCAAAAGACGGCGCCGAGCTGCGCGATATGCTGTATTCTTCGTTATATAAATATAAAGGCGGACCGGTCGCAATGCGCTATCCACGCGGCAGCGGCCCCGAATTCGAACTCCGCGAAATGCGGGAAATTCCGCTCGGCAAATCCGAAACATTGCGCTACGGCGACGACATCGCTATCCTCGCCATAGGCAAAATGGTGCGCGAAGCAGAACTTGCCGCAGAAATCCTCGCCCAATCCGGCATCTCCGCCGAAGTGGTCAACGCCCGCTTCGTCAAACCGCTGGATACGGACATGATCGACGATCTCTGCGCGAGATTCAACAAAATTATTACGATCGAAGACCACCAGATTCAGGGCGGATTCGGATCGGCCGTTGCAGAATATATGGCCGAAGCCCGCATCCACGGAACTGACCTCGTCGCGCACGGCATCCCGGATAAATTCGTCGAGCACGGCGCGCAAAAGCTTTTGCTGCATGACCTTAGGCTCGACGCAGAAGGCATAGCAGACTTCGTACGCTCTGAGCTTTACGGAGAAAACATACTGAGAAGCGAGTATTTATCAGGAAAAAAGTGAAAAAAATGTCCGGAAATTTTGCAGATTAATACAATAATCGTATATTTGTTGACGTCTAAAGTATGGCATTTGACAAGACTCCGTAGCTCAGCTGGCAGAGCATTTGACTTTTAATCAAAGGGCCGCAGGTTCGAATCCTGCCGGAGTCACGAGGAAGGACGATAGGAACCCGGGTTTGCCCAGTGCAGCCCGGGTTCCTTGGCTTTTGGCCCGAATCAGATTTTGCTTTGCAATTCCGCATTTCTTATATTCCTGAAAATATTTCTGCAAATTTACTTCTTCAGGCTATGGCTTCGAATAAACCCGCTCACAAAATTGTTCCGTTTCCCAAAATCCGCCGAGCCACTACCGATCTATTGAAATCCGCACGGCGCAAAAATATGATCCACAGCTTCATCGAAGTCGACGTCACCGACGCCCGACGGATGCTGCGCCGGCGCAAGCGCGAAACCGGCGAATTCATGTCGCTCCTCGGCTTTATCATATACTGCGTCGCGCGGGCAGTCGAAAAGAATCCTAAGATTCAGGCATATCGCAACCGCAAAAACCAGCTCGTGATATTCGAAGACGTCGACGTCAGCACCACAATCGAGCGCACGATCGACGGCAATAAAGAAGTCGTCGCAATGGTGCTGCGCCGCGCAAACGACAAATCCGCAAGCGAAATATCCACCGAAATCCGCGACGAATCCGCCAAAGACGCCGCCGACGCAGAAGTCATGAAATCCATAAAATTATATCTCGCAATCCCCGCATTCCTGCGCAACCTCGCATTCCGCCTGATCGACCGCGCGCCATTCATGCTAAAACAAAAGGCCGGCACCATCATGGTCACCTCCGCCAACATGGTCGGCAGCGGCGCCGCATGGGGCCTGCCAATCGCCTCGCACACGCTGGGCGTCACAATCGGCGGCATCGCCCGCCGGGCAGCGATAATCGGCGGGGAAGCAGTCGAACGCGAGCACCTCTGCCTGACCCTCAGCCTCGATCACGACATAATCGACGGGGCCCCGGCCGCCCGCTTCATCCGCCGCCTCAAGCAGCTCATCGAACACCCGGAATTGGGGTAGAGAGATTTGTTTTGAAATAATTTATATAAATATTTAAATATCAAGTAATTACCCAAATACATGCATCACAATTTCAAATTTATGCGGGGCTTATTCGACTTAACCTTATATATATATTAAATGA
>CAZEMR010000131.1:0-4216 GCA_964513465.1 uncultured Hyphomicrobiales bacterium
GTGCATTCGATTATCCCGGAGCGGGCGATTGAGATTCGGTCGTCAATATCTCCGATGGTGAGTGCGATTCCGAAAGCGGCTTCTCCTGACGCGCCTCCGGCCTTGTAGAGCTTGCCGTCGGTATCGAGATAGATTGTTTCGCCGAATGCAATTAATTCCCCGCATGGGAAAGTAATCCCGTATTTGCTGTCATTCGGTTTACCGCCGTATTTAGTAATCTTCACTTTGGGAAAGTAGGAAAGATTCTTTTTCGCGATAATCCCCGGCGCTGTCTGAATTTTTGCCAATTTAACCTCTGATCAAAAATTTACATGAAACTTTTTCCGTGCCTTTCGCGCCGTCCTTTAATTTGAGATTGATCTCGGTAATCAACGCTTTCGTGCCCAAATGCGAATACATACCGGCAATCAAATCAGAGGAATATTCCAGAAACGACAAATCCGCATTAAGATCAATCACATCGCCGACGTGGTTTAATCGCCAGACGAACGGCTCCGACGGCAAGAACTCAGCATCGTAAAGCGTCTGGTAATGCCGGCCATAATTCGCGGCAAGCATGGTCGCAATCAAAAGCGGCATCGTGCTGTGATTCTGCAATTCCGTAATCAAAACGTTCAGCGCGTCCATGTTCCGGCGATTAAGCGAAGCCTCGCGGATAATCGTTTCGTTCATCTCGCTCGCCGAATAAGTGTCGATCCCGTCCGATACATCGCAAAGCTCGTGAACTTTTACGGCCACATTGTCATAATAATAATTCGTGTCGGGCTGCTTGTAATATATCTTATTGGTATATATACCCTTATTGCTCCTTCCCAGAACGTTCCCGCCATAAACCGCGACTGCCGAATAATCCTCCTCCAGAAGCGTCGGGACGTTGTGGAATATTCCTTTCACCTCGTAATCGCCCTCGGCAAGGCTGCCGATATGAGTATATTCATATTCGTTGCGGTTATCGCCGTCAAGATTGATATTCGCTTTTGCCGACCTCAATACCTCCGCGCCCTGCTCGAGAGTGATCTCCCCGCCTAATGCGTCGGTCAATGCTATTTCGGATTTATCGTTTGACGGGATCTCGTCCCAAAGGCGATAAAATCCCAGATCGACAATCGGCACGAAATCCTTTAAATTCAAAAGGGTTACCATTTTACACCCATTGCTTTCGGAGAGGGCTTTGTAATAGCTCCAGACGTTCTCATAATCATAAAAGCAGGCGGCCTGATCCTTATGGCCATCCCACATAAAGCCACCGCTGACGCCGTCCACATAGACCCGCCCGGGGAAATAAAGCTCGTCATATGCAAGCGCGCGGCCTTTATTGTGGCTGTTTGGCTTGGCCGCGTCGCACTCCTGAGTATAAAAAGTAAGCGCGGTAAATGGGTTATTCAGCATCTCGATTTTCTCGGAACTTAGTTCCGGCTCGGCGCGCCTCAGAAATTTGAAATAAATCATATTGATTAATCTCATAATCGCATCGTCCAGATCGCTAAACCGATACATCACGCAGTAAACGTCCTCGCTGGGATCGGGAATAGAATTGATAATCCCGAATTTCCTCACCCCGCCGTCCGGAGAATCGCCATAGGTCAGAAAGTCAAACAAAACATGTGTAGGAAAGGCGTCATACCCGTAATCGAGACGGCCTTTCATAAACTGATTGCGGAGCAATTCGCCGTCTATGATCTCCATCACATGTTTCGAAAGCCCGACGTAACTACTTTTCTTCCTGATAGATTCCGGCGTTATCGTGTCGGTCGTGGGGATAGTCTTTTTCTGAGTGCCGATATAAAGCAAATCCCAGAGCGCGCCGGTTTCGTATCGTGATTTACGCTTTAAGGTCAATACATTTGACAAATCAAAATATTTCGTATAGGTAAGCGCGGAGACATTCCCGGCATTGAGCGCATAAGGCCGGGTCAGCGTTTCCAGCAATTCCCCGCCAGCAAAGCGGATGTCCCAGTCAATTTCGATAGCCTCGGCGGTAGCCGCCCCGATCACCAAAGTCTGACCGAATTTCTTACTCAAATCATCAATCGAATCAATGCAATCGTCCGGGATGCGCTCATAGACAATCGTATCCGGCAAAAGCTCTCCGGAGCGCGGAATAAGCTCAAGCCGGTATTCCCAATCCTGCCATTCCCATTCGGAATAATAAATCGTATCGGTCGGCACTGGCATAATCCCCCCCTTTTTTAGATAGTTCCGGACGATCCGGAGTAGCTGTCCGGCCCGGTAATTTTGTCAATAATATCGGAATAATTTTTAGCGGCAAATGTGATTTTCAATTTCTCATAGCCGTTGTTATAATTGGCGCTTTTGGATTCGCCGACCGGCTCGACTTCGAGCGGCAATATCCCGCCCGCGATCGCATTATCCCAGAGATTGACGATCTCCGGAGGCGCCAGAATCCGCGTCTCGTAAGGCCGGGTCAGCGTTGTCGAAATAATATATATATGCCTGCGCTTAAGCAGAGCTTTGAATTTGAAATAATCCGCCGAATCATTGAAATCCGCCTGCTCGAGCACATAAAACGGCGCAAAGTTCACGTCGATATTAAGCCATTCGTAGCGGCTGGCGCGGATGCTCCCGGAATTTTTAACCGTATCCTGACCCCGCTTTTCAAATTTCGGCTCCATGCCCAAAACATCGAGCGTCAGATCGACATATTTCGATGAATCATCGTAATCGGCGGCGTCCCACACCCCGCGGAATGTCACCGTATCCAGTTCCCCGGCCATTATTCATACCTCAGTCTTTTTTGTTCGATTCTGTCAATTGTGGCTTTCATATCCCGGCCATCGGCGCGGAATTCTCCGCTAAGCTCGACCCTTTGCCGGCTTTCGAATGCGGCGGCCACATCGCCCATTTTTTCCATCGCCCGCGCGAACATATCCTTCATATCCGCATTATCCTTAATCAATTCCCGGTTTTGCCGGATCAGCGAATCGATCTGGCGGTCTTTGGCGGCCCTGGTGTTCCGGAGCGCGTTCTCCATCAATCTGGTTTGCTGCTTTGCCCGGCTAAGCTCCTCATCGAAAAATTCCGAGGTAAGCTGGCGCTGCAATTGGGGATTTGCGCGGACGTAATCCTCGATCGTCGCGTTATGCCGGTTAATATACTCCAGAGCGCGCATATTGCGGGCGGTGGCCGAGGCGTTGACGACATATTCCTCGCCCTGCTCGTTAATCCGGATCATTCGCTCGCCGCCCCTGACCAGCCCGCCGGTCTCCATACCCTGTACGGCGGATTCGGCGAAAGATATTGCGGCATAAATCCCGGCGGTCGCAATCCCTGCGAGTATCGGCCCGAGCAGTCCGCCGCCTTCCTGAAACGACTTCATAATCGCCCCGGCAACATAAATCGGCAGTTCCTGTTTGAGCAATTTCAGCGATAGCTTGATCGAGGCCTTCCCGAAGTTTTCGCCCTCTGCGAGCATCGTCCCGAACATCGAGCCATAGGCAATAGTCCTTTGCGTCCACGCCTTCTCATTGGCTTTGTTCACGGCCTCCTCGCTCCTGATCTGCTCGCCCTTCAGCTTCTCGATCTTTGCTGCGGTTTCGCGGGCCAGCTCCACCTTTCCTTCTTCCATCGCCCGGAAATGCTCATATTCGAGCTGTTCGATTTCGCGGTCGCGCTCCATCATCGTGGCATTCAGAGCCTGGCGTTTTTGAAGCAATTCATCAAGCTGATTGAAGCTGTTCTCGCTGATCTGCTTCATCGCCTCGATTGCAGCATTTTTCGCCGCGTCCCAGGGACTGACCTCCAGCTCATTGATTTTTGCGGCCTGCTCTTCCTTGAGCTTGCTCTTCTCGGATTCCAGATCGTTCAGCTTTTTGTAATATTCCTTGACCGTGATTTCTTTTTTCCGGTAGGCTTCATAAACCGCGTCGGCGTCTTTTTCGAGATACGACCGCTTTTCTTCGTAATCGGATTTAACCCGGTCAATTTCATTCTGATCGGTGGAGCGAATCTCCAGATTGGCGAAGCTTTCCTGCAGGGTCTTCATTGCCCCATAGAGCGCAGAGCTTTTCGACAGATATTCCTGCTGAATATCATATTTTTCCATCTGCAATTTCTCGAACGCCGCAAGCTCCGCGTCATGATTGCCGCGGACGATCTCGAGCTCTTTTTCGAACGCGACCCGGGCTTCCCTGAGCCGGATAGCCTTTTCGCGCTCGGCCACCCCGCTGATTCCGCTTATATATTTATTCCAGTTATT
>CAZEMR010000132.1:0-4149 GCA_964513465.1 uncultured Hyphomicrobiales bacterium
GGGGCCGCAATTGGCCCCTGATATATTATAATAGTTCGTTTGCTTATTTTCCGATTGCGTGTCGCAGCGACATATAGCCGACTGTGCCAAATCCCATCAGAAACAGCAGCTGGAAGGGGATTGCGGCGATTTCGTAAAAATATGCCGAAATTCCGATGCCGAGTATAAAATACAGAGTAAGCAGCAATTCGAAGATAATCGTGGCGCTGATTTTTTTTTGTATATATTTTTTGTTGCGGCTGATGGTTCTGTTACTGCCCACGATGCCTTCCTTGGGGGTGCGTGTGAATCCGGTTTTTTTGCGTATGAGGGCTTCGATGACGGCTTTTGAATTGTTGACGGCGAATCCCATGCTCCCGGCGAGAAATACGGGGAACAGCAGCAGCCGCTTGCGCCAGTCGAAGTGGATGGCTTTTTGGGCATAGGTATAGAACAGGAATGTAGAGATAGACGCGAGCACGAATATCGACATCAGCGAGTAGAATTCGTCGAATCCGCCGATTGTGTTTTTGATTACCACCAGCGGCACATTGAGCAGCGCTATGATGATGATGAAAGGGAACACGATGTTGCTGGTCAGGTGCACCATGCATTCGAGCTTGACTTTGGCCGGTAGTTTTGATTTGAACACTTTGGGCAGCATTTTGATTGCGGTCTCGACGGCGCCTTTAGTCCAGCGGAATTGCTGTGTTTTGAGGGCGTTGATGTCCGCGGGGAGCTCTGCCGGCGAAATGACGTCGTTCAGGAAGACGAATTTCCATCCGCGAAGCTGAGCGCGATAGCTGAGGTCGAGGTCTTCGGTCAGCGTATCGTCCTGCCAGTTGCCTGCGTCGAGAATAGTGTCCTTGCGCCAGATGCCTGCAGTGCCGTTAAAATTGATAAAAAATCCGGCTTTGTTGCGCACCTGCTGTTCGATTACGAAATGCCCGTCGAGCGCAAGCGCCTGGGCGCGTGTCAGGAAGGAGAAGTCCTCGTTGAGGTGCTCCCATCGGGTCTGAACCATACCAATTTCCGGGTCTTGGAAATGTGGCAGAGTCGCCATCAGAAAATCGGGATTAGGAACGAAATCGGCGTCGAAAATAGCGACGAATTCGCCTTCGGCGCGCTCGAGGCCGCAGCGCAGTGCCCCGGCTTTATATCCAGTTCGGTCTTCGCGGTGAATATACTTGATATTGAATCCGAGCTCTTTGTATTGGTCGACCAGCCCGCGTGCTTTATCGACGGTTTCGTCGGTAGAATCGTCGAGCACCTGGATTTCGAGCTTATCTTTTGGATATTTGATGGCGCATACGGCTTCGATAAGTCGTTCGACCACCAGATATTCATTATACATAGGGAGCTGGATAGTAACGGGTGGCAGCTCGCCTTCGAGGGGGCCAGCCATGTGCTCGTTCTGCCGGGTTTTCCGATAGTAATACAGCAGTATGAGGCCGTGTATTCCGAATCCGAACAGAATACACAGGGCCACGAAATAAAAAGCAAGTATAAAGATTTCCATAGGCGGAATAATTCTCACCTATAATTATTAATAATTATTTTTGTTGAAATCACCATCCGGAAACGACTGCAATCAGAATATCGTCTGAGATCAGGTCGATCGCCGAGCGAATTGCTTCGTCGCGGCCCGCCTGAGCGCGGGAAATCTGATAAACGTCGAAATTCGAGAAACTTTTGCTCACCAGGGTTTTATTATTTACAGCGTCATAAAACTCTGCCGAACATGTAACCGTAACCCGTTTCTCGTCGGCGAGTTCTCCGGGTGAAACCGCCGAAATTTCTTCTCGAATGCTCACAATGCTCACATGTAGCTTCGAGTCGCCGTTTTGGTCCACAAGCTGCAGTGAATTATCGCTACGGAATTTCTCCGTCAGCATTTGCATCAGAAGCTCGCGGTACTGCGGGTTGCCAAACCCGCTTTTGTCATTGACCGGCGAAATATAAAGCGTTTTCAAATGAGCTGGCAGCGACCCACCGGTAAATGAATAACATCCGGCCAAATTCAAACAGGCCAAGATGCAAATTAGGAAAACAAAATGAACTAAAATATTAAACTTGCATGAATTATTTTTCATATATTCATAAATCGCTTAAATTTATATTTTTATGGCCGCATCATAAGCAGCGGATTGCTGATCTTCTCATGGCCGATGGTCGAAGACGCGCCATGCCCTGCATATATTTTATAATTTTCGGGCAATGTTAAAATATTTTTTGTGACCGATTCATAAATCTTTTCGGTCGAGCCTCCGGGCAGATCCGTGCGGCCGAATCCCTCCCGGAATAAGGTGTCGCCGGTGAAAACGATGCCTTCGTCATGGCATACCAGGCATATGCTCCCCTCGGTATGGCCGGGGGTATGAATCACTTCGAGCTCGGTATTGCCGAATTTGATTTTGTCCCCGCCACTGATATATTCGTCTGCACTGACTGCTTCGAGAGTGAACGGAAGCGGAAAAATCGAGTGCTTCATAGGGTCGAGGATTCTGTATTCGTCGTCGGGATGTACCATAACGGACGCGCCGGAATTCTGCCTGATAGCCAAAGCATCGGCAGTATGATCCCAGTGCGTATGGGTAAGTATAAGAGATCTGATCATCAGGTTGTGCTTATCAATCAGTGATTGAAACGCCGTGGCGCTATCCATAGGTGCATCGATAATTACGGCAAATCCGCCGCTGCTGTCGATTGCCAGATAGCCGATAGTCTCTACCGGACCTGATTCTATCGGTATAATATCCATATTATCTATATCATTTTACTGCCAGACTATCAACAAATATAAGACCTTTATTTGAAATTTGAAAATATTATATAAATACACAGAGCAATAATTTTATTTTTGGAAATTAATTGTTGAAATTGAACAATATAATAATTATCTTTATTGGACTTACAGCAATTCGTTTATCGTTCATTTCTCGAGGAGTTTTTATGCAGTCTGTTATTGTTTCTGCCGTTCGCACACCTATCGGAGCTTTTATGGGCTCGCTTTCCGATCTCTCGGCGCCGCAGCTCGGAGCCCGCGCTATCACCGCCGCGGTCGAACGCGCTAATGTCAGCAAAGAATATATCGACGAAGTTATTATGGGCAATGTTCTGACCGCAGGAATCGGCCAGGCCCCCGCACGCCAGGCCGCTGTCTACGCCGATATTCCCCGATCGGTCGAGTGCATGACCATCAACAAAGTCTGCGGAAGCGGACTTAAATCCGTAATGCTGGCCGACCAGGCTATCCGTTGCGAAGATGCCGAAATCATTGTTGCCGGAGGCCAGGAATCCATGACCAATGCTCCCTACCTGCTGCAGAAGGCACGCACAGGATATCGCATGGGCAACGGAGAGCTGATCGACTCTATGGTGCACGACGGACTCTGGGACTGCTACAGCAATGTGCATATGGGAATCGCCGGCGAAGCATGCTCCACAGAATATCATATTTCGCGCGAGGAGCAGGACGAATTCGCCACCGAAAGCTACCGCCGCGCAATCGAAGCTCAGAAAAACGGCTGGTTTGCCGACGAGATCGTACCCGTCACTATCGAGGGCCGCAAAGGTGCAGTCGTGGTTGACTCCGACGAGGAGCCCGGCAAAGTGAAATTCGAAAAAATCCCGCAGCTCAGGCCTGTATTCAAAAAAGAAGGCACAGTCACAGCCGCTAATGCTTCCTCTATAGACGACGGAGCAGCCGCAGTTGTGGTCACCAGCGACGTAAAAGCCAGCGCGATGGGGATGAAGCCGATCGCGAAAATAATCGCGCATGTATCGCACGCCCAGGAGCCGATGTGGTTCACCACCGCTCCCGCAGAGGCGATCAAAAAAGTATTGAAAAAAGCTGATATGCAGCTCGGCGATATCGATCTCTTCGAAGTCAACGAGGCATTCTCGGTTGTGCCGATCGTAACCGAAAAAATTCTCGGGGTGCCGTTCGACAAAATGAATGTCCATGGCGGCGCAGTCGCTCTTGGCCATCCGATCGGAGCGTCCGGCGCTCGCATCCTAACCACACTGATCTATGCACTGAAGCAGCGCGGCAAGAAATATGGCATCGCATCGCTCTGCATCGGCGGCGGCGAGGCCAACGCAATGATTATCGAAATGCTTTGATTTTGTTTAAGTTATTATCAAAGGCAGGTCAATCGCGACCTGCCA
>CAZEMR010000133.1:0-4074 GCA_964513465.1 uncultured Hyphomicrobiales bacterium
AGCTGATCGCCCGCATAACTTCCGCAATGCGAACAATCAAACTTACCACCCGGATGAAGGAAGAAAACCGCCTTCTGATGGATCTTGCCGAAGAGCTCGAGCATGATATAGAGGACATGACCAGGCTTGCTGTTAAGTTCATGCAGGCGCGGGTCCCCTCTTCGTTCGAAATGCTAAAAAAAATCTCAGCAGCAGCCGTCTGGATCGGCAAAAAGCTTAAAGATTTTAACAACGAGGATTTAAGGGATATCGAGATTGCAGGGCTGCTTTGCGAAGCCGGAAAAATATTTCTGCCGGACAATCTGCTCAAAAAGCCCGTTATGATAGAGGGCGCAGCCACGCACGAGCTGATGTATCAGGTGCCCGTATCGGCTCGTGATATAGTCGCCAGCGTACGTCGATTCAGGGATTCGGCCCAGCTCCTTTATCATATGTACGAGAATTTCGACGGCAGCGGATTCCCAGAGCGGCTTAAATCCTGGCAGATTCCGATTGGCTCGCGAATCGTGCGGGTGGCGCATGACTTCTATGAATTCAAGGAATCCACCCCAATGAATTCGCTGGAAATCCTTAAAAAAATGCACTCCCTCGAGAAGCGGCTTTATGATTATAAAGCAATGACTTTGATGGATCAATACGTCCGCAATGCCGAAAAGGACGCTTTCAATCCGAACGAAAAAGCCATCCGGCTTGGCGAAATGGAGGAAGGGATGCTGCTTTCGCGGGATGTATTCACATACTCCGGTCTGAAGCTTATCCCTGCGGGCGCAGTGCTGAAGGAATCAACCATCCGCAAGCTGATGGCGCACAACAGCAACGACCCGATTATCGGCAATATTTATATCAAAAAGTCTTAGTAAGCAAGTCCGAGCGAGAATAAATACTGCGGCTGCGACCAGCCGGTGTATTCGTTCCGCCAGGCTACGTCCATCTTGAGCGGAAGCCCGAGCACTGCTGCGCGTACTCCTATGCCGGTGCTCATCAACAGGTCGCGCTCGATGACTCTGCCCAATGCATCCTGCCGATATGAACGGAAGACGTCGTCCCATGCCCCGCCTACATCCAGGAAGAAGGCGCCCTGAACGCTCTGGAATAATATCGGCACCGGTCCGGCGAGTAAGGCTCTGAATAATGGGAATCTCAGTTCGGCATTTGTCAGGAAGTATTTCGATCCGGTGAGTGCGGCAACTGGAAAGCCGCGCATCGGCATTGCGAATTGCATAAACGCGAAGTCTTCGGGCTCGCGGAAAGGCAGCTCGTTATTTTTGAATTCGCGGTTGATCCAATTCTCCGTGCCGCCAAGATAAAAGTCCTGTGGATCCGGTCCGAAGCTGGCACCTGCCGCACCTCGGAATGCGAAATGCAGAAAATCGGTAATTTCAAAATATCGCCGGTAGTCGAAGTCCGCCGTCAAAAAGCCAATGCCTGCATCGCTGAATTTAGGTGTACCTTTGACCGAAAAATAATACCTCGAGCCTCGCTGAGGTGCGAACATCCCCCAAAGCACGTCGTCGTGAACATATCGCGCTTCGGGCACGATCAGCAGGCGGCTGGCGTCGTTCGAATCGACCACGCTGATGTTCTCGCGCGTCAGATTCATAAGGCTGGCGCCCATCTCGAAGCGGTTGAACAGATCGAGCGGATACCATGCGTTCAGGCCTGCTCCAAAATTGCGGAAGCGGTATAAATCATTGCCTATATATACAAATATGGCCTGGTGGTGGGCGCTCGCCTGATAATCGATGATCTCCGGCAGATACTGGTAAGCAAAGTAAAATGAGCTGTTCAAAAGATCGCGGAATAAATTCGCCTGGAAATATATCTGATGATTGCCAAGTATATCGCTGAATAGCATCTGGGTTACGCCCTGGAACCCCCAATAGGTGCTGTATCCTGGGTTGCCGACAATTACGTCCGGAGTGAAATTAATTTTATAATCCTTTACCTGGAATGTGGTGTCATATCCCTCTGCACCCTTTGCTGCATCGGCCTGCGCGAATTCCTCGCGGCGGGCGGCATCATCGTTGGGATTCACCACTTTTTGCCGTTCGAAATCAATGCTGAAATCACCGTATTCGCTGACCTCCATTGCTTCGGATTCTGCTTCCTCTTTGGCTTCGCCATTGGCAAGTTCCTCTATCGCCAGCTTTTTATCGAGCAGCAACTGGCGGTATGTGGTCAGCGGCAGATCGCCGACTTCCAGATTGCGCTGCAGCGGATAGCGCAGCATAAATATATCATATGCACCCTTGATCTGGGTGGCAAACAGCAGCTTGCTGCCGTCCGGTGATATCGAAATCTGGGTGATTCCCGTGATCGAATTCGTAAGCGGACGTACATCGCCGGTGTTCAGATTCTGTAGATATATATTTCCAATTCCATTTTTCGACGAAGCATATAATATATTTTCATTATTCGGCCCCGCCTTGACCGAGGTCTTCGTATAATCCGGATTATCAGTCAGCCGGGTGATCTGGCCGGATTCCAGCTCCAGGCTGTATATATCCGATTTCCCGACGTTGTAGTCCCACATATCGAACTCCTCGCCTATCAGCCCCATACTCAGATTACCACCGCGATCGGAAACGAAATACACAGTTTTCGAATCGGGCGACCACGCCGGGAACTGGTCCGAAAAAACATCGCTGGTGACTGGCCGGATCGAATCGCCCGGAATATCATATATATATAAGTCGCTGCTTTCGTCTTCCACACCGACAAATACGATCATATCGCCATCGGGCGACCACTCGCAGGAGGTGATCGATTTAAGTCCGAATGTTTTTTTGATATAATCCTCCTGGTCCACGTCGACGATGAAAATCGCGTCTTCGCCGCCGGATTTGGCCGAAATCGCCAGCTTTGTGCCCTCGGGATTCCACGAAATTCCCGGTGTCAGCACATTGAGATCCTCGAAGTCCTGCTGGCGGAAGCTGCTAACTATCTTGCGGTATTCCTCCGGATTAGCCAGATCGGTCACATAAACGCCAAAAATGCCCTCGGGCGCCGAAATATACGCCATGCGCTCGCCATTTGGAGAAATCGCCGGCGAAGTATTATAAAATGTCCGCTCCTTTTCGTGTTCGGTAATCTGCTTAGCATAATCCTTCGGGTTTTCGAATTTTTCCAGATCGGTCCAGTAATATTTCTTTATATCGCGCTCCCATTTGTCCGAAAAATCCTCCAGAGTCATATTGAAAGCGCTCCGGAATGCGGCATCCAGATTGCGCAGTATTTTCAATCGATTAATGAAATCGCCGACCTTCTCCTTGCCGTATTTTTCGGAAACATACCAGAAGAAATTCTGGCCGCCGCGATAGGCCATATATCCGCTCATACGGTCGAGCGAGGGCAGCATTTCGTGGATCGTGATGTCGCGCATGAACATATCGGTTTCGACATCGTACCCGCCGCGGCTCTCGTATTCGCAAAGCCCCTCGTTGATCCACATCGGGATCATGAAATTGCCCTGGGCCAGCGCCGACTGGAAGGTGCCGCCATAGAACATCTGGTTGAGCACAGCGTGAACCAGCTCGTGGTGAATCACATGCCGGAACTGCGCGTAATCGCCCTGGAATGGGACTACCACGCGGTTTTTGAATAATTCAGTAACGCCGCCGACGCCCTCGGGCATAAACTGGCTGATAATATTATTCTGCTGGAATTCATTATGTGTATTAAACACGATCAGTTTAATGCGATCGTTAATTCTGAAATTCAGCGTTCCCTGTATAGAAAGCAGAGCTTTTTCAGCCTCGATCGCGGTGAATTTCGCCAGGTATTCCTCGCCTGTATAGAAATATACGTCGAAATGCTCCGATTCGATATATTTCCAATCGAAGACCTGATACTGAACTTTATTTTTCCCGAACTGGGCGTTAGCATGCTGAGAAATGAATAAAACAGAAAATACTGCAATAATCAACAATCGGACATGTTTCATGCGTATACGGCTCCTGAAATGATTAATTGATGTATAATAAATTTGACGAAATCAGGTGCGATAAAGTTTAAATACGGCTTATATATGTAAAAATACCACAATTTGAGGAATCGCTTCACGCAATCGCGCCC
>CAZEMR010000134.1:0-4037 GCA_964513465.1 uncultured Hyphomicrobiales bacterium
AAAATATAAAATAATTCAAAGATTAGGATTTAGTTGATAGTTGGTTGACAGGAAAAAACACTCCATTTTCATGGGGTGTTTTTTTATGCCTCATAGGCTTTTAATTTGACCCTGAATGTGCTGCCTTTATTATACTCACTTTCAACCTCTATTTTGCCTTTGCATTTATCAATAAACTCCTTACAAACAATTAATCCAAGTCCGGTACCTTTTTCTTTTTCAGTGCCGGGAGTGCTATAGTTCGATTCGATGCTGAAGAGGTGTTGCACCTGCTTTTCAGTCATTCCCTGTCCGTTATCTTTGACCAAAAGCCATACTTGTTTCCCGTTTTTTTTAACTGAGATTTTTATCTTTCCTTCCCGGTGTGTGAATTTTATCGCGTTATTTAGCAGGTTACGTATTACGGTATCAATCATATTTTTATCGGCCCAAACATAAAAATAGTCAGGCATGTCAGATATCATATCAATTTCTTTGGCTTTTGCTGCCTCAGCTAATAAGGACATATTATTACTAATGAGTTCATTAAGGCATACCACTGTTATGTTCACCGACATGGTACCTGACTGTGTCTGTGACCATTGCAACAAACCTTCGAGTAAGGCATAGGATTGGTTCGATACCTGATTAATATTTCTGATGATATCAAGAACTCTTGAATATTCAATTTTCTTAAAGTTTCGAACCAGATAATCTGATAATCCGATAAGCGCGTTAAAGGGGTTTTTCAGGTCATGAGCAATAATTGAAAAAAATTTATCTTTTGCCTGATTAGCCCGGCGGAGCTTTTTTTCTGACAGGGCGAGTTTACGTTCAGCACGGTTACGTTTTGTGGCGTCATACACAATGGCAAATTCAAACAAGTCATGCTCAATACGAATGGGCATTGAATATACCTCCACTTCTCTGATGCGGCCATTACTAAGCTTGTGTTTTGTTTGCACGGGACTAATTTTCTGGTGGTGTTTTGATATTTTATATGCGGGGTTGTTTTTTGTAACCAGGATTTTACTTAAAAAGCTTCCAATGAGTTCTTCTGAAGAATATCCGTAAAACCGTATGGCCGCCTCATTTGCATTGATAATAATTTTTGTTTCAGGATCTATCAGATACATGATGGAGGAATGTTTCATAAACATGTTCCTGAATCGTTCTTCGCTTTCTTTTAACTGCTGATAAAGGTCTTGTATTTCATTGTTACGCTTTACAAGCTCTGCTGTAAGTTTTTCGTAGTTGTAGTTTTGAAGTTTTAGTTCCTGATTCAGGGTTTTATGTTCTTTGTTTTTTTTCTTGAGGAGGTTTTCTACATGTTTCTTTTCGGTGATGTCACGACCAATACCCACAATGGCACTGCATTTTCCCTCACTGTTCATAACGGGTTTATACGACCAGCCTACCCATTTTATACCCTCAAGAGTGGATTCCCGAATCTCAGCGTATGCAGCGGGCTTATGTTTTTTGTGCAGATTATCCAATGTCCGTTTTAGAAAAACTTTATCTTCTTGTGCTACAAACCGATATAATTCTTTACCTCTTAAATCTGAAAAAGAATGGCTGAAGAGCTGATGCATATGAAAAACCTCAAAGCAGAAGCCCTCGATAAGGAACGCGAACTCGGCGAACTCAAAACACGCCTGATATCGATGATATCCCACGAATACCGCACCCCGCTGACTATTATTATGACCTCGACCAACCTGATCGAGCGATTCATACAAATGGAGCAGTTCGGCGAAGCATTCGTTTATTTGGGCAAAATCCGCTCGACCGTAAATCTGATGACTCAGCTGCTCGAGGACGTCCTGACTATAGGCAAAAGCGACGCAGGCAAGCTTCGAGTAACCCCGGTAGAAATCGAGCTGGACAAATTATGCGCGGAATTATTCGAAGAATTGCTTACGATCGACAGCAAAAACCACGTGCTCGAGCTCGAATCCAAACAGACCCCTGTGCTGATCCGCACAGACGAAATGCTGATCAAGCAAATTCTTACCAACCTTATCTCCAACGCGATGAAATACTCTCCGCCGAATTCCAAAATCAAAATATCGCTCGAATTGAACAGCAGGTCTGTCCTCATCTCTGTGGCCGATTCCGGCATTGGCATCCCGAAGGATGATATGAATAAGCTGTTCGAAACATTCCACCGCGGCTCAAATACCGGTACCATCAGCGGCACAGGTCTCGGCCTTGCTATCGTAAAACGATGCGTCCACGCCCTGCGCGGCGAGATCGATTTCGAAAGCGAATTATACAGCGGCACCAGCTTTACTGTCCGAATTCCGGCAAACATGCAGTAATACCTCAGCAGTCAATTACCAGGCCGCCAGCAGACGCCGCGCAACGTTGCGACAATTAAGCATACTATAATGATACATAGCAGCGATTATTTTTCGATCCATTCGCGGGCGGACGGCATCGAGGTGAAGACGCGGAAGCTAAGGCCTTTGTTGGCCGATACGTCCTCCCAAAACTTCGCGTCGGGATAGCATTCGGACTGGCAGACTATGGCTACCTTGGCAAGATGCGGCGCCAGCTCGGCATATTTTTCGGCCAGCTCGTATAGGTCGAACGTGCCGATGCGATATTCCAATTCCCGCTCGTCGCAGATCACTTTGGGGGTTTTGTTGAGAATGGCTTCTTTGATAACGGCTGTGCCATATTTGAGTACGTCCTCAAGGTCGTCGTCCGTGCCGATGGCCTCGACGAACAGCGTGTCGCCATCAATCTTCATATCGAATTTTATCGACATTTTATTCTCCTTTAGTGGATTAATATAAATTAACAATTTATAAAATCCAAGCGGAAATGTATTTATAAATCTCTATTAAATTAGCCATACCGATAATTTAGGCGAGTAGCCCCGGCAGTGAATGAAAATTACCCCAAAAATTCTTATTTTGCGAAAGGATTTTTTCAATAATTTATCTGAAATATGGAATTCATTCTGCAATACGAAGGCCGACTGAAATCGAGCGGCAATGCGTCGGAAAAGCATGCCCTGCGCAAGTATTTTCACAATCAGCTATTCAATCTCTGGAATGCCCCGCCGCTGGCAGAGCGCCGATACCTTTGGCGTCCCGGCGGCGACGAAAACGTCTCCATACTCGAAGAAGTCGAGGGCTATTACTTCGCGCCGCTTGTATGCACCCGGCTCAATCTGGTGGCCGAGCTCGACATACTGCTTCTGCGACCCGAGCAGCCCGGCTATCTGATCTCCGGCGGCGACATCGACAACAAGCTAAAGACGCTCTTCGACGGCCTCCGCACGCCGAACAATATCCACGAAATCGCCGAACGCGAGCCGCGCAATTCGCCCGACGAGCCGCTTTTCTGCCTTTTGGAGGACGACAAGCTGATCACCCGCGTAAACGTCCGGGTCGAACGCCTGCTTAAACCACTGCCCGAAAAGCACATAAGCATGTACATCGGAGTAAGCATCCGTGCCTC
Organism: uncultured Hyphomicrobiales bacterium; assembly: GCA_964513465.1. Lineage (GTDB taxonomy): Bacteria > Bacteroidota > Ignavibacteria > Kapaibacteriales > UBA2268 > CAZEMR01. Next base: position 3,451 of record CAZEMR010000134.1, read on the forward strand.
GCGCGCAACGCTCGACAATATTTCGTTTATTGCGTAATTATTTATAAACTGCTGTTTGCTAAGGCTTTGGGCAAGCCGAATATCCATAATAATAGGGTATAAACAATCCACATGCTGATGGCATAGGTTGCAAAATCGCCGAAGCTATCGAAAACGAAGCTGCCGCCGGACATAATCCGGATGGCGCCCATCGCCGTGAAAAGCACAACGGTGCCCACATAAATAAGCCAGAAATACTTATTTTTCAATAAATTAATCAATCCGGTCAATTCAATCGCCCTTTAATAAAATCATTTTTTGGGAAATAATCTGAAAAAAGATTCGCGTAGTAAATTCTCGCGCGCATTGTCAATAAATGTATAAAATATCAGATTAAACACGAAAAAAACCGACCAGATAAAACAGCAGCCTGTCCAGCTCCCACTCGAACGGCCTGCACGAGCGCTTGAACACCTCGCATATCAAAAAATCCTTCAGATACATAAAAAGCTGAATCAGCACAGCATAAGAAAGTACCATCCACCAGAAATTCCCGCTTTTCAGCAGCTTCCGTGCAATCTCAATTCTATTTCGAATTATTGGCATGG
>CAZEMR010000135.1:0-3953 GCA_964513465.1 uncultured Hyphomicrobiales bacterium
CCGTCAATGCCATCGCAGTTCATCCCGATTCGCCGGACATCTTATTCGTCGGCACCGATATCGGAGTGTTCGCCACTTTCGACGCCGGCTCAAGCTGGATACCATTCAGCAAGGGGTTGGCCCGAAGCCCGGTGACCGATCTCGAATTCCATACTAACCGCATTATCCAGCCGGACTTAACGCTTCGCGCGGCAACACACGGCCGCTCGATGTGGGAAGCAATTATTCCGGCGGATGTCGCTCCCGCCCCGGCAGTGCTATCGCCCGCAGGCGGAGAGGTGGTTTATTCCGGAATTAAGCAGAAAATATCATGGACCGGGATCGCGCCGCCGGTGGACATCCGGCTTCAGGTCGGATTCACGGAAAATCTGATCATAATCGCCGAAAACGTCGAAGGCAGCAGCTATACATGGATTCCGCAGGATATCGAAACCGACCAGGCCTCCGTCGTCGTAACCAGTCGCAACGCCCAGCAGTCCGCAGCCAGCGCGGATTTTGCGATTCGTCCGGCAGAGCCGGGAACTGTGCTCGCAGCCCGCGGAGTGGATTTCCGACCATATGGAATGCACTATTTCGATGGCCGCTTGCTGGTGGCAGATTATGACGCAAGCCGCCTCTATACGCTCGACCCGGAGGATATGTCATTCGCAGGAAATTACTACGAGGCAACGGGTTACCTGACTGACGCCGACCGGGAGGACGAAACCGGCGATATATATATAATGTCGATGAATAACGAAACCGGCAGCGGTGGCCGCATCCTCAGGTTCAGCGCCGACGGCCAGATGATCGGTTCATTCACATCGCCGCTGACGGAATATCCCGCGGCGCTTGAATTCGTCGACGGCGGAATGCTTATCGCCGAGCGCGACGGCCAGCAGCGCATGGCGCTCATCGATCCTGAAAGCGGCTCCGTGCAGAAATATTACTCATCCCCCGCGCCGGTGCCCTATGGTCCGCGCTGCATCGCTTCGGACGATTCGGGGAATGTATATCAGGTAATCACCGCATTTCCGAATATTACATTAACATATTCCGAATTATTAAAAATGAATGCATCCGGCCCCGATGTAGTTCTCGACCGCTTCCGGCTCGAAGACCCCGACGGAGTAATCAACGCCCGCGGAGTGGCTTACGACCCGGACGACGGCTCGTTCTGGATAAGCGATTTCGGAGGAATTATATTCAAAGTAGCCGGATTCGAATCGGGCGGCACCCCAGTCGCCGAATTGTCCGATTTTAGCAAAAATATCAAAGTATGGCCGAATCCCGCCAGCGACCGCATATCAATCGAACCCCCACCGGGTACAATGCCCGGCTGGTATGACATATCGATCAGCGACGCTATGGGACGCGAAGTCTCGCATCGGATGAAAACCGAATACCGCGGATCGCCGATCGAATTGCAGCTCCCGGATATTGCACCCGGCGTTTATCGGATTTCTTTCGGCAATGGCGCAAGCTTATATTATTCCTGTAATTTAGTCGTCATGAATTGAGAATTTTCCGAAATAATTATATTTTTCCGAAAACATTCCGATAAAATGAATTAAGCAATACAGGAGAAGATTTTAAGTGCTGAAATGGACAAATAACAGCAACGATTCGGATACTAAGACCGACAGGTATTTGATAACTTATGCGGATTTGATTACTCTGCTGCTCGGGCTGTTCGTGATTTTGTATGCCTCTGCGCAGGTTGACGAAGCCAAATATAAGGAATTCTCCGCTGCATTCAGCGAATATTTCAAGCCCGGCCAGACTCTCGAAGGCGGCAGCGGAGTGCTCGAAGGCAGCCGCCAGGGCCTGCCGGAGCCGATACTTCCGCCCAGCTCGAAATCATTCGAAGCAATTGCCAGCGAGGTGGAATCGCGGCTGAAAGATTATATCGAGCAGGGCGAGCTACGAGTGCAAAAGATCGACGACGGAATTGTGCTGACACTATCCGAAAAGCTGCTTTTCCAGTCGTCCAAAGCCGAAATACAGGAAGGCGCATTCGCCGCTTTGGATACCCTTGCGAATATACTCCAGGGGGTGGATTACCAGATATCGATCGACGGCCATACGGATTCGGATCCGATCCGGACTTTCCGCTACGAATCGAACTGGCACCTGTCAGTGGCCCGCGCGCTGAATGTGGGTTATTACCTGATCCAGCACGGACTTCCGGAGGTAAACACAAACATCCGTGGATTCGGCGCCCAGCGGCCTGTTGTCGGCAACGAAACGCCTGATGGCAAAGCAATGAACCGCCGGGTCGAGATCACTCTGCGCAAACTATCGGAAGCCGACCCCTCGACTGCGGGCTATGAAAAACAAGACAGCGCAGGCGGGCAAAATTTTGAATAATCAGGATAAATTCTTACATTTTTATGAATTAATGCGTATATTTGTCTTTAGAAAGCATCAAAGGCACATATTTTCTCAGTAGTCGGATCAGGAAGCCGATGTTCAATATTTAATAGGAAGTTAGATGGCAAAAGATGAAAATTCGAAATCGCGAAAAATAAATACTCTGCAGTTCGGAGAGATCAGCGTCGACCCCGAGCATATCTTTGTTTTCCCCGGCGGGATGCTGGGATTCGAGAACCTTCGCGAGTTCGTCCTCATCAGCGAGGAAGAGACAGTGCCTTTCAAATGGCTTATATCGCTCGAGGAGCCCGAGATCGGATTCCCGCTGCTGAGTCCCTGGCATATCGACATTTCATACGATCCGGGGAAGGGCTTCGACTACGATAAGCAGGTGATATTTGTAGTGGTTACGCTCGAGGACGACGAAGGCCTGATGACATCGAATATGAAGGCGCCGCTTGTGCTCGACGTCGAAAAGCAAGTCGGGCAGCAGGTAATCCTGCCCACTGATAAATATTCGCCCAATTATGTTATACGCCGCCGCGAAGAAGAAAAACAGGAAAAATAGTTAATTTGAAATTTCAGAATAGATTCCGGAGAATTAAATAAATGCTGGTACTATCAAGGAAGATAGGGGAAGTAATCACAGTCGGGACATCTGTAAAAATCACTGTACTCAGCTACGACCGCGGGGTCATCCGGCTGGGAATCGAAGCGCCCAAATCAATCCCCGTACACCGCAAGGAAGTGTTCGACAAAATTATCGAAATGAACAAGCAGGCCGCACGAACAGAGCTATCGGCCCTGAAAAACGCGCTCGTACGATCGAAGGTGCAATTCTCCAACGAAGATGCGGAAAAAGTGCAGCCGCCAACCCTGCAATTTTCAAGCTCAACTAAGATAAATAGCCGGGAAGAATAAATTTATGGAATACTCCGTTCTTATAATCGACGACGACGTCTGGATGCAGAGAATACTATCAAAAACTCTGCAAAGCTATGGATTCAAAAAGACTTATCTCGCATCCAACGGATTCGACGGCATCGCCGTGGCTGTCGATAAACAGCCCACGCTCATTATTCTCGACATCCTGATGCCGGAACTGACCGGGCATATGGCGCTCAAAATTCTCAAAAAAATCAAATACACGCGCGATATTCCTGTGCTCATGGTCTCGGCGCTTTCCGACGTCGAAAACCTCGGAATGGCCGTCAAAAGCGGTACCGCCGGCTTTATATCCAAACCGTTCACACGCGCCACCGTTTACGAAAAGCTGGTCAATATCTGGGGAGTCGATAAGCTCGATAAAATCAGCAAAGGCGAACCGATCGACACCTCGATCGAGTATTACAACGAGGAAGCGCTCGATATGAAACAGCCCGAGCCGCAGCCCCAGGAAGCCGCCGAACCCGGCGAGCACACCGAGGATCAGGAGAAGCCGGCCAAAAGCGCACAGCAAGAGCAGATTCTAAAGCGCTATCAGGACGACGAAAAACGCTCGATTGAATCAATCAAGAAATTGCTTCTGAAATCAAAAAAATAAGACATTAGAATAATTCAATAAATCAAAAAGGCTGCCCGAATGATTTCAGGCAGCCTTC
>CAZEMR010000136.1:0-3879 GCA_964513465.1 uncultured Hyphomicrobiales bacterium
CGAATTGCTGTCGTAATGGGATACGGGCAAAACGCATATAATGATACCTACACCCACAAACAAAACCGCTGCAATAGCATTACGTTTCATAATTACTTTACCTATATATCTTTAACAATCATTTTAGGGATCAACATGCGGGACGTCAGGCAGGACTCAGATATTCTGCGCCCCGTTATGTAATAAACGAAGACCCCCTTCGATTTGTTGCAAAAAAAAAGCCGGCGCATTTGGCCGGCCTATCGGAAATTTTTATAAAGATATTATTCTTTCTTTTTGAAAAAAGTCTGGCCGGCCCCTATCCCGCCAACAAAAGAAAAAATTGCTATAAGAATATTAATAAGAAGATTTTCATTGTTTACAAGGAATACAATTAAAAATGTTACAAATGCAAGAACGATTATCAATATTAAAAGAGAATAATTTCTTTCGCTTTTCCTTTCCTCGCGGTCCCGATTATCACGAGCATCCGATCTGTTGATAATCTCGGTGATGTGTTCGGATGTTATTTTGTCGGCCAGAGGGTTGCCGCTGCTCATCACACCGGTGATCATAGTCTGGCGAATCATGCTTGCGACTTTGCCTCGTTGGTCTTCGGGAACTGCTTCCAGGATTTCTTCAGGCAGAAATTCATCGCTGTCGTCGGAAAATGCGGGTTTGTTAGTTTCGGGATTTTCGTGATCAGGATTTTTCTCAGGCATCAAAATTCCAGAATTTTTTTGAGAGAAAGATTTATCTCTTTTTTAATTTTTTTATTTATGTAAAACTCAAGAACGATTGATACAAATTTTTTATATAGCTCGAGGTCTGTACTCGAGTTCAAACGAAATGATCCGATTAAATCAAAAATTTCCTCATCTAATTCCTGACTTGATAAATTGCTGAAGTGGCGGGAATACGCTTTTTGTAAAATAATATCATTCCAATATTTTGTATTGGATAATTTTTCTTTTGTAGCTGTATTATTTTGGTTTTTCCCAGACATGATAATGCAAATTTAATTAATTAAATAATATCTGCAAATATATTTTACAGTTTACAAATATTGACGCCCATTCCCACATTTTTGTTGCAAAAAAAAGCCGGCGCATATGGCCGGCCTTTTCGATTTTGTATGTATTTAAGCATCTACTTCCGTATAATCAGTGGGCGCGAGGCCGAAAACGGCCCGGACTCCATCCGGCAGAAATAATTCCCCGACGGAAGATCAGGCAGCGAAAGCGCCAGACTGTAAGCGCCGGGCGCAAGCGTCTCGTCTACCAGGCTGAGCACAAGTTCGCCGCGCGTATTGTATATCTCTATCCGGGTATGCGATTCGAATCCAACGGAGAATTCGATTGACCCGCCGAGTCCGCTAACGGGATTGGGCGCAGGATCGGCCAGTGCGAATTTATCGCCCGTGGCGGTAATTTTTCGCAGATTGTTCGCGCAGACTTCTTCGAGTCGGATAAGGCCGTCCTTGGTCTGGAAGCTGACGCAGCCGGTATTGGCCCCGTCCACTTCGAGCCCGATGGCTGATTCCTGCTCTGAGCTCTGGGGCAGATAGCCAGTGAAAGATGTCCGGACAAGCTCGCCGTCGCCGAAGAGAGGCTGGCCGTTTATGCTTTTGATCGATATTTCGAGCACGCCGCGGGCGATATCGTTATTTACATTTTCGATTGCGAAATTATCGCGGATCAGATCGCCGGTCTCGACGTCGAAAGCGGGGTTGCTGCGGAGTGTGCCGCCGACAAGCCGCGGATCGTAATTTATACTGATTGTAAAATCGGTTACTCCGGCGTCCTCCATTCCGGCGGTGCCGTCCATCATCACGCTGAGGTCGGTCGATGTTCCAGCCATAAGCTTTTGCTGGGCCGGATTTATATATATAAGCGGCTTGTAGAGCGTTGTAGATACACTGATCGGGGCCACCTTGAACTCTGTGCCGGCATTGGTGCGAGCGATCAGCTCGGTAGAATAATTGACTACATTCGCCGGTTTGAATACGATTTTGATATAGATAGTCGTGTCGCGCTTAAGATCGAAGCCAAGCGCCTGATCAGGGTCGAGGAAATAAAGCTCGGCGCGTGCGGGCTTAATCGAGAGAGATTCTATGCGCAAATCCGTCTGGCCGCGGTTTGTGATGGCTGCCACCAGGGTATCGGTCTCGCCCGGACAGGCACTCATCGATCCCGCGATGATTTCCCATGACGAAGCCAGACCTTCTGCTATGAGGTTAAGACTGATGTCCTCGCCTGCGTCGCTGTCGAGCTCGAGCTCTGCGGATGCCGCACCTGTTTTAGCAGCGCGGAATGATACCGGCAAAGTGCGGCTTTCGCCCGGAGCGATTTCTATCGGGAAATTCAGAGCTGATTTGTCGATCATAAAGCCTTCTGTGCCGTAATCATCCGGATCGAAAGAAATTGCGTCCGCGGGAATTGATTCCAGATCGAAAATTCGCAGAATTGTCTGATTTTCCCAGTTTTCGTTTGTAATTTCGATTAATCCATGAGAGATTGATTCATCATCTCCGGCGATGGCAGGATCGAGCTCTATGCCGGGGGCAGTGATCCGGGGAGCAAGCGCTGAGCCGTAGATGCGCATCTCGCGAGTGTCGGTATTCGTGAATATTCTGAATGCGAATTCATGATTTCCGGCGGATTCCGGTGAATAGGAAATATTGATTTTGATAGTATCATCCGGGCCAACGCTTCTGCCCTTGAGGCCTGAAAGTTCGACGTCGAAATAATCATCGCCGGGCAGATCGATTAATTCAATGTTTTCAATATCGAATGCAGCCTGGGATGTATTATATATTTTCAATTCTCCTTCATAGGGTCCGGGAAAATATTTAGCGTCAATTATATGTTTATTTAAAAAATTATCAGATGTAATGGCGAGTCCGGGCTCTATCACGCTTGCAGTGAGCCTGCATATATTATCATTGCGTTCGGCATTGCTTTCGAATGCAATATCGTCCTCGAATTCGCCGGGAGTTTCGGAGTACGCCTCCACTTCGAATTCATATTCCGAACCTTTGGGAATTGTGAGCGGTAATTTATCCCGGAGCGCGCTTTCGTCAACAATCCGGAAGGCCGGAGACTCCGGACCTTCGAAGCCGGTGATGACAAGATCGAGATCGCCGTCGCTGTGGATTTTCACAGGTATTGTAACGCTTTCCGAAACCGTCTGTGGGGCAAATAGTGCGTCGTCGACTTCGATCCGCGGCGCCAGAGTCCGCGCGAATATCCGCGCTTTATAATCGAACAAGCAGGTATCGCCAATGCCAATCGAATCGGCGAACTCGCCGCTTTGATCGGAATAAAAACCGGCGGTGAAATCGCGGCTTCCGAGCGGTTCGATGATTATATCCTCGTCCGGGATATCGAGCGAAAACACATCGCGTTTGAATTTAAGTTCGGCGCGGGTAATAATTGCCGGAGATGTTTCCGAATTATTGACAATCCGGAAATCTGCCTGGGCGGGTTCGCCGACCCGTACATTATCGAAAATAATTTCGGATGGCTCTATCGAAATATCCGGTGCGAAATATTCAATACGCTCGCCGCTGATATTATTATTTCTATCCATAAAATAAACATATCCGATGGCGTTTTTGTCGGGTTCGATCACCTGCAGCCGCCAGGAAACCGTGCGTGTTTTGTTGCCCTCGATACGATCGGCCGAGAATACATAATTCTTTGTCGAATCCGAATAGCAGATGCCATAGGCCAGATTCGAGCGGTTGATGTCATCATCGGGCATATCGGTCACAGTGCCGTAAACGTCGCCATTGCACCCCATAGTCCAGCGAATGACCGGCTCGAGCGTATCCCGGCGTTCCTGGTCGGAGAGGCCGATCGCAGAGGGGAAGCCGTAGGAGTCAGCCTCGGAATATCC
>CAZEMR010000137.1:0-3712 GCA_964513465.1 uncultured Hyphomicrobiales bacterium
GGAGTCCTACAAAAGGCCGACCGGGCGGCGCAGGCCCAAACCCCGGAAACACGAAGAAACGCCCGCACGCCAGATGGCTAGGTATCTGGCCAAGCAGCTCACAGAGACCTCACTGAAAAGTATAGGATCTGCTTTCGGGGGGCGCCATCATTCGACCGTGCTTCATTCCTGCCAGACTATCGAGAATTATCTCGAGACTGACAAAATCGTGAGGAACGCGTTCAAAACCCTGCTCGAAAAGTGCAATATGCAATAATCTTCCGGGCGCAGGAAAGTTTGCAGGCCGGATTCTCTAATGGGATTCCGGCCTGTTCATTTTCCGGGCCGAGGCAACTATCCGCGCGCCCTTCGATACGCCAAACCAGCGCGCGACCACAGGGCACTTCGCAGTCAGCAGATAATAAATATTCGCAGGCGATTCGGTCAGGCTCTCGAAATTACCCTGCCCCTTGGCGATTATCAGCTCGGCGCGCTCGAATGCCTGCCGGAATTCCCTGGAGCAATACTCAAGGATTGTGCCCGGGGCGTCGTATCCATTGTCGATCACACGGGCGATTTTATCAATACCGACGAATTCGGCGTCGCGGCGGGTTATATCATTGATTATCGGCATTCCACGCGTGGCGAAGGTTATATCCTTCGGGCCGAATTCTTCGATTATTGCCTCGATCAGCAGGCGGTCGAGCACGATTTCGCCGCAGTTATCGCCGAGATATAAGATATTATTCGACTTTAATATCCCCGCGCGAAGATTCTCGCTGTGGTCTATCGCAGGCTGGATTTCCTCGCCGCGTTCGATAAGCTCCTCAATTCCCAGACGGGTGAGCAGCCCGAAATCAATAACATTGCCGAACAGCGCCAGATTGAGCGCCGCAGTGAATTTATCCGGCGAATTCCAGACATTTTCGCGGAATTTATCGTATTTATCCATCATTAATTCATTGAAATGCCGCTTTTCTTCGGCGAATGGATCGTCAATGCCGAGAAATTCCTTGATGCGGCGGTGGACAATACGGCCGAGTCCCGGCGGCGACATTTCCGACTCGGCGGCAGCCATCCGAGCAAGCATTGCTTTCACTTCGGCCATTTTTTCGTCGGCGGCAAGCCGGGTCTCGCCGAGTCCGCGGTTGAAGCTATTAAGCGCGCAGGGTATGCATTCGGGTTCGATTTTCATATATATATATTAATTTTGACAAATTATTAATGACGCATAATCCGCGGGCTAAGTATCTTTAAAATAAAATAAAGTTGTTTTTTTGGGTAAATAAAGTTAACTTTTTCAATCATTTTTACGATTTTTGTACTCGCCTTTAGTTGAATAAAATTCATTTGTGAAAATAATATATTTGGTAGAAATGGAATTTGGCGTCAAAAATCTGATCTTCATAGCGATATTGATCGCTGCGGCAGTATTGCTGATCAAAAATCTCATTCGGAAATTCTCCTATCTCAAAGTAGCGCGCCAGGACGACGAGCGCAACGACCGCCCCGGCGAGCGGCTGATGAACATGTTCAAAGTCGCATTCGCACAGAGCAAAATCCTTCGCGAGCCAGCGGCCGGATTCGTGCATGTGATGATATTCTGGGGCTTCCTCGTATTGCTGTTCTCCGCATCGAGCGCAGTATTCCAGGGGATATTCGGCTCGTTTAGCTGGGCTATACTCGGCCCGCTGTTTAGTATTATTTCATTCGCGACGGATATTTTCTGCATAGCGATCACTATTGCGGTGATATTCGCTCTCGTTCGCCGCTTTGTCAGCCGGGTGCCGCGGCTTCAGGGCGATAAGGAGGAAGCAAAAGACGCGATGATAGTGCTCGGCGCAATTCTGGTAATCGTCGTTTCGCTATTCTTCGAGAACGCCGCAGCCAGCGTGATAAAGACGCCCAGCGAGTGGGCATTCTATCCGATTTCATCGGCTGTGGGCAGCATTTTTTCGGCGGAATCAGCAGTAATTATCTATGAAATCGGCTGGTGGATACATATCCTCGCAATTCTCGCATTTGCGAATTATCTTCCGTTTTCGAAGCATTTCCATGTATATACATCGATTCCGAATGTGTATTTCTCGCATATCGGCCCGGCCAATACTCTCGAAAAAATGGACTTCGAGGCCGAAGTCGAGAAATTCGGTGTGGTCGATATCGACGATCTGAGCTGGAAGAATATTTACGACAGCTATACCTGCACTCACTGCGGACGCTGCACAGCCTCTTGCCCGGCGAATCTGACCGGTAAGGTGCTCAGCCCACGCGAGGTGATCGTCCAGATTCGCAACCGCACCGAGGACGCCGCACCGATTATGCTCAAACGCATGGGCGAAATCGATCCTGACAGCCTCGCAGAGGAAATCAAGCTTGACGAAAAGGAACAGGAAGTGTTCGAAAAGAAATTTGTCGGCGACTATGAAAATATCGAAGCATTGTGGCAGTGCACCACCTGCGGCGCCTGCATGAAGGAATGCCCGGTGATGATCGAACACGTCCCCGTAATCGTCGGAATGCGCCGCAATCTGGTCATGATGGAATCCAATTTCCCACAGCTTTTGCAGACTGCATTCGGCAATCTCGAAAATAATTCGACTCCGTGGGCATTCCCCCAGGCCGAGCGCGCCGACTGGGCAGAAGGACTCGACATCCCCACCGCCGCGGAAAACCCCGATTTCGATGTATTATTCTGGGTGGGATGCGCCGGCAGCTTCGATGACCGCTCGAAAAAGATTTCCATCGCTTTTGCAAAATTACTTAAGGCCGCCGGAGTGAATTTCGCGATACTCGGCACCGAGGAGCATTGCAACGGCGACGTCGCCCGCCGCACCGGCCACGAATATCTGGCCGATATGCTTATTAAAATGAATGTCGAAACCCTTAATAATTATAATGTTAAGAAAATCGTGGCATTCTGCCCGCATTGCTTCAATACTCTGAAAAATGAATATCCTGAATTCGGCGGCGAGTTCGAGGTCGTTCATCATACCGAATTTCTCTGCGAGCTGATCGAACAGGGCCGCCTGAAGCTGAAGTCGAACGGTGCTTCGCAATCGGTGGCATATCACGACTCCTGCTATCTGGGCCGCTATAATAATATCTATGACAAGCCGCGCAATATATTGAAAAAGCTTGGGCTTAAGATCGAGGAACCCGCACGCACAGGCGATCGCGGACTTTGCTGCGGCGCCGGCGGCGGCCAGATGTTCATGGAGGAAACCGAGGGCAAACGCGTCAATATCGAACGTACCGAGGAGCTCATCGGATGCGGCGCATCGACCATCGCGCTGAATTGCCCATTCTGCATGACAATGGTCAGCGACGGAGTCAAAGCTGCCGACCGCGAGGAAGACATCCGGGTACTCGACATCTCGGAAATCCTGCTGGAGCATGTGGAGATGTCCGAAGAGAAGTAATTCGATTTTGAATATGTATATATATGGGGGCAATTTAGCCCCCTTTTTATTTGTGGATATTTGCTGAAAGCGAAGCAGTCTTTCATTCAATTATGAATTATGAATGGATGGAACGAGATTCCTTCGCTTCGCTCGGAATGACAACATTTGCCGTAATATCAGACGCTTACGATTGTCACTGCGAGGAACGAAGTGACGAAGCAGTCTCTCTCACATCTTCACAAATGGCAGTGAGCGACCGCCCACGCGGACGAAGTAGACGCCCGGCGCGAGGCGGGATACATCCACCCGCGGGCCCGCGGCGCTGATGA
>CAZEMR010000138.1:0-3707 GCA_964513465.1 uncultured Hyphomicrobiales bacterium
TCCTTGCCGATGTAGCCCGTGCGGTCTTTGCCGTCCATAAAGGTGCGCCGCGCGCCGTAGGGGTCGACTATGTCGGATTAATGACTTAGCGCATTATATCATTTTTTATTAATGTTTGCAAATTAATTTAATATATATTTTAATGGGGATGGTGCGGGCAATAAAAAAGGCCGCCCTTCGATCGGGGCGGCCTTCGTTGAGATGCTTATTTGTTTGATTTACTTCAGCTTCATGCCTTCGTCGAGCAGCTCGTTGACCTTGCCGAGCGAGTCGGCTTCGGCGTAGAAGCGTATGAGCGGCTCGGTGCCGGATGCGCGTATGAGCAGCCAGCCGCCATCGACGAAGAATTTGTAGCCGTCGCGGTCGTTGATTTCGGTGACTTCGAATCGGCCCAGCCTGGTGGGCTTTTTCTCGCAGGCGTCGAGTATGGTCTTTTTCTGCTGCTGGGTGACTCGCTGGTCGCGGCGTTCGAATCGGTGAACGCCGAATTCCTCGTCCAGATCGTCGCATAGCTGGCCGAGGGTTTTGCCCTCTTTGACCATTACTTCGAGTACCAATAGCGCGTTGAATAGCCCGTCGCGCTCGGGGATATGCAGCGTGGTGCCGAGTCCGCCGGATTCCTCGCCGCCGATGAGGATGTTTTCCTCGTTCATCAGCTTGGCGATGTGTTTGAATCCCACGGGGGTTTCGATCAGCTTGATCTTCTTCTTTTTGCAGTACTTATCGACCATCGAGGTGAGCGAGACGGTTTTGGCGACTGCGCCGCGTTTTTTCTTTTTCTCGTATAAATATTTGAGAAGAATCATAAAGATGCGGTGCGAATCGACGAAGTTGCCGTTCTCGTCCACAGCGCCGAGGCGGTCGGCGTCGCCGTCGGCAGCGAATCCTACGTCGTATCCGCCGTCTTTGACGCGCTGCATCAGCTCTGCGAGCTCCTCGCCGATTGGTTCGGGGTGCGAGAGCGAACCGAATGCCGGATTATACTCGCCATGGATCTCGTCGGCCGATGGCAATACGTCGAATATCTTGCCGATTGCCGCGCCGTACATCGGGTCGTATAGCACTTTGAAATCGTGCTCTTCGATTGCAGCGATGTCGATCTTTTTGCGTAAATGGCGCAGGTATGATTCCTTCGGATCGAAAAGCCGGATTTTCTTCTGGTCTATATATAAATCCAGGTCTTTGAATTTCATCTCGGGTGGGCGCTGTAGTATTCTGCGAAGGTATTTCTCAACCTCTGCAACCTGATCGGGAGTTGCCGGGCCACCGAAATTGGCTTTGATCTTAAAGCCGTTATATTCCGGTGGGTTATGACTTGCGGTGATCATCACTCCGATAGCTGCGCCTTTCTGCTTGGTATGGAACGAGACTTCGGGCGTGGTGGCAAAAGCCTGGGTCAGATGCACGACGATCCCCTGCCATGCAAGGACTTTTGAAACTTCCTCGGCGAATTGCCTCGAGAGGAAGCGTGTATCGTAGCCGACCACTGCGGTCAGGTTGTCCTTGTCCGTGTTTTTGATATATCGGGCTGTTGCGAGCGCCACATACTGCAGATTCTCGAATGTGAAATCGCGGGCAATGAGTCCGCGCCAGCCGTCAGTACCGAATTTAATCATAATAAAAAACCGGATTAATGTTCTACAAATAATTGATTATTTGAACGGCGTGCGTCCGGCATATAATGCTTCGGTTTCAAGCATTTCCTCAATGCGCAGAAGCTGGTTGTATTTTGCGACGCGGTCGCTGCGGCTCGGAGCGCCGGTTTTGATTTGGCCGGCATTGGTGGCCACTGCGATATCGGCGATCGTGGTGTCTTCGGTTTCGCCGCTGCGATGCGATATAATCGTGCTATATCCATAGCGTTTGGCCAGCGAGATGCACTCGAGGGTCTCCGAGAGAGTACCGATCTGATTGACTTTGATCAATATCGAGTTGCCTGTGTTCTCTCGGATGCCGCGCTCGAGATATTCCGGATTGGTTACGAAAAGGTCGTCGCCAACGAGCTGCACCTTGCGGCCGATTGCTTCTGTGAGCTGCTTCCAGCCCTGCCAGTCGTTTTCGTCGAGTCCGTCCTCGATCGAGATTATCGGATATTTTTGGATCAGCCCTGCGTACCAGTCGATCATCTCTTTGGTGGTAAAAGTCTTGCCGGAGGATTTAAACATTTTATATTTGCCGTCTTCGAACATCTCGCTGGCGGCCACATCGACTGCGAGCAGGATGTCGTCGTTCGGGTGGTATCCGGCCTGGTCGACTGCTTCGAGAATTACGTCGAAGGCTTCTTCGTTGGATTTAAGCGAGGGCGCGAATCCGCCTTCGTCGCCGACCGCGGTGTTGTAGCCCTTGCCCTTGAGCACTTTTTTCAGATGGTGGAATATTTCGGTGCCCATGCGCAGCGCTTCGTCAAATGTGGGCGCGCCGACTGGCATGATCATAAATTCCTGAATATCGACATTATTGTCGGCGTGCTTGCCGCCGTTCAGGATATTCATCATCGGAGTGGGGAGCAAACGCGCTTCGATGCCGCCAATATATTTATATAGCGGAAGTCCGTGATACTGCGCCGCAGCTTTTGCGCATGCGAGCGATACTCCGAGCATGGCGTTGGCGCCCAGATTGCTTTTGTTTTTGGTGTCGTCCAGATCGATCAGCACGCGGTCAATCTGGCGCTGTTCGGCAGCGTCCATACCTTCGAGCGCGTCGGCGATTGTTTCGTTGACGTTCTCGACCGCCTGCATAACACCTTTGCCCATATAGCGGTTGTCGTCGCCGTCGCGAAGCTCTACCGCTTCGTGTTCGCCGGTGCTGGCGCCCGAAGGGACCGCCGCCCGGCCAAAGCTGCCGTCGTCGAGCAGCACTTCTACTTCTACTGTCGGATTGCCGCGCGAATCAAGAATTTCGCGCGCAAATACATCTAAAATTAATGAGCTCATTAATAACTCCTGTTAATATTATTTTTTTCAAAAATTAAGTTCGTCAATCTTTGCGGCCATTTTAAAATCGCCGTCTGTGAGGCCGCCGGCCTCGTGGCTGGTCAGGCTAATCTGCACTTTGTTCCAGTCGTGAATGAAAATATCCGGATGATGCTGCTCGGTTTCGGCTATCACCGCTACTGCGTTGACCACACCGACTGCTGCCGCAAAATTCGAGGCCGGGATTTCGCGTACGATTTTATCGCCGTCGAGTTCCCAGCGGGGGTGTTTCCGGAGTTCTTCATTAATTCTGTCGTCGGAAAGTTTGTCCGGAGAAGACATAGTATTCTCCTTTAGTTTATTCTACAATTGAGCTTCGAGTTTGTCTGCAATCTGCTGTTTGGGCACTGCGCCGATGATCGAATCGGCTACCTCGCCGTTTTTGAAAATCAGCACTGTGGGGATCGAGCGGATGCCATACTGCATGGCAATCTGCTGGTTGTTGTCCACATCGAGTTTGCAAATTTTGGCTTTGCCTTCGTATTCGCCGGCCATTTCTTCAACAATCGGGGCGATCATACGGCAGGGGCCGCACCATGCCGCCCAAAAGTCCACCAATACGGGAACGGGTGATTCGAGTACTTCTGACTGGAAATTGTCGTCTGTCACATGAAGAGGTTCTGCCATTTCAATTATCTCCTGAGGTTTGATAAAATATATATCTGCAAAAATAAGAATATTCGGACAATGATTAAATCCAAATAAGATGTGATTTTAAACTAAACGAAGCGACCG
>CAZEMR010000139.1:0-3553 GCA_964513465.1 uncultured Hyphomicrobiales bacterium
GGGAATGTCGGGCAGATCGGCGCCGATGTCGTGCCAGGTGCGGCCGGTGTCGGATGTATGCAGCACGTGTGCGGTGCCATAGCCGGAATATGCCGCCCAGGCTGCGCCCGCATCATGATCGGAAGCGACAATATCGGTGATATACCTCATGGGTGTACCGTCGCGCTGAGTATTGCGCCAGGTCGTTCCATAGTTTGTGCTTACGATTAACTCGCCCAGCTCGGTTCCGGCATAGATAATATTGCGGTCAAACGGCGAAACAGCGATCGCGGAAAATGATCCGTGGTAGTAATCCGAAATTGCCTCCCAGCGGTCGCCGGCATTGGTTGTGCGGTAAACGCGGGTGCGGGCGTGGTATAGGGTTTTATTATCATGCGGATCCATCACGAGAGGGGCTTCCCATGCGCCTTCGTCGTCGTATGGAATGCCGTTTGTGATTCCCGTAAGTGTATTGGTAGCAAGGTTCTTACGCCAGAGATCGCCATAGTAATATTCTCCGTAAATAATATTGGAATTTTCAGGATCGACGATGACTTTGAATCCGTCGCCGCTGGTGATTCGCCGCCACTGCTGGTTCTGATGATTGCCGAGCGTGCCGTTATCCTGAGTTCCTCCGAAATTGACATTTTTCTTAGCGTTATCTATAGCCATAGCATAGAATTGCGTCACCTGCAGATTGTTGTTGATTTGCGTCCATTTCTCGCCGAGATCGGTACTTCGATACATTCCGCCGTCATTTCCCAAATAAATAATATCGGGATTTTCGGGATCGAATCCGAGATGATGCTGATCGACATGCACAGTGCCGAGATCATATCCGTGGGTAACATTTCGCCATGAGTTTCCGGCGTCGGTTGATTTCCAGAGATCAATACCGCCCGCAAAGACGACGCGCTCATTATTTGGATGTATCATCACAAAATTATTATAAAACCCCTGTCCGTTGAAAAATTCGTAACCTCCGGTGAAAACATGCTGCCAGCTGTTGCCCCCATCGGTCGATGCATATATTTGCGCGTCGTTGCCGGCTTCTGCCAAAGCGTAAACAAATTCGGGCTTATTATTGGCAGCCCGCTGCACCGAGATGCGGCCGATTGCGCCCGGATACGGCAAATTGCATTCGCTCCAGGAATCGCCCAGATCGGTCGTTTTGAAAATTCCCTCTCCATAGCCTGCGATAATGTATTCATCGGGATTTTCGGGGTGAATCGTAATATCGGTGACGGGGATGTCGGATTTTTTCGTCCAGGATTCGCCTGCATCGGTCGAAACATAAAATCCCGAGTTATCTATAACTGCTCCGGCCACAATGACTTGCGGGTCGGCGGGATGTATATATATCTTCGAAAAAGCGCCGACTTCCGTAAGCCGCGGAGTGCCCCATGTACGGCCGGCGTCGGTGGAGCGGAGTATGCCGCAGCCGAGGTAAATATTGTTGCCGCCGGGGACTGCCTCGCCGGTGGCAGCGTAGAGCAGATCAGGGCTGGCGGGGTGTATGGCTATTGATCCCATGGCCAGCCCGGACTGGAAATCGCTGAGCGGCTCCCAGCTATTGCCGGAATCGGTAGTGCGCCAGACTCCGCCAGCTGCGGCGCCGATGTAAACCGTGCCGGGCCGCTGTGGGTGCGGGATTACGCTTTTTATACGTCCGCCGATTTCGAAGGGGCCTATGTTTGTCCATTCCGGCAGATCGCTGAGCAGTTGCGGTCTGGATTTGTCGATGCTGCGGGCCATAGCATCCATGCGGCCTATGGCGGCGCGCCGCCGGAATCGCAGATCGGATGCGGGGTCTCCGCGTTCGCGCATGAATTCGATATGGCGGAGCATCGGCTTTGGGATCTCAGCCCGGGGGCGGATGTCCTGCGCATAAATATCTGGTGATAAAAGAATTATGGCGATAATAGAGATGATGATTTTATACATTTGAGATTCCTGATTTTTAGGTTTTATTATAATAACACGAATATATATAAATGCGTTACGGATTTCCTGAAAATTTTGTGTTTTTCTACATTATTATTATATAAAAATTCCATAAATTATACATTCCGGAAAGTTATTTTTCGGAAAAGTTGTAAGTGATTAGAAGATAATGAATTAACGACAAAAGGTGACGATTTCAGAAATGTATTGCCCCAGAAATATCACCTGATCGGATCGATGACCGGAGTGCTGCTTGCGGCGGCATATCCGCCTATCCCATTGTCGCTTATGGCGTTTGTGGCATTTATTCCACTGATTTATTCTCTCGAGCGCGAGAACCCGCCGCGGAAGCCATACCTGCTGATTTATACGGCATTTTTTATTTATAACGCGGGCGCAAACTGGTGGGTGGGCAGCTGGCAGGAATATACCGATCCATATCTTATGGCCTCGGGAGTGGCTCTGGCTCTGGTTCATCCGGTATTTTTCCTTGTTCCGATGGTCATATTCCGGATAATAAGGTCGCGATTCGGGCGGACGGCCGCGCTTTGGATGTTCCCGGCAATCTGGACGTCGTTCGAGTGGGTGCATTCTTTGGGCGACCTCTCGTATCCCTGGCTGACACTGGGCTACACCCAGATTTATAATACGTATTGGATACAGATTGCCGACTCTGGCGGGGTATGGCTGGCCAGCTTTATTATTGTGACGATTAATGTGATTTTTCTGAATTTAATTTTTAGATTCCGAGACCAGACCAAACGCCGTACAGGACGCGCTCGGTTTGCCCGGCCGCCGGGTATGATCCGCTCGTTTTTTGTAGTGGGGTTGCTGCTGGTAATCCCTATGATATATGGATTTGTTAGGATTGAGCAGTTCAATCACGAGGAGCTGGTCCACCGAAATGAGACGATGAAATTCGGGATAATCCAGCCGACGATCGACCCCTGGCAGAAGTGGAAGGAAAGCGTGATGGGGCAGATCCGCATACATCAGCATATCCAGGATTCGCTGCGGCAGGCGTATGGCCCGATCGACTGCGCTATATGGAGCGAAACGGCTATCCCCTTTGTCAGCACTAACTTCAATGCAGAGCACGACTTCTCGTTTTTGCAACGCTGGGTTGATTCGTCCGGGGTGTCGCTGCTGACCGGAATGTCTGATTATTATTTTTACGAAGAGGGCGAAACGCGTTCGCCTATGGCGCATTTTATAAATGGAGATACATCAAGGGCTTATCTGGCTTATAACGCGGCGGTGCTGATCAATCCCGGACGGCGGAATCCCGACCAGGTAGAGATTCACCGAAAGATGCGGCTGACGCCGTTCAGCGAGCGACTGCCCTACGCCGAGATATTTTTCTTTGCGCGGTCGTGGTTCGAGTGGAATGTGGGAATATCGTCGTGGGGGAAAGGAAAAATCCAGCAACCCCTTAATATATATACAAATGGGGATTCGGTGAAGATTGGCCCGATAATTTGTATTGAGTCGATTTATCCCCGATTTGTTGCTGAATTTACCGAGAAGGGCGCCCGAGTGCTGAGCGTCATAACCAATGACGCCTGGTATAATTACACAGTCGGCCCCGAACAGCACTACCTGATCCCTGCGATGCGGGCAATAGAAAACC
>CAZEMR010000140.1:0-3436 GCA_964513465.1 uncultured Hyphomicrobiales bacterium
GTTCACTCTCGACGGCAACGGTCGCGATCTGACTTTGCAGCCCGGTCAGTCGGTGACTTTATTCTTCGAGGTACTGACCGATGAACCTTCCGATATGCCATATTTATATACGATTCCGCTGGAAACCGAATGCAATAATTCCGGCCAGGCTGCTAGCGGGCAGTGGATTATTAATCTGCGCGCAGAAGTATGCGAGGCCCCTTGCGATTGCCCTCTGCCATCGGCCGATTTAAAAAATATTCTGAGGAATATGCCAATAGTCCCTGCAGGAGAAATTCAGAATTTCGAGAGATTGCCTGTTTTCATGGTGCCGTTCAGCCTCGACGAGGGCTGCCGCCTTATAGTAGATTCGATTATTCGCATCAACTCCGAACGGATAGCTTATAGCGATATCGGGCTTGTGAATGATCCGTATATAATTAATCCCGGCAATGGCGGAGACAACTGGGTGATAATTCAGCACGAATCTATTTCGGGAGAGTATTCAGCCGGTGACGAATTCAGGCTTGGCTTCAGGTTCCATGCTGAGTCTGCCAATGTGCTGAGGGATACTTTCCGGATAGTGACCACCGTATATAACGCAGAAGGAGAGCCGGAGGAGCACAATTGCTACTTTGATTTTTATATCGGAGGAAGCGGTTGCTCGGATGCCTGCGCTATGATCGATATTGATTATAAAGATCAGATTCTGATTCACGAAACAGACACTCGCGGGCTTGCCGATATATGGGATACCGATTCATGGGATGCTCCCAGACGGATCCAATCTCCGGAGACTTTACCATTACTTCCGTATTATAACAATCAGGAGATATTTTATGATTTCTCTACTTATTTTTCAGGTGAAAGCGAATGTCAGAGCTGGGATCCGACAACTCATACATATAATTTCACTCTATATCTGCCCCGGGACGAAGAAAACTGCAGTTCGACCCAGAGATATCAGTTTTCAGTAGTTAATCCATATCCCCTGGCTAATGATCCTAACTATCAGGCAGACCTCGAATTTTTTGAGCATAGCCCTGCGGATGTTTTTCGCAGCGCAAACGAAACGGGTATAAATTTCCGGGTACGATTTGTGTCTCCGACTCCGACTGATTTCAGGAATCTGATCAATCAATTCCCCGGGAAAACTACCTTTAGATATAGACTTTCTATACGCGACACAGAAGCCGATAAGGATTGCCACATAGTGCTGAATTTCATGGCTACTATCGACACAGTACCACGACCCGGGCCCATACGCCAGTTATATGCATACAGTCAGGTTAATCCCAAACAGACAAATCCGGACTATATGGCCACAAGAATAAATCAGTGGCATCCGGATAATTACTGGGGGGTGGACAAAAATCAGGTGCCACCACAGTCGGGCGATTTTCCCATTTTCGACGATTCATTTTTTATAAATGTTTCCGACCCGACAGGGAATGCCGGTCAACAGCCGTTGATCAATCTGGTGCCACGCGGCGCTACGTTTCAGAATATTGCGCTGGTAACTCCTGCGCCATATTCCAGCAATGTAATATTCGAAGCCGAATATATGAATCTCATCAATTCCATGTTCGATGCGGGCGACAGATTTATCGTAACACCCGATCGCAGAGCAGGATCGTTCACTGGCACCAACGGAATGCCCGTAATCGCAGGAGAAGTATATGCGGTATGGTCGGACGCAACCTATTCGTCGCGGGATAACCCCTGTCATCTTGCACTAATATATATATATGAATCATCCGATGGCATCGATGTGCCGAATCAGTCGAATATATCGAATATAAGATACAGAATAGTATATCCGATTTTTAAATAAGAGGGAAAAACATCAATGAAAATCATGCAAAATATATTGATTATTGCTCTGATTATTACAGGTCTGGGTTGCTCTCAAAAAGCAGAACAGAAAGAATCTGTGCGAAAAATTATTAATTTTGATTCACTGACCGCATGTTGTCAGGATGGCGGTGGCCTATTGCCATCTCCGATTAATATCGGCTCGAATGATATAAATATTGCAATGGATTCTCGTTACGATCATTACAGGACTATAACACAGGACGACCAGGAATTCAAGGATCATTCGCCGTTTGTAGAGGTTAATAGCAATACACCGTCTAAGGAGAGGCTTTGGTTTACCACATCGCGAATATTCGGCCAGGAAGATAAAGTAACCAATTTGCCACAACAGCTATATTATACCGAACGAGAGCTCCCTGCGGCCTTTGGTTACTGCCCGTCCGAAAAATGGGGTGAAATCCGGCAGTTCCAGACAACCAATCCGCTTTTTAATGAGCTTGCCAAAGGGGCAGTGGCAATCGCCGGAGACACAATGATTATTTCGGCAAGCCATGTAGAAAATACAATTACGCCCAAATATAATTATTATAACGATTTATATCTACTGGTGCGTAAGCCGGACGGCGAATTCGACTTTGTTGACAATTTAAATATTCAAAATAATGTGATCGATTCATTGTGTTCTGAGTCAACATGGGAATCCCAGCCAACACTTTCGGCCGATGGCCATCATTTATTTTTCGTATCTAACAGAGCTCTCCCTGGCGAGAGCGTACCCGGCGATATGAACATTTTTTATTCTAAAAAAGACAACAACAACGATTGGCTGAGTCCGGAGCCTTTTCCGTTTAATTCCGAATATCAGGAAGAGACTCCTCATATATCTTCAGATGGCAGATATTTACTTTTTTCGACGAATAATCCGAAATGGGCACGCGAAGGCGGGTATGATATCGTAGCCGTGGAATTTTCGACTTTAACAAAACGTGGAACGGAAACGAGTATTATTGCAAATACATATAAATCAGATCCGGTGCTTGTCGAAAAGATTTTGCCTGATGGCTGCGATACTGTTAATATTAGAATTAACGATGAATTCGACCAGAGATACCCCTTTGTTTATTATAATGCTGCCAATAAGCTAAATGCAGGAAGAGCAATATACTGGGCCAGTAATAATCCTGATGGGTACGGCGGGTATGATATTTATGGCTGCGCAATGCAAAGCCCATGTATTTTTTTGGAGGTAAATATGCTTGATGCAACAAATAATATGCCTGTCAACCAGCCTATGGTGAAGGTTGAAAACAGCATCGGCAATAGCCTGCAGTTCGAAGAATTCGTCGAGGAAAAATCTATGTTTGTTTACCGGCTTGATTTCAATGAAGCATATCAGATAAAAGGCGGGTCTGAATTCTTCGGAAAACAGCATATTAGCGAATCAAAAATCGAAAACCGCTGGCTGATTCCCAAGCTTAAAAACGATCTGAGAATATTGCATTCGCAGAGTTCGTCTGAGGTTATTTCAGATACCATTGTCAGGCTTGAATACCGTCATAAACTCCGCCAGGACTTAAACAAACCACTGGATGAAGTCGAAACGGTCGAAACAATAAAACTTAACGGCTTCACGAAAAAG
>CAZEMR010000141.1:0-3357 GCA_964513465.1 uncultured Hyphomicrobiales bacterium
AATTTGCGGCGATTCCGTAGGAGCCGGTCTTGCGGTGGTGAAATTCTGCCATAGCGACCACTGGGTGGCGCCTCCATCGACAATTGCGCCCACCCGCCAGGAATATGTCGTAACAGGCGCGAGATCATCCAGCGAATAAGTCGTGTCGGAAACATCCGCGGAAAGCATAATCGTTTGATTTAATCGGACTTCCAGCTTGTAGTCGTCCGAGTCTTTGAATTTATTCCAAACCAGATCGACCGGCTGATCGATTCCGTCGGCTCCGTCTTCGGGGCTGATGAGCTGGACGAATTCGCCCGGCGCATAATTCTGGATATAATTCCAGCACTGGCGCCAGTCGTCATAAAACTCCGGGCTGCCGAAATACGGCCCTGTATGCCCAACGCCTTCCTTGCCGATAAACAGGCAGGATCCGCCTGCACTCTCGATTCCCGTTGCCATATTCTGATTATAAATATACAACTCGTCGGCTATACCGCAGATAATCGCAAACGCGCGATGATCTACCTTCGCATAGCTGAAGCCATATGACGCAACGGCTATGCCTATACTGCCGCGGTACTTATCCGGATTCGTAAGCGCCGCGCCAAAAGTAGTTCGTCCGCCGGCCGAGTATCCGGTTGTGATTACATTATTTTCGTCAATATTATAATTTTCGCCAATCAGATCGAGTACGGCTGCGCACTCAGAGCCGTCGCCCACGATGAAGTCCGGGCAGGCGAGAATGAAATCAAGCTCATGTGCCATCGGCATCAGCATATCGCGCATCGCCATGCCCGGACCGCTGCCGGGCGACATCCCGATAACCAGCGGCAATGGCTCATCGCCCGTATAGGTTTCCGGAACAAAACAGGCGACCATGCCGTGCTGAGCATTAATAGTTAACTCGAGATCGAACATGCCTTTATTCTGCGATCGGGCAGAAAGCGAAATCATCATAAATATCAGTATGGACAATAAGATACACCGTAACGAAAAACGCATGATTCCCCGCTTTCATAATTATTAACAATCATTTGAACTGGATTCACATACAATAACCGAAATGCTCCGGAAAAGTTACACCGCGTGGCACAAAAAAACGGCGGGAGAGGATCCCGCCGTCGGAGAATCGTCCCAATTCGATTCCCCATGTGTCATCAGAAGTGAGCAGTAAATGAAATTCCCAAACCCCCGCCTTCGATCATTATGGGATCAAAACCAACAGAAGTATCCTTAATGCGGTATTCGAGAAGGTGGAAAAATTTTTTTCTTTCTCGGGCTTTTCTTAAACGAGAACTGGTTGTAATTGTATTTGCACTTATTGGTGCTTCAATTGCTGATATTAGTGCTGTTAAACCGAAAATGATGTACCCTGCATTGGCTACATCTTCCTGATGATGATTGGTCAAGCCAATCCCGAGTAATGCGCTTCCTGTAAAAGCAAACCCAAGCCCGATATCTTCATTATACATCTGACCTAAACCAGGGAGAATTAAAGATAGCCCAAACGCCAGCGCAGGATTTTTTTCTGAAGGTATTAAATCGTTTTCATAAACAGGCACCTCCTGAGCAGTAGCAGTTGATCTTAAAACAAAGAATAATAATAAAACCAACATAATAAAACTGACACGGAAATATTTCATTTACTCACCCTTTTTATTGTTGGAAAGTATTTGATTAATGCTTATATTAAATATAATTCCTTTCGCGACACATACTGTCATCTGTCTTATATTTTTTTGAAAAAATTATGAATTCTAACCTCCACACAGAACGCATCCTCTATATTTATGAAGCTCTGCTCAAAGGGCGGAAATTCACAGTAAGCGAAATTCATGAGGAAATCACCCGCAAAATCGATCACGACATAAGCCTCCGCAGCGTCCAGCGCGACCTCCGCGCAATGCAGGACTGCACTCCCGTTATCGAGCAATTCAAATCCGGAAGGCAGGTCTACTGGCGGATTCCACGCCGCTTCCGCAATACCGCAGGGATTGTGCATATTCGCGAGCAGCAATTCCTGTCCTTATATATATTAAAGGCTTACCTTAGCACATTCGATGGCACTGCCGTCCAGAAGGAAATCGAAGAGCTCGGACATTCGATCGAACGGCTCTGCCCCGGCGAGCTTTACCTGAGCGACACTTTCTTCTGGGATCAGAATTTCGGCATTTTCGATTATTCGGAATATGGGGATATCCTCTCGCACGTAATCGATGCGGTAACGCAAAAATATTGGGTGCGAATCACGTACCACAGCACAATGCAGCAGCACGAGAAAACGTACGAGGTGTATTTCAAAGGGCTGCTGTTCTACAACAGCACAATTTATATACTGACATACTTCCCGTATCACAAGAGCTTCCAGGCAATTTCGCTGCAGGGTATCAAATCGATTGAAAAATGTGAGCGTGGCGGCGATAGCATCCCCGAATTCAATTACGAGGAATTCCGCAAATCGCGCTTCGGGATATTTTCCGGGAAGATTTACGATGTGAAGCTGCTGATAAAAGCGCGTTACAGGGAATACTTCGAGCATCGCAAATGGCACGTCACCCAGCGCTCGCGCTACGACGCCGACGGCAATCTTATGCTCGAAATGCGCGCGCCCATCGGCAAGGATATGGTCTCGTGGATAATGGGCTGGAACGACGCCATCATCGTGCTCGAGCCCCCCGAGCTTATCGACCGCATCCTCAATAATATCAGCACGATACAAGAGCAGTATGCGAAATAGGGAATTTGTTGAAAACCTATCGATAAAGTGTTGATAAGTCGAATAATATGTGGAAAACTTCACGGTATTAATTCATATATTCCATCGCTTGAATTTTGAATTTCATTCATGGACTTTTTAAGTTCTTGAATTATGGTATTATTTTGATGCTTTGTGTCCTGGAGCAAATAGGGTGAATGTGATGTGCGTACGTCGTAGATATAATAATCCACAAGTGCTGCTTAAGATATGATGAAAAGATGTGGAAAGAATTTTTTGGAAAAATTGTGCGAACGTCTTATCTTTGCATTAGAGATTTTTTACCATGATGGAGCATATATGGAATTCAAATTTATACCAGCGCCTAAGAACGATGCCCGAATGAAAGCAACGGTGCACAAGACCGGGATGCTCGGATTTAATATGGCAGCGATTAAGGAGCTGAATATAACGCCGGACACAACAATAATGGTTGCAATCAACCCGGATGATCCAAACGATGACAATCTATACGTGATATTCTATCCTGACAATAAAGAAGGCGCATATAAAATGCGCAAAGCAGGTGATTATTATTATGCCAAGACTAAACCGTTAATGGATCGTCTTAATATTGACTATAAGAAACCGGAGCAGACGATTATATACGATATATATCC
>CAZEMR010000142.1:0-3194 GCA_964513465.1 uncultured Hyphomicrobiales bacterium
GCTTTAACCATATACCCGACGGCGATTTTTAGTATCTCGCGCACGTCTTCGTTTTGGAGGACGAGATAGGGTCGTGCCGGGATGCGGATGCGGTGCGGCTTTGTGTATTTGACCGGAGCGACGGCATTGGGCCGGGTGCGCTTGAATTTATTGATAATCGTTTTCGCTTTGCGTTTGCTGATGAAGTACGCTTCGCCGTCGATTATGATATAAGGGGTGCCACCGGGGTGATTGATGACGCCGCCGAATTGATGGATGGCCGCATATTTCGTGCGCGCGCCAAGATAAATCCGGAAGCCCCGGGCCTTGGAATAGCGGACCTTTATCGCGACGGAATTCGCCAGACGGCTGGTGTCGATCAGGGTTTGTCCGCCCTGCTTAATCGCCCGGCGCGAGGGCAGCCAGCGCCGATTGCCGCCGCCGTAATATCCGGAGCCGTGGCGTCCGCCCTCGATAAAATTCTGCTCGATCGAATTGCGGACGATATTCTCGACCTGCGGACAGATCGGCGTGAGATCAATATCGCCGATGCGTTTGAGCAATTCGCGAAACATCTCATCGGCTGCGGCTTCTATCTGATTTTTCCCCCGATTCATTTGCCGCCCCGAAGGATTTTCGTAACCTCGCTTCTGATCGCCGGTGAATACCTTGTCAAATCAGGTTTGAACTTCCCGCCGAAGCCTTTATCCGGCTTAACCGTACCGAGCGGCATCATCTTATTGCCGACCTTAATCAAGTCTGAGTCCTTATAAATTTTATAGCCGCGCTGCTTGACGTAATCCTCCGAGAGCGCGCGCATCCGGCAGCGACACATAAACCCCCGGGGCAGAGGGTTATTGCGCCAGAACCGCGAATCATACCGGGCCACGACCAGATTAAGCGCGGCATGGCTGGGGCGCGTCCGGATGTCCATCGTCGCGATATATTGCCAGTATGGAAATTTATCCGCAACGCGCAACATCTCCTGTCTGCGGCCTTCGTTGTAAGCCGTTGAAAGATTCGTGCGGAAGATCGTATCCCAGCGCCAGGCCGAGCCGTCATCCTTGCGGGCATAGCCTTTGTCCTTCAGATATGGCTCGATGCCGTTTTTAAAATCGCGGAGGGTATCGCCCCGGGCGAGCGCATTGGCAAGGCCGTCGTGAATTGATTGCAGCACGTCCGCCGAATGAACCTTGCTGATCGTGAAGCAATGCTTTCGTATTATCCCGAGCTGCTCCTGCCAGTCCCAGGAGGTTTCCATACCGAGCGAGCCGAAATATCCGATCGCGGCTTCGGGCTGCATGTCGAACATCAGAGTCAGATTATTAATCAGGTCAGGCATTTTCCGCCTCCCCGGATACCGAAGCCCGGCCGCTCAGGTGGGCGGCGAACATGTATCGCGTCATTAATTCCTCAAGCGCCTCGCTGTCCAATTTCCTGAGCGCATCCGGAAGCGCATCCAGCGCGTCTTCGATATTCCCGGATTGCCCGATGTGTTCATCGAGCCGTTTAATCAACAGATCGAATAATTCGGAATTTTCGACGAGATCATCGGTCTGATTTTCGAGCATGTCCTGCAATTGCGCATCGAGATCCGCCAGGCTTTCGTCGTCATCATCTGCGAAAGCGGCGGTCGGCTGAGCGGCGGGATCGATCTCATCGATTTCATCTTTGGCGAATCCGTAATTATTGACCCAGTAATTTTTCCGGAATCTTATCTGATTTGTCTGAGCCAATTTATAATCCCGCTCGGCCAGCTTCATATCCACGTCTTCTTCTTCGTAGAGCCGGAATTCCGGGTGATAGGCATAATCTCCGAAATTGAGACTGATCGCAAGATGAATCAATTGATTGAGAGCATTTTCCACCAGTTTTTTATCCGATTCTATTACGTCTTTCCTGACTTCCTGGTGGGTCGCGCTTGCGGCATAGCTTCCGCGCTCGCCGATCTCGGTGGTCAGGGTTTGCGAGAGTATCGCCTTCGAGATTTCCGCGTTGCAATATTGCATCAGAATCTGGTAAATATCGGATTTCTGCGCGGCGTGATTGTGCATGATTTCAATGCTGCTTTTTTCGCCGATGATCGCGATTGCGTCCTGATTAAGGTTCTCGAGCATCTCCGCGAATGCGTCATATTCTTTGGTATTCATCTGCGCATCGTCCATTTTGCCGATGATATAGGGCATCCCGAATTTCTCCATATAGGTGCCCCAGTAAGCCAGCCCGGTGCGTTTGAAATATGCGGGCCAGAAGCATTTGGTGAGCACCGATTGACCGTAGGGATTGTCATAAGTGGGATAATGCTGAGCGATGATAAATTTGTTCATCGGCACGAGCTGACCGCGGATTTCATATTCCGGCCTGAAATAGAGCATATTTTTATTATCGAAATAGAACCAGCCCACGGGCTTTGCGACCAGTCCGACGGGTCGAAGCTTTTGATTTTCAAGACGCCAGTATATCTCAAGCGGCTGATAGCCGAATAGCGGGGCATTGAGAATATCATTAATAATCTGGCGCAAATCGAGACCGCCGAAGACGGATTCGATAAACATGGTTTCCTGATTCGTATCGCCCTCGATCTGCCATTCGAGCGAGAGCACGCCTGCTTTGCGGGACTGGATACATGAATAGATATGCGCATCGGAATCGACCAGCCGCATGAGACGGCCGATGTCATAGACATTATTTTTGCGAAGGACGTCGTCGGGATTGGGCATTTCCTGAAAATGGGCGTCCAGTTTGTTGCGGAGCGCGATTACGCCTATAAGATTGTTCATTGTTTTTGCCTTAATTATATTACATTCCTAAAATTCTTTGATACTTTCTGCCGGGTCGGGAGTCTGCGCTGAGAGCGTTCGCCGGATAGCTGTTCATAAACCGGCTGCATATTCCGGAGCGCCATGGTTACCGAATCAACTATATCGTCGTGGGCGCCGTATGGAAATTCCGCGCATTCGTTGATTATCCGGCTGTTTTGAGAGAAGCCTTTTGGTAAATGGACGAGCTTTTGTTCGAACAGAGGAGTCACCAGATGCGCCCTTGATATTTTATTCTCGGGCTTAACTGCGGTGACGGGAAATCCTTTTTTCATATCCTGCAAAAGCGATTGTCCGGAGGCCGCGTCCTCGATCAGAATCCGCATGGGCTTATGCCGATCATACTGAATCTCCAATTGCTTTTTCAGCTCCGGATAGGCGGGTTTGCCGTGGAAT
>CAZEMR010000143.1:0-3132 GCA_964513465.1 uncultured Hyphomicrobiales bacterium
ATATCACGGCTCGATGTAGTATATTCCGTTGTAGGAAAAGCTCATAAGGAGTATTACCAGCGCTATCCAGCCGAGCGTCATGCGCCCGCGGCCGATCGATCCCGATGCGCCGACCGGCGGATGGTCGAGCTTTATGAATACCCGCGTGATAAGCGCCCAGAACAGCCAGCCGCCCCAGCCGCGGAATATGAATGGCGCGCTGTCGGCTATCCACGAGAGCGGCGGCAGAAGCGCCGCCCGGAGTATCTGCATGACCGCGCCGGTGCTGTCGACCTGCAAGGATTCGTGAATCAGTCCCAGCAATGACCCGCAGCCGATTGCCACCATAGCCCACCACACCACGCGCGCGATTTTGGCGTGATTGCGCCGCCCGAACATCGCATATGTCACATGCCCGCCGTCGAGCTGGCCCAGCGGCAGCATATTCAGAGTGGTCACGAACAGCCCGAACCACCCGACATTCAGGAAGGGGTAGTGGTATATTTCGTTCATCGGCGGCAGGAAGCCGTCCGGATTGGCAAATAGCTCGGTCATAATCCAGTAGAGCAATGTATCGCCGAAAAATAGGCTGGTCTCGGGGATTTTGCCGCCATTTTCGAGGTATTCCGGATGAATATTATATAAATAATCGATCGGCGGCAGAGTAGCCAGCCCATAGAGCAGAAATCCGAAGCATACGATAAATCCTGCGATCGGCCCCGAAACACCG
Source organism: uncultured Hyphomicrobiales bacterium (assembly GCA_964513465.1). Classification (GTDB taxonomy): domain Bacteria; phylum Bacteroidota; class Ignavibacteria; order Kapaibacteriales; family UBA2268; genus CAZEMR01. The sequence goes on from CAZEMR010000143.1 coordinate 710, forward strand.
ATGTCGAACAGCGCCCGGCGCGAGGGAATCCGCGATCGGGTTTTGATGACCGCGCCCAGGGTGCCGAAATTAATTATGTACGGAATCGGCAGGGGGATAAAAAATGGCAGCGAAGCATCCACTCCGTGCAGCCGCGATGCGGCATAGTGTGCGAATTCATGCGCCGAGAGGAATGTCATAATCAGTATCGCATAGGTCAGGCCGTAGTGCCAGTTGGTGATCTCGGTGAAATCTTTGAATGCCCACTGCGCGCCTGCCATCATGCAGCTAAGGAAGGTCAATGCGAACAGCCCGATATGAATCCATAGTTTATTCATCCGGATATGCGGCCGGGCTTGATTTTCTTCGGAATATGTGTTTTCTGACATAATAATTTCAGCGTATTATACTAATTCATTTTTTGACGAATCAGGCGCTGATTTATGTCCGCAGCTAAATATATAATTGCGCCATCGGCGCGGCCATTTTTATTTTTAAAATTAATTATTTATATAAATCATCGCATGATTTCCATATTTGCCGCAGAAAACGTAAGTTTGCTTTTTTATTATTTATTAAATGAATATTATATATGGATAAATTCATAATCGAAGGCGGCCACCGCCTATGCGGACGCCTGAGAATATCCGGCGCAAAAAATGGCTCGCTGGCGCTGATGCCGGCTGCGCTGCTGGCGCCGGGGGTATATCATCTGCACAACACGCCGAATCTGCGCGACGTCTGGACTATGTCGCGGCTTATGGGCGCAATGGGCGTATTCTGCGAACTCAACGACGACGAGCTTTTCGTCGACTCGACGAATATCACCAGCTTCGAAGCGCCCTACGAACACGTCAAGAAAATGCGCGCATCGTTCTACGTGCTGGGGCCACTGCTGGCCCGATTCGGACGCGCACGGGTATCGCTGCCCGGCGGCTGCGCATGGGGGCCGCGGCCGGTGGATCTGCACCTGAAGGGTATGGAGAAGCTCGGCGCAGAGATCGACCTCGACCGCGGCTACGTCGTCGCCAAAGCCGATAAGCTGACCGGTGCGCGATTCCATTTCGACGTATCCAGTGTCGGCGCCACGGGGAATGTGCTGATGGCAGCAACGCTAGCCAGGGGCACTACGCTATTGACCAATGCGGCTATCGAGCCCGAAATAACCGCGCTGGCGCGAATGCTGGTCAAAATGGGCGCAAAGATTTATGGCATCGGCACCACCCAGCTCGAGATCGAAGGCGTCGACGAGCTGCATCCGGTGGACGAAAGTACCATCCCCGACCGCATCGAAGCGGCCACATATCTGATCGCAGCGGCAATGACCCGCGGCAAGATCGAGCTCGAGAACGTGAATCCGTACCATCTCGCGTCCGTAATCGCAAAGCTCGAGGAGACCGGCTGCGAGATCGACGTCACCGGCGACGCAATCCGGCTCGAAATGAACGACCGGCCGCGGCCGATCGACATCACCACCGCCGTATATCCGGGCATCCCGACGGATATCCAGGCGCAGTGGACGGCCTATATGCTCATTGCCGACGGCAGCTCGAAGGTGACCGATAATATTTATCAGGACCGATTCAAGCATGTGCCCGAATTGCAGCGGCTCGGCGCGGACATCCAGATACTCGACAACAGCGCGCTGATCAAAGGCGGATCGGAGCTTTCGGGCGCAACCGTTATGTCGAGCGACCTGCGGGGCAGCGCATCGCTCATTCTCGCGGCGCTGGTAGCCGATGGCCAGACCGAGGTGCTGAGGATATACCATATCGACCGGGGCTACGAGACAATCGAGAAACGCCTCGGTGAGCTCGGAGCGAATATCCGTCGGGTGAAAACCGAGATGTACTGACCGGATTTGTGGCTAATTTCTCCGGAATTTGGGATTATGGGAATAAATTCATATATTCAAACGAACCCTTTCCAATTCACATCTGATTTATTCTCATTTATTTATAACAATTCAAGGAGGAAACCTTATGATCAATCTGGTCAAAAAAGAAGGAAATGTAATGGCATTCGAAATCAGCGGCAAGGAAAGCGCCGACAATGCCAAACTCGTAGAGCCCGCAATCAAGGAAGCATTCGAAGAAAACGACAAAATGCGTTTTTTGTTTATCCTTAATGATTTCAAGGGCTGGGACTTGATGGGATTCTTCAACGAAATAGCTCTCGGCGCTAAGTATTATTTCAAGGTTGAAAAAATCGGAATCGTTGGCGAGACCAAGCTCGAGAAAGTAATCACCAAACTCGATAAGCCGCCCGAGCTGGCCAAAGTCAAATACTTCGATATGTCCGACAAAGACAATGCTTTCGAATGGATTAAAGAATAATCCCGGAATACATTTATTAAGTCAGAGCGACGGATTTCCCGATTCGTCGCTTTTTCCTGTTTTCCGCAATGAGACACCCTAAAAATATTTTTGAATAATTTGATACAA
>CAZEMR010000144.1:0-3116 GCA_964513465.1 uncultured Hyphomicrobiales bacterium
CGATTTCTTCGCTGTTCGCCACCGACAACACCAAAATCGGCGCGGAAGCTCCGCCTGTGACTCCGTCGGACGCGGCTCTGGCAATCACCCGCGCCATGATAAATGCATCCGATTCGGTGCTGCCAAGCGTGGTCAGCATCAGCGTCATTATCGAACAAAAGGCTCCGACCAGCCGGTTCCGAGAGGAATTGCGCGAATTCTTCCGCTTCTTCGGTGAACCCGTTCCCCCTGAGGACGAGCCCGAAACCCGCAAGAGCGAGGCCAGCGGATCGGGAGTGATTATCTCCGAAGATGGTTATATTGTAACTAATAATCACGTAATCGAACACGCCACCGAAGACGGCATCACGGTTACAACCACCGACCGGCGCCAGCACAAAGCCCGGCTTGTGGGAACCGACCCACTCACCGATCTGGCATTGCTCAAAATCGAAGGCAATGGCTATCGCTGCGCCCACTTTGGAAATATCGACGATGTCCGCACCGGCGAGATGGTTTTTGCCATAGGCAATCCGCTTGGGCTTAACTCCACGGTGACCAACGGCATAATCAGCGCCATAGGCCGCGGGGGGCTTTCGCTTATGACCCAGCGCAGCCGCTATTCCGTTGAATACTTTATCCAGACCGACGCGGCGATTAATCCCGGCAATAGCGGCGGCGGCCTGTTCGACATCAAGGGCAGCCTGGTCGGAATCAATACAGCAATCGCCACCCGCACCGGCACCTATATTGGCTATGGCTTCGCGATTCCCGTCGATCTTGTGCGCTCGGTCGTTGAAGACCTCATCGAAGACGGCGACATCGACCGCGGATATATCGGAGTCCAGATCAAGCCGGTCGACGAAACGATGGCCAAATCAGTCGGCCTCGACGAAATCTATGGCGTTTTGGTCAATGATGTGATCGAGGACAGCCCCGCAGAAAAAGCGGGCATCGAAGCAGGCGACATAATTCTGGAGTTAGACGGCGACAAGCTGACCGACCCGAGCGAACTGCAGAGCAAAATCGTGCTTCACCGCGCAGGAGACGAAGTCGGCCTTACTATCTGGCGCGACGGCAAAAAGATTCATAAAAAAATGACACTCGAAAAACCCGAGGAAGACCAGCAGGAAGATATCGCCAAAGGCGAATCTCCCGAAAAAGACGAGAAAATGTCAGAACCCAATCGCATTACTTTCGATAAACTCGGATTTACCGTTCAGAAACCAGATGAAGAAGTTCTCGACGAACTAGGTGTGGACGGCGGGGCGTATATCGTCGCTACCGAGCGCTACAGCATAGCCGCAGAGCGCGGACTGTTCCCCGGCGGCGTAATCGTAAAAGCCGCAGGCAAAGATATCGAATCGCCCTCGGATATGGAGAAGGTAATCAATAATCAGGAACCCGGAAGCGCAATCCTGCTCCAGGTGCGTTATAAAGACGTCAACCAAATGATAGCAATCGAAATTCCGAAATAAATAAACCGGATACACTTGCCGGCATGCCGATATTATTTTTTGGTATGCCGGCTTTTTTATTAATTTTGAAAAAATTTATATTAATTCATTTCATTTATGGAAGAAATTTTCAGCAAATTCCTGATCCCCTGGTCGATCAGCATGGTGTTCGCGCTCATTCTGCTCTGGCTCTCGATTAAGCGACGGACAGCCGCACGGATTATATATATACTGCTTTTCGTCGGAGCGGGCGTGTTCAATATATATACCGCGCGCACCCAGCCCGGCCAGTACGTCGAGGGCTTCGGCGAGCACGCCGTGGGGCCCTATCAGGACTTTATCTATGGCTCATTCGCCGAGCACGCATCGATGCTGGTTATCCTGATCGGGCTGGGACAGATCGCGGTATCGTTTCTGCTTGCCTTCCCCCGCAAATCATTAGTTGCCGGGGCAATCGGCGGTATCGTTTTTCTGGTGGCAATCGCGCCGCTGGGAATCGGCTCGGCTTTCCCATCGTCGCTGATTATGGCGGCGGGCCTGGTCATATTAATCCGAAATGCTCCCGAAAAATCCATATTCCATCATTTAGTCAAAAAGCCTCGGAAAATATCATGATTAAAATCAAAGATTTGCATAAATCATTCGGCGCGAAAAAAGTGCTCTCGGGCGTCGATCTCACGATTCCCACAGGCGATACTATCTGCATAATCGGCAAGTCCGGCTGCGGCAAAAGTGTGCTGATCAAGCACATCGTCGGGCTGCTCGAGCCGGATTCGGGCAGTGTCGAGGTAGACGGCCGCACGGTCGATCGGCTCAGCTCTCGCGAGCTGTTCGGCATCCGTCGGGATATGGGCTTTGTGTTCCAGGGCGCCGCACTTTTCGATTCTTTCAATGTTTTTGAAAATATAGTCATCGGCCTGTACGAGCATGGCCAGCGCGACCAGGGTCTGCTTAATGAAGAGGCAATCCGGGTTCTTACTGCTGTCAGCCTGCTGCCCGAGCGCGACGGCAGCAATGACGCGGAATTCGAAAAGGAATGGAAGATACTCCGCGATAAGAATCCTTCGGATCTATCCGGCGGAATGCGCAAAAGGGTCGGAGTCGCCCGCGCGCTGGTTGGCAACCCCAAATATATTTTCTACGACGAGCCGACCACCGGACTCGACCCGGTCACGTCGGTGCAGATCGATAATCTGATAGCCGACCTGACCAAGCAGCTCAAGGTCACGTCGGTTGTTATTTCGCATGATATGTTCTCTGTGTTCAAAATTGCGAATAATGTGGCAATGCTTCACAATGGCGAGGTTAGGTTCGAAGGCACACCGGACGATATGCGCCAATCCGACGACGAGCAGGTGCAGGAATTCCTTGCGCGATATACTACCTTCGGCTAAAGCAGCAGGGTCATCCCGATCTTGAACTGGTCGAAGCTCAGGGGAGCGTTTTTCTCGCCAAATGGCCAGTTCGAATGGTCGCGGCGCAGTTCGTAGAATATCAGCGAAACTGCGGTTTTATATAAAAGATTGAGCGCGGGGAATAATTCTCCATGCATACTGATCAGGTCTTTTTCGTAATAACCGATCCAGCGCAGCAGTCCCATTTCGAGCGCCGCCGAGCCTACCCAATGGAATACGACATGCCGCGGAAATACGATCTGGTGCTGGTAGCCGGCGTCGATCC
>CAZEMR010000145.1:0-3076 GCA_964513465.1 uncultured Hyphomicrobiales bacterium
GCGGCGTGGAGAGGCTGCTTCGTCACTTCGTTCTTCGCAGTGACATAGTTAATGAATGACAAATATAAGCGCAGAGGGCTTTAGCCCGTTGGCAAGCAACCTGAGGCAAAATCCTAAATTTGATTTTGAAATAGTTTATAAACGGTTGCGTTGGGGTTGGCGGATTTTTTGTTAAATCGCGGGTGCGGTTCGGCTGCGGATCGCGATTGTTCTTTGATTTCCCGGATTTTTGCCAAATAAATGGATTGCATTAATTCACATCAATTTTCTTCTGGCTGCGCTTTTTTGCATTCGATTGCACTTATGGCCGATTCGCCTAAGGCATTATTTACCAAATTATTACAAGTATTTTTGCAGTCGAAATGATTTTCCCGAAATTAATGCAAATGGATGCAAGGCAAAATATTCTGTAATAACGCATTATTCCTCGGGTTCTTTATTGCCTGTCTTTGACTCCTGCTCATTGAAAAAATGGACATCGCGCTGTGGGAACGGGATGGTTACGCCGGCTTCGTTGAAGCGGCGGTTGATGTCGCGGTTGATCTCGTGCACCGTGAGTCCGCGCAATGACGGCTCTTTGGCCCAGCAGAGCAATTCGAAGTTCAGGCTGGAATCGCCAAAGCTGCGAAATCGGGCGCGCGGCTCCTGTTCTTTGACGACGTTGTCGTTGGCCAGGGCGCACTCGACGAGGATATGCTCGACAAGGTCGACGTCGCTGCCATAGGCAACTCCGACGGGGATACGCACGCGAAAGTTCTCGTATGGCGCGCTTTCGTTGATGATTTTGGAATTGACGATGATCGAATTTGGGATGGTGATCAAAATGTCGTCGCGGGTTTTGATGCGGGTGCTGCGGATGCCGACTTCGACGACTTCGCCGCGGTCGTCTTTGTCGAGCACGACGTAATCGCCGATTTTGTAAGGCTTATCGAGGAATACGCTGAGGCCGCCGAAGAAATTGGCGATTGTATCCTTGGCCGCAAATGCGATTGCGGCGCTGGCCACGCCGGCGGAGGCGAGGACGGGGGTGATGTCGACACGCCAGATTGCGAGCACTGCCATTAGCGCGGCAATGATAACGATGACGCGGGCCACGCTGCTGATGAGCGGGATAATATCCTTGCTGAGGCCGGTCAGATCGAACACCTTGCCGACGGCGTTCCGGATCAGCATGCGGGTAACACTGATTATTCCGACGGTCCAGAATATGACGATCAGCGAGCTGATAATCTGTCGGAATATTACGATGGTTTCTTTCGCAATTGGCAAAATCTGGATCGATACGAGCAATCCGCTGAACAGAATAGTAAGATAAGCAGGGCGGTAAAGTGCGTCGATGATGCGGTCATCGATCTCGCTTTTGGTGAATTTTGTGAGCCTCTTTAATACTTTTTTGATAAAAAATGCGGCTATAAATGCGATAATTATATAAGCCGCAAAAGACATCAGGGCAATCAGCCAGGGAGAATGTGTGAGGTCCCAGGATTTGATCCACTCGGTCATGATTTTCCGAATAAATTAATTTGAGAATTTATCTTCTAATTGTGATTTCACATACTTCAGATACCACTGCGGAGTGCTGGTGGCGCCAGTAATTCCGATATTCTTGGCATTTATGAGCCATTCCTGCCGGAACTCCGAATAATTTTCCATGAAATAAGTCCGCGTATTTGCGTTCTCGCATATTCCATAAAGCATTTTGCCATTCGAGGAATTACGCCCCGCTACAAACAGCACTGCGTCGTTAGCCTTTGCGAAATCGCGGAGCTTTTCCTCGCGTCCGGATACGTATTTGCAAATTGTATCGCGGGCACGGAATTCGCAATTCTCGATAGTATGGAGTTTAGCGGCTTTTTTCTCCAGGGCTTTACGAATTTCGGCAAAAAGAAATTTGTCCATTGTGGTTTGAGATACCAGCACGGTTTTCCGGGAGAAATCGACTTTTTCGAGAGCTTCCGCCGGCGTACGGACAACGATGCATTCATCTCCGCAAACGCCTCGCAGTCCAACTACTTCTGCGTGATCGTGCTTACCAAGAATAACAATCTGCCAGCCATCCTTATAAAAACCAGCGACCCGCTTCTGCAGATTTTTCACAAGCGGGCAAGTGGCGTCGATCAGCTCGATGCCGTGCTTTTCGGCCGCTATATATGTAGAGGGCGGTTCGCCATGCGCGCGAATCAGCACCACCGGCCGCTCGGCGGCAATGCCTGGAAAATCGTCGTGGCCGATCGTACAAAGTCCCATTTTCTCTAACCTTTCGGATTCGCGGGGGTTATGAATAATCTGGCCGAGCACATAAACAGGCCGGTTGGGGTATTTCTGAAGCGTTTCCTCTACGATTTCGATAGTGCGAACCACTCCCCAGCAAAATCCTGCGGAATCATCTATGTTAAATTTCATCTATATGTATCATTTGTTGTAAAGATTTGTGTGCCAATGGAAACCATCGAGCACGCTGCTTTCGACAGCATCACCCTCGGCCGCAACCATAGTAGTATATTCGCCGTCTTTGAGAATATCGATAAAAATTTCTTCGGCGTCGAGATCGACAAAAACGATTTCGGGCACATAAGCGGCCTTGTATGCATCGCGCTTGACCGTCAGATCGTATTTGCGGGTAGTTTCGCTCATAATTTCGACAATTAGGTCGGGCACTCCCATGAATTCATGCTCGGTGAATTTGCCAATATTTCTTTTGGATACGAAAAAGATATCGGGTTCGAATCGCTTATCTTTGTCGAGCATAGCGATAAGTCGGGAGCCGAGCGCTTCGCCGGCACCGGTGCGCTTAGCGTGCGCAGCCATAGCGGTGGCGATATCCATAAAGCATCTTTCGTGTTTGACGGTAGCCGAGGACTGAATCATAATCATCCCTTCGAGATAGTCTGCTTTGAATTCTTCGAGTTTGTTAAAATCCTCGACCGTCCCGCTTATATACAGCAAAAACGGGGGCTTGAGCGATTGATCGGAAAACGCGGATATGAATTCGTCAGACATTTCTTAACCAAAAATTAATATTATTCCTTTAAAAAAGACGCAATTAAGCGCCGCAATATTGCAGCGGTCACTCCAC
>CAZEMR010000146.1:0-2888 GCA_964513465.1 uncultured Hyphomicrobiales bacterium
TCGCTGTTAATATTCAGAAATCCGGTGGCGAGCAGCTTGCCGTCGTCGGTCAAGGTCATCGAATTCAGGCGGCCGAGGCGGTTGTTGACGACGACTGATTTGATGAGGTCGCTGTTCCATTCGAAAAACATTACCGCCGGGTGGCCGCCGATCGAGCCGGCGGCGGCGATGCGGTCGCGCCCGATATCGACGACATATTTGATTACCGTATCCGCGGCGAATGTTTTCGTATAAAATATTTCTTTCGATTTCCTTCCGGGAATCTTATCCATCCAATAAATATTGTGCTCATTGCAGCTTACGAAATAAGTGTTGGTGGCGATTTTCTGATATTGATCCTGCTCTATTAATCCGCCTTCCACCGCTAAAACTTTCTTCCCCGAGACTAAGCTGATCCCATAATGATAATAACTCTCGTAACGGCTTTTGTCAATTGCATGGCCCCAATAAATGTATTCGGTCGATGTATCGCTCACAATGCAGCTATTGTCGGCAAAGCTATCATAGTCCCCGAACGGTGGATGGAAAAATAAATGATAATCCCAGGAATCGAGCGTGCTGTCATATCCGATTATCACCACATGCGACCAGCCCTGGGGCTGAAAGTCAACACTCCAGCGGGCATAGCTTACCCAAAAACCATTGCGGCCCTTCGGGTGGAAGGAGCCCTGGCGCAATTTGTTCCAACCCACTGATGTATAATAAATCCTGTCCTCGCGATTTCCCTCGGGAGTCACAGCCACTCCGATCTGATTCAGCGTATCGATGTTTTCGCCGCAGACCATTACCTTGCCGTCATAAATCGGATATACCTCCGGTTCGATACGGGAATATGTAAAATACCGCGTCCATGCGGAATCCAGCCGCTCGTCGAATTTTACCAGTCCGGCCAGCGCATTGCCTCCGCCGATGTCATTTTTCCGGAATCCGACATAAAACGTCCCCGCATAATGCTCCAGCACCGAAACGCCTTGGGCGGTTACGCCTGGATATGACAAAATTGATTCGTTCTCGAAATATTCCGTATCGAGATCGGGAAATTTGACATTTATCGTAATGCTTTTCGATTTCGAGCCGAATTTATCCCAGATTGTCAAGGTCACCACATAATTGCCGGGGGCTTCGAATGTGGTCTCAGCATTTTGCGAATAAAGAGTATCGCCATTCGAAAAAGTCCAGCGCAGGCTGTCGATCCGCCCTTCGGATTTATTAGTGAATTCAACATTCAAAGGCGGATTCCCGGAAACGACCGAGGCTGTGAAATCCGGAATCAATGCCGGCAGGATTTCGATATAATTCTCTTTTTCGCGATTCATGCTTTCAACGCCGTGCCGGCCCGATAGTTCGACGGAAAATATTCCCGGCTGATCATATATATGTATGGGATGCTTATCGCCCGATTGCCTGCCGTCGCCGAAGCTCCAGCGCCGCAGCGACATATCGAAATTGCTGCCGTCATAAAATCGGACGGAATCGCCCACGCGCGCCTTTTGTATATCCGACACAAAAGCGATATATGGCTCATCCTGCAGCAGCTCGGGCACGATTTTATAGGCATGAGTTGACGTAAAAAGCGCGAACGAGCGGCCATCGGGCGCCGGCTTGAGCCCGCCGATCTGAGGAAGTTGCATGGTGTCGGTGACGATACGAAGCTCGCGGTCGTAGATTGCAAGCGTGGTGTTGACGAAATCGATCAGAATCAGACGGCGGTTATCTGGGGAAAATTGAATATTGACGGGTTCGAATCCCGGCCAGCAGGTATCGACAAGCGCGCCGTCGGCAGTGGAATAGATCGCAACTTTGCGGTGATATCTGCCCGATACTCCGGCCAGAAGCGACTCGTCGTGCGAGAAAGCCATGCGGGTTAGCGAATCCCCGCCGTTTTTGATTAAACCAAGATTCTTGTCAAAAATATAAAACTCCGAATACTCGTTGTAATAATAGACTCCCGCCTGGCTATAGCCAAATGAAGACATCCCGGTGGTTGCGAAAAAATTTTCATTTTTCGAAATCGCGAAATCATCCAGAAAGCCCGTCCCGTGACTATGCATTACAGAATCGGAACCGGTGAAATATATTATTCGGAGAAAACCTGTCCTGCCGCGGCTTGGGTAACGTAAAGTATACTCAAGCGAGAGAAGTTCGATAGATTTCTTTTCTGCGGAATTATAGTCATATGTAACATAATACGGTTCTCCGGTAAACCAGTTTTCATAGACCCCGGATATATATTGTCTTACAAATTCGCCGTCGGGAATAGTATATGACCTTAAAATATTGTTGGAAGTATTATCATTATAAGTTTCGAAATCCTTATTGATTGCCGTGCGGTAAACACTTACATGCTGGGGTCGGGGGTCACGATAGACGGGGAGTTTGAATGACTGCACGAGGCCCCCGCTTTCGAAATCATACAGCCGGGCGATTGTGTCGGAGTCCAGTACGTAAAATTGATTATGGCCGCGCCGGAAATCGACTTCTTTCATTCGGATAAAGTCCTGATCCAGCATATAATAGCGGCCGCGGTCGAGCCACTCGGCAGCATCGGAATTGAAAGCGCTCAATAGCATTGCGGCAAAGGCGATTAATAATATTCGCATTACAGGCTCCGGGATATTTAGATGGGTACTCAGAATACAATGACACATGAATCGCAAAAAGGTCTCAGAATTTGTTGAATATTTTTGATATTAGCTTGCTGAATGAGATTGCTTCGTCCCTGCGCTTCTTGCAATGACGCGGCAAGTGTTGGCAAGGGTCAACGCGCTAAAGCCCGTTGCTGCAATGGGTTGGCCGCAACCGCAACAGAGGGCTTCAGCCCTCTGCCGATCACATCTTCACAAACTTCAGCGACCTGCCGCCCACGCGGACGAAGTAGAAGCCCGGCG
>CAZEMR010000147.1:0-2774 GCA_964513465.1 uncultured Hyphomicrobiales bacterium
GCAGTCTCTCCACGCCGCACCCCGTCATTGCGAACGAAGTGAAGCAATCTCTCTTAAAAAATTCATAATTCATAATTGATTCAAAGGGTGCCGAAAACGCGATCCCAGATGTCCGAGCTGACGCCGTAGCCGCGCCTGGGGTTGCGGTAGTGGTGCGCCATGTGGTGCGATTTTACCCCAAGCAGGTATTTGTTGCGGATGTGATGATGATGAATTGCGTAGTGGGTCATGTCGTAGGCCAGATAGCCTGCGATGAACCCCGCGAAAAATGGCGCTGCCGCATGCGCGCCGAAAGTTGCGAGGAATATCAGATAGAACAGCGCGGCCAGCGGGATGCTGAGCGAGGGCACCATTACCAGCCGCTTAGAATCCTGCGGGTAGTCGTGGTGGACGCCGTGGATCGACCAGAAGAGCGCCTTCAGCGAGGGATTTTTAGGATGAAAATGAAATACGAAGCGGTGCAACAGGTATTCCGCCAGAGTCCAGAACGCCAGGCCTGCGATGAAATACCCCGCAATCGTAAGCGCAGATAAATCATATATATATGCGCCACGAAGAGTGAAATAAATGATCACTGGCACGAATATAAATAGCGGGGCCGACCAGTGCACGCGCGAGAAAAAATCGAGGAAATCGCTGTCGAACATCCGTACCGATTCGTCCTTGTTCGATACAAAATGCTTTTGCATGTAGTCTCCGGTAAGTTTTGCTTAGGTAATATAATATTTAGGCGATACTAATATTTCAGACGATAGGAGGCATCGCTAATTGTGCATCATTTCCCGCTTTTGCCCGAGGGCAGCTCCCGACGGTTAGACATCAAAATTATCAACTGCAGGAAAGGCAGCAGCAAAAGTATGTATACCAGCAGGTTAGTGCGCAGCAAAACAACGCCCAATATCCCCGCAATCAACAAAAACACGGAATTGCCGAGCAAAATATTGACCGACCAGGGCTGGTCTTTCATCACAAATACGGATGAATATATATTCAGCACGCCGGAGAAAAATATCGCCGCGCCGGTGGTGACGTGCAGAAACATAAAGGTCGATAATTGTGATTCGCTGAGCGTATCCAGCGCGCCTTCCTCAAGTAAGGCCGAGGTCGCGCCGCTATGAAACAATCCGAGAATGGCAATTAGAATACCGATCAGCATCGTCAGGCGGCTGACTAATGTGGTTTTTTTCATAATTTCTCCTATTATTAATAAATCATATTTTGGGTCAAGCCCTTTCCGCAAAGTCTCTTACGCGGCGGCGGGGGGCAACCGGATCGGGGTATTTATCCATATAGCCCGCGCGGAGCATAAGCTGGATGTGGCCGCTGCCCGCAAGCTTTTTCTGCACTTCGGTGGCAATGTCCTTTTCCTCGATCATCTGATTCATCGGATGGATTGCGATGTCGCGCTCGCGGATGTTCAGCAACATTCGCTGCGTCCGGCGGCCGGTATTGAACCAGTCCTTCATCGAATTATCAGGGGAGGTGACCATGATCCAGCCGCCGTGGTTTTTAACCGATTTGGCGGCAATATCGACAGAGCGTTTGCGGAAAGAATCGGTCATCACATTTTTCGGTTTATATAACCAACCAACTATCAACCGAGCAATGCCGGTGATGTCGAGCATTTCGGGGGTGATGCCGTCCCTGCGGTCATTGGCGATTGCCTTCGACCATCGAATCCACTGCGAAAGCTCGCGCTGGGCGTCGTCGCGCCATGTCTGCACACGAGTGGCTTCTACTGCGGCGACTGCAATGAATTTGCCTGATTGTGAATCGGCGCCGACGAAATCGAAATGCTCGCTGTCGCCGCCGGTAATATATTTAAAGTCGGCGTCGCTGATCTCGCGGCTGCCAAAGTTGCTGCGCACGGTTCGCCGGGTCTCTATTTTGCGCAGCTCGAAATTGCCGGCATTGGCCGGGTTCAGTTTGATTTGTGCGAAATCCCCGTCATGCGGCGAGTTAGCAATAATATCGAATTCGGCGTCGTAGCCTTCGTTTTTTGCGCCGATTGCAAAATTTTCTGCGAATGCGCCCAGCGAGATAATTGCCTCGCGGTTATCCGGATCGACCGCGGGCAGCAGTCGGGATTTGTCTAAAAAAAGGATTGCTTCGGTTGGAGATTTGACTTTAACGCGCCAGGGCTGGGTATTATGCCCGTTTGCCGCAAGCGAAGCGTAATGAAGCATGGATTCCATCGGATCACCTGATAATAATTTATAATTTTTAAATGAATGCAAGGGGGAGTGAACGCAAACCAAATATATAAATATTATAATAAATAAATCATGTAAATTCAAATCAATCCGGATGACTGACCGAATTTTTCCAAATACGAAATATTAATTAACAGAAATCCACTATAAATAATTTATAGATTTTAAAAAAATCAGGCGATTTTTTTATGCGATCCGTTGCCTCTATGCTGGTTGATTCTGACAGCTATTCCGGTCAGCAGCATTGCGCCGAAAATGTATCGATATAGCGCCAGAGTGATTATAAAATCCGGTATCAACCCTGTGATTTTATTGATCAATGCGTCCGGGGGCTTGGGGAATAAATACATCAGCGCGGCCGCGAACGTCAGCCACCTGACGGCAGGAGTCGAAACCGCCGAACCAATCAGCGCATAAAAGAATACCGGCGCCGCCAAAACATATGCGTATTCCCAGCCGTAGGTGGAAATCACGGGAATAAGTACGGACAATCCGAAAAGTGCCGGCAGTCGGTTTTTGTCCGGATTTTTATAATAATACACGGCAAAAAATGCGAAAACG
>CAZEMR010000148.1:0-2719 GCA_964513465.1 uncultured Hyphomicrobiales bacterium
CGAAAATGCTATCCGCAATCATATCGATCACGACTTCATCGTTGTTCACGATCCGCAGCCGCTCCCGCTTATCAGGCACTATACCAAGAAAAAGCCCTGGATATGGCGCTGCCATCTGGATATGAGCGATCCGCATAAGGAATTATTCAATTATCTCAAGGATTTCGTCGAAATGTATGACTCCGTTATATACAGCATCGATGAATATCATCAGGGCCTCGAAACTCCCGAGCTAACCTTCATGCCGGCTATCGATCCATTTTCGATCAAATGCCGAGAACTCACGGAGGAGGAAATGCAGGACCGCTTCGATCATTATGATATACCGACCGATCTGCCGCTTGTGGTGCAGATTTCGCGCTTCGACAAATGGAAAGACCCCGAGGGAGTGATCAAGGCATTCAAAAAAGCCCGCAAAGAAGTCGACGCCACACTCGTGCTGCTTGGTAACGTCGCCACCGACGACCCCGAGGGCGAGCAGGTATATGAATCGCTGCTCGAACAGCAGGAAGACCGGATAATAATTCTCTCTAAAGAAGACACCGCGCTGGTCAATTCGCTGCAAAAGAAGGCGCGGGTTGTGCTCCAGAAATCCATCCGCGAGGGCTTCGGACTTACCGTCAGCGAGGCGCTATGGAAGGGCACTCCGGTGATTGGCGGAAATGTCGGAGGCATCCGCTACCAGATCGAGGACGGCCAGAACGGCTATCTGGTCAATTCGGTCGACGAAGCCGCCGAACGCATGATCACACTGCTAAAGGACGAGGATAAATGCCGAATGATGGGCAAAAAAGGTATGGCCATTGTCCGCAAAAACTTCCTGATGATCCGCCTTCTGGAGCAGTATCTCGATCTCTTCAATTCATTCGATATAAAATTTACATTAGACCGCGAAGGGATGCTTAAAAAGTGAAGCGTTCGAATATACATATCGGAACTTCAGGCTGGCATTATGATCACTGGATTGGCCGATTCTATCCGGAGGATATCGATAAGCCGGATATGCTGGATTATTACTGCCACGAATTCGAAACCGCCGAGATTAATAATTCATTCTATCAATTGCCCGATCGGGACACACTCCGCAAATGGCGGGACGCCGCTCCGGATAATTTCATTTTCTCGGTCAAGGGCAGCCGATATATCACTCATATGAAAAAACTTAACGATCCGGAGCAATCCGGCGAAAAATTATTCGAAGCCATCGAAGCACTTGGCGACAATATCGGACCGGTTCTGTTTCAATTGCCCCCGCGCTGGCATTTCAATGCCGAGCGGCTGGAGCAATTTCTCGGAGTATTACCTAAAAATTATAAATATGCTCTCGAATTCCGCGACCGCACATGGCTCTGCGACGAGGCATACGAAATTCTCGAACGCCACGGCGCGGCTTTCTGCATGTACCACCTGGAGGGCTTTGAAACCGACAAGATCGTCACCGCCGGGCATATATATATACGGCTTCACGGCCCCGGCGCGGCCTACGAAGGCGAATACGACAAGAGCTATCTCTCCGGCTGGGCGGGCGCAATCTCTGCGTGGTCGGACTCCGGCAAAGAAATTTATATCTATTTTGATAATGATCAGAATGCTTACGCCGCAAAGGATGCGGCAAAACTCAAATCTATGTTTGTTTAATTAATTATGGAGAAACGCCATGACTATTGTAGATTTTTCAGTATTTCCCGTAGGCGCAGGCGAAAGCCTCAGCGACGCCGTTGCAGACGTTTATAAAATTGTCAAAGGCAGCGGACTCGACCACGAAATCCACGACATGGGCACAATAATCGAAGGCACCAGCGAGGAATGCCTCGGTGTAGTGCGCCAGTCCGTCGATATGCTCGCCCGGAACTATCCGCGCGTGTATGCCACCGTCAAGCTCGACTATCGCACCGGCGACAAAAAGCGCATCGGAACCAAAGCCAAAGAGGTCAGGGAGAAATCATAAATCCCGGAATTGCAACATGTTAAATCATTTTAATTATTAATAATTATTTTAAAATGCCTGTTCATAATAACGACATAGCCGAGTCCCTCGACAAAATCGCAGACCTGCTCGAATTACAGGACAAGAATGAGTTCCGCGTGCGAGCATACCGCAATGCCGCCCGGACTGTCCGCAATTTATCCAAAAACGTGAAGGATATGATCGACAGCGGAGAAGACCTCGCCGAACTTTCCGGCATCGGCGAAGACCTGGCGGGCAAGATCGAAACGCTTTCCGAGGGCAAAACTCTGCCCCTACTGGAAGACCTCGAGAAAGAAATGCCCGAAGGATTGCGCAAGCTGATGGAAATCGAGGGACTCGGCCCTAAAAAAGTCAAGAAATTGCACGAAGAATTGGATATCGACTCGATGGACGAGCTCAAGGATGCGCTCGACAACGACGAAATCCGGGACGTCGAGGGCTTCGGCAAAAAAACCGAAGAGAATATCGAGGAAAATATCGAGCGCGCCGAAGAGCGCGAATCCGAACGCACACGGCTCAATATAGCCGAGCAATACGCCGAAAGCCTGGTCGATTACCTCGCCAATACCAATGGCGTTAAGCATATCGACATCGCCGGGAGCTATCGCCGGCGCCGCGCCACCGTCGGCGATGTGGATATCCTCGTCAGCGTCGAACGCGGCACTGAAATAATGGACAAATTCACAAAATATGACGAAGTCGATTCCATTATTTCCAAAGGCGACAAAGAATCGACGATCCTTCTCATGT
>CAZEMR010000149.1:0-2588 GCA_964513465.1 uncultured Hyphomicrobiales bacterium
ATATATATATGCCGACAGGAGAGCGACCACATCCTGCGCGACATTTCGCATACACTTGATATTGTGGATAAATACAAGCGCGGCCACTCTATGGAGCCCGCCGACTACGACCTCGACGGGGATGTTGACCTGTTCTTCAGCCGCCAGGTGACGGATACGATTGCCACCGATTCGGGGGATGTATATCAGACCCACATGCAGGTATGCCTCTTCCAGAACGAAAACCGCCTGGGCAGCAACTGGAGCGAAGTCAAGCTGATTCCTCACGACGGAATGAACCAGAGCGGTATCGGCGCGCGAATAACGTTTTACTCTGGCGATCTTCGCCAGATACGCGAAATTCAGGCGGGCGAGGGCCACTTCGCCGGCGAAAAGCCTTTCGTTCAGAATGTCGGCCTCGGCACGCGCCACCGCATTGATTCGATTGTGGTTCGCTGGCCTCAGTCCGATCTGCTGACAACCGTAGTGCGCGAGGTCCCGCTCAATCTCCTGCTCTAAAAAGACGAAGACGGCATACGAGATTATAAGCAAACATGGCCCGGCAGCGAAGCTGTTTTCGCAGGCGTGCCCGAAATACTCTTCGATACAGTCAACGCAATGGAGAGCGATACCCGGATTATCACAATTAAAAATATCGGCGATTCGGAGATGAATATCACCGAATTTGCGCTGACTTCGGCTACACAGGCATTCGAACTGGTCGATCCGCCTGCGGCGCCGCTCAGCCTGCAGCCCGATGAATCGCAGACCCTGACCGTTCGCTTCTCGCCGCTCAACCGCGGCTGGGATACCGCCGAATTACTAGTAAAAAATAATTCAGTCAATGAGCCGGATAAATATATCGACATCCGCGGCTATGGATTCGAGGCCGCTCCGATACTCACAGCCAGCCATGATCGCCTCGCTTTCGATTCCGTTTACGTCGATTCCACCCGATCAATGCTCGTTACGTTCTGCAACGAAGGCGAGTTGCCGCTGGATTTCGCTTCGTATTCAATCGATTGCATTGATTCGGAAAACGCTTTTGCGCTGGTCAACGAATCCGAATTGCTCGACTCCGAGCTTCAGCCGGGCGAATGCTTCGATGCGCAAATATCCTTCTCCCCCACCGAAAAAGCCGATTACGCCTGCACTTTCCAGGTGTCAACCAACGCATTCAACGGGGAAATTCCCGGCTTGATGATCATTCCGCTCGAGGGCACAGGCAAGGTGCACCACGGCATGATACTTGTCGCAAACAAGCTCGATTTTCAAAAAGTAGCTCTCGGCGAAACGAAAGATACGACAATCAAAATCGAAAATTACGGCGACGGAATTTTGAATATCGAATCTGCAAAAATCCTTTTGGATTTGAAAAAGGTATTCAACGTCAAATCCGGCCAGCTTCCGATGGCAATCGATCCCCACTCCGAGGCGGAATTAATGCTGAACTTCGAACCCGAAACCGACAAAATATATTCGGCGATTTTGCAGATAAGCTCCGACGCTGCCAATGGCAAGCAGATGAATATTTCGTTGGCGGGCGAAGGCATCGATCCCAATTCGGTTGCTATGAAGGACGGCAACGGCCAATTGATCGAGCTTTCGGCCAATCCGAATCCATTCGATGGCCGGGCGATAGTGGTATATAAATATAACGGCGATTCGCCAATCGACTTCCGGCTCGAGCTTTACAGCGCTGGCGGCTACCTCGTAGAAAGCGTTGCATCGGGCGTGCTTCTGCCCGGCCGGAATGTGGCATACCTCGACGCATGTTGCCTTGCTTCGGGAACCTACTATCTGGTGGCGACAGCCGGCGGCCGGACATTCGAGCTGCCCTTAGTGCTTGCCAGATAATTACTTATATATAAAAACGAAAGGCATTCCCCGCAATCAGGGAATGCCTTTTTTAATAATCAGCTAAAATGATCACATGCGAAGTTTTTTGAAATCTTCCTTCATGCGGTCGAGATCGGCAATCCAGTCCTCGATGTCCTGCTCATGCTCGAGTTCATCATTGAGAATATTGAGCGCCATCTGATAAGTCGTCGGGTCTTTTTCGTTCGTAAAATCGAGGATGTCCTGATAGCGGCGGATTGCGCAGCGTTCGCCGTTGAGGTTCTGCTTCAGGACTTCTTCCACATATGGATCGGTCGGCTCTTCGTATGCGCAATTGGCGTGTTTGGTCCAATCCGCCGGATTGAGGATCGGGGTGCCGTCGAGCTGCACAATGCGGTCGATCAGCATATTTGCGTGGTTCAGCTCCTCGTCGGCGTGGACGAGCAATTCGGGTTCGACTTCGCTGCGCAGCGGGCCTTCGATCACGCGGGCGCCCACCCAGTACTGATAATATGCCAGCCATTCCTCGGCCAGCGCGCCATTGAGCATTTCGAGCAGTTTGTCGGTGTCTACTTTTACAATTTTTTTGCCTTGGTAACCCATAAATCTCCTTTTGGAATTTATTGAAAAAAACGGAATAGTGTTGAGTAAGATCAGTTGAAGTGAATGCTTCGGGATATGAATCAGGTATATACTACACAGAAAACCGGAAATTTCCAAATCAATTTATGTTAAAAATATTAAAAATCGATAAGTATGGGATGGCTCCA
>CAZEMR010000150.1:0-2542 GCA_964513465.1 uncultured Hyphomicrobiales bacterium
CGCGGAATTCCTCTGGAGTCTGCGCGATGCCCACCGGTGCGTCCTGCCTGTTCACTCAGGACAGCGGCGACGAAAGCGCCCTTGCGTAGGGTGTTAGATCATTTGGGGATTTAGGGAGCTAATCCTTTCAAAAAATGTATTGAGTTTTGCATAATTGCTAATGCGTCATCATTATAGCCAACTCATTTTCTAACAAGAAATAAAATCATTCAATTGAATATATAAATAATTGAGAATAAAATCAATTACTTTTGTTTGACAGATAGAAAATGCCGGCCAGCAGAATTATTATTTCCCATTAAAATTGTGTAATATGCCGAAATCTTTCTTTGATATTTCGGAATCACAATGAAAATTATCGGCGGACTTCGATCCATCGGTTATGCCATGCGCGCTTCATACCGCACCGGATTTTTTAAAATGTCGCAATCGATGCGCTCCAAAAACACCTGCAAGTCATGCGCTTACGGCAGCGGCGGCCAGCGCGGAGGCATGACCGACGAGGCCGGCAATTATCCGGAAGTCTGCAAAAAGAGCTTTCAGGCGAATCTGAGCGATATTCAAAACGCGATTGATCCGGACATTTTCAACCGATTTAGTATTGATGATTTCCGCAGAATGAATGGCCGCGAGATCGACCGGCTGGGGCGCCTGACCCATACCATTTATAAAAATGCCGGCGATACGCACTATCGCATAATTTCGCCGAGCGAAGCCATTCGCATTATTTCCGAAAAAATGAAAACCATCTCCGGCAGACGCAGCTTTTTCTATAATTCCGGGCGCAGCTCCAACGAAGCCGGGTTCCTGCTGCAGCTATTCGCCCGCCTTTATGGCAGCAATAATATCTCAAATTCGGCCTACTATTGCCATCAGGCCTCGGGCGCCGGCATCTCCTCCTGCATTGGCACCGGCACCGCGACGATAACGCTGAAGGACCTCGACAAAGCAGACCTCATATTCGTAATCGGCGCAAATCCGCCATCGAATCATCCGCGATTTATGAAACAGCTTATCAATTGCCGAGCGCGCGGAGGCAAGGTAATCGTTGTCAATCCCGTCCGCGAACCGGGCCTGATGAGATTTGCAATTCCATCAAAATTCCGCTCATTATTTTTCGGCTCCGAAGTTGCTTCGGAATTCGTTCAGGTGCGCTGCGGCGGAGATATTGCGCTGATGAAGGGCATCGCAAAAGCGATTATCGACAAGGGCGAATTCGACACCGATTTTATCCAGAATTATACGAATGGATTCGACGAATACCGCGCGGATATCGACAACATTGGATGGGACGAAATAATTGAAAATTCGGGAATCAGGCGCGAACAGATCGAAAAAATCGCTGATATATACAGCCGCTCGAAGAACGCCGTTTTCTCATGGGCTGTTGGCATAACTCACCACATCCATGGGGTCGAAAACGTAGAATCTATCGTGTCTCTGGCTATGCTTCGGGGTATGATAGGCCGCCCCGGCGCAGGGCTATTGCCATTGCGCGGCCACAGCAATGTTCAGGGCATCGGATCGGTCGGCGCCACTCCGCAATTAAAAGAAATTGTAAAAAATAATATCGAAAAAGAACTTGGCGTTCGAATGCCCGATTATGATGGCAATGACACGATGAGCTCGATGAAGGCCGCAGAAAACGGCGACATAGACTTTGCCATAATGCTCGGCGGCAATCTCTACAACTCCAATCCCGACAGCAAGTTCGCGGAACGATCGCTCGATTCGATTCCCTTTAAAATATATTTGACCACCACGCTGAACCAAGGGCATTTCTACGGCGTCAGTGGCGAAACCATTGTCCTGCCAGTCGCCGCCCGCGACGAGGAATTGCAGAAAACAACCCAGGAATCGATGTTCAACTACGTCCGGCTGAGCGACGGGGGCATAGCGAGGTTCCCCGACGTGCAATCCGAAGTGGAAATAATTTGCAGCATTGCAGAAAATGTGATCGGCAAAAGCGCTCTCGACTTCAGCCAATTCCGCAGCCATGCCCATATCCGAAAGCTGATCGGCCGCACTATCCCCGGCTACGAAAAAATGCTGACAATCGACGAAACCGGCGAGGAATTCCAGATCGCAGGCAGAACATTCCATACGCCCTTATTCGCCACCCCCGACAAAAAAGCGCGATTCGTAATAACTCAAATACCTGATAATATGAGAGATGAGAATTTTTTCAAAATGATCAGCGTGCGAAGCGAAGGTCAGTTCAATAATATAATTTACGAAAACGCTGACACGCACCGCGGCCAGACCGCGCGCAACGTAGTATTGATGAACCCGGCGGACATCCGCAAAATGGGCTGCAAGCCCGACGATTTAATGATATTGAAAACCGATACGGGCAGAATGACCGACATGATCCTTCGCCCATTCGATATCGCCGCTGGAAACATCCTGACATATTTCCCCGAGGCAAATGAAATAATTCCAGCCGCCACCGATCCGCGCTGCCATACCCCCGCATACAAAAACGTCGGGGTGAAAGTGATCAAACAAGTATAGTGCGACATCATCTCCCGTTCCGTCCGAT
>CAZEMR010000151.1:0-2519 GCA_964513465.1 uncultured Hyphomicrobiales bacterium
GGTCACTCCACCATCCTATCGCGGGCGAGCTCTATGATTTTTTCGGTTTGCTGCGCGATTGTCAGTTCCGAGGTGTCGATTTCGACGGCGTCGATGGCTTTGCGGAGCGGGCTGTGGCTGCGGCTGCTGTCGTACTGGTCGCGCTCGGCTATCTGTCGGCTGATTTCCTCGATCGAGAAGTCCATGCCCTTTTCGCTCATCTCTTTGGCGCGGCGGGCTGCCCGGGCGCCGATGGTGGCAATAAGGAATACTTTTAGTTCTGCGTCCGGGAATACCACAGTGCCGATGTCGCGGCCGTCGAGTACTGCTCCGCCGCCCTGGCCGAGGCGCCGTTGCTGTTCGACGAGTTTTTCGCGGACGCAGGGCATAGCGCTGATTGGACTTACCTTTCCGGTTACTTCGGGGGTGCGGATGGCCTCGCTGACGTCCTCGCTGTTGAGCAATGTCATCTGGCCGGATTCGGTGGGCTGGATATCGATTGTAATATCGTCCAGCATAGCGCAGACTTCGTGCTCGAGCATTTCGTGGCCGCTGCGCAGCCATGCGAGCGTCACAGCGCGATACATTGCGCCGGTGTCTATATATATATAGCCAAGCCGTTCGGCTACGATTTTAGCGGTGGTGGTTTTGCCCGAGCCTGCCGGACCGTCGATTGCGATTGTGATCTTTTTCATATCGATTTTTGGACTAATTCTTTGAATTTATTTATTACGAAATCATTGTCGCGGAAATCGTCGAAAAGCATGTCCGGATCGTGGCCGGCGAGCTCTTCGCGTGTAAAAGTGCCGGTAGCGACAGCTGCCACAGGCAGCCGATTGCTGCGGGCGCATTCTATATCACGGGGCGAATCGCCGATTATCAGAGTATTTGAATAATCGAATATGTCTGCACCTGCGAATTCGTTGGCGCGGGCGATGGCCATCGGCGGTAGCTCGTTGCGATTGCCGCTGTCGTCGCCGAATGCACCGAATGGGAAATACCCGTCCAGCTCCCAGGAGCGTAGCTTAAGATATGCATTTGCGCGGAAATTACCTGTCAGCAGTCCGAGCTGAAAATCGGGGTCGTCGGCCAGGCGGGGAACCAGGCTCCGGATACCGGGCTTCAGATCGATATGCTCGCGGGTGCAGTATTCGGTGAAGTATCCGGTCATAATTTCCCATATTTCCGGCAGCCTGCGTTCGGTCTCGGCGTATTCGATGCCTAGCGATTCCGATAGCTCGCGCAGTATCTGCAGGTCGGTCATCCCGGCAAAGCCGGGCATAGTGATATCCGGAGCATCGACGCCGAATATTTCCTCGAGCATGCGCGCAAACAGAATCCGCGAGCGTCCGACCTGCATACTCAGCAGTGTGCCGTCAATATCAAATAGATATAAATATTTCATAATTAAAACGGGACTTCGTCATCCACATCCGACCCGAAATCGCCGCCGAATTCATTGCTGCCAGATTCGTACGATCCGCCGGACTGGCCGCCGCCATAGCTGCCGCCTCCGCCGCCTTCGCGGCTGTCGAGCATAATCATATTCTGAGCGATTATTTCGGTCATATATCTCGTGACTCCGTCCTTTTCCCAGCTGGACGTCTGGAGTCTGCCCTCGATATATACCTTGCTGCCTTTGTTCAGATATTGATTTGCAATATCGGCCAGTTTATCGAAAAATACGACTCGGTGCCATTCGGTGTTTTCCTGCCATTCGCCGCTTTTGCTTTTATACTTTTCGGAAGTCGCAACGCTGACTTTGCATACCGACATTCCCGAAGCCGTAGCTCTCATTTCGGGATCGCGACCGAGATGGCCGATGATTTGTGCTCTGTTTAAATTTTTAGCCATGATTCATTTCCATTTATATAATTTTCAAAAATTCCGATTGATTAATTAAATTAATAAAAAATTAGCTGAAATCCCACTGCGTGGTAAAAATCTCTTTCGCGGAAAAACATCCCGTGCATGCTCTTGCCGTTATAAAAATTATAATTCAGCAAAATCCCGGTATCCTTAGATGTATAAAGCATTATGCCCAATTGTGCGGCCAGTTGATTGAGCGCGGGATCGAGCGCGTCGGTGTCCATCATCCGATAGTCGATGCCCGCTCGCACGCTCAGGAATCGCATCAGCCATTGCTCGGCGTCCACTCCGATCTGGGGCACGAATTTGGCCACATCGTCCGGAATTGTCGAGAATATTGCGCTGGCGCCGGCATAGATGCGGTATTTAGCCGAATGGCCGCGCATCTCCCACGCTGCCAGAAGATCAACAAATTCGCGGCTATAAACAAACGGGTCGCGGCGGAATTGCCAGTCGGGGTCGGTGTAGCCATCAACCATGTGCGAGGAAATATGCGACAGTCTGAGCCGCGCGCCCAGGTGATGGCCATCGCCCATATCGTGCATCATGCTTGCGTTTATTCCGAAAAAATAATCACTGGTCTCGACCGGGAATTTGAAGCGTCCGGCCGAGCGGAGCCGGGTATATGTAAAGAAATCCGCTCCAAGCCTAATCTGTATGTCCTGATTAGT
>CAZEMR010000152.1:0-2311 GCA_964513465.1 uncultured Hyphomicrobiales bacterium
GCTCGAACCTGGACTCTTCTGATCCAGAGTCAGACGTGTTGCCAATTACACCACGGACCAAATTTCGCCTATTTGCTCGATCGTGGACCCGATGAGACTCGAACTCACGACCTCTAGAGTGCGATTCTAGCGCTCTCCCAGACTGAGCTACGGGCCCGAATGAGAGATTCAAAAATACGAATAATTTTCAAAATACGCAAATGTAATGACGAAAAAATTCAAATTTATTTTAATCTTTTTTGCTCTCTCTATCAGCAAGCTTTATCGCCAGCTCTTCGAGCTGCTTCGGATCAACTACTGTCGGCGATCCGTCCATCAGCGATAGGCCGCTCGTGGTTTTAGGAAACGCAATAACATCGCGAATATTGTTTATACCTGTCAGAATCATTACCATTCGATCCAGCCCGAATGCGATGCCGCCGTGCGGAGGCGCTCCGTATTTCAATGCTTTCATGAAAAAGCCGAATTTATTTTCGATCTCATCGTCGCTGATTTCGAGTGCGCGGAACATTTTCTGCTGCACCCCGGGATCGTGGATGCGGATGCTGCCGCCGCCGATTTCTGCGCCGTTTATCACTATGTCGTAGGCCTGGGCGCGGACTTCGCCGGGAGCGGATTCGATTTTGCCGAAATCCTCCTCTATCGGTGAAGTAAACGGGTGGTGCATTGCATAGTAGCGCTTTTCTTCCTCGGCGTATTCGAGCCAGGGGAATTCGGTGACCCAGCAGAATTCGAAGCTGCCCTTGACCTTATCCATAATTCCGGTCTGACGGGCGATTTCGAGCCTGAGCGCTCCGAGTATAGTATAGCAGCGCTCCCATTTGTCCGACGAAATCAGCAGCAGATCGCCGTTTTCGGCTTCTGCGCGGTCGAGTATGCCCTTCATCTCGGTTTCGGAGAGGAATTTTGCGATCGGGGAATTGACTTCGCCGTCGATTAGTTTGATCCATGCAAGTCCTTTTGCGCCATACTTTTTGGCGAAGTCTGTAAGGCCGTCGATCTGTTTTCTCGAATATCCGGCGCAGCCTTTTGCGTTGAGCACGGCCACCTCGCCGCCGGTTTCGACCACGGACGAAAATACTTTAAATTCAGAATTTTTAATGACTTCTGTGATTGATTCCAATTCGAGACCGAATCGCAGATCGGGCTTATCGGAGCCGTATTTCGACATTGTTTCGCGCCAGGTCAACCGCCGGAAGGGGTATTCGATTTCCATTGCGAGGATTTCCTTCCATACGCGGGCCAGATATTTTTCGGTGATATTCATCACGTCGTCGCGATCGACGAAGGACATTTCCATATCGACCTGGGTGAATTCCGGCTGGCGTTCTGCGCGTAAGTCCTCGTCGCGGAAGCACTTGGTTATCTGCACATAGCGGTCGTAGCCGCTGATCATCAGTATCTGCTTGAATAGCTGCGGCGACTGCGGCAGCGCATAGAAGCGACCCTTATTCAAGCGGCTCGGCACCAGAAAGTCGCGCGCGCCCTCGGGGGTCGATTTCATCAGATAAGGAGTTTCGATTTCTATAAAATCATTGTCTTCGAAAAACCTATGAGTCGATTGATATAATCTATTGCGAATCATCAGCTTATGCTGCATCTCGGGACGCCGCAGATCAAGGAATCGATACTTCAGGCGCGTTTCCTCGTTGGTCTCAATACCGTCCTCGATTTCGAAAACCGGAAGTTCGGCCTTGTTGATAATTCCGAAATCCTCCATATTAATTTCAATAAGTCCGGTCGGAATATTGGGGTTAGGGTTCTCGCGAAGCCGCACGTCGCCGCGGGCCCAGATCACATATTCGCTCTTGAGCTGCATCGCCCGCTCGGCCAGCTCCGGACGCAATTCCGGGTGGACTACGAGTTGGGTAATGCCATAGCGGTCGCGCATATCGATGAAGACGAGTCCGCCGAGGTCGCGCACGCGGTGCACCCAGCCGTTGAGAATAACTTTGCGGTCTTTATCGGCGACGTTAAGGCCGCCGCATGTATCGGTTCTTTTCAGGAAATTCATGAAAATAGCTCCGGTAATTCGAAATCAAAAAGGTGAATAACAAAATTAATAATAATCGCGGAAATTAACTAATCCGGCGCGGAAATTCGCGAGTATATATAAATCGGGCTCCGGATTTTTGGATATTAGCTGTTGGATTTTGGACAGAATAATAATTTCGCATGGAAATCCCCGCCCCTGCGAGGAGCGAAGTGACGAAGCAGTCTCTCTCACATCTTCACAAACTTCAGCGATTTATCGCCCACGCGGACGAAGTAGACGCCCGGCGTGAGATGCGACACATCCACCCGCGGCCCC
>CAZEMR010000153.1:0-1775 GCA_964513465.1 uncultured Hyphomicrobiales bacterium
TTTAATCAATCTCTTGTTTAACATATTTTTTTGATGGTTATGAATATTTTATTGATTGGCGGTGGTGGCCGGGAGCATGCTCTGGCGCGCGCTCTTGCCGATTCCGATAGCTGCGATAAACTTTTTGCTGCGCCGGGCAATCCGGGGATTTTTCGTCATGCCCTGCCGGCAGATATTGATGCTAATTCTTCCGCCGATATCCTTCAGTTTTGTAAATTATATGCGATCGATCTTGTTGTGGTCGGCCCTGAAGATCCGCTTGCAAATGGCCTTGCTGATGTGCTGCGCGAATCGGGCATCAATGTGTTCGGGCCTTCGCAGAAGGCGGCGCTGCTCGAGTCCTCGAAGGATTTTGCAAAGGTGCTGATGGATCGCGAGGACATTCCGACGGCGAATTACCGCACTTTTGATTTTCGCTCTGCCCAAAAAGCGCATGAATATATTGATAATATGACCGAGCCGATGGTGCTCAAGGCCGACGGCCTCGCCGCAGGCAAGGGCGTGGTGGTCTGCGAAAATCGCGAACATGCGCATCTTACGCTCGATTCGATGTTCGAGGGTCAGTTTGGCGAATCCGGCAAAAAGATTGTGATCGAGGAATTTTTAGAGGGCGAGGAGGCATCGATTCTGGCGATTTGCGACGGCCATGATTTTGTGACGCTGGCGCCTTCGCAGGACCATAAACGCGCTCTCGACGGAGACGTGGGGCCAAATACCGGGGGCATGGGCGCTTACGCTCCTGCGCCTGTTTGCACGGACGATGTGGTCGAAAGTACCTCCAGAAATATTATCCGACCGATCATTAAGGCTATGGCGGACAACGAAATGCCATTTATCGGATGCCTCTACGCCGGACTTATGATCAAAGGCGGCGAACCCTCGGTAGTCGAATTCAACGTGCGATTCGGCGATCCCGAAACCCAGGCCGTGCTCAGCGTATTCGACGGCGATCTGGCGCGGCTGCTCCACTCTGCCGCAATCGGAAAGCTGGACACTTCGGCCATCCGGAATAAGGCGAACGGATACGCCTGCTGTGTCGTGCTCGCCAGCGAGGGTTACCCGGGCAATTACGAAAAGGGCCACGAAATCAGCGGGATCGAAGCGGCCGAAGAAAGCGGCGCAATCGTATATCACGCAGGCACTAAGCTCGATGATAGCCGGATCGTAAGCTCCGGCGGACGCGTGCTCGGCGTGACCGGTCTCGGCGAAACGCTGCGGGAGTCTATCGACGCTGCTTACGGCGCAGTGGACATGATTAAATTCAAAAATAAATTCAACCGGCGCGACATCGGCGCAAAAGGTCTGCTGCGGCTGGAAAAATAACCTGCTGCGAGCTCTGCTAAATGGATATTGGAAAATATAATTACAAATTGAGGCAGGCCAATCGCGGCCTGCCTTTTTTTTATATGTACATAGGGCATTGATTGTGCCCCCCGCAGCAGAGGGCTTCAGCCCTCTGCGATTCTGGTAGGCTAACGCGCCCCAGCCCCGTCACTGCGAGCTTTAGCGAAGCAGTCTCTCTTATATCTTCACAAACTTCAGCGATTTATCGCCCACGCGGACGAAGTAGAAGCCCGGTGCCAGATGCGACACATCCACCCTCGGCCCCTCGGCGCTCATGATATTCACCCCCGCAAGCGTATATATTTCAATCTTTTGAGTCGGGGCATTTATGCCGGATATAGTGATGAAATCGCTCGTGGGATTGGGATGCAGCGATAGGGCCGGCGCGGGGGCATCGGGGACGGATACCAGCTTCGGGCGTATCCGCGCGG